>DATFGQ010000025.1:0-86441 GCA_035249305.1 Blastocatellia bacterium | reverse complement strand
CCGCCAGCAGCGCGTCGGTTATCTGCGCGACGCCCGTCGTGTCGAAAGGCGCGGGGATCGCCCCATCGTAATCCGACCCTAACGCCACGTGGTCTACGCCGACGAGGTTGGCCGTGTGGCGTATGGCGCGCGCGATCGCCGACGCGTCCTGGCCGCAGACGGCCGTGTCCCAGTAGCCTATGCCTATCACGCCGCCCGTCCGCGCGATGCCTCTTATCTGCTCGTCGCTCAGGTTGCGCGTGTTGTCGCACGTCGCCCTGACCCCCGTGTGAGAGACGACGACGGGCCGCGTGGCCATAGCTAAAACGTCTTCGATAGTCTTACCTGAAGCATGCGCGAGATCGACGATCATGCGTTTGGCTTCCATCCTGCGGACCATCTCGCGCCCCTTTTCCGTAAGCCCGCCTTTTTCGACCCCGTGCGCGGAGCCGGCCAGGTCGTTGTCGAAAAAGTGTGTCGGGGCCATCATGCGAAAGCCCGCGTCGAACAGCACGTCGATGTTCGCCAGGTCCCCGTCGAGCGCGTGAGCGCCTTCGATCCCTAAGAGCCCAGCGGTTATCGCCTGGTCCGATTTGCGCCGCTCCAGGTACCGCGCCAGGTCGTCGGCCGTTCGGATGACGACAAGCCTCCCGCCCGACCGCTCCGCCGCCTCGCGGAGCCTGGCCGCCTGATAAAGCGCCCTCTCTTTGAGGCTGCTCCACGCGCCGATGGGCCAGCGCTGTGCGACGGCCAGCAGCGTTATGTTGTCCGTAGTGTCGTCGTTGCTTTCGATGTTCTGGCCCTTCGGCGTCTTCGTGACGACCGTGAAGGCCTGGAGCGCGACGTTGCCTTCGATCAGGCGAGGGACGTCGACGTGTCCGCGCGCGGCGCGGTCCAACAGGTCCCTGTCCCACAAGAGCGAGTCGGAGTGCAGGTCCGCGACGACGAGCCTTTTGTGAAGCTCGCTCGCTCGCGCGCTCGCCGAGTATGGCGGCGGGTTGAGCGTGACGTTCCTGCTCTTTTCTACGTAGCCGGGCAGCACGAAAAAGAAGCCCGCCGCCCCCGCGAGCAGGATCACGATCACCACGATCAAGACTTTTTTCATGCGGGTTCTCTTAAACGGGGCCGAACGTCTCAGCCTGTTCAATTATTTGTTAGTCGACGGGTAGCCGAGCGATATGTAGCGCGACCTTGTGGCGGCTTGCTGAGATAAAATCACGAAGATGCTCGTATGATTCCGCTTGGAAGCCGACGCGGTCGAGTGCTCGTAGTCGGGCGCGTTGGCGTCGATCCATCTCAACTGTTCGAGCGCCGCGCGCTCGACGACAGAGAGTTGATGTTCACTGTTTGATGCGACCGCGCAGTGGTAAGCGGCGGCGAGCGCGTGATAGGCGACGCTGAAGAGCTTGTTTGCGAACGCCTCATCGGCCAGGGCCATGAGCCGTTCGAACAGGTTGCCGGCCGTATTTGCTGTTGACACTTTGGGCGAACCTCCCTCCTCTACGCCTCGGAACGGGCCGTCTCTTGCGCTAGGCGCGAGTAAGCCAAGTATAGCTGCTCAAGCTCTCGCCTCAACACCTGATAGCACTCGCAAGCGGCGGCCTCCAGGGCTGGCCTGTCGAGAATCTTGATAGAGCCGCGGCTGTAACTGATCAGCCCTTCTTTTTGGAGCCTGCTGGCCGCCTCGGAAACCCCCGCGACGCGCGAGCCGATCACCTGCGCGATCCGGCTTTGCGTCAGCGCTACCTGGTCCGACTCCATATAATCGACTACCGTCAGCAGCCACTTTGCGAGCCTCCGCTCGACCGAGTGAAAGTTCTTGCAGGCGGCCGACTGGCGCGCCTGCGTGAGCGCGGCCTGCGAATAGAGCAGCAGGAGCGATTCGAGCGAGCCTCCCGAACGGATCACCTCGCCGAGCGATGAGACGCTCATCCTCAGGGCTGTGCCGGCGACCTGCGCGACGGTCTGGGCCGGAGTGGCGTCGGCCCCGAACAGGACGCGAATGCCCACCATCCCCTCTTTGCCCACAGTGCCCACCTCCACGGTCGAGCCATTTTTCATCACGGCTACTACAGAGAATATGGCCGTCTCGGGGAAGTAGACGCACCTGATCGGCTCGCTCGGGTGGCAGACGATTCTGCCCATCGAGATCGATACGCGCTCCAGCCTGGAGATCAGGCTCGTGTACTCGCCCGCGGGGAGCGCGGCCAACAGCAGGTTCCTTTGATGCGAAAGCGACGAGCTTGCCATCGGCCTCTCGATAGCAAGCCTGGCAAAGAGCCGCTCCGATTTCTCTATCAGCCGGTGCGACTTCGATATCAATTCGCTCGACCGCCGGCGGTTCTGGCGGACTATCTCGACGTGCCTCGCCACGGCTTCGCGGGCCTGCCTTCTTGGCGCGGCCGGCAGGTCGTCGTCGGCCAGTCGCTTTAACAGCTCGTCTCGGAACTTGAACGACTGGACCAGCTCGTTGAGGATCGTCACCTCGCGTTCCAGCTCTTCGAGGCTGTGCGGGCGTGCGAGTTTCTCTGAGAGGTTTCTCAGTTGAGTCTCCACCAGCTCGTCCAGGCTGGTCATTGCATCTGTCGCGTGATTGCCGGGTTTCACAGCGGGCTCCTTGTCGCAGCTCGGGTGGCGCGCCCCACAAAATTCTATCATATATACGGTTGCGTAAAGACCAGCCCGCCGTACTTTTATTAACATCTATCAGGAGCGCATCAAAGGAGGGATTGATATGCCAAAGAACCGCCTTATAACTACCATCCCCAAGGAAGAGCAAGAGCGCCTCAGCCCTTTTCTAGATCATGTCGACCTGGAGCTGAAGCAGATCCTGGTTGAGATGAACCGACCTATAAGGTACGTCTACTTCCCGGATAACGCGGTCACTTCGACAGTCGTCGAGACGCTCGATGGCGGGACGATAGAGGTGGGGCTTATGGGCATAGAGGGGATGGTAGGCCTCTCGCTGCTGTTAGGGATCGAGAAAAGCAACACAACGGTCTTTGTCCAGATACCGGGCAGCGCCACGCGCATGAAGGCGTCCGACTTCGTCGAACACGTGAGGGGGAGGGGCGGCCCGCTTTTTATAATGCTGCTGCGCTACTCGCACGCCTTCATGGGCATGATCGCGCAGGTGGCCGCATGCAACAACCAGCACTCGCTAGAAGAGCGGATGGCGCGGTGGATTCTGTTGACTCATGACCGTGTGCGGAAGGACGAGTTCCTGATGACGCACGAGTTCCTCTCGCAGATGCTGGGCGTGCGCCGCCCGAGCGTCTCGGTGGTGGCGAGCACGTTGCAGAACGCAGGGATCATTCGCTATTCGCGTGGGAACGTGACGGTCGTCGACCGCAAGGCTCTGGAAGCGGCCAGTTGCGAATGCTACGAAATCATTACCCGAATGATGGAAAGCATATTTGAAGTGGAGCGTTCTTGAAGGTCTTCGGGCTCATCGCTTGCCCTGGCTCTGTTTTGATAGCGTCTGCTCAATCTTGGTGTCCGAGACTCTTAGTCGCTCCCTCGCTTCCTTAGCCAGTTGGCGCGATCGCTCTATCCTTCTTCTGGAAATCTCGACCCAGGGCTGGCCCGCCGCTTTGACTTCGCCCGGCTGCCCGTCGCGCTTTGCGCCGTTGCCGTCGAGCAGACCGTTTATCGTCTGTTCTATCACCTCGATCCCCGTAGGCTTGACCAGATACGCCTGCGCGCCGGCGCGAAAGGCAGCCTCTTTGTCGGACTCGCCCGCCACCCCCGAATAAAAGACTATCGGCATGTGCGGCTTTATAGAGCGGATCTGCCTGCAAAGCTCTATGCCGCTGCCGTCCGGCAGCCAGTTGTCGAGCAGGCAAAGATCAAAGCCATCACTGCTGACCTTCTCCATAGCCTCCGCGAAGGTGCCAGCCTGAACCACTTCATAACTCCAGAACGATAGCAGCGCCGTAATCATCTCGCGAGAATCTTTATTGTCGTCAATGTAAAGAATGCGTTTATTGATCGATTGCATTGAGCCAAAATCCTACCTTATCTTTGCTCGAAACTCTTTTTAACTTCTTATCGGGAGGTCTAAAGAATATATCAAAGCGGGTCTGTAGTGTCTGTACATTACCTGACATAAATCAGACGAGTCAGAATTGCTGATCAAGATATTTGTAAGAGCCGACCTTTTGTGTGTTAGACTCTCTTATGTCAGGTACATGACAGAGGTCCCAATGGTGTTAAAAAGTGACTCTAAAAGTACTTATAGCGGCGATGACTCTACGGATAAGCATTCAAGGGTGTATGAGAGATGTCTGCGCCACAGGGACAGATCGGAAGTCTTGATGGCCCGCTCGCACAGACTGATGGTCAACTCAGAGGTCATCGCCTGTACTTTAAGGTTGCAATTACGCCGCCTAAGAATCCTGCTCGACGACCAGCACCATGTCCGCAGGCGCGTGCGCTCTCTCTACGGCTCGGCGATATACAGGCTACACATGACGGGGCGGTGAGGGCGGCCATCAGGCCGCCCGGTTCATGTGGTAATCGTCACCCTCGCTCGCGTTCTTGTCGTATAACTTTTCGGCCCTGAGCTGCGCCATCAGTTCGCGTATAGAAGTGTAGCTGCCATCCCTGAAGAGTTTTCCCGCGCCTACCACGGCGACGCTCTGAACGTCGGTCGAGGCGCGGCGGGCCTGGATGCCCGTCTTCCGGCCGATCCTTTCGGCGAGCCCTGCGAACTGTGAAGCCCCGCCGGCAAGCACTATCCCGGAATCCAATAGCCCCGCCGACACTTCCGCCGAAAGCTCTTCTATAGAGTTGCAAATGGCCTGAATGATCTCATCTATGACGGGCTCTATCGCGGCCATTAACTCGCTGCGCGGGATCTTAAGAATCGCGGGCAAGCCCGTCTTCAGGTTGCGGCCGCGGACTTCGATATCGCGGTCGGGCTGGTCGGAGCCTGCCGCGGAGAGCTCCAGCTTGATCGCCTCGGCCGTCAGGTTGCCGATCTCAGTGCAGTGGGCGTGGCGGACGAATTGGATTATCGCCTCGTCCATCTTGTCGCCCCCGACGCGCAGCGTCGAAAGGTGGACCGGGCCGCCGTAGCCGAGCACGGCTATGTCCGTAGTCCCCCCGCCGATGTCGACGAGCATGAAGATTCGCCCGGATTGAATGTCGAACCCCGCGCCTATGGCCGCGGCTATGGGCTCCTCGACCACGTCGACGTACCTGGCCCCGGCGCGGCCCGCCGCGTCTTCAAGCGCGCGCCGCTCTACCTGAGAGATCTCGCCCGGCGCGCAGATCAGTATCCGCGGGTTCGAGACTTTGCGCCGCGACAGCGCCGCCTTGATGAAATGCGACAGCATCTGCTCGGTCGCGTCGAAGTCGGCTATGACGCCGTCCTTCAGCGGGCGGACTATGCGGATAGTGTTTGCCTGACGGCCCAGCGCCAGCTTCGCCTCGCGCCCGACCGCGACGACCTGGTCGGTGTCGTTGTTGATAGCGATGACCGAGGGCTCGTTTAAGACGACCCCATGGTCGGGCACGTAGATGACCGTGTTCGACGTGCCGAGGTCGACGACAAGATCATTTGAGAAGAGTTTCTGCAACCGCTCTTTCGCACGCGTGAGCATGCCTTTCTTGTTCGAAGAATTCTTTAGGTCGGCCCGGTCTGCGGACGGGAAACGTAGCCTTGCTAGAACGTCGTTTACCACTTGTTGGTATTGCATATGATTCCTCACCTGAGTCGAAAAAGAGCACCGACGCGGGTCAATGCCCGAGTCTGGATATTCCAATAAGGTCAAACACTACTCAGCAATTCCAATGCCGAAATAATGGCGCTGCCGGGGATTGAATGGGCGCGTCCGGGGCTCGCGAGTGTTCGCAAATCCTCGCGCCAGTAATGAATCTGTACGCTTTCTTTCCGTCCGTCTGAGATCGACGCAAAAGAGAAAGGCCGGCTCCCCGGCCGGCCTTTTATTCTAAGAATTGCGGTTTAGCTTAATCGGCCGCGCCTTCGGCTATAACGCCCGCGACCTGTGCGTCGCGCGCGGCGCGGAGACGGTCGTATTCAGCCGCGACATCTTCGTCGGCCGCGCTCAACGCCTCAACGTCGAGGTCGGCCAGTTCTATGATGCCCATGTCAGCGAAGGCCTTTTGAATGCGCTCGCCCCACAATCCTATGTCGCGTATGGTCGGCACGATCCGCGTAAAGAGCCGCTTGGTGTACTCTCGCATGAAAGGCGACTGGCGGACGAACGTGACGCAACCGTCCACGTCAAAGCCGAGGCGCTCCCAGATCTCTTCGCCCATGAAGCGGTCGCGCATCAGGTAGCAGGCGTCGACGGCAAACTCTTCGCGCTCGTCGCGCTCGCGGTCCGTAAGCTCGCGGTAGTAGTCGCGCAGGGCCAGCCTCCCGAAGGCGACGTGGCGCGCTTCGTCCTGCATCACGTAAGCGTTGATGGCTTTGCCCAGAGGCTCGGTCGCCAGGTCGCGTATTGTGCCGAAGGCCGCCAGCGCCAGCCCCTCGATTATCACCTGCATGGCCAGGTACGTGAAATCCCACCGCGAGTCACGGATGCCCTGTTCGAGCAGCGTCTGCAAGTGGACGTTGATCGGGTAGGCCATCTGAATCTTCTCGCGGAGGTAGCGCGAATAGACTTCGACGTGGCGGGCCTCGTCGATCACTTGAGTCGCGGCATAGAATTTCGAGTCGATGTCGGGAACGGTCTGCACGATCTTGGCCGTGCAGATGAGCGCGCCCTGCTCGCCGTGGAGGAACTGCGAGAAGCGCCACGCTTCGAGGTGATGGCGGACCTCGTTTCGGCCGCGCTCGTCGAGCTTCTCCCAGGTGGGCGACCCATAGATCGCGACGAAGTAGTCGGGGAACCCCAGAGGGTTCGCCAGGTCGACCTCCTGCGACCAGTCTATCCGCTCATTTGCGTTCCACTGTTTGTTCTTCCCCTTTTCGTAAAGCGTAAGCAGCTTGTCCCGGCCCTCGTCGTACACCCAGTTGAAGATGGTAGTCGAGCCCGCGCCCTCGACGCGCCACTCGGTCTGCTCGACGGGCAAAGCGTACATTCGTGTGCTCATGAATCTCTCCTTGATTAAGAAGTCCTGAGTGCTGAGTGCTGAGTGGAAGACAATTACTCAGGACTCAGCACTACTCTATTATTCGCTCGACCGCCTGGTCCAGGCCGAACTCTTCGAACTCCGTGCGGTAGCGCCCGGCCAGCCGACGTAAATCTTCCGTGGCGATCGCGCGCAGCCGGGCGGGCTGGCCTACCGACTGGAGGGCGCTCGCCAGCGCGATCCTCAGCGCTTCGGTGAGCCCGTTTATGAAATCGTCGGGCTTGACCTTGCCGACGAACGCGATCTCGCCGGCGAGGTATTCGAACTCGTTGCCGAACGGGTCTAAGAAAGGGTAGCGGTCGGCGACCCTCAACTGGCCCGCGCGCAGGTGCATGGCGAAATTGCTGTGCTGAGAAACCGCGCGGATCGCGTCTTCGACGGTCCTGGCGATCTCGCCCATCAGCCGTTTGACTTCGATCATCTCGGCCTCGCCCGCGTTTTCGGCGACGGCGGCCGACGCGAACAGGTGCGCCGTCATCCCCTGCCTGGCCGATTCGGGCAGGGCGATGTCGGGCAACAAGGGCGGCTCGCTAACCTTCATCTCGTCGCCGTAATCATCGTCGACGGTATCTTGCTCTCTGTCTCGCTCGACCTCTTCGTCGACGCGCGCCAGCTCGACGTAATCGGGTTCCGGGCTCGCGTCAACACTCGTCTCGATGTGATCGACCGTAAACACGGAGCCGTGGCCGGTCGCGGCCTGAGAGACTTTATAGCTTTCGACCTCCGCTTCTCGCTCCGCTTCCTGCGGGGTGGCGGGCGGAGCCGCTTGACTCTCTTCAACCTCTTCGACCTCTTCGACAAGGGCGGGCGTCGCTTGACGGAAGTAAACGTCAAAGGTCGCGCCCGCGCGGCTCACCTCCGCGAGCAGGTCTTCGAGCGCGCGGCTATCGGCCAGTGATGTGCGGGCGGTCACTTCCTCGCCGCCTTCCGGCGTAACCAGCAGGCAGTCGTCATCCCTTAGATAGATCAGCGCCTCGGTCCCGCCGTTGGCCGCGACCTCTATGAGCCACTCGCGGTCGCGCTCGCGCGCCAGCTTCGCGAGCATCTTGCCCAGGTCCGCGAAGTCCGTGCTCAACTGTGTGTAAAGCGTCTTGCAGTCGGTCCGGCGCGCGAGCGCGCTCGCCACGTCGGTCGAATAAGTGTAGACGGAGACGCGGCCGCGCTCGGCCCGCGCCCTCGCGGCCAGCTCTTGAACGCCGATTGCGGCTTCGCCCTTCTGATTCTCTTTGAGCAGGCTGGCGGCGACCTTGCCGCGCTCGATAACTACGCAGCCGTCCGCGTCATGCAGCATGACCTCCACGATGCCGGAAAACCCGCCTTCGCAGAGGTCATCGATGAGCGCGTCGACGAGCACATAACTCGTCGCCAGGTTTTCATGCAGCGGTTTGCCGCGGGGGAAGAACATAAGTCAGTAGCCAGTAGTCAGTAGCCAGTAGTCAGTAGTGCCGATGATTTCTACTGGCTACTGACTACTGGCTACTATCTACTGTTTTTTTCACCGGCGATTTGAACTTCTTCTTCTCGATCTTTTCCGCTATCCGCTTCGCGTGGTTGCGCGCGATCAGCGGCAAGGCGTCGTTCGAGTTTATGCCGTTGAGCGCCGCCAGCATCTGCTCCGGCTCGGCTATGCGCTCCAGCTCCAGGTCCCTCTCAAGCACGCCGAGCTGGGTCGGCAGATCGAGCGGCTGGTACTGCTCGGCCGTGTCGAGGTCGAACAGGTGCATCTGCTGCGTCGCGATCGCGCGGAAGATGTCGTAGAGCTCTTTTATCTGACGGTTCTCGCTGTAGTTGAACCGCACTTCGCGCGAGAGGTCGCCCTCGCGCGCCGAAAGAGTCACCCACCCGAGGTTTGAAAAGTCTTTCTTGGACTGGTACTCCTCTTTAGAGGTCAGAAAGCCCGTCACGCCGTAGAGCGTGCGAATGCGCTCGATCGTCGCGGGCAAAAGCTTCAGCTTTAAGTCTATGACCTCGTCCGACTCGCCGCGCTTGAATCTGAGCTCGCCCGTACCATCCGGAGCCAGGTCTATCTCGATCAAAGGGATGTGGAACCGCGCGTTTTCAAACCTGTAACCGAAGCTCGCCCCGGCCCCCGCGCTTGCCGCCGCCCCGTTCTGCCCGTTCGATACGACCGTGAGCGACGCCAGCAAGAGGCACGCTATGAAACTACTTTTGCGCATACTACCAGTCACCAAAAAACAGATAAGGGATAAGACAGTAAACAGTATGATTGAAACCGTCAAAGCTGTCTACACTGTCCATCCCTCGGATAGGCCGGACCGTTATTCAAATTTGACCGACACCAGCTTCGACACGCCCGGCTCTTCCATCGTGACGCCGTAAAGCGCGAGCGCCGCCTCCATCGTCCGCTTGTTGTGCGTGATGACGAGGAACTGCGTGTCGCGGCTCATCTCGACCACCTTGTTCGAGAAGCGGCCCACGTTCATCTCGTCGAGCGGCGCGTCGACCTCGTCGAGTATGCAGAAGGGCGAGGGGCGGTACTGGAATATCGCAAGCACAAGGGCTATGGCGGCCATGGCCTTCTCGCCGCCGCTCAACAGCAGCACGTTCTGGAGCCGCTTGCCCGGCGGCTGCGCGATCAGGTCTATGCCCGACTCTAAAACATCCTCTTCGTCGATCAGGATCATCTCGCCGCGCCCGCCGCCGAACAGCTCGACGAACATGCGTTGGAAGTTCTCGTTTATGTGAGTGAAGGCGTGGCGGAAGCGCTCGCGCGACCGGCGCTTGATCTCCGTGAGCGCCTCTTCAGTCATCTTGATCGATTCGAGTATGTCGCGCCTCTGCTCGGAGAGGAAGGCGTATCGCTGCTCGGCCTCTTCAAGCTCCTCAAGGGCCATCATGTTGACAGGGCCGATGTCGTCGAGCTTCGCCTTCAGCTCGTCGAGCCTCGCCCGCGCGGCCTCCGCGTCAGGGGCCGGTGGTTGCGTCTGGATTGTCTCTGCCTCTTCATCATCTGAGATTTGAGATTTGAGATTTGAGATCTCAGATGGCTCCGACAACTGGGTCTGTGCCGCGAGCCCGAGCTCGACGCTCGTGACCACGTCTTCGAGCGACATTGCCAGCTCCGAATAGCATATCCGCGCCAGGTGCTCGGCCTCGCTTTCTACGCGCGCGCGCTCGACCTCTATCTGCCCCCTGCGGTCGTGCGCGGCCGACGACGACTGCCTGAGCTCGGCTAAGAGCGCTTCCAGCTCGTCCGTGCGCCCGCGCGCCTGGTCCAGGCTCTCGGCGGCCCGCGCGATCTCGCCGTCAAGCTCCGCCCGCTCGGCGTCGAAGCGCGCCGTGGCCGTGTCGCCTTCGCTCGTCGAGGCGCGGAGCTGTTCGATGCGGCCGTAGCTCTCGTACAGCTCTACGCGGTTGCGGTTTATTCGCGAGCGAAACTCTTCGGCCTCCGATTCGATCCGCCGCGCCTCGCCGCGCGCCGACTGCAACCGCTCGGCGCGCGCCGCCACCGAAGCGCGCACCGAAGAGAGCTGCTCGGCGAGCTGTTCGACGTGGGCGCGCAGCTCGATGAACTCCGCCTGGGCCGTGGTGATGGCCGACTGCACCGCATCTCGCGAAGCCTCGGCCGTCTGTAGCTCTGACGCGAGCGCCGTGATCCGCGACGAAAGCTCCGCGCACTCTTCGGCCGATTGTTCCATCTCGGCCTCGACGACGCGGACGTGCTGGGAAGCGCGTTCGAGGTCGCGCGCTAAACCTTCGAGCTGCGAATCGCGCGCGACGGTCGTCTTCTCGTGCTCGCGGAGCTCAAGGTCGAGCTGCGAGACTTCGCCCTCTATCCCTTCGAGCCGCTGCTGCGCGCGGGTCAGCTCTTCGGCCATGCGCTCCTCGTCCGCGCGAAGAACTTCGGTCTGCACGCGGAGCTGTTTTATCTCGCGCTTGAGGCCGAGCAGCGAAACGCCGCGCTGGCCGGCCTGCGCGCCCGTCACTATCAGCCGCCCGTTTACGACCTGCTCGCCGTTATACGTGACGTAGATTCGCGAGGCGTTCTCGATCGACAGGTGCAGCGCCGCTTCGATGTCGGGCACGACCGAGGCCGCGCACTTGTCCGGGAACGCGCGCTCGACGACCGACTTTATCTCCGGCCTCAGCCCCATCAGGTCTATCGCGCGAAGAACGTCGAGCTGGAAACGGGAAGCCGTGCGAGCCTCGTCTTCGTCGAACCGGCGCAGTTGTTGTCGATCGGCGTCTTCGACGTCGATGTCCGGCGCGAACGTATCGGGCTCCGAGTCATACGACGCTTCTAAAAACTCTTCCAGAGGGATCGAGGCCGCGGGCAACTGGTGGTCGGCCGCGATGTAATCTTCATCGCTCCATACGAGATCGTCGTAGCCGAGCAATACTTGAGGCTCCAGGTCGTCCGGCTCGCGGGCTTCAAGCTCGCCGTAAGCCTGCGACTCTCGCTCGCCCGTCTCGTCGGCGGGGTCGCCTTCGCCGCCGTGCAGGCCGACGACTAAGAACGCGCCGCGGCCCAGCCCTTCGCCCTTGATCGATTCGACCCCGGCCAGCGCGTCGTCGATCGTCGGGACGAGCACCGATTGAAGCTCGCGGCCGAAGAGGCTTTCGATCAACCGCTCGTACTGGGCCTCGACCTCTACGAAATCGGCGAGCGGGCCTAGCGCGTTTATGCGTGCGGCCTGTTCGGGCGACAGCACGAACTGAACCGCGTCCGAGTAATGAGCGTGATGCTCGTCCAGGTCTTCGAGCGACTCCAGGCGGTGCGCGGCGGAGGTGCGTTCGGCGTGGATGGCCTCTAGCTCCTGGCGGAAGGCCGTAGCTTCGTTCCTCAGTTCGCTGAGCGTCTTGGCGCGCTCTCGTATGCGGCCCGTCAGGGCGACCAGCCGCGCGCGGTTGCCTTCGGCCTCGCCGCCCACGCGCGCGTACTCGCTCGAAGCCTCTTCCAGACGCGAGGAGGCCCGCTCCATCTCCGCCTGCAAGCTCGTCTGCTTCAGCTCCAGCCGGCGCAGCGCCTCTTCGAGGCCCGCGCTGAGGTTGCGCAGCCGTTCGAGGTGACCGATCTCGGTGAGCAACCGCTGGCGCATCTGCTCGATCTCGGCTTCGGCCTGTCGGAGGCGCGCGAACTCTTCCTGGTACTGGCCTTCGCGCGCGCGCAGGTCGGCCTGCTCGGCGGCGTGCTCTGTTTCGAGCGCTTCGAGCTCGACGCCGTGGCGCTCCGCCGCATCGTCGAGGCTCGCGAGCCGAGTGTCAAGCGCCTGTTGATCGCGCTCAAGCTCTTCGATGCGCGTCGTAAGCTCAGTGATCTGCTGCTGCTCAAAGGCGCGGCGGTTGCGGGCGCGGTCGGCCTCAAGCTCTATCGCCGCCGCCGTCTCGCGCAACCCGGCCAGACGGTCTTCGCCCGCGCGCGCTTCGGCCGACACGGCCCGGTGCTCAGTCTCATGCGCGGTGATTATAGAGTCTATCTCGGACTGTTTGACGGAGGCCGCTTCCAACTCGCGGGCCACGCGGTCGATGGCCTCGGTGAGGCGATAATAATCGGCCGTGAAGACGACCTTTTGCAAGCCGCGCACCTCTTCGCGCATGCGGCGGTAGCGCCGCGCCTTCTGCGCCTGCCGCTTGAGGCTGTTAACCTGCCGCTCGATCTCGCTGATGATGTCGTTGAGCCGCGTCAGGTTCTGCTTGGCGGATTCGAGCTTCAGCTCCGCGGCGCGCTTGCGGGATTTAAATTTCGTGATGCCCGCCGCTTCTTCGATCAGCGCGCGGCGGTCGAGCGGCTTTGATGAAAGGATCTGCCCGATGCGCCCTTGCTCGATTATGGCGTAGTGAGCGCCGCCCAGTCCCGTGCCCGCGAACAGGTCCTGGATGTCCCTGAGCAGGCATGGGCGACCGTTCATCAAGTATTCGCTGTCGCCGGTCCGGTAAAGCCTGCGGCCAACCGTTATGCGCTCGCCGGCCATGATGGCGACCGTGCGCCGCTTGCGTCGTTGAGCGCGCGAGCGGTCGTGGCTCTTAGCTCGCTTTTCGGCGACGCGCGGCGAGTCGTTAACGACTGCTGACGAATCGGCCTGCGCGGTCAACTCGCCCGCCGGTTCCGGCGCGGGCTGTTCGTTTGCGGGCTGTTCGGGCACTGGTTGTTGCGGGGTCAATTCATGAACGAGAGAGCGCGCGGCTTCGGCGGCCCGCTCCGCGTTTTCGACCGCGTCTTCGTACTCGTGATCGTCGTCTGCCGGAGGGCCGTCGGAGTCTTTCGCGGCGATGTCTTTGACCGCGACCAGCGTGAGCAGGACTTCGGCCATCCCCGTAGGCTTGCGGTCGCGCGTGCCGTTAAAGATGACATCTTCCATCTTTCCGCCGCGCAGATTCTTAGCCGACTGCTCGCCCAGCACCCACGAGATAGATTCCGCCACGTTGCTGTTGTGGACGATTATGTTTCCCGCGACGAAGTTATGCGTCTCGGCGATGCTAAGGTCATAAACCCATTCATCGCTCGGCGCGACCTGCTCCACGCTTACGATCTCGTCCCAATAAATATCGGATGAAGCAAGCTTCTTGAACCTGTCAAGCAAGCCGCGCGCGGCATCGGGCGTTTTACCTGAGCGCTCGATCTGTTCCGTGACTTCGAGCAGCCCGCCGCGACTGGCTTCGCAACGGCTCTCGACGTATGCGGCAAGCTTTGGATGATTGCTGCGATGAGCTTTTACATTAACACCCGCGACGCGGGCGGCCTGTTTGACGAGCGGAGTTATGCCGGGAATCAGGTCGAGATTAGGATTCGACGCCACGGAGAGCTTGCGTAGGGCCGAGAGCTTTGCGCGCTTCTCTCCGACGAAGGAAAGATTTTCGGCCGCGCGACATAGCTGTTCCGTCCCATAAATCAATACCGAATAATAAGTCCGTCGCCGTTTCTCCGCGGTGTTGCTTGCGTATTTCTGCCGGGACCTGAGCAGGGAGAATATGCCCAGGCGCAGCAGTAACGCGACAACTTGTTCGGCCAGTCTAGGGCTTGCGGTTGTGTACTCTATGAAGGGCGGTCGTGGGGCTCCGCTTCCCCCTTGAACGGAAATATAGGCGTCCCCTTCAAACAGGCCAGACAAAAATGCCCACTGTGTCGCGCGCTCGGACTCGAACACTTGCGATGGTATCTCTTTTTCTGATGAGGAAGAGTTAATAGAAAAGCCGAACAATCGTTCGAGCGTCTTGCATAATGCGTGCGAAAAGATCAGGCTGTCTTCCGCGTTCGATTTATAGTGCAGGCGGCGGACTCGCAGCCCGAAAAGCGTGTGAGCAAGCCGCTCATATTCATCATTGATGGCCGGGTCCGAGTTCACAAACCACACCTGATTCGAGCTTGTGTTTCTACCTTCAGCGATGACCAGCCCCAGAAAGCGCGCAAGCTCGGGCGAGAAGGCCGAGGGCAATCGCATCTCGCCATTGCCATGGGATTTGAGCCGCCCATCAAGCGGAGGTAGACTTTGCGCCGAATGCGAGAGGCTCACGAGCGTGTTCGTGCCGACGGATTGCTTATTTAGAAAACCCCTTAGCTGTACGTCCGAGACGTTTGCGGCGCGCGCCCATCCCGTCCAGGTGCCAAACCTTGTGTGGGCGGATAAAGCCCACGCGCGCAACTGATCGGAATGCGGCACGAAGAGATTGTCGCCCGCTTGAAACTGTTCCAACATCCGTAACGGCGACATCTCAACCTCGCCGCCCGATACGGGAAGCCTTCGCGGCAGGGCCAATCTAACCCCTACTTTCAATTCTTCGGCCTTGAGCGTTCGCAGCCGCCCGTCTTCCAGCGTGAAAAGCGGATGGTAAGGCGTCGCCGTGACTTCGCGCCCTGCGCGCGTGCGAATCCGCAAAAGGTAAGGCGTCGCCTCGCGCTTGATGAAGGCCGTGACCCGGCGGGGTTCGAGACGAAGCGTTTCAGGGTTAAGCGAGAGAATCGCGACGTCGGAAGGGTTCTGACGAGTTAGCAATCCGTCGTCGAGCGCTTCGACCGAGTTGGAATCCTTCAACGCCGCATCGACGAGCTCGCGTATCGGCACGTCGCGCCCGTCCGCCAGCGTCACGAGCGTCGCGCCATCTACGCACTTGCCGCATCCGTTCGGACCCACGACGGCCGTGATGCCTTCCCCGAATGTCAGCGTCGTGCGGTCGGCAAAAGATTTGAAACCGCTTATCTCAAGTTTTTCCAGTCTAAACATCCAGTACCTCGGGGCCGCCCTGCTCGACCACTATTTGTAGAGTCGTGCCGTTCCTGCGGCACACTATAGTGTAGAAACCTATCAAAGGCTAAATCGAAGCGCAAGTATACGCAAGAGCTTTCAAATATGCCAGTAACATACAATTATATGCTTGAATTACCCGAAAAATCACGGCAGCGCGGCCGCCACCGTCTTCAGCGCATGCGCGGCTATCGTCATAGCCGGGTTCGTCGCGACCGCGCCGGGGATTGCCGACCCGTCGACTACGTAAAGGCCCGGCAGAACGTCGGTCGACCCTTTCGGCTTGCCGCCATCGAACAGCCTGCCGTAGCCGTCGACTACACCTTCGGCGTTCGTGGCGCCGACGGCGCACCCGCCCAGCGGGTGAAGGACGACGAGCTTTCTGTCCATAACCCCGCGCCACGTCGGGAACGGGACGTAGCGGCCCCCCATCGCATCGGCGAAATCTCTGAGCAGCGTCTCGATCTTTTCAAAGACGGGGTGGCTGGCGATTGGGGTCGGCCAATCGAGGTCGAGCCCGTTATTGTGCAGCCGAAAGACGCCCGACGCGTCGTCCTCGCTTGAGACGTTGAAGTAGAAGGTGTTCGCCACGTCGGCGCGGGCCGAGTCGCCGTTGGAATGGCCGGAAAGCTTCTTGAAGTCGGGCAGCCGGTCCCTGGTCCAGGTCAGCGCGATCTTGCCCCGGAATGTTCTCCGCACGTCGGAGCCGTTGGCCGCGTGGACGAACGTGCTCAGAAGTCCCGCGAACGTCGGCGGTATCCCGCAATCTTCTACGGTGACGTTGAAGCCGTCGAGATTCAGCCGGACGCCGCAGGTGTTTATAGGCCCTTCGGTGGAATGAACGGGCGCGCTGGTGCCCGCGGCGAACCCGCTGAAGTTGCCGTTCGTGGAGAAGCGTTGGCCGAGCTTATCGCTCAAGCGCAGGTCGCCGCGGTCGCGCGAGCGGAGCAGTATCTCTGTAGTCCCGAGCGTGCCCGCGCCAAAAAATACCATCGGCGCAAAGACGCTCTTCCACTTCCCCCCGTCGCCGTAGTCTTCAAAGCTGACCTTGTACCCGCCCTCGACCGCCGTCGCGTACCGGACGTTGGCCAGCGGCCAGACGGTCGCGCCCAGCTCGGGCCGCGCGAGCAGCCGGGCGTAAAGCGTCTTGCTGAGCGCGTGAGTGGCCGAGCGCGGGCAGCCGAGCACGCAGCGGCCCAGCCGTTCGCAAAACGTGTGAGCCTCGGCCGCCTCGCTCTCCGACCCGCGCTCCGGGTCGTACTCGACCGTCGACAGGTCGAGCGGGTGCCAATCGGCCTCTATCCCCAGTCGCTTCGATACGGCGGCCGCGGCCTCTTTCAAGGCGCGCGTGCGACCGAGATATAGATAAGAGTCTTCGCCCAGGTCCGTGATGTCGCGGCCCGGCAGGGGCATCTTCGTGACTATGCGGTTGAACCTGCCTCTGTAACCTTGCATCCACCGCCGCGCGGCTTCAAACTCGGTCGGCCCGACTTCCAGCCCTATCTTCTCCAACACCTCCTGGCGCGGCACGGAGTTCACGTTCGAGTAGATGAGCGACCCGCCGCCTACGCCGCTTGCCGTCAGCACGAGCGCCTGCTTGAAGTGTGAGAAGTTATACAGCCCGACCTTGTTGCGGCGGCTTCGCACCATTCCGTAAAGGCTGAGCAGCGCGTCCTTGTCATCCGAATTCAGGAAGTGCTGAACGGGGTGATTGTTCTCTCTTATCCAACCGTAGAGATTCTTCGTAGCCGTCATCTGCCCTGGCGCGTCGGGCGTGACCCACCATGTCCCGCGCTCCAGCACGACCACTCTTTTGCCTCTTTCCACGAGCCGCGTGGCGGCGATCGTCGCGCCGAATCCCGTGCCTATGACTATCGCGTCATAATTCATGAGTTATTGTCCGTCACTTGCTATGAGATGTTTGGTGTTGAGTCGCTCGAACAGATCAGGAGGGAAGCATGCCTTTCGGGTTATACCTTTGCCGCCCCGTCACCCTTGTCCACAAGAACCGTTGAATGCAGCAGGCTCGATTATGATAACATCACTTCATACAGGAATCATCATGCGCGACGAAGAGAAAGAACCGACGGACCGAAGCGAGCCCAGAGAGGTCCGCGTGGGCAGGATTAACCGGAGGCCGGGGACGAACAAGGCAATCATATCGCTGGCCGTGCTCATAATACTGGTGGCGCTATTTATCATCATCTTTTTGAGGGGCGGATTTTAGAGTCGGACTCGGTTCACCTTCATCTTTATGGCTGGCACTCTCTACCTGGTCGCGACGCCCATAGGCAACCTCGAAGACATCACCCTGCGCGCGCTGCGCGTCCTCAAAGAGGTCGACTTGATAGCCTGCGAAGACACGCGGCGCACCAGAAAGCTGCTTTCCAGCCATAACATCTCAAAGCCTATGATCAGCTACCACGAGCACAACGAGCGCGAGCGCGCCGTCGAGCTTGTCGACAAGCTCGACGGCGGGGCTGACATCGCGCTGGTGTCGGATGCGGGCACGCCGCTGGTCTCCGACCCAGGCTTTCACCTGGTCAAAGAAGCGATCCTGCGCGGCATCACGATCACGCCGCTGCCAGGGCCATCGGCGGTCACGGCGGCGCTGGCGGCGTCGGGGCTGGCGTCGGGCGAATTCACGTTCGCCGGATTCTTGCCCGCGCGGCGTGCGGCCCGGCGCGCTCGGCTCCGAGAGTTTGCCGAAGCAAACCATACGCTCATCTTTTACGAAGCGCCGCACAGAATTAAAGAGGCTCTACGTGACGCCGTCGACGTGCTGGGCGACCGCGCGGCGGTCATAGCGCGCGAGCTTACGAAGATACACGAGGACTTCTTGCGAGGCAGGCTTTCCGAGCTCGCCCGGCGGGCCGACGAGATCACGCTTAAGGGCGAAATGGTGTTGCTTATCGCGCCCGCCGTCCTTGATAATCAAAGCAGGCCCGTGTTGGAATCCACCGGCGCAAGCGAACCTGCGCCGCGTTCACCCGGATCAATATTGAAAGAGGTAGAACAGGTCATGCGCGACGAAGGTCTCGACCAGAAGGGCGCGCTCAAACGCGTTGCCCGCTCGCGCGGCATCACCCGGAGCGAAGCTTACCGAGCGGTGCTCGCCGAAAAGGCCGAAACCGACCGCAAGCCGTGACCTTGATATAGTTTTTATGACTGTCTTAATGCGTTCAAAGAATAGAAAGCAGGCTGGAATTTTTTATAGCCTCTTAATCGCCATTTGCCTTCTGCCTTCGCCGCCCGTTTGGGCGCAGAGCGGCTCGACGGCACAACGCGCCGCGGGCCGCCAGTATGGCGTGAACCTGACGTTTGCCGTATATCAATACGACGCCGCGCGTTCGCCCGCCGTCGACGAAGTCCTGCGGTTGGCGGGAACCTTCTCGACGGCCAACGAGGAGATCGGCCACCTGAAAGAGAAGTACAAGCTCGAAGAGGTGGTCGCGCGCCACATACGCTCGGTCGGCCTGCGCAGCGAAGAGGCCTTTAATGACGCGGTGCTGCTCGGCCCCGAGTACATGACTTTTTCGCTCACCCCGCGCGAGGTGGTACGCGGGTTTATGAAGCTCGATTTCAAAGTTCGCTACGCCAACCAGCCGCTGCTGGACGCCAAGGGCGTCGAGATGGAGAACTTCGAGACGGTCTTGCTCAGGGGCGGGCGCGGCCTATTCGGCGTGAAGTATTTTGTCGGCGCGGGCGGTCGCCAGGAGAGCGCGCCGATCGAGCGGACGCTGCTCATCTCTGTGACGCCGGAGATCGCTCCGGTCGCAAACCTGCGCAACCGGCCTCAACAACTCTCTCACCCCGTAGACGAATACGGCGGGCCGATCAACATGGCGGAGAGCGACCGCTTCACGCCGCCCGTTGCCTTAGACCGCGTCGTGCCGAAATTCGATACGGGGAAAGGCGTGATAGGCTCGGTGCTGCTTTCGGGCATAGTCACGCCTGATGGCAAGATGACCAACGTGCGAGTGCTCCGCGGGCTCGACCCCGTGATAGACGAGCGCGCGGTCGACGCTTTCAGGCAGTACGTCTTCTCGCCCGCGTTGTTGAACGGCAAGCCCGTGCACGCGACTTACCGCGAAGAGCTGACCTTCGGCCGCCAGCCGACGATGCTCGAAGTTCAGCAAGAGCTCGAACGCCAGCGCGAAAAAGAGAGAGAGGAAAAAGAGAAGGCCGAGAAAGAGAAGCGCAGGCGCAGGTTCCCGTTTTAACAATAGAAGCTCCGGAGGAGCGAAAGATATTAGCCGGTGGTGCAACCACCGGAATGCATCACGCATAAACACGCGCCCTGGAAGGGCGCAGGACCGTGGATTGATCCTGCGCCCCTCCGGGGCGCGATTTTTTTACTGGTCTGTGCCCGATGGTTGCACCACCGGCTAATATCCGCTTGCCCCTCTGGGGCAACGGAATACTAAAGCGACGGGATCACGCGCAGGCGGTAGCGCACGCTGCCGTCGTATGAGCTGACCCCGATCACGTACTTATCCGGCGCGAGCGTCAGGGCGACCAGCTCGTTCGAAGAACCCGACGCGCTGTAGCCGAGCAGATTCGGGTCGTCGAGATTCGTCTTCTTCTTGTTCACCGTCGACCTGAACAGGTAAAGGTCGAGGTCGCCCGAACCCGAGATCGGCTCCAGTATCACAAAGTAAGTTCCATGCGAAGGCACGGTGAAGCTGTAAAGGTCTTCGATGCCGTCCGTCTCGCTGCCCAGTCGCATCTTCAGCTTGCTCGCGTCAAAGCTCGACGCGCCCGCCGTGATCTGCGCCGGGCTGCTCGGGATGTTTTGAGCCTTCTTCGCCAGCTCGTTCGGCTCGGCCTCGCCGAAAGGCGTCGGGGCCGCGCTGTTCATGCCGTTGAGGATTATGTCTATCCCTGAAGCCGTGCCGCCCGCGGTCACGAAGACGGGCGCGTAATCCCTCGGCGAATCGTTCGAGTCGTTCGACTCGCGCCCGCCGCTGTAATACTCCTCGACCGGGAGCGACAACTGCGTCCCGAGCGGGCCTATGCCCGACCCTCCGAGCGCGCGCGGGTTGATCTGTTGAATCTCGACAAGGTACTGCCCCTCGGGCAGCCCCTGTATGCGGTAAGCGCCCGCGCCGAACTCAAGCCCCGTGACTGCGCTCGACACGGTGGCCAGCGAATCTGTCGCTCCTTGTGTGGGCGGGATGAGCGGCACGCCGTCGCCGTCTACTGCGATCGGTGACGAGACGAATGCGCTCGTCCCAGGCGCGGGGGGATACGCGCCCTGATCTATACGGCGCGCTATGACGTTTACGCCTGTCAACGGAATGTCGCCTTCCGACGTGCGCAACAGCACGCGCCCTTCGATCGAGCCGTGCGTCGCGTGGTAGTCCGCCGACGGGTATAGATTCGAGAGTGCGTTTTTAGTATCCATATCGAGCGAGGCTATGAAATACCCCGAATCCCCGAACCGAGTGCTGAGCGCAGTGTCTGCGTGCTGCCAGTCGAAAATGAACGGGTACATGGTCTCGGTAAAAGGCGCGTAAAGGTCGTACGTCTGCGCGGCGCTAAAGCCGCTCGGCATCGTCGAGCCGAGTCCTAGCGACGCGATGTTGCCGTTGATCTGCGCGTGGTCGAGCGGGCCCGCGAAGTGGCCGAACTCGTGCGTGAAGACTCCCAGAAACGATGTCGTGCTGATCGAGCCTCTCGCCAGCGCCCCGCCGTTCAACACGACCATCCCTTCGGCGAGCGAGTTGCTCGACTCGTCGAACTGCAAGAACCCGAAAAAGCCCAGCACCCCGCCTTCGCCCGTGATCGACCCGTCGCTGTCAAAGATTATAGGGTTCTGGAAGGTGGGCGAGCTCGGGTTGGCGTACCGGCCGAAGTTCGACCCGTTGACATCGACGGGCGAGTTCGTCGCCGGGTCGATTATCGATCCGGCTTTGACGAAATCGATGTCGGCCGTGGGGATGTCAGTGTAGAGTTTGAATATCCTGTCGACCAGCTTGACCGCTTCGGCGTTCGACAGCGGCCCGAGCTTGCCCGAGTCGACTCGGTACAAAATGCGGCCCGCCGCGTCTACGGTCTTGAGATTCGAGTTAGCAGGGTTGACGACCTCCGAGCGCGACCAGCGGACGGGCTGGCGGTCGACTACGAGCAGGGGTCCGCCCGCTTGCGCAAGCGGGACGCCCACGGCCAGCGCCGACGCGATTGCGCCGAGCGCCAGGAGCGCGCGTGATTTAAAACCTCTCTTTATCATTGCTGTTCTATTACCCCTCTCTGGCCTTCCGTAGTCACGGAGCCTCTCTCCCCGCCGTGGGAAACGACAATCTGCTCGACCGTGTCGACGAACTGAGCGAGCGGCAGCGCGCCGCGCTTGCTCGCCAGCGGCGACGACGAGCCGCCTTCAGGGAAGATCACCTTAGCCTCCGGCCCCCTCATGCGGGTCCCGTTGTAAGGCGAAGTGAAGAGCCCGAGGTTGTTTATGCTGTTGCGCACGAGCCGTTCGCCCGAAGGCATCTGAGTCACGTCGAACGCACCCTGGTAAAGCCCTACGGGGTAGGTGACTTTGCCGTCCAGGTAATCAGGTATGAGAAACAGCACCACCTGGTCGCCCGTTTCGTATTCGCTCATCCCGTGGAAGAACGCCTTTGCGGAAACTTTGCGGCCGTGCATGGTCATCTCGCCGCCTTTGCCCAGCGCGCGCCGCGCCGGGTGCCCAAGCTGGCGGAAGGTGAACCGTTTCGGAAGACGCCCCTTGATGGCCTGCTCGACTTCGAACGTGTAGAGCGTGACCGGCATACGGCCCTGCGCTATTTCCTCTTCGGTCTCCTCGACCCCGACGCAGCGGCCTACGAATACCCGGTCGGCGGCGGCGGTCATCTCTTCGAGATTGAACCGCAGCACCGCATGGTGCGCGTCCGTGTCGAAGCCGCTGCCCGCGATTGCCATCGCCACGACCGCCAATGAAATCATCAGCCTGACCCAACGTGTAGACATAACTCTGGCTCTCCTTGATTCAGGAAATATCAGGTTCGATATTTGAAATCGGTGATAATACTTCAGGTTAACCCAACCCCTTGCTCGATGATACGAAATTAAGACTACGAATTAAGATTATCATAGCCTGATTAATATGTCTTTACTCGCAAAGAAATTGTAATATCTCAAAAAAATTCGGGGGCGGAATCACCCGCCCCCGAATACGCACGCTAGTTTTGGTCAGGGCCGCGTCAGTTGGACAAGACGACGCGGAGCCTATAACCTTGCGATCCGGTAAAGGCGCTCACCCCTATGTAGTAAGTGCCCGGCGCAAGCCTCCTCATCAAAAACTCACTGGAGCCTTCCGAAATGCTCAAGCCCAGCAAGCTGCTGTCGTCCAGAGAGCTTCTCTTTTTATTGACGGCCGAGTCAAACAGCCAGAGGTCTAGGTCGCCCGCACCGGACGTAGGCTCCAGGCTTATGCCGTAGACCCCTTCCGTCGTTACGGTGATTCGGTAGAGGTCTTCGACCTTGTCCGACCCGGCATCATCGAAATCTATCCTGAGCACGCTCGAATCAGCCGAAGCGGCCGATCCCTGTATCTCCACCGGGAGCGTCGTGAGCCTTTGGGCCTTCTTCTTCTTATGGTTCGGCTCGGATTCGTTCGACACGACCAGGTTGGTCGCCAGCCCGTTGACGATCAGGTCTATCCCGTTTGTGACCACGCCTGCCGTCACCGTGACGGGGGTGAAGACGCTCGCCGAGTTCGACGAGCTGTTCGCCCCGTTGAAATACTCTTCGACGATGGGCAGCGAGAGCTGATCGATCAGCGGCCCTATGCCTGACCCGCCGAGGAAGTTCGAGTTGATCTGCTGGAACTGTACGATGTAGTTGCCCGGCGGCAACCCTCGAATGCGGTACGTGCCCTGTGCGAACTCAAGCCCCGTGACTGCGCTCGACACGGTGGCCAGCGAGTCTGTCGCTATTTGCGCGGGCGGGGCTTGCGGCACCCCGTCGCTGTCGGTCGCCACGGGCAGAGAGAGGAAGGCCAGCGTCCCGAGCGGGGGCACGTACGCGCCCTGGTCGATGCGGCGGGCGATGACGTTGACGCCCGTCACGGGGATGTCGCCGGTAGAGGTCCTGATGACCACGCGCCCCTGTATCGAGCCGGTCGAGGCCTGGTATTCGGCCGTCGGGTAGAGGTTCGAAATCGCGTTCTTGGTATCCATATCGAGCGACGCTACGAAGAACCCCGTGTCGCTGAATTGAGAAGCGAGCTGCGACCCTGAAGGCGGGTCGATGATGAACGGGTACATCGTCTCCATAAACGGCGCGTAAAGGTCATACGCCTGCCCGGCCGTGAACCCCGCCGGCACGCCGATCGAGCGCGAGTCGGTGTCGGCTATCGAGCCGTTGATCTGCGCGTGGTCGAGCGGCCCCGCGAAGTGGCCGAACTCGTGCGTGAAGACCCCCAGGAACGATGTCGTGCCGATAAGATTCTGCGTCAGCGAGCGGCCGTTTAACACGACTACGGCCTCGCTGACCGCGGATTCGTCCGGGGTGAAGCTTATTACTCCGGCCAGCCCGAGGACGAGCCCCTGGCTGTCACCCGTGAGCGCGCGGACGATCTCGCCGTCGCTGTCAAAGATGATGGGATTTTGAAACGTGGGGTTTATATCGCTCAGGAGTGCGCCGAAGTTGGCCCTCGTCACGTCGACGGGCTGGCCCGTGGCGGAGTTGAGTATGCGGCCCGCGTTGACGTACTCGATGGAGGCCGTCGGGATGTCCGTGTACTCGCGGAATATGCGGTCGGCAAGGGCCGTAGCCTGCTCGCTCGACAAAGGCCCGAGCGAGCCCGAATCGACGCGGTAGAGGACGCGGCCCTGTGCGTCGACGGTCTGCGAGTTTAGCTGCCCTCCCTGCGTGAGCGACCTGGCCCAGCGGACGGGGACGGGCTGGCCCGAGGCTGAGTTTGTAATATTAGGGCCGCCGGCCAGCGCGTCGAACGAAATAAATGTTACGGCCGCCGCAAGGACGGTCAGGGAGATGATCGCGCGTTTTCTCAGGATATTAATTCTCATTGGAGGATGGCTCCTTTCCCGTTCTTGTTATCGGCGATGACGCCGCGCTCGCCGCCGTGAGCTGTGTTGATCTGCTCGACAAGGTTCAAGAACTCTTCGAGCGGGAGCGACCCGCGCTTCCGAGCCAGAGAAGCCGTCTCGCCGCCGGCTATGACCGGGTTGTCGCGGTCCGGGAAGACGACCCTGGCGCTGCCAGCGCTCATCTTCGCGCCGGTGTAGCGGGTCGTGAACAACCCCAGGTTGTTTATGCTGTTTCGCAGCATCTTCTGCCCGCTCGGCATGCGCGAGATGAAGAACGCGCCCTGGTAATGTCCTACGGGGCTGCTCACCTTCGTCCCTTCGTTTATAGGGTTGAGAAAGAGCACCACCTCGTCGCCTACCTTGTAGGCGCTCGCGCCGTGAAGGAAGGAGCCGCCTTTGATCCTCATGCCGTTCGACACGAGCCCGCCGCCTTTGCCGGCGCGGCGCGGGGCGTGCCCCACCTGCGTGAAGGTGACCTGTTTCGCGACCTTGCCTTTAATGGCGCGCTCGACCTCGAACGTGTAGCGCGTGACGGGCAGATCGCCCCCGGCGATCATGTCCCTGGTCTCTTCTACGTTTATGCAGCGGCCCATGAAGACGCTTTCGGCCAGCGCCGTCATCTCTTCGAGGTTCACGCGAACGACGGCGTGATGGGCGCTGGTGTCGAAAAGGCCGCAAAGCAACGCGACCGCCACTAGCGATATAGAGAATAACTGTTTGATCGATCTCTTATGCATAAGACTTCCTCTCCTTGACTTCAACTTCCGACGGCCGTCGTTGCGCTCGGCGGCCTCTGATGTAACTCACGCACGATCAGCGGACCCGTGTTATCTACTCTAGAAGCACCTGCACGACGCCGCGCCGGCCGACTGCCACGCCGCGCGACGGGCTCGCCGCGTCGACGGCCAGAAGCTCGCGCGCGACTACGGGCGGGCGCGCGGTCCAGCTCGCGCCGCCGTCTGTGGAGCTTAAAGTCGCTCCATTCGTGCCGACGGCCCAGAACGTATCTTTGCTCGCCGCCGCGACCGAGTTGAGCGACTCGGTGGTCGTCGAATCGACCGCGCTCCAACTCCTGCCGTCCTCGCTCCTGAGTATCTTCCCGCCCGCGCCGACCGCGATAACGGCGCCCTCAGGCGCGACGGCCAGCCCGTAGAGCACGCTGTCGGTGCCCGAAGGCTGCTCTTGCCAGGTCGCGCCGCCGTCTGTGGTGGCCAGTATCAAGCCGTCTTCGCCGGTTATCCACCCGCGCTCGCGCGAAGCGAACCTGACGCTCCACAGGTCTTCAACGCGGCCCGTGGGCGCGGGTTCCCAGCTATCGCCGCCATTCGTGGTGCGGAAGACTATTCCGTGCCCGCCCGCTGCCCACCCGCGCTCGTCGTCTATGAAGAAGATCGAGTTGAGCAATTCGCCTTCGCGCTCGACCCGCTGAGTCTTCCAAGACCTCCCGCCGTCGTCCGTCCGCTCGATGCGCCCCTCGTAACCTGCTACCCAACCGCGCGACTTGTTTACGAAACAGATCGACGCGATCACGCCGGGCGTCTGCCCCGCCGGCTTCCAGCTCCGTCCGCCGTCGGTCGTGGTGTATATGAGGCCGCCCGTCCCGCCGGGGTCTATGTCGCCGGCCGCCCAGCCGGTTTCCTCGTCTATGAGATCGACCGTGAGGAGATCTAACTTACCCGTCTCAGGCCCCGCGACCCACCGCCCCGTGCTTGTCGGCGCAGACGGCTTCTCTTGGCAAGAGATGGCCGTCAAAAGCAGTACGAAGGCAAACAGTTTTGGTCTAATCAAAGTTGACAACCCAAAGTTTCGTGGCCGGGTCCAACCGCAAAAACCTCAGAAACTTTATCACAAAATCTTAGATTTCTCGATCTAAGATTCTTCCAGCCGCCCTCGCAAAGAAATCACAACAAATAGCCCTTGCCGCGCGGGTCCAGCGATTTAGACGGCCGTCGCGCGTCTACAGACGGATTATCTTCTCTTCGTGTTCCGGCAGGCCGAGCTTGCGCGTGACGTTGCGCGTGTCGATTATGATGGGCGCGAGTCGCACGACGCGCGAATAATCGACGCCCGAGTGGTCCGTGACGATCACCGCGCAGTCGGAGTTTGTCAGCGCCTCGTCCGTGAGCTCGACGTTTGAAAGCGAGCCTTTGCCGTCCAGATTCATCTCGGCGATGAAAGGGTCGTGGTAGCTGACTGTGGCCCCTTTGTGCAGCAACTGGTCTACGATGCCGAGCGCGGGCGACTCGCGCACGTCGTTTATGTCGCGCTTGTAGGCGACGCCGAGCACCAGAACGCGCGCGCCTTTAAGGGCTTTGCCGTGCTCGTTCAGCCCGTCCTGGACCAGTTGGACGACGTGGCGCGGCATGCGCGAGTTGACCTCTTCGGCCAGGCCTATGAACCGGGCCTCGAACCCGTGGAGCCGCGCCTTCCACGAAAGGTAGTGCGGGTCGAGGGGGATGCAATGGCCCCCTATGCCGGGGCCGGGGTAGAAGGCCATGAACCCGAACGGCTTTGTGGCCGCCGCGTGTATCACCTCCCACGAGTCTATCCCGAGGTGGTAGCAGAGCTGCGCCATCTCGTTCACCAGCCCGATGTTGACCGAGCGGAAGGTGTTCTCAAGCAGCTTGGCCGTCTCGGCCACGCGCGCGCTCGATACCTTGTGCACACGCTCAACTATCGTCTGGTAGAGCGCGGCCGCCACCTCCGTAGACATCGCCGACACGCCGCCCACTACCTTGGGTATGTTGTGAGTCTGAAACTGGCGGTTGCCGGGGTCTACGCGCTCGGGCGAAAAGGCCAGGTAAAAATCTTTATCCAGGCTCTTGCCAGTCTCTTCGAGCATCGGCAGAAGCACTTCGTCGGTCGTGCCGGGGTAAGTCGTCGATTCGAGTATCACAAGCTGAGGCGAGTGGAGGTTGTCGCGGACCTTTTCAGACGCCGCGAGTATGTAGGAGATATCGGGCTCTTTCGTCTTCCTGAGCGGCGTCGGCACGCAGATTATCACCACGTCGGTCTCTTCGAGCTCCGAAAAATTTACGGTGGCCGATAACTGTTTGCGCTCGACTAGCGTCCGCACAATCTCCGTACGAACGTCCGGGATATAAGAGCGGCCCTGGTTGATTATATCTATGCGCGACTCGTCGACTTCAAAGCCTATGACCCTGAAGCCGCCGCGCGCGAACTCTACGGCGAGCGGAAGCCCGACGTAGCCGAGGCCTATGACGCCGACGACGGCGCGGCGCTCGATGATCTTACTCAGTAACTCTGCACTCATTCTTTGCTCCGTTCTCTCTATTCTTCTGCGGACTATAAAACTACGACCCCGCATGCCAGTCAACACTATTCAAGACTATTCAAAATTCAAGACTATTCAAACGTGTCGAGCAACTCCTGGCGCGAGACCGTTGCGGTCCCGAGCTTGCCGACGACGACGCCGGCCGCGTGGTTGGCGAGCATGGCGCCTTCGGCGAGCCCCGCCCCGGCCGCAAGCGCCAGCGCGAGCGTCGCAATCACGGTGTCGCCCGCGCCCGTCACGTCGTAGACCTCGCGCGCTCTGGTCGGGAGGTGAGTCACCTCGCCCCCGCCCGTAAAAAGCGTCATTCCCTCTTCGCCGCGCGTCACAAGCACCGCCCGGCAGGCTATCGATTCTAGTATGCGTCTGCCGGCTTCGATCAAACTCTCTTCATCTTCTATGGCAATGCCGGCCGCCTCGGCCGCCTCCTGGTTGTTCGGCGTGATGACGGTGACGGGCTCGTAGAAAGCGAAGTTGCGCTGTTTCGGGTCGAGGCAGACCGTGAGCCCCAGCTCGCTCGCCGACTGAAGCGAGCGCGATAGCACGCGCGGCGCGAGCAGCCCTTTGTTGTAGTCCGACACCACTACGGCGTCGGCCGATTCGATCTCGCCCGTGAAGCGCTCGATTATCCGGTCCTGAATCTCTTCGGGGATGGCGGCGCGGCTCTCGCGGTCGGCGCGGACGACCTGTTGGTTGTGCGCGAGTATGCGGGTCTTGAGCGTGGTCGGGCGGCTCGCGTCTATGACGAGCGAATCGGTGCTGACGCCGATCTCTTTGAAAGCCTCGCGCAGGCGGTCCGCGCCCATGTCGTCGCCGACTACGCCCAAAGGCGAGACGACCGCGCCGAGCGCGACAAGGTTCGAGACGACGTTGCCCGCCCCGCCGAGCGCGAGCGTGTGGCGCTCGATTTCGACGACGGGGACAGGCGCTTCCGGGGATATGCGGCGCACGCGGCCCCAGATGAACTCGTCCAACATCATGTCGCCGACGACGAGTATGCGTTTGCCCTCGAAATCGGATGTTATTTTTTCCGCGCGCTCGCGCGATAATTCAGACATACCCGGTAATCTCAAATCTCAAATCTGATTCGCCGCCGACTGCATGACATCGTCGACGGCCGCGATCACGCGCGCATCCGGAACCTGCTCGATCGGGAGGCCCGCGCTTTCGATCACGCGGTAAACCGATTCGGTCCACGGGCGCCACACGCGCACGTCGGACGAGCCGAAGACGACGGCCATCGGGCGCGAGAGCGCGGCCGCTATGTGCGCGGGGCCGCTGTCGTTGCCCACGAATATCGCCGCCATGTCGATCAAGGCCATCAACTCTTTCAGGCTCAGCCCGGCTAAGACCTTCGGCTTCGAATGAGCCCACTCAGAAACTTCGCGCGCGACCTGCTCCTGGCCGGGGCCAGCTACGACCAGACACGGCAAATTATATATGCGTGCGAGGTGGTCGACCACGGCCGCAAACCCCGCGGCCTTCCACCTCTTAGACTCGAAGGCCGCCGACGGCGCTATCAAAGCGAACCGCGACTGGCCCGAGTCCGCCTCGTCAAGGCGAGCCCGCGCGCGTACACGAGCCGGTTCAGAAAGATTCAAGCTCAAGCGCGGACCTTCGGCGGGCCACGGCACCCCTGCCCACAACAGCAGCGCGAGCTGTTGCTCTACGCTGTGGATCAGCCCGCGGCCGAGTATCACGTCGGGCGCGGTCGCGCGATCGTCCAAGAGCCAGGAGTAACGATAGCCCTTATAACCGACCGAGCGGCGCGCGCCCGAAAGGCTCGTAAGAAATGTCGCGGTCGTCCCCCCGTGCATGTTGAACGCTACGTCGAACCGCTCGCGGCGCAGGCGGCCGACTGCGCGCGCGCGCGCGGCGAGGCCCGCTGGCGCGACTATCAAATCGTCTACGTGCGGGTGATCTTCCAGAAGGGGCGCCGAGAGCGGTTCGGATAATACGGTCAGACGTAGGTCCGGGCGCCACGACTTGAGGGCGGCAAGGCAGGGGGTCATCAGCACCGTGTCGCCTATGGAGCGCAGACGTACAAGCAAGACCCGGCGAACCTTTGACCAGTCCAGCCCCGCGCCGCGCGACGCGCCATCAAAGACTGCTTCTCTCACTCTTCAATCACTGCCTTGTCGCTAAGCATAACGGGCATATCGTCGTCTATAGGGTAGACGCGCTTACAGGCGGGGCATTTCAGCCCGCTCGCGTCCGGCTTCATCTCGACTTTGACCTTGCACACGGGGCAGGCAAGGATCTCAAGCAGTTTCTCGCTTACCGGCACCAGTTCTCCTCCTATCTTCGAACCGTCAAGTCTAACACCCGGTTCTCGGAGCGTCAATTTTCGCTGTCTCGCCGACGCTCGCGCGTGTTAAGCTTTATTGAATTCCTTTATACACATTATATGAGGTAACAGCGTGAAGGGACCTTTGAAGTTGAAAGGTGATGGCCTGAAAACGGCTCTGGCGGCCGCTTTGGCGGTACTGCTGGTGATCGCGCCCGCGGCCATCGGGCAGGACGATGATCCTATCAAATTAGGGACAGAGCTTGTGACCGTAGACGCTACGGTGACGGACAAGAACGGCAATTTTATTCGTAACCTCAAGCCTGAAGACTTCGCCATCTACGAGGACGGCGAGCCTAGAAAGCTCGATTTTTTCGAGGCGACCGAAGAGGCGGCGCTCTCGCGACCGCTTGCGGTCATCTTCGCGCTCGATACCTCCGGCAGCATCAAGCCCGAAGAGGTGGACCGCCAGCGCGACGCGGCCGAGAGCTTCATCAAGCTTGTGCGGCCGGAATCGCTCTTTGCGATAGTCGCCTTCAACACGGAGGCCCGCGTAGTGCAGGACTTCACGAGCGACCCGAAGAAGATCGGCCAGGCCTTTCGCCGCATAGGCAAGCCCGAAGGCTTGACCAGGATATTCGCGACCATTGACCGCTCGATCTCCATGCTCAAGCGCGCGCCGCGGTTTCGCGGGGGGCGCAGGCTCCGCCGCGTCGTCATAGTCATCAGCGACGGTTACGATTCGGTCGACACCGTAGACCAGCGCGATATGATACAGCGCGCCAATGACGCCGAAGTCACGGTCTATTCGATAACGCTCCCGTCCTACGTCGCCGGCACGGGGGGGCAGCGGTCATTGACGCTGCTCGACGTAGCGCGAGTCGTCCCGCTGACGGGCGGCGCGGATTTTTCCGCCGACACGCGAGACTTCACGCCGGTCTTTAAAGCCATAGCCGAAGAGATACGATCGAGCTACACGCTGGCCTACTACCCGCCGGAAAAGAACCGCCGCGACGGCCGCACGCACCAGATCCGCGTGGAGGTCAAACAGCCCGGCGCAATCGTCCGCGCGAGCCGCACCAGCTACCAGGCGCCAAAATGAGTGCTGAGGGCTGAGAGGGTGTCTGAAGAGTGGGAGCAAAAGCCCTGAAAGGGCGTTATTCAATAGCCCGGCGCATCGCGCCGGGTAACACGTCATACAACAAGAAGCCCTGAAAGGGCGCGATAGTTATATCGCCCTTTCAGGGCTTGTCGATTATGACAAACGATTTCCAGGGGCGATGCCCCTGGCTATTGAATATGTCCCCTCCGGGGACTTTTCAGACACCCTCTGAGTGAAAACTATTACTCAGAGGGCGTCTGGGAAGCCCCTGCGGGGCTCAATGTTTGTAGAACAATAGCGTAAATGCGCCCCAACTCCGTAGGAGTTGCATACCAGACATTCAACCCCTACGGGGTTGGGGGACCTGCCTCGCGATCATCTACAAACATCCGGCTCCTACGGAGCCGAGTGGCTTGCTATTACTCAGCACTCAGGACTCAGCACTCAGGACTTGGAAAATCCGTCGGCCCTCGGTTAAAATACCTGTTTCCGCGCGCGGCGCGTTTGTTCACATGGCAACTGAAAAGAAAAAAGTAGGGATGATCAGCCTCGGCTGTCCCAAGAACCTAGTCGACAGCGAAGTGATGATGGGTCTGCTCGCGCGCAGCGGGTATGAGCTCACCACCGAGTCAGAGTCGGCCGACGTGCTGGTCGTCAACACGTGCGGGTTCATCGAATCGGCCCGCCAGGAATCTGTCAACACGATCCTTGAGATGGCCCAGCTTAAACAGACCGGCAACCTCAAGCGGTTGATCGTCGCGGGATGTCTGGTCGAGCGATACCGCGACGAGCTTCGCCGCGAGATACCGGAAATAGACGCCTGCATCGGCGTCAACCAGATCGAAGATATTCTCGACGTTGCGGAATCCGGAGGCCGCCGCCGGCTGCCCGTCTACAGCGATGGAGCTTCTGCCCCCGAGCTTTATCTTTATGACGAGACGACGCCGCGGCTTCGCGCCACCGCGCCCTACACGGCTTACGTGAAGATCGCCGAAGGGTGCGATCACACCTGCGCCTTCTGCATCATCCCGCGCCTGCGCGGCTCGTTCCGCAGCCGCTCGCCGGAATCTATTATTAAGGAAGTCGAGATGCTCGCCGCTCAGGGGGTCAAAGAGATAGTGCTGATCTCTCAGGACACTACGAGCTACGGCTCGGACCTCGCGCTCGGCCGCGAGGGGCTGGCGCGGCTGGTCGAGCGCCTTGCCGACGTGAAGGGCGTCGAGTGGGTGCGATTTCTTTACTGCTACCCTACGAACATCACCGACGGGCTGCTCGACGTGATGCGCGAGCGGGAGAACGTCTGCAACTATTTCGACATCCCGCTCCAACACGTCAGCCACCGCGTCCTGGCGCGCATGCGCCGAGGCGGCGGCCGCGCTTCGTATGAAAGGATGCTCCGTCGCATACGAGAGCGCGTCCCCAACGTCACGGTCCGCACTACGTTCATCACAGGCTTCCCCGGCGAGCGCGAAGAGGATTTCGAAGAGCTAGTCGATTTCGTGCGCGCCGCGAAGTTCGATAACGTGGGCGTCTTCACCTATTCGGATGAAGAGAATTCCGCCGCCATCGCGCTTGACGAAAAAGTCGCGCCGCAGGTCGCAGAGCGGCGCGGCGAGCGCCTTATGAAAGAGCAGGCGCGCATCGTCCGCCGCAAGAATCGCGGGATGGTCGGCCGGCGCTTGAGGGTGCTGCTCGAAGGCAAGTCGAAGCAGAGCGACCTGCTGCTTGAAGGCCGCGCGGAGTCGCAGGCCCCCGAGATCGACGGTTCAATTCTGATCAACGACATGCCGGAAGGCTCCGAGGCCCGCCCCGGCGATTTCGTCACCGTAGAGATAACCGAAGCCCTCGATTACGATCTCGTTGGCCGGATCGTCTAGTGGTCGAAACAAAAAAAACCGACCGGTCGGCGCTTGACCGCGCAGCCTACCTCATCGCCACCGGCGCTGCAGTCGGGTTTGCGCCCATAGCGCCCGGCACGTTCGGCGCGATCGAGGCGCTGGCGATCTTCATCGCGACCAGCGCCCTGATGGTCGATAATCCGCGCGCTCACCTCTACCTGCTCGTAGCCCTCAACCTGATCGTATTCGCCATCGGAGTCTGGTCGGCCACGCGCGCCTGTCACATCTGCGAGCTCGAAGACCCGAGCCAGGTCGTCATCGATGAGGTGAGCGGCCAGTTGATCGCGCTCACGCCCGTAGCCATAGCGCCATCGGTCCTGGGCGTGATCGTCGCCTTCGTGCTCTTCCGCCTGTTCGACATCTTCAAGCCGTACCCCATACGAAAGCTTGAGCGGTTGCGCGCGGGCTGGGGCGTAATGAGCGACGACGCGCTGGCGGGCATCTATGCGGCCGCGCTCGTCGCGCTCGGCCTCTGGTTGCGGTTGATATAGCCGCGTGTTATGAATCCTCAGAATGTCTGAAGAGATTACCGGGCCTTTCATTCAATTCATCAAGCAGGCCGAGATGACCGGGCCGCGATTGGGCGTCTTCGCTTCGTCATTCAACCCCACGACCACGGCTCACGTCGAGCTTACGCGCCGCGCCGCGCGAGAGTTTCTGCTCGACGAAACGCTGGCGCTGGCCGGCCTGGCGAACGCGGATAAATCGGAATACGACTGCTCGCTCGAAGACCGCTTGCGGATGCTTGAGCTAGCGTTTGAAGGTGAGCCGCGAGTGTCGATAGGCGTCTCGTCGCACGCTTTTTTCGTAGACATGGTCGACGCGCTCGGGTCGGCTTACCCGCCTCAAACCGATTTGCACTTCGTCGTCGGCTTCGATACATTCGAGCGCGTGGTCGACCGCGAAGACAGGTACACGCGAAAGTATCACCGAAAATTCACCGACCGCATGGGCGCGCTGCGATACTTGCTCGCGCGCAGCCGGCTCGTCGTAACCGGCCGACGCGGCTCGGGCGAAGGCGAGATCCGCGCGCTGGTCAACCGCGAACTGAAAGAGTTGGCCGGGCGCGTCTCGTACTTCGATATCCCCGCCGACATCGGGGAGATGTCCGCTACGCGCGTGCGCGACCGGGTGCGCGCGGGGCTGGCGATCGGCGGGCTAGTCCCACGGGCGGTCGAGCTTTACATAAAAGAGAAAGGGCTTTACGGCGGCGAGAGAATACAATGTTGAAAGCAGAGATCATAGCCATCGGCTCGGAGTTACTGACGCCTCACCGGACCGACACGAACTCGTTGTGGCTCACGGAGCGGTTGAACTCCATAGGCATTTCCGTGCTGCAAAAAACGATAGTCGGCGACGAAGAAGCGCGGCTGGAAGAGGCCGTTCGCGACGCGCTCAGGCGCTCGGACGTGATTATTTCGACGGGCGGGCTCGGGCCTACGGAAGACGACATAACGCGCAAAGTCTTCGCCCGCGTGTCGGGCCGACAGCTTATGCTCGATTACGAAGTCCTTGAACAGATCCGCCATCGCTTTTCAAGCCGCGGCTACCAGATGACGCCGAACAACGAGCGCCAGGCACTGATCCCGCGCGGGGCCCAGGTGCTGCCGAACCCGAACGGGACCGCGCCGGGAATCCGCATGGAGCAGGAAGGGAAGCTCATCGTGCTGCTCCCCGGACCGCCGCGCGAAAACCAGCCGATGTTTAACGACTACGTCATGCCCGAGCTCGAAAAGATGTCGCGCGGCACGCGCATATCAAAGCGATTGCTCAAAGTGACGGGGCTAGGCGAATCGGCGCTCGACGACATGATCGCCGAGATTTACACGCAGTACACGAACCCGCAGACTACGATACTGTTCACGGACTCGGACATAGAGATACACCTGACGGCCACGGCCGAGACGGTCGCGCGCGCCGAAGAGCTGGTCGACGATCTAGCGGACAAGCTGGAAGAGAGGCTCAAGGAGCATGTCTACACCACGACGGGCGAGACGTTAGAATCGGTCATAGGCAACCGGCTCTTGATCAAGCGCTACACGATAGCCACGGCGGAGAGCTGCACGGGCGGGTTGATCGCCGAGCGGATCACGAGAGTGCCGGGCGCGAGCGATTACTTTGTTGGAAGCGTCGTCAGCTACACGAACGAATCGAAGGAGGCTTTGCTCGGCGTGCCGCGCGATCTGATAGAGAGCCGAGGCGCGGTGAGCGGCGAAGTGGCCGAGGCGATGGCCCGCGGCGTCAAAGAGCGGACCGGCGCGACCATCGGACTGAGCGTGACCGGGGTTGCCGGGCCAGGCGGGGGCACAGAGGCCGTGCCCGTCGGGACTGTCTACATAGGGCTGGCCGACGACATTATGACCTCGAACCGGCGGCTGATATTGCCGGGCGACCGCCACCTGATAAGGTGGCGCGCATCGACGGCGGCGCTTGAGATGGTTCGCCGCCGCTATCTTCTATAATGAGTCTCTAGTTCTGATCGATAACCAGAAACTATAAACCAACCATGCTCGATCAGCTTCTTTCTCAACTCGAAGAGTCAACCCGCCGCTTCGACGCTCGCGGGGCCGCGCAGACGGCCCGCCTCGTCGCGCGCATCCGTCGCCGCAAGTTCACCGACGCCGAATCGCTGATACGATTTCACGAAGCCTTGTTTTTCGCTCGCGCTCACCCGCAGAGCCGAGACGTGCTCGACCAAGTCGATGAGGCGCTCGATGGCTTTGTCGGTCTCGTCGAAAAGCTGCGCGAGACGGGCGCGGACATGATCGCGTTCGATTACATAGAGTATTCCGGGATAGCGGGCACAGCGGTCACGGGCACCTTCAGCTACGGGATAGCCCGCTGGCTGGCGAGCCGCTTTCCCGAGCGCGTCTCCGTAGACTGGAGCCGCCACGAAAGGAAAGAGCGTCTCGGCGCTACGCTGCCGCGAATGATCCCGCTGCTTGAGGAAGACTCGCTCGTGGAAGCGAACATCCCTTACCTGGCGTGGATCGAAGCGGCGCGCGGTCGCGAGCGCGACATCAATTGGCTCGTGCGCGGCTTCGAGCGGCTGAAGATTTCTGAAAGGGAGAAGGCGGAGCTTTATGATTCGCTGGAACTGCACCTGCGCTGGGACCTGGATGACATTCGCGCCGCGCGCACGAGGAACATCCGGCGCGTCAGGAGAATCTTTTATCACACGGCCCCGCTGGTCCGCAGGAGCGAAGTCTCCATCGAAAAAGAGATCAACTCGCCTCCTCTAAAATTGAGAACGCTGTCGGCCGGCGAGGGCGAAGCCCTAGTCGATATGCTGCGCGAGGCGACTACGGTACGCTACAGAGAGCTGTACGGCATCACGAATGGCGACCCTCGGCAGGTAGTCGAGGCGCGGGTCGGCCGAGGAGTCGAGATATATCTGTGGGGGCTTGCGCCCGACCGGCGGCTCCCTTTGCGCGCCTACCACGCCGGCTTCACGCTGAAAAACGGAGTGCCGATCAACTACATCGAAGCGATCACTCTCGCCGAGCGCGCGGAGCTGGGCTTCAACACCTTCTACACGTTCCGCGACGGGGAGACGGCCTGGGTCTACGCGCAGGTGCTCAAGCTGCTCAATCAAGTGCTGGGCGCGTCCTGCTTTTCGATAGACCCTTACCAGATCGGTTTCAACAACGGCGAGGCGCTCGATTCGGGCGCGTTCTGGTTTTACCGCAAGCTCGGCTTTCGGCCTATCAGGCCGGAGCTCGCAAGGCTCGCCGCCGCCGAAGAGAAGAAGATCGCCTCGGACCGCGCTCACCGCACCTCCAGGCGCACGCTCGGCCGGCTTTCGACGGGGCACATAGTCTATGAGCTGCCGGGCACTCGCGTGGGGTTCTGGGACGGGTTTCAAGTCCGCAACCTGGGGCTGGCCGTCTCGCGCCGCATGGCCGAAGCCTACGACGGGAACGCGCAGACGGCCCGCGCCGAATCGGTCGAGAGAGTGGCGCGCTCGCTCGGCGTGCGGGCGGGAAGTCTCGACCAGGGCGAGGCGCGGGCCTTTGAAAACCTCGCCCTCGTACTCGCCTTGATCGAAGACCTCGACGAGTGGTCGGGCGAGGAGAAGAAGAGGCTGATTGAAATAATCAGCGCGAAGGCCGGCCGAAGCGAAGCCGGCTACGCGCGGATCATGCAGAATCACGACAGGCTCAAAGACTGGCTGCGCCGTCTCGGCTCTTAAATGCTGTGCTTCTTCTTCAGGTTATGCACATGGACTTTTGAGACGCCCAGCTTTCGCGCCGCGCGCGTGAGGCTGTTGTTAGTCTGCCTGAGCGCGTTGCGCAACAAGAAGCCTTCGAGCGTGCGCTTGGCCTCCTGCCACCTCGGCAACTGGTTGCCATCAAAGACGAGCCGGTTGTCGTCCGTGAAGATGATCTGCTCTTCGTACTTCGCCGACACGCGGTTGTACTCGTCGCCGAGCCATGCGTCTTCGAGCGTGTTCAGTATCTCGCTCGCCCTGACAAGCTCGCCGCGGCCGGCGCGCGTGTCGAGGTTGTGATATGCCTCGGCCAGGTAGATGACCGCCTCAAGCTCAAGCCGCCGGTTTGCGGACGACCCGTTGAGGTTGCGCGCAAGCTCGGCGGCCTTCTCGAAGCTCTCGGTCGCCGCGGCAAATTCGCGCTCGGCCAATCTGGCATGGCCTAACGCCAGCCGCGCACGCGTCTGCGCTTCGGTCGAGTCCCCCTTTTCTGCAAGCTGTACGGCCTCCGTGGCCCGACGCGCCGCCTCCTCTACCTCGCTCTGCTGAAGTGCGAGACGAGCGAGCAGCGCGAGAGCCGCGCTCTCGCCCACACTGTTACCGCGCACAAGCTCGCGGCTCTCTTCGGCCAGCTTCTCGGCGCGCTCGAAGCGCTTCAAGCGCACGAGCGCCTCGGCCAACTTAAGCTGGCTCTCGGCGAGGTTGTTGCGGAGGTCGTACCTCTCGAAGACGGTGTTAGCCTCTTTGTAGAGCTCTAGCGAATCCTGAAACTCGCCGATTGCGCATTTGAGGTCGGCCAGCCCAACAAGCGCGCAGCCATATTGAGAGCCGCGCTCGGTCCCCTTCAACTGCCTCGCGGCTTCCGAATAGAGGTCGGCGGCATGGTCTATCTCGCCCCGGTCGAGCGCTACGGCCGCCTGCTCTGATGAGATCAGCCCGCGGAGGAATTCGACCTTCTTGCTGACCCGCCCCTTGACGCCTTCCTGCGCCGCTTCGAGCTTCGCCGACGCGTCGTCGGTCGCGCCTTGCAGCCGCGCCAGCCGCGCCAGCCCCAGCAGCGATTTGCTGAGCCCGAAAGAGTCGTTCTGAAAAAGAAAGAAGTGATAAGCCGTGTTGAGTTGTGTGTCCGCCTGATCGAGATCGTTTCGCCTCAGCGCGAGGTTTCCCTTCGCGAGTGAAAAGCGCGCCGCCACGTCTATGTCCCCGATCCGGGGCGCCACCTGTTCGAGCAGCGAAGCCCCGTCGTCGAGTCTGTCAAAATACATAGCGACTTCTGACCGGACTACCATCTCTTTAGGGTCATCCGTCCTGCGCTCTGAAAAGATCTCTTCTGCCGCGAGAAACTGGCCGCTGTCGATTAAGTCAACAGGGCTCTCCTGGGAAGCTCGCCTTTCCATGCTCTATAGTCCTCCAAGTCGTCAGCGCCAATGCTCGGTTTTCTTTTTTTCAATAATCAACGGGTAGACAGACCCCTCTTCCTGACTGCATCAAGTGCAGTCATGGGTTCTTATAATCCTGCTCCCAACTCATGCACGAACACGCAAAGCGGCAAAATCTTCCATCCCCCGTCGCCACTTTGCATGAAGCTCACTAAAATTTTCTTACTCTGTGAGATAAGACTAGCAAGATAAAGGAGGCATTACAAGCGTATTTGAACTAAATCGATTTAGTCGATCAGATCGGGAACCGATATTATCGCTTTTCGGCCGCTCGTACGCCTGTTCTTTGTAACGACGGATCGCGTGGAATATCAGTTGCAAAATTCTACTCGGTGAGGTTCCGTCGTGATCAAATTGGTTCATGTGCGGACAGAGATTTCTCAAAGGAGTGACAAACATGCCGAAGGGAGACAGAATCGAGAAGAGCAAAGGCGCCTTGCGTGATGGCGAGATCGGCTCGGGCGAGGCCGCGGAGCGCAGCGGCAAAGGTGGCAAGTCGGGCGGAGGCATGGGCGGCCAGCAAGCCGGGGGGATAAAAGGCGGCGGCAAACGTAAGACACACGTCGGCGACAAAAAAGGGAGCCCCGGCGGTCTCACGTCAGACTGAGGCCACACGTCGGCGCCGTATGTTACATAATTGATTAGAGATTGGCTGAGCGATTAATGTGTGATCCCTACGACTGCCCCCGAGCTTGGGGGCCAGGGGGCAGCCGCTCTACTTCACTCCGAGACGGCGTAGCGGTGACCTTCCGAATCACTGATGCCGCTACCTGTCTCTGAATGGTATCTATGACCTAACGGGCAGGTGTACCACACTGAGTCCTCGGTGGAGGCTACCCGTCGGAGGGGGTTAAAGCATTTTGGGCATTTCATAACAGTGATTGTAGCACATCTTTACGGTTTTGTGTTTTTTTTCTTCCTGGCCCTAACCTGTTTTCTTCGAATATTTAAAGCTTCAGTTGGGATAATATTACCGCTCTTTTTGAACGGTTAACTCTTCTTGTTTTTATGTTGGGTTTTGAGACTGAAATCTTCTTGACATAACAAATGTTCTGATTTACATTGCGGCTGCTTTGCAGATGTCTCTTCTGTTTGGGATGGATGGCAGAGCGATTTATCTCAAAGCGGACCTCACCAAAGTTCCAAACAATCCCAGGTTGCTATGGTTAGGCAAACATAGATCCGGGAATACCTATCACCGGACGGAAACGAACCACTCAGGATTACCAGGGTTCCAGGGTAACGCCCCAATCGGTAGACAAGAGGGCAACCTTAGCCACGCCTTGGATGGATTGTGTTCCAGGCCACAATGGAGGAAACTGAGCATGAGGTTCATAAAGATTTTTGTGTTTCTGTTCTTCGCGGCTGCGCTCGCATTGCCGTTCGCACTGAGCGCGGTCGAAAGCCAAAGCGCAACTAATGCTCCGGCGACCCAGATGGATGCCCGCCTGCCTGATTCAGATCTCTTCAACGGATTCGGGCTCTTCCAACCCACCCCGCCCATCGACGAGTGCACGAACCCGCCGGTGGCGAATCGCTCGTTCCTCGACAATCTCGCGATATTCGAAGAGCGAGAAGAGGTAGACGAAGGGCTCGGGCCGACGTACAACGACGTTGCTTGCTCAAGCTGTCACCAGGCCCCCGTCACCGGCCACATCAGCCAGATCAACGAGTTCAGGGCCGCGGACGCCAATGGCAACCCGCAGCCGGGCACCCAGACGCTGATCCAGGACCGCGCCATCGACGCGGAGGCGCAAGAGCGGATAAACACGGGGCTCTCCAGCCACGAATTCCGCTCGACCCGAACCGTGCTCGGCGATGGATTTGTCGAAGCCATCGCGAATCAAACGCTCATTAATAACGTCAACGCGCAGCCCCTGGCCCAGCGCGGTCAGCTCCGCACCGTTGCCGTACTTGAGGCCCCGGGCCAGACCCGTATAGGCCGCTTCGGTCACAAGTCGCAGCACGCCAGCCTCATCTCGTTTTCGGCCGACGCCTATCTCAACGAGATGGGTATAACCAGCCCGTTGCAGCCAAACGAGAATAACATTCTGGGCGTGTCGTCGGCGCCGTTTGACGAAGTCGCAGACCCGGAGGACGACGGGGATGATGTCGAAGCCTTCGCAAACTTCATGAGGGCTTTGAGGGTCCCGGGCCGCGGGCCGATCACTGCGGACGTTACGGCCGGGGATTCTCTCTTCAATGCGGTCGGCTGCGCCGTGTGCCACACACGGCAATTTACAACCTCGGCTCCGGGGACGATCATCAACGGCGGAGACTTCACCGTTCCGGCGGCGCTCGGCAACAAGATCATCCGCCCCTTCAGCGACTTCGCGTTGCATAACATAGGGACCAGCGGCGGGATAGGCGGCGAGGCCGGAGTCAACGACAGGTTCTCGACGACTACCATAGCGCTGTGGGGCGTGCGCACCAAGCACCGCTTCATGATGCAGGGCAATGCCCACACGATCTTCGACGCCATTCAGCTTCACGGCGGTCAGGCGGCCACCGCGAGAAACAACTTCAACAACGGATTGAACAACACACAGAAGGCCCAGCTCATTGCCTTCGTGTTGTCGTTGTGACGGAGTACCTACAAACCTGTTTCCAGAGGCTCGTCAGGCGACTGTCAGACGAGCCTCTGCTTTCGCGTTGAGGGGGAGAGATGTTATCGAGAAAAGCAGTCCTGGCGTCATTATGGTCGATCGTTCTTATGGGGGCCGTGGTCTTATGCGGGTGCGTATCACAAGAACCCGATCCGCCGGTTAAGGAGGAGCCGCCCGTCCCTCAAGACAGCTCTGCGCTCAACCCGCTGCCGCAGCCGAAGCAGATGGCTGAGCTTCCCCCGCCCAGAGTCGAGGAGGTTCAAGAGGCCGTCAGCCGCGTCTTCAAAGACGCCGCGGTGATCGACGCGAGCCGCAATCCCAGTTTTCTGGTAGGCGATTTCAACGGCGACTTCTCACAGGACCTGGCTGTCATTCTAAAGCCGGCCGAAGGCAAGATTGCCGATCTTAACCAGGAGTTCCCGAACTGGATAGCCCGCGAGCCGCTGGAAGAGTTGTTGCCTAAGGCTATGCCAGCAGGCCATTCTGATGTCGCAAAACCTCCGCCCAACACGGCGGCGGGACAGACCGTCCGCTTCGAGCAGAGCGACGTGTTGCTGGCGATTATCCATGGAGATGGGCCGAGGGGGTGGCGCGAGCAGGAGGCGACGCAGACGCATCTGCTCAGAGACGTAGTCGGCGCGAACATGCGAATACTGCCATACAAGAAAGCGGCTCAGACTTATAAAGGGGTAAAGCCGTTTCCCATGATCTACGGTGATCTGATCGAGCAGACGCTCATAGGCCAGTCCGGGTTCCTCCACTTCATGGGCGGGTACTACGGTTGGTACGACCCGAAAAATTACAAGCCCGCAGTCATAAAAGGCCCGGCTCACTCGCGGGCCTCGACTATGAGGTAGTCTTATGAGATTAAAGAAAGCGATCAGAGTTATGGCGGCCATCGTCGCCTGCGCGACCGCCGTCGCAGCGCTTCAGCAAGTCGGCCGTTCGGCCGTCAGGCCCCGCAGGCGACAGGATCAGGCCGCGCAGGTCGATTTCATAACGCCCGCCGAGCTGAAGGCGAAGATCGAAAAGAACGAGCCCGTCACGATCGTCGACCTGCGCGCGCCGAATACGTACGCCCAGAGCGATAACACGATCAAGGGTTCGGTGCACACGGCGGTTCGTAAAGTCGCGTTTCGGCTGAGAGACGTTCCTTCCGACAGGGAGGTCGTGACCTACTGCGCGTGCCCGGCCGACGAGTCTGCGATCATCGGCGCGCGCGCGCTTATGGCCAGGGGGTTCAAACGGGTCCGGGTGCTGAAGGGCGGCTGGAACGCGTGGCTCCAGGCCGGCGGGCAGGTTCAGCCGAAGCCTAAGACTTAAGGTTGTCGACATCAGCCGGGCTGTTTATCGGTAAAGTCCTCGATGTCTTTAAACGGCATCTTCGCGTCGCCGAAATCCGGGCGGTAATACTCCGAGGCCGAGTCGAAGTCTTGCATCCACCCCTCATCCATTCCGAGCGCTTCCATGTGCTCGATGGCTTCGAGCCATTCACTCCAGCGGATCTTGCGCGAGATGAGCGGGTAACGTTCGAGCCCGACTTTGTTGGTAGGGAAGTACTGCGCCATAAGGCTTATGGTCACGCGGGGCGATAGCTCGTCGTGTATCCACCGCAGAGATTCCGAGATGCCCCCGATGTCGTTGGGCAGCACGAGCAATCGTATGATCAGCCCGCGCTTGAGCAGCCCGTCTTCATCATAGACGAGCGTGTCGCCGACCTGCCGGTGCATCTCCTTGATCGCGGCGCGCGAGTGGCGGACGTACTCGGTCACCTTCGAATACTCGCGCCCCATCTCGTCGTCGCTGTATTTGAGGTCCGGCAGGTAGACGTCGACTACGCCATCAAGCAGCTTCAGCACTTCGACGGCGTCGTAGGCGTTCGTGTTGTAGACGACCGGCAGGCGCAGCCCCCGCTGGGCGGCGATGTAGAGAGACTTCACAAGCTGCGACGCAAAATGGGTCGGCGAAACCCAGTTGATGTTGTGACAGCCTCGCCCTTGTAGCTCAAGAAAGATCTCGGCCAGCCGCTCGAACGAGACTTCGTTTGCGCGCTGTTGGCGGAAGGTCTGGCTGATCTGGTGATTCTGGCAGTAGACGCAGCGCAGGTTGCACAGGCCGAGAAAGACGTTCCCGGCCCCGCGCGTCCCGGTCAGCGCCGGCTCTTCGCCGAAATGCGCGGTGTAGGCAGAGACTATCGGCAGCAGGCCCGAATAACACGCGGCTACTTCGTCGTTCAGACGATTCACGTCGCAGTCGCGCGGGCAGATGCGGCAACTGCCGAGCATCTCCATGAGCGAGTCTGCGCGGCGGGCCAGCTCTCCCGATTCGAGCAGCGTAACGTATGAAGCATAGCGCATGACTCGATTTTACAGATCGGCCCCTCTCACATCAAACCGAGCCCGACGAAGCCGCTGCCTGGTTTCCTAAAGGAGCGTTGGTGAACAAAGTTGTAGGGGCAGCCCTTGTGGCTGCCCGGATTGGCCGATATGGCCGATGATGCGCTTCGCGCACGGCGGCCAATGATGTCATCGCGCTCCGCGCGATCCGGGCAGGGACAAGCCCTGCCCCTACAATATACAGCCAGTCTGCTTCATATTAGCAACACTCCTTTAGGAACCATCGGTTGCTGGGGGAAGTTGACATCGCCGCCGGGCAGCCTTTAAGCTCAGCCGGGGTGGCTGTCGCCGCCCGCGCGGATCTGTCAATCGAAGAGGCGGCACATGAATGGCGTCGGTTTTAGAGGATTCCCGGCGGGGCTATTCGAGTTTTTCGGCGAGCTGGCCGAAAACAATAGCAAAGACTGGTTCGACCAGCACCGCCGCCGTTATGAAACCGACGTGCTCACGGTAATCAAATCATTCGTAGCCGACCTGGGGCCTACGCTCAGAATGCTCAACGACGAGCTTGCGACCGAGCCGCGCGTGGGGCGCACGATCAGCCGAATCAATAACGACCTGCGCTTTAACAAGGCGCGCCCTCCGTACAGACCTTACGTCTACGCACGCTTCCCGCGACGCGGCGCGAAGTGGACGAGCGAAGCCCTGCTCTACGTCGGCTTCCACGGACATGGCGTGTCGGTAGGCTTTTACCCCGGCGGGTATAAAGAACAGCGGCGCGGGCCTGTGCAGAAAGCCGTGAAGGATAACCTGCGCCTCTTTCAACGCTACCTCGACGAGCAGCGCATAGCCGAAAAATACTGGGAGCTTGCCGGAGGCGAGAGCGGCGCGGTTACGAAATGGCCCCTGCCTAAAAGCGCGCGGCGGTGGGTGAACCTTGAGAGCTTCACCGTCGGCGAATACTTTTCGGCCTCGGCCCCGCTCGTCAGGCGACGCGCTTTCCTCGACCGCGCGCAAGAGATACTGTTCGACCTCTACCCGCTCTATCTCTTCGCCACTAGCTCGGATATCAAGAACGATCTCGACTCTTACCGCATTGCGCGCACTCCGCTTTCGGATGTCAGCGGTCTTTAGCTTTAGCAACTGTCCGTCAAATTGACCAACCAATATCTTTCAAGCTGACTGACCCTGCTCGAATCGCTTACCCCGGCCGTCTTCTAGATCGGCATTTTTGTCAAAAAACGGCTCAGCGCGACTTAAACGCTTCTGGTACAGGCTTTGCCTTTCTCACAACCGCGGAAGAGGGTTCCGACGGTGCATATATCGGGCAAGCTCTTTAAAGCCCATGGAGATCAGGTAAGGTGAAGACGAACAAACGATCCTCTATAGTGGCGCTTTTCGCACTCCCCATATTGCTTGCGCTCGCGTTCGGCGGCGCCCCGTTTAACAGCGGCGCCGCGCGCGCGCAGATCAAGCAGGGACCCTCGAGGCCCGCTCCCTTGCGGGCGGATAATCTATCCCCAGACCTTCGTGAGAAAGTCGATGTTGCGGGCGGAGCGAAGGTCGGAGACGGCAAAGGTAAAGAGGGCGAAGAAGTCGTAAGAGTCATACTTCAGCTCAAAGACGGGCCTCGCGCGCAGGCCGGCGATATGCTCGAAAGCGACGGCGTTCAGGTGAAGGATCACCTGAATAACTTGAACGCGAAAGTGATCGAGCTGCCCGTCCGAGCCGTTGAGAAGCTGGCCGCGTCGGGCCAGGTGAAGTACATGTCGCTCGACAGGTCGGTAGAGATGCTCGGCCACGTCGAGCGCGCGAGCGGCGCGGAGCTGATGCGTTTGCAGACGGGCAACAGCTCGCTTACTGGGACCGGCATAGGCGTCGCCGTGATGGATTCCGGCGTCTTCAGGGATCATGATTCATTCCTGGACTCTAATGAGGCTAACCGCGTCGTAGTGAGCCGCGACTTCACGAACAATCTGTCAAACCTGGATAGGGATTACTACGGCCACGGCACGCATGTCGCCGGGCTGCTGGCGGGCGGCACAAGGAACATCTCGACGACCTACAGGGGGATTGCGCCTAACGCAAAGATAATCAACCTCCGCGTGCTCGACTCGCAAGGCAGGGGCAGTGTCTCGCGCCTGTTGCTCGCCCTCGATTGGGTGCTCGCCAACCGCACGATCTACAACATTCGCGTCGTCAACATGAGTCTCGGCACCATGGCCGTCGACTCCTACAGGAATGACCCGCTGTGCCAGGCCGTGCGCCGCCTTGTTAATGCGGGCGTAGTCGTCGTCGCGGCGGCCGGCAACAACGGCAAGAACAGCGCGGGCGAGAAGGTCTACGGCCACATACACTCGCCAGGCAACGAGCCATCGGCCATAACGGTCGGCGCGACGAATACGGCCGGGACCGATCAGCGCGGCGACGATACGATCGCCACTTACAGCTCTCGCGGCCCCACGCGCAGTTTCTGGGCCGACGCGACGGGCGTGAAGCATTACGACAACCTGATCAAGCCCGACCTCGTAGCGCCGGGCAACCAACTGGTCGCGGCCCAGGCCGAAGACAACGAGATCATAGAGGACCACCCCGAACTGGACGCCTCATCGACCAACAACGAAGAGAGAGACATGATGCGGCTGAGCGGCACCTCCATGGCGACGCCTGTCGTATCGGGCACGGTCGCTTTGATGCTGCAAGCCAACCCGAGCCTGACGCCGGGCATGGTCAAAGCCATCCTGATGTACACGTCTCAGCCGGTCGCGGGCTTCAATATGTTAGAGCAGGGCGCGGGCCAGGTGAACGTCGAAGGCGCGATCAGGCTGGCGAAGCTCGTGCGCACGAACCTGACAAACGCGACGCCGCTCGGCTCACAGATGCTCACTACCGCGACACCGCCCACGCCGCAGACGACCATCGCGGGCCACACTTTCCCCTGGGCGCAAGGCATCATAGCGGGCTACACCTACGCCACGGGGACAGAGCTGATAACGAAGTATCAAAAGATTTACAACCTGGGCATACTGCTGGGCGACGGGGTACTGTTAGGCGACGGCATACTCCTGGGCGATGCGACGATGATATCGAACGGGATAATGCTCGGCCACACTATCCTGACAAGCAACGGCATACTGCTTGGCGACGGGTCGCCTTTCCTGAGCTGCGGCATACTGCTCGGGGACGGAATACTGTTAGGCGACGGCATACTCCTGGGCGACGGAATACTGTTAGGCGACGGCATCCTGTTAGGCGACGGGATACTCTTAGGCGACGTCATATCGCAGTCGCACGGCGCTATGGTGCTCGGCGAGCCGGGCGATTGCGCCGATTGCGAGTAGCCTCGAAAGGAGCGCCAATGGCCTTACAGGGCGTGAGAGTAGCGATCCAGAAACCTATTGATCGAACGATCCCGGTCGTCAGCAATCAGGTTACCGTCAGCCCGCTCACCGACGATCAGAAAGCTGAGGTCTTAGACTTCCTATCGGCCCGCCCTCTCCACACGGTATTTCTGGCCGGGTTCATACGCGATAACGGGATGGTCAGCCCGCTCAACCGCGGCGCTTTTTACGCCGCGCGCAACGGCGAGGGCCGCCTCGAAGGGGTGGGCCTGATCGGGCACGCCACCTTGATCGAATCCCGGAGCGACGCGGCGCTGGAAGCCTTCGCGCATTTCGCGCGCGCCTGCCCTTCGGCGCACATGATCCTCGGCGAGAAGAAGAAGGTGAGCAGTTTCTGGCGCCACTACGCGAATGCGGGGGAGACGCCACGCATGGTCTGCCGCGAGCTTTTGATGGAAACGCGAAGGCCCGCCAGAGGATTCAAACAGGTGCCGGGCCTTCGCGTCGCAACGCTCGACGACATCGATTGCGTGATGAAGGTCAACGCCGAGATGGCCTTTTCTGAGAGCGGCGTCAACCCGCTGGAGCGCGACCCGGCGGGGTTTCGCGCGCGCGTGGCCCGCCGCATCGAGCAGGGGCGCGTCTGGCTGTGGTCGGACAGAGGCCGGCTCATATTCAAGGCCGAGGTGATGAGCGAGACTGATGAAGTCGTCTACCTCGAAGGCGTCTACGTCGACCCGCGGGAGCGCGGGACCGACCAGGGGCTCCGCTGCTTTTCACAACTCTGCGAGACGCTCATGGCTCGCGGCGTCTCGGTCTGTCTGCTCGTCAACGAGAAGAACCGCAAGGCCAGGGCGTTCTACCGCAAAGCCGGGTACGGCCTGCGCAGCCGCTACGACACGATCTTCCTGAGACAAAAAAACGGTTAACGAAGGATTTGGTGAGGAGTCCTGAGATGGCTAGAGAAGGGTTAAATCGTAAAGCTCGCGTTTATCAAACGGCGGTGACCGCCGCCGGTATAGCATTGTGGCTCGCCTCGATCGTACATCTCTTCGGCAGCTACACGGTCGCGGACCAGTCGCTTGTGGTCCTACTCGTGCCGCTCATCGTAGTCGCGGGCTCGTTCCTTCACCACTTCCGGCTCCCTTCGGGCTTGAGCTTCGGGCGAAACACTCTCGTCTTCACCCCCGTAGACGCCATAGTCCTGCTCGTCGCGTGTCTGCACGGGGTAAGCCCCGCCATCTTCGTAGCCGCGATAGAGGGCTTCACCTCGTCGCGCCGCACTGTCCGCAAGCTCGCGAGCAACCTCTTCTCCTTCAGCATGATGGCGATAACGGCCGCGGCCGCTTCCGCGAGCCTCAACGCGGTGCTCGGCTACGGGTTTAAAGAAGCCCGCGGCACAAGCGAGCAGACTTTCCTTGCCGTGGCCGTCTCGATGCTCGTCGCGAGCCTCGTACAGCTTGCGACCAACTACGCGCTGTTGTCGACGCTCTTTGCGCTACGCCAGGGGAACTCCGTCAGAAGCCACTGGAGAGATTTCCTCTGGACGATGCCGATGTTTATGCCCAACAGCACGGCGGCCAGCCTGCTCTACCTGGCGTTCCAGTACAACGCGATGGTGATGATAGTCATAGGCGGGCCGATCATACTGACGATCTATCTGGCGCACCGCCAGTACCGCGACAGCGTGCAAAAGCGCATCTCCGTGATGGAGAAGGCGCACCGCGAGACTATCGAGGCGCTGGCCGTCGCCATCAACGCGAAGGACGAAGTGACGCACGGCCACGTCCTGCGCGTGCAGATCTATGCCGCGGGCGTCGCGCGACTGCTCGGCTGCACCCAGGAGGAGGTCGAAGCCCTCAAGGCCGGCGCGCTCCTTCACGACATAGGCAAGATCGCCGTGCCCGATTACATCTTGAACAAGCCGGGCAAGCTGACGCAGGCCGAGTTCGAGAAGATGAAGATTCACCCGATCGCAGGCGCGCAGATATTGAGCCGGGTCGAGTTCCCTTATCCGATCGTTCCCGTCGTGCGCCACCACCACGAGCGGTGGGATGGCGGCGGATACCCTGACGGGCTGAAGGGCGAAGCGATACCTTTGACGGCGCGCATCATCTCGGTCGTCGACTGCTTCGACGCCGTGCGCGAGGACCGCCAGTACCGCAAAGGCATGTCGCGCGAAGAGGCCATAGACTTGATAATGGGCGGGAGCGGGACTATGTACGACCCGAACGTCGTCGGAACGTTCATCACGAACCTGCCGCAGTTCGAGGCGGAGATAGCGGCCTACCGCGACGTGCCCGTCCCCACTTTCGGCATTGAGCCGACCGAAGAGCTTTCCGAAACCGCCCGGCGCGTAACGCCCGCGGCGGGCCTGGCCGAAGAGCGCGAGCCTCGAAAGACTGGCCCGCTGGCGGTGCTTCAGGACCAGTTGATGTCGCTGTCGGGCCTCGCGCAGGTGATGATAGGTTGCCGCACGCCGGAAGAGGCCGTCGTCGCTTTCGCGGAAAAACTCAAGGCCATCGCCCCCTACGATTTGTGCGCGATCACGCTGGTGGCCCCTGCCGCGGGCGACAACGTGGTGGTTCACTCGGCGGGCTACCACTGGGCTCTGCTCAAAGGGCGCACGATCGCGCTAGGCGAAGGCGTGACCGGCTGGGTGATAGCCAACCGCCAGCCTTTCTGTAACACGGACCCCAAGCTCGACCTGCCGCCGCAGTTCGCCGAGCATTTCGACGGCTACCGTACGCTGGCCGCGTTCCCCATCATAAAAGATAAAGATATGCATGGCGCGGTGACGCTTTATTCGGCGAAGCTCGACGAATACACCGCCGAGCACCAGCGGGCGTTGCAAGAGGCCACGGCTCTATTGGCGAGCGTGCTTTCGTCGATCTCGAACGCGGAAAAGAAGAACCGGGTCGATATCGAGTTAGGCTCGCTGGAGATGGATGTCTTGTCGACGGAGGCGGAGCTGGCCCGCTGATTCATCCCCAACCGTTGTTATATCCGCTACCTGAAAAGCAGCCGCGCCGCGATCACAAGCGCCGCCACGCCCGCCGCGCTTAAAGCAACGGGGTGCCGCGCGATCAAGCTGCCCCCCTCGCCGCCGGCCTGCTTCCTCGACCCCCACAGAGTCCACCCGCCGCGCTCGCGCGAGTCTCGGGTAGGCTCGAACAGGTTGTTTGGCGAGTCCTCCGGCTCGGGCCGGTCGGAGAGCTGCCCCGTGACCGCGACCTTCCCCATCATCAGATCCGTGAGCCCCGGCGCCAGTGTATTCATTACAGAAAACATCTTGCCGCCCGCGCCGACCATCACTTCGCGCTGCGGGTTTTCGGCGCACGAGATGATCGCTTCGGCGACCGCCTCCGGCTCGTAGACCGGAAACATAGGCTTCGGCGCGTAACCCTCTTTCGTCAGCGCGTTATCGAAAAAAGGCGTGTTGATGGAAGGCGGGCAGACGGTGCAAACGTGTATCTCCGCCTCTTCATAAGCGAGCTCGGCGCGCAGAGCTTCCGAAAGACCTACGACCGCATATTTTGAAGCGCTGTAGACGCTCTGAAGCGGTATCGCGCGCTTGCCCGTGACCGAGGCGATGTTGATTACAGTGCCGCCGCCGTTTGACCTCAGTAGCGGGAGTGCGACTTGAAGGCCGTAGACCGTGCCCATGAAGTTCACATCGATTATCCGCCTGATCTCTTCGTCCGACAGTTTGTCGAACATCGCGTAGACGGAAACGCCCGCGTTGTTGACCCACGTGTCTATGCGGCCGAAGTAGTTGATGGCCGTCTGGGCAAGCCGCTCGACATCCTCGCGCTTTGTCACGTCGGTCTCGGCGGCGAAGGCCAGGCCGCCGGATTCCGTGATCTCGCGGACGAGGTCGTTTAAGGCATCGATGTTGCGCGCGCCGACCACGACGCGCGCGCCGCGCTCTGCGAACATGCGCGCCGTCACCCGGCCTATGCCCGAGGCCGCCCCGGTGATGACGACAACTTGATTATCCAATCTTCTCGGCATGACAGTTCTCCCTTGAATGCGGCGAAGATGATCAGCATCTCCTTCGGAGTGCGCCGACAAGTCACCGCACTCCCAAGGACATGTCACTCGTCTCAGCCGACGGCCTCCTGGACCTTACGGCCATCCCAGTAGAAGACGTCGCCGAGGAGCGGAAGGTCCGCGGGCTTGTTAGACCTCGGGATGTCTTTGAGGTAGGCGGCCATCTTTGCGTGGAAAGACTGGATCGCGGGGTTAGATATGTAAGCCGAATAGATCTTCTCGAAGTCGCCGTCGTACTCGACGACGGCGGCGAACATGCCGTTGCCCTGACATATCGTGATATCTTCGATGCCGTCGATCGAGCGCAACGCGTCGCTCGGAAAGATCGTCTTCAGATCATGCATCAGTTGTTGCTCGGCCCCCTCCTTGAGCCTCGACGTGAAAATGACTCTTCTATTCGCCATAGCTGTTGCTCCTCTCTTTTAGTTTGATCGCGTCCATACTTAAGCCGCTTGAAGTTGCCCGGGATTCTCTCTTTCAACCGTCGGCTTTCCCGACGCAAGCCTTATCTCCGAATTGATCTCGCCGCCGACGAGCAGCACCAGGCCCATTATGTACAGCCAGAGCATCAGTATTATGACCGCGCCGAGGCTGCCATAAGTCGCGCTGTAGTCGGGCGCGTATCTGAGGTAGAACGAGAAGGCCAGCGAGCTTAGGATCAGCCCCGCCACCGCAAAGACCGCCCCCGGCGTGATCCAGTGCCACCTCTGTTTGACGTTCGGCCCTAAGTAGTAGATCAATTGTATTCCCAGAAACAGGAGCCCGAGCCCGATTATGTAATCGAGGACCTTCCACGCCGTCGTGAAGGCCGAGCCCAGACCTAGAGCGCCGCCTAGCCATTCGGCGAACCTGTCGCCGAACATAATCAGCACGGTCCCGCCTACGACTAGCACCGAGAGCGTCATCGTCAGCCCTATCGCGACGATGCGCTTCTTTATAAACGAGCGCCCCTCCTTCGCGTCGTAGGCGGTGTTGAGCGTATCCATGACGGCCGACACGCCGTTGGAGGCGGCCCACAGCGTAGCCAATACTCCGAAAGAGAGCAGCCCGCCGCTGCGGTTCTCGACTACGTCGTGCATGAACTGGCGGACCACTTCCATGACCTGAGGAGGAGCGGCCTTGCCGATCGCGCCAATAATGTTCTCTTGAGCGCCCGGCAGAAAGGCCACGAGGCTCGTCAGAAAGATCAGCATCGGAAAGAGCGCGAGCAAAAAGTAATAAGCAAGCTCCGCGGCGCGGCCGAAGACGTTGTCTTCGTTAGACTCTTTCCACGTCCTTATGGCCAGCTCTTTCAGCTTAAGGCCACCGAATACCCGACTGCTCATACCCGGCCCCCCGTTCTATATCAATCCACAAATCGCTCTTAATACTATCCAGTGGCAAAACCGATGCCAAAAACGCGTGCCTGCTAAACCCGCGCGGCTTAAAGCGGCGCGCGGCCATCGGCGGTTTCGGCCGTCCGGCGATTGACATAATTGCACACGACGGATTCAATATTTGCTTGCGGTCTTGATTATGGAAAAGGACGAAAACATACAGGCTCAAGAGAAGCGGCGGCAGCAAGTCTACCTCGACGACGAGGACGTGCTGGCCCAGGTGCTCAAGGTGCGCGAAGGCGATTACGAGTGCGTTATAGTCAATCACTCGTGGCCCGAAAAGGGGCTCGTCGAAGGCGACATAGTGTTGTTCGTGCCGGGCGAAGCGGGCCAGGCGGGCGACATCGTGTTGATCGAAGAGGAGGGCAACACGCGCCTGGGGATAATGTATGACGTGGGCTATTTAATGACGCCCGCGGGCGTGCGGCCGCTCGAAGCGCAGGAGCGGATAGTCGGCATAGGCGTGGCCCTTGCGCGCAAGCTCGCCTCGGTCCCGGATTTTAATTATCAAATTTGAGATCTGAGATCTATTTCTTGAGCCAGCCGAACAGGCCGTACCAGGTCGTCTCGCGGTAGAGGTAAGCGATCGAGTCGGTCAGCGGTATCTCTTTCGGGCAGACCTTCACGCAGTTCTGCGCGTTGCCGCAGTCGGTCACCCCGCCGGGCTCCATCACGGCGTTCAGCCGCACGTCTTTGTTCAGCTTGCCCGTCGGGTGCTCGTTGAACAGCCGCACCTGGTTGAGCGCGGCCGGGCCGATGAACTGAGAGACAGGCCCGTATTGCGGGCAGGCTTCCATGCAGCAGCAACAGGCCATGCAGCGCGACATGTCGTAGCGCGCCGCCTGCACTTCGGGCGCGACCTTGGGGCCGGGGCCTAGGTCGTACGTGCCGTCGATGTCTATCCACGCGTGGACCTTCTTGAAGGCCTCGAATACGCGCGAGCGGTCCACCATCAGGTCGCGTATGATGGGGAACTTCGTCATGGGCGCGACGGTGATCGGCGTGTCGAGCTTGTCGACGAGCGCCGTGCAGCCCTGGCGCACGCGCCCGTTTATTATCATGGAGCACGCGCCGCAGACCTCTTCCAGGCAGTTCGAATCCCACACGACGGGCGTAGTCTTTTTGCCGTCGGCGGTGACGGGGTTCTTCTGAATGTCCATCAGGCAGGTCAGCACGTTTATGCCTTTGCGGTAAGGCACGTCGAACTCTTCCCAGCGCGAGGGGGCGTCTTGCGAATCCTGTCGCTTCACCTTGATCCGGATCACTTCGGGCGAGCCTTCCGCCTTGACGCGCATGCGCGCGGTGTCTGTGACGTTCTCGTCGTTCTCGCCTTTGACAACATTTCGCGAGACTGTATTGACCGCGCCGCATTCGGGACAGGTGCTTTTGCCTTCGGGCAGCGCCTCTCCGCACTGGTAACATGTGACCATATCTAGCTCCTTGTGTTCGACACAGCTAAGTTACGTTCTTGCTCGCGTCCTCGAACGGGTGCTGCTTGCCCGTGGCCTCTTTCTCAAGCTTACGCTCGACCTGCACCTCGTTGGGCGCGACCTGCTGGTCGGCGGGGATTTTCTTCTCCACGTCGTACTTGCGCGCGCGCGGCGGGACGAGCGACACGTCGACTGGCTGGTAGCTGAACTCCGGCCCTTCCGCCGTGTAGGTGGCGATCGTCGTCTTGAGAAACTCCGCGTCGTTGCGCTCGGGGAACTCCGGCTTGTAGTGCGCGCCGCGCGATTCGTTGCGCCGCAGCGCGCCGAGCGTGACGGCCCGCGCCAGTTGCAGCATGTTGTAGAGCTGGCGCGCGTGCGGCAGCGCCTGCGTGGCCCAGTAGACGTTCTCGTTTATGTCTATCTGGTCGAACCGCTCGATCAGCTCTTGAAGCTTCGCGTCCGTCTCTTCGAGCTTGCGGTTGTATCGCACTACGGTGACGTTGTCGGTCATCCAGCGGCCCATCTCGTCGTGCAGCAGGTAAGCGTTCTCGCCGCCCCGCTGATTCTTTATGCGCTCGTTGATCTCGACCTGGCGGCGCGCTTCGCTTTCGTGCAGCCCGTTGAGAGTCTCGCCGCGGCCGTTTCCGGCGGCGTACCGCACGGCGGCCGGGCCGCAGACTATGCCTGCGTAGATGCAGCTTACCAGCGAGTTGGCGCCCAGCCGGTTCGCCCCGTGTATGGAGTAGTCGCACTCGCCGACGGCGAATACGCCGGGCACGTTCGTCATCTGGTCGTAGTCGACCCAGATGCCGCCCATCGTGTAGTGCATGCCGGGGAATATCTTCATAGGCGTGTAGCGCGGGTCGTCGCCGACGAACTTCTCGTAGATCTCAAGAATCGCGCCGAGCTTGCGGTCGAGCACGTCGGCCGGGATGTGCGTCAGATCTAGATAGACCATGTTGCCGCCGCCCACGCCGTAGCCGTCCAGGCAGACATGGAATATCTCGCGCGTGGCGATGTCGCGCGGCACCAGGTTGCCGTAAGCCGGGTACTTCTCTTCGAGGAAGTACCAGCGCTCGTTTTCGGGGATGTCGCTCGGTTCGCGCAGGTCGCCCTTCTTGCGCGGGACCCAGACTCGGCCGCCCTCGCCGCGCGCCGACTCGCTCATCAAACGGAGCTTGTCTTCGCCAGGGATAGCGGTCGGGTGGACCTGTATGAACTCGCCGTTGGCGTAGTGTACGCCCTGCTGGTAGAGCGCCGACTGCGCCGAGCCTGTGCATATCACGGAGTTCGTGGATTTGCCGAAGACCGAGCCTATCCCGCCCGTCGCCATTATTATCGCGTCGGCGGGGAAGGCTTGAACTTCGAGCGTGCGCAGGTTCATCGCCGTCAAGCCCCGGCAGACCTGGTTATCGTCGAGGACCGCCGACATGAACTCCCACCACTCGTATTTCGTGACTTTCCCCTGGGCCTCGTAGCGGCGCACCTGCTCGTCGAGCGCGTAGAGAAGCTGCTGGCCCGTAGACGCGCCGGCGAACGCCGTGCGGTGGTGCTTGGTCCCGCCGAACCGGCGGAAGTCTATCATCCCTTCCGAAGTGCGCGAGAAGGGCACGCCCATGCGATCGAACATGTAGATGATGGCGGGCGCCATCTCGCACATGGCTTTGACGGGCTGCTGGTTGGCCAAGAAGTCGCCGCCGTAGACCGTGTCGTCGAAGTGTATCAAGGGCGAATCGCCTTCGCCTTTCGTGTTGACCGCGCCGTTTATCCCGCCCTGCGCGCAGACGGAGTGCGAGCGGCGGACGGGGACGAGCGAGAAGAGGTCTACAGAGTGGCCGAGCTCTGCGATCTTGATGGTCGTCATCAGCCCCGCGAGCCCCCCGCCTATGACCGCGATTCGTATGTCAGCCTTTGCCATTATCTAACCTCTCGAACGAACGCGAGGGCCGCGTTGATGCCTACGACGGTGAGCGCGACGCCTATGGCCGCGCACAGGTAGCCGGAAAGGCGCTGCGCGCGCTGGCCTATGGTCACCCCCCAGTCGACTAAGAAGAGCCACAGCCCGTTGGCGAAGTGGAAGGTGGTCGACACTATGCCGATGATGTAGATGAACATCACCCACCAGATGCGGAACTCGCCGCTCACTATGTCGAACGCCTTATCGGGGTTGTGCGCGAGGTTGATCTCGTTGAGTCCTGGGACCATGCCGAAGCGGAAGTTCAGGATGTGAAAGGTGATGAAGACGAACAGTATGACGCCCGTCACGCGCTGGAAGAAGTACATCCAGTTCCGCCCGTAGTCGTAAGACCCGACGTTGGGCCTACCCTCCCAGGTGATTATCAGCCCGTAGACGCCGTGGTAGATGAGCGGGATGAATATGCCGAGCACTTCGACGAAGATTATGTAAGGGATCGATTGCAGGTCTGCGACCGCCTCGTTGAATAGCTGCTCGCCGGACTTGCCGGCCGCGACCGACCCCATGGCCTTCGAGTTGGTGTAGAAGTGCTCTATGAGAAAGACGCCAAGCGGCAGAATGCCGGTCAACTGGTGGAGCTTGCGCAGCAGAAAATGGCGGGAGATGTTTATCGACATGGGTTAGGCTCCTGGTCGAGCGCGCCCAAAGCCTGACGGATTCGGCGAGCGGTACGGATGGCCTTTTACCCGACTCGTTCGGCATAACGCAACTGTCGGCGCGCTCATCGGTTCAATTAAGCCACAATTCTAAAGCGGCGCAGCCGATTAGTAAAATTAAAAGCGTTCATACTTCATATCATTGCGGCTAATCTTTGATGATTAAGTTACTACTTGGCGGCGGATTACTTTGTTGGTATGAGGAGCGATAGCAACTCAACATTCACGCCTCACCTCTTGTGCCTGCCTTTCGCCTTAGCCTTCAACGCGCGTTCTAGCTTGTCAGGCTCCGGTTCATAATGGAATAACTGACCGGGCCGGACATGCAGGACATCACAAAGGCGTTCAATAGTTTTGCGGCCCCATTGCTCTGCGGCGTCATTCCACACGCGACGGCAAGTCTCATAAGACAACCCAGACCTCTCTGAAAGCTGCAAGGGATTTTCTATTCCCTCACGCTCCGCTAATTCCCTGGCGATCATTCGCAACATGAGCCGCAAACTACCAAACGTGGTAATTAACGCGCCACAGTCGTAGGCCCGCTTACTCCGTATGTGGTAGCAAGTTATCTGCTCAGGACAGTTTAGGCCGAAAAGCTGTAAATCTCCTACCATAAATGGGGTAAAAACTTTCGTCACTTATATCATCTTCTGTTTGAGTTTTACTATGTTCGTGGTAATATCTTTTTGCCGTTTGGTTGTTGAAATGGGAGCGGAGCTGCACACATCACAGAACGCAGAAAGGCAAGCTGATGACAACGCAATCAGGCGAAGATAATCAACCTATCCTTTTTATGGATGATGAGAGCAGGCTCGCACGGCTTGAGGGAATCACGGAGGACGCCCGCGAGTGGCTTGCTGACCTGTTCATAGTACTGCGGAGAGGGTTTACAAAAGAAGGCTGCGGCCCGCAGGTAGTGCAAGCCGAGCTGGACCGATTCATAGAGCTGTTGTTTCGTGATTCAGAGGCATACAGGCTGGCGTTGCATCTCTACACAGGCAGGTATGAAGTGATAGCCTGCAAAGCCGCGGCGGAAATTCTGCGTGAAGCCATAGAGAAACACATGACTGATAATGACCCGCAAACAGTATACGAAGATGACCAGAAGGACCAGCAATCGAGTGAAAGAGGTGAGCCGTGATGCGAGCGCAGCACCTGCTTTCATTCGCGATATGGTTGTGATATATATTGCGCTCTAACACGCCAATGGCGAAGAAGCGTTGAGCAAAAGATAGATGCATAGACGGCTGCTTGCATTTATCTATAGGAAAATCGACCTGCAAAGGATGGGCCTAATAAAGAATTTGTACTCTTGAATCGTCCTGGTTTCCTGCATCCTTGAATATGTTTGTTATAGTCTTCGTGGCCAAGAAATATAGTGAATATAGATATGAGTAACTTACTTTGCAAAGGATACCATAAGAGTGACTGCGGCCAGGCGATTTTTTCTGATGGCCTTTGTAAAAACTGCAGAGCCGCGAAGTTTGAGGATGACGTTGCAGACGTTTTCCGTTTAATGGGTTTTGTGGTTGAAAAGAATAAACACATGGGTGGCCGCCAAGTAGATATGTATATCGAGTTTAGACAAGGAATAGTAAGTGTGAATGCAGTGGTTGAATGCAAATACCATAAAGCGTCTAACGTCGGAGCTGAGGAGGTTAGCCAAGTTGCGGCAACCGCCGGCCCATGGATAAGAACGGGGAAGCTTCAAAAAGCTTACCTTATTACTACTCAGGGCTTTGCAGCTCCGGCGAGGCAGAACGCACAAATGAATGGTATAGAGTGCTTTACTTATGATGAATTGCTTTCGAGTTTGATTGACTTTAACCCTTATCTCAAGCGGTTAGTTGAAGATTTTGAATCAAGCAAGTTATTTAACACATACGTTGATCTTAGAGTCACAAGGCTAGTTTCATATGATAAATCTCCTGATCGCATTGAGCCTCTCAATCCTTATTATAGAAGGGATTGGGAACCTGTCAGAAAAAAGTTACTCCCTTTTATGAAGCGGTGGCTTACCCTGCCAGAATCCTATCATGTCTCTATTCTTGGTGACTTTGGAGCAGGGAAAACCTCCTTTTGTACCTACTTCAGCTACATATGCGCGAAACGTCATCTGGAGAACCCGACTCGCTACCCTAGAATTCCCCTCCTAGTTCGGTTAAGCAATTTTGCGCGTCTCGAAAAAGGAAGTGTTCAAGCAATGATAACGGACTTCCTGGTTAATGACTGCAATTTGCAGACTAATTATGCTACGTTTCGGAAATTCCTTAGTTCGGGAAAATTTCTCCTTTTACTTGATGGTTTTGATGAAATGTCGATGCAGGTTGATGAGCGAATCAGGCTGCGTAACTTTGAAATACTAGCGGAACTGGCCCAGCCAGGGAACAAAGTTATATTGACGGGTCGAACAGGATATTTCCCATCTTTGTCGGAAATCCGAAAGGTGATGCGACACGTTCCGGTCATGGATAACCCTTATGAAAGAGTCAAGAATGCAGTGATTACCGATGGTACTAGGAATGTCAGATATGATTTATTGAAGCTTGAGCCATTCTCAGCATTACAGATAGATTCATTTCTCAAAAACCATATTGAACAACTGCAAAGTGATGGTGTAACAAATTGGCAAGAGATGAGAGATGCTATTAGGAGTACATATAATCTTAATGACCTTGCACGTCGTCCAGTGTTGCTTGAAATTATGATTCAGACCATTCCTCGATTAAAAGGTGAGGTTCGTGACCTTAATTTGTTTCGACTTTATGACATGTATACGAAGTTGTGGCTCCAACGCGATTGGGAAAAAGGCGAGGTGCGACAACTGCTCACAACCGAACAAAGACGATTGTTTATGCAAGAACTGGCGCTATATATGTATCGCAGCGGAGTGCCGTCAATTCACTTCACTAATCTACCTGATCGTATTCAGAGCCATTTCAAAATAAGAGAGAAATCTACTTTAGACTATTTTGATCACGATGTGCGGACCTGCACATTCCTCAACCGCACAGACGACGGTCACTACAGATTTGTTCACAAGTCTTTTATGGAGTATTTCGTCGCGACAGCTATTGTCGACAGTCTCCAATCAAAAAAGCTTCCGATGTTAGACGATATTGGCCTAACAAGTGAAGTCATAGCGTTTGTCGGCGCGGGCATATCGAAGGAAGAAACTGATGTGCTGCTCGATTTTATATCTATCGAGCGAACGGCAACTTACAATGACAACGTAATGCGAATTGCTGCGGCGTCTTCTCATCGCCATATTATCAACAAAGACTTTACGAAAGCAGATTTTAATGGAGTACGTATCAGTAATATCACTTTTGAGAGCTGCGACTTTGATTCTTGCAGTTTTCGGCGCGCTCAATTACATACGATCCGTTTTGTAAATTGCAACTTGCGAGAAGCAGATTTTAGAGATGCTAGTTTAGTACAAACAGAGTTTGTCGGTTGCAAGCTTAAGCGAGTTAATTTTCGCGAGGCCGTATTTGGAATAGTGTACACGTATGTAAGACAGCCCAAAAAAAGCCCTTATCTGAAATGCGGCACAGTTACTTTCAGAAAATGCGATTTGCGATATGCCGATATGCGAGGTGAGAGTTTTACGAACTCATGCTTTGCAAGTTCTGATCTCTCACAAGCAAACCTACAGAATACTTTTTTTCATCGATGTGATTTTGAAGGTGCGAGATTCAAAAGGTCAAACCTGAATGAAGCACAATTTGCAGGATGTAACATAAGTGATTGTAGTTTTCTCCATACTTACATGCGACGGGCAAAATTCATCGCCTATCGTAGAAATACACCAGCACCTTATTCCTTATGGTATCATTCTGCTACCAAAGATAACGTCAACTCAAACGAGTTTATTGGTTCTGTCTTCATTGGGTGTAATCTTCGACAATCAGTTTTTACTGGGCAATTCATTAAAGATGCGAATTTTCAAACATCAATACTTTCAGAAGCGGGAATTTACGGCTGCCTGTTCGTCTGCAGCCCATTTAATGAAATTGACTTATCTAGAACAAGAGTAATTGGAAGTAATTGGATAAACTGTGTAGTAGGAACTATTAGTACGGAGAAGGCAAGAATAATTCGCTCAAGTATTCGATGATGTTCGTCCTGCGTTATTCAGGATTCGATTTTCACCCAAGACTTTGTAGCTAGGCAGATAGCAATGCATCAGATCGCATGCTATTTTCAGTCCGATATTTGATGAAGTAACAATCTGTTTAATTGCATCACGTAGCATAGAGGAGTAGTGAGTATGGTGTGCTAATTGACAAATAGTGTCGTCGAGGGATATTGTTGGAAATGGTGAGAGCAATAACTCCCAACTTGTTCACGCAGGGTGGATTCCCACTTACAGGTGGAGTCAAGGCATTATGCCTCCTGTAAGTGTGTTGTTAGGACTCCTGTCCGCACGTAAGATAAAGAACGTCTATTGGCGTTCTTTCCAGGAGGTAAAAATGTCAGATTCAGACACAGGAGATGCTTAGATTGCTCTCACCACCTCCGCTAAGCTAGGACCAATATCGGGCTTTCTTACAGGTCATGATAAAAAGTGAGAAATTAGGTATGTTATGCCCGTCTCTTACTATTTATACTCATTCTGCAGCCGATTTCATCCGTATACTCTCCTCAAGCGGCTTCGGAGCAATCTGCTTTGGGTTTGCTTTAATCGTTGACTCTCATTAATCAGCTAAGGTCCTATGGCCGGGGATACCTATTTATATATTCTTATAGGTGATTACTCTTAGATTCTCTGGCCACAGTTTGTCTACAGATTAACGAAATGCTCGCTAAGTGATTGAGTGATGAAGAGCGGGCCAAACTGAGCAAAATTAAAAGCACTCATCCTTCATATCAACGCGGCTAATCCCAGTCGACAAAGTTGCACCCGACCGCGCTTTACACTTCCTATCGAGTGGCGGACGATTATCATCGCGGCGGCGTCAAAAGGTCTTTGAGTAAATAGGCCCTGCCGTTTTTTATAGTGATTGCGACGTTCAATGTATCTTCGATTCTCTGCAACGGGTCTCCATCCACTATCACCATATCGGCCAGCTTGCCTCGCTCAATGCTGCCGAGGTCGCGGCCCGCGCCTACGCCTTCGGCTGACCATAGCGTAGCCGAGCGCAATGCTTCAAAGGGGGTGAGCCCCGCTTGAACGAGCGATTGAAGCTCAAGCTGAAGAGAAAAGCCGAAGGGTAGGGCTGGCGAATCGGTTCCAGGCATTACCCGCGCTCCCGCCTTCAAGGCTGATAGTATAGTCTTACCCTGAGCAGAGACTGAGTCGGGGGTCGAAGACCCCCAGGGGCCAACGCTCGGTCGATTCGCAAGCTCCTTCACCCTCTGCTCGCCAAGCAATTCCAGGAGCTGTCTGTTCTTCAGCACGTCACGGTTTTTTGCCAGCAATATTGGAAAGCCCCAAAGCACGAAAGTCGGAGTGTAGTCGACTTGTGATCGACCAAGTATCTTTATCACATCGTCGTAGCTTCGGCTCAGAAGCGAGAGCTTCAGCGAATATCCCCTGCGGCTCGTCGCGCCTATGTGTTCCACGGCATCCATGCCATACGCGGCCGCCGGATATAGCTCGTGCGAGGCGGTCGGAATCCCCATCTTATGAGCAGCCGAGACAACTCTTTTTTGCAGCGCGTCCGGGAATCTCACATAGGTCTTTATCAGGTCGTAGTCGAGCCGCTTTGCCCGCTCAAGGGCGAGGTCGAGATGCGAATCTGAAGCAATGCTTTCCAGCAGCGGGTTATGGTTGCGATTGCCGTCGAAGGGGCGACCGGCGAAAAATTCGCGCGGGCCGGGCCGTAACCCGCTATCCCATGATTCTCTGCTTTCGAGTGCTTCGTAAGGATCGGTTCCCGGCTCTCGCACAGAGGTTATTCCGAAAGCGAGCCACATCCGGCCCAGCTTCTCTCCATATAAAATATTCTGGTGCGTGTGCATCTCGAACAGGCCGGGGATCACCGTCTTATCGCTCGCATCGATCCATTTGCCCGCGTGCAGCGACTCGCTATGCGGGCGAATCTCCTTTATGCGGTTGCCTTCGATCACTATGTCGACACTGCGCTGATAGTCTGCCGATTTGCCGTCGAACAGGCGACCCGCGTGAACCACCATCGCGCCCGCGACCTTTTCACGCCGCCATTCCAGTTTCGGGGTTATATCTTCGGTTCGCCCTGTCTCTACATAAACTCGCTTCAAGCGATCCATCGAAAGATAGACGAGGCTCTTCGAATCACCCGACCAGCTCGGCCCGTCGGCCAGGTCGTCGTTTATCCGTCGTGGCGCGCCAGTCATTTCACCTTTTTCATTCATGGGTGCTATCGAAAGTCTGCCGTCCTCTATAAAAACCATCATTCGCCCATCCGGCGACCACTCCGCATAAGGCCAGGTCCAGGGTGCGGAGGGCTTGATGCTGCGCGGCTCGCCACCATCAATCGGGACGATCATCACTTCATATACCCCCTCGCGGTAGCGCGTCGAAAAAGTCTTCAGGGATACGAAAGCGAGCGATTTGCCGCCCGGCCCCCAGGAGATGCGCGCAGGCTGCATAGGCCGGTCCAGCACCTTTCTTGACTTGCCCGATTCTATATCGAGGACCTGGAGACGACTGGCCAGAGGGCTCTCGCTCCCTACGTAAGCAATCTGTTTTCCGTCCGGGGACCATGCGGGACTGGAGACTCCGTTGGCTGACTTAACCAATACCTTCGCTTCGCCGGTCTTTAGATCGCGCACCCATAAGTCCATCGCGCCCTGTTTGTCCGACACATAAGCGAGCTTCGTCCCGTCGCGTGACCAGGCTGGATAGGCTTCAACGTATATGTCATCGGTGATTCGTCGAGCCTTCTTGTCGGGCCCTTGAATCCACAGATCGCCGAGCGCGGTGAAGGCGATGCGGCCTCCGTCGGGAGACACTGCGGGGGCGACAATCCCAAGCACGGGGCGGGGAACAGTCGAATCGAAATCGCGCTTCTTGCGCGCATAAGACGGGCGATTAATCCTGACTGTCGCTTCGAAAGCGATCGCGCTTCGTCCTTTAGTGACGAGGCTCGCCTTCTTAATCTGCCCGTCAGCAGTGTAGAAAAACTCCGAATTCGAAGCCCACGCTGCGCGAAAGGGAAATACATCTTCGCCCGCAGCGCTGATGAGTCGCGCTTCCTCTTTCGAGGCAATCGACTTTGCCCGGAGTTCCGTCGCGCTTTTCTCTCGCGAAAAGGTTTGATAGACCACATAAGCGCCATCAGGTGACCAGGACGGAGCCGCGGCTGTGGCGTCAGATGCGCTCAATAATCTCTCTTTGCGTCCGTCTGCGTTCATCGCTTCATTCATCAACCAGATGCCGCGCCCTGCTTTGCGTTCAGAGACAAAAGCCAGATCGCGGCCATCGGGCGAGAAGGCCGGGTTGTAGTCGTTGGCCGGGTCGCTCGTGAGTTGTTCGAGCTTTCGCGTGCTGAGGTCAATCTTCCAGATATCATAATTGCTGCCACGGTCCGAAGAGAAGAGAATGCATTTACCATCCGGTGAGAAATGCGGCTCGCGATCATCAAATGGCCCTGATGTAATCTGCGCCAGTTGAGAGCCATCAGGCGCAATCGTCCATATATGCCAGTTCCCATCTCTATAGGATTGAAAAGCGATCCGTTTGCCATAGGACGAAAAAGCAGGCTGGTGCGCGCCGCCAAGCTCGTCGGTGATGGCTCTGGCTTTTCCGCCTGTGGCGGGCATCGTCCATAGCGTGCCTTGCAGGTCGAAAGCGATAGTCCTTTTATCAGGGGAAAGAGCAATAGCGATATTAGTGCCCTGAGAGACCTTGACCTCCAGGCGGCGAGACTCCTGAGCCTGGGGATAGACAGCGCCCATCGCCGCTGCGAGAGCCGTAAGACAGACAACAATTCTTGTTGTGAGATTGCGAACCGCCAGCATCTGCGCATTTCCTCCGGGATGTTTTATGGTGCGGAGTTGAATTATAGATCGACGCATTACATATCCTAATGCCTCACCGGACGAATAAGTAAGACTAATTCGCGCCAGTTGAGCTACACCGGATACACATTGACATCTTAGGCGTCGCCGGTTTAGCATGCCTAAGCAGTTTAGGCATAGCCGAATTGAATAGAGTCTTGGAGGTGAATGTGACTAACCAGAAGGCCGACCTGCTGCAAGGCACACTAGATATGCTCATTCTCAAGGCGCTCTCGCTTGGGCCGCTCCACGGCTACGGCGTCATACAGCGCATACGCCAGATGTCGGACGAGATGCTCACGGTAGAGCAGGGCGCCCTCTACCCCGCGCTCTACCGCATCGAGCAGAAGGGCTGGGTCGCCTCGAAGTGGGACGTGACCGAGACGGGCCGCAACGCCAAGTTCTACAGGCTGACGCGGGCCGGCCAGAGGCAACTCGCCGTCGAAGAAGATAGCTGGGACCGGCTCGCCCTCGCGATTGCGAAGGTGCGGCAGGCTACGTGAGGAGTAAGCGCGGTGAAGTGGCTAAACATCCTTAAGGCGCGCGCGCGCGCGCTGGTGCGGCGCGATGCGGTCATCGAAGAGATAGACCGAGAGATGCGCTCGCACCTGGAGATGGAGACGGAGGCGAACGTCGGCCGCGGCATGAGTCCGCAGGATGCGCGGCGTGCGGCGATGAGAAGCTTCGGCAACTTGGGGCGGATAAGGGATCTGGCTTACGACGTTCGGGGAGGCGGTATGATTGAGGCTTTATGGCAAGACCTGCGCTACGGATTTCGGCTGTTGCTGAAGACGCCGGGGTTCACGCTCGTCGCCGTGCTGACGCTGGCGCTCGGCATCGGCGCGAATGTGGCGATCTTTCAGTTGATCGACGCGGTGCGGCTGCGCACGCTGCCGGTCAGGGCGCCCGAGGAATTGGCCGAAGTCCGTATGGCCGATATGAAAGGGGCGCGGGGCGGGTTCGCCCGCTCGCCGTCGGTCAACAACCTGATCTGGGAGCAGGTCAGGGAGCGGCAACAGGCATTCTCCGGCGTCTTCGCCTGGGGCACAGACACCGTCAACCTAGCTCCGGGCGGGGAGGTGCGTCCGGCGCGGATGCTTTACGTTAGCGGCGACTTTTTCAACACGCTTGGTCTTCAACCCGCGCTGGGCCGCCTCATCACGGCAACAGACGATCAGCGGGGCTGCGCCGAGCCTGGCCTGGTCATCAGCCACGAGTTCTGGCGACGCGAATACGGCGGAGATCCGAACGTCATCGGCCGCAAGCTCACGCTGGGTGATCGCTCACTGGAAATAATCGGAGTCACGCCCCCGAGCTTTTTCAGCATGGAGGTCGGGCGCTCTTTCGACCTGGCTCTGCCGATCTGCGCCGTCGCCCTCGTTCGCGGCAATAACAACTTGCTGTCCGGAACGATGTGGTGGTTGACCGTCACGGGCCGTCTGAAACCGGGCTTGTCGCTGGAACAGGCCAACGCCGAGATGCAGGCGATCTCGCCGGGCCTCTTTGAAGCGGCGCTGCCGGCGAATTACCCGCCCCCCAGTGTGAAAGATTACCTGAGCTCCAGGCTTACGGCCGTCCCCGCCGGGTCTGGCACTTCCCAGTTGCGTGAAAAATATGAGCAGGCGCTCTGGCTGCTTTTGGCGATCGCAGGGCTGGTGCTGTTGATCGCCTGCGCCAACCTGGCGAACCTGCTGCTGGCGCGGGCGAGCGCTCGCGAACGTGAGATCGCCGTGCGGCACGCGCTGGGGGCCTCGCGCGGACGATTGGTCCGCCAGTTGTTGACCGAGAGCCTGTTGCTTGCCGTCGTAGGCGCGGGCGTCGGCGCGGTGCTGGCGCAGGAGCTGAGCCGGCTCCTCGTCACATTCATCAGCACGAGCGCCGACCCTGTCTTCCTCGATCTAGACCCGGATTGGCGTCTGCTCGGTTTTGCCGCGGGGCTGTCTGTCCTGACCTGTCTGCTCTTCGGTCTTGCGCCGGCGATCCGCGCGACGCGAACGGAAGCGGGCGCGGTGATGAAATCCAGCGGCCGCGGGATGACGGCTAGCCGCGAGCGATTCAGTCTGCGGCGGGCGCTGGTCGTCGCGCAGGTCGCGCTCTCGTTAGTGCTGGTGGCGGGCGCGCTCCTGTTTTCGCGCAGCCTGGGGAAATTGCTGACCGTCGAAACAGGCTTCAGGCAGGAAGGCGTCTTGATGGCCGAAGTGAACTTCCGGCGGTTGAATCTCCCGAGCGAACGCTACCCAGCTTTCAAAGATGAGCTGCTCGAACGCATGCGAGCGATCCCAGGAGTGGAATCGGCCGCCCTGGCGCACGAGATCCCGCTGCGCGACTGGGGCGGTGCCAGCGTCTGGATAGACGGCACAGACGAGCGGCAAGCGCAGGATACAAGTCTCAGCCGCGTCGGCCCTGATTACTTCAAGACGCTTGAAATCCCGCTGCTGGCCGGGCGGGATTTCGATGCGCGCGACAATCTCGATACGCCGCTGGTAGCGATTGTCAACGAGACCTTCGCGCGGAAGTTTTTGAACGGCGCAAACCCGGTCGGCCGGCGGTTCTGGGTCCCGGCGACGCCCGGCGACCCGGAGACTGTCTACGAGATCGTCGGTTTGGTCCGAGACACTAAGTATGAAGACCTGCGGGAAGAGTCTGTCCCGATCGCCTATTACGCCGCGGCGCAAAACTCGGGCGCGGGACCCGGCGGGCGGGTTTTGATTCGCTCGCGCCTGCCGCAACCCGAGATGGTGGCGGCCGTCAAACGTGTCCTCGACGAGGTCAACCCCGCGATCACCGTCAGCTTCCAGGGTTTCAAATCTATGATCGAATCTACTGTGCTGCGCGAGCGATTGATGGCCACGCTCTCCGGTTTCTTCGGCCTGCTTGCGCTGCTGCTCGCCTGCATAGGGCTGTACGGGATTCTCTCTTACGGCGTCGCCAGCCGCAGAAACGAGATAGGGATTCGGATGGCGCTCGGGGCCAGCACTCGCGACGTGTTGTGGCTGATCCTGCGCGAGGCGTTGTTGCTAGTCATAGTCGGCGTAGCCGTGGGGTTGCCGCTGATCTTCGCCTTAACCCGCGTGGCCTCGGCGCTGTTGTTCGGGTTGACGCCGACCGATCCGGTCTCACTGCTGTCGGCGGCGATGTTGATGCTCGTGGTGGCGATGATGGCCAGCTATCTGCCGTCGCGCCGGGCCACGCGCGTAGACCCGATGGCGGCGCTGCGCTGCGAGTGACCGAGAGAGAATATATAGCCATCCGCAATTCAATGTGACCGCTCTTTCGGAGTGCGGTGACTTGTCACCGCTTTTGTGTTAGCCATAACGGCCTCTCCTAAAACAAAAGCTGCGACAAGTCGCAGCACTCCAAAATAGTCGCTGCTTATTCTGCCGCCCAACCAATTTCAACAAACCTTCATCTATAAACACCAGCGCGGTTAGAGGCCGGACGAACAGCTCCGGATTACTATGTTAAAGAACGAATGTGCCCCTTCGATTCTGCGTGCCTTAATCATCATAGAGCTCTGTTTGGTCTTTCTGTACTGGGTCAGTCTTCTGCCCGGCGAGCCTAACCTGACATACACGCTGTTTAATCTTGACGGAGAGGCGAACATCCCCGCCTGGTTCTCCTCCTCACAGCTTCTTCTAATCTGTTTGATGGTTTGGGTCGCGGCTCTCTTGGGCAGGTCTTCCGACAGGCCCCGCCGCTTTTCTCTCTTGATGATGGGCGCGCTGTTTCTGCTGCTCTCCCTGGACGAGACATCACAGGTGCACGAAGGCGTTACCGCCTCTCTGGGCGACCGATACGTAGACTGGGTCCCGCCGCTCATGCTTAAGCACATAGAGATTCCAGTAGTCAGCTTGGTCCTGCTCCTGCTCTTAGTCCGACTGGTTTATCCCGACTTGAAAGCCTTCTGGTTATGGTCGCGAAGAAAGACTCTCATCGCGGCGGCAGGCATATTGACATACCTATCGGGGGCCAGCCTGTTAGAGACGATGGGCTATGAGTTCATCGAAAAAGGCACGCCACTTTACAGAATTGAAGTATGCGCCGAAGAGTTCTTAGAAATGCTCGGCGCAAGCTTGATCCTTTACACCGCGATCAGTTTAGTGGAAGAGAGATTAAAGCTTGGCCGGAGAGAGTATCTCTACCGAAAGAGCGCTACTTAATGTAGGCTCAACAGACGCGCCCCCAAAGTGATCTGATCAGAATTCCTGCGATTTCCGGTTCCAACTATCGGATGAATCAACTATATTAGTTCGAGCCTAACCTAACTGCATCGCGGACCCGGTGTATCTAAGAACCCTGAAACCTCTTATAAAGGAGTTAAGCGGTTAGAGGGCGTCTGAGAAGTGGCAACTTACTCGGCCGCGTAGGAGCTTACCAGGCTCCGTAGGAGCCAGATGTTTGTAGAATGATCGCATAACCATTATCCAACTCCGTAGGAGTTGTATGTTTGATATTCAACTCCTACGGAGTTGGGGCGCATTCACGCTATTGTTCTACAAACATAGAGCCCCGCAGGGGCTTTTCAGACACCCTCTTAATGCCCTATCTCACTGCGCAAAGTCTTGGTAAACTTGGGAAGTCATATGAGACTGCTAGATACTCTTAAAGTAAATTACAGATCAGAAGAAAGATTGATAGAAATCTATCAAGGTGATCTTACTGCATTAACGCCCGATGAATCCGTTGACATCCTGGTTCTGTCAGCTTTTCCCAACGACTATATTCCAACTCATACTTCCCTGATAGGGGCTCTATATAGAAAAGGTATATCCGTTGAGCAACTAGCTCGAAACAAGGCTGCTGACCTAAGAAGCTCATTCTCATGTTGGATGTCCCAAGAAGTCATTTCTAGTGTTCCAGGGATTCGATTCAAGCACATCTTGTGCTTTGAACCTCTGACGCGTGGGAAACCACCGGAAGTTGTGGGGGATATCTTCCGCAGTTTGGCGCCTTTTCTTAGTGACCCTCCACAGATGAGTACTGTCGCCATGCCCTTAGTAGCATGCGGTGACCAAATGGTCCCGGTTTCAAGCATGATTTCGCCTCTTCTTGATGCCGCTGTTCACTGGATGAGTCTCGGATTTCCTTTGAAATGCCTCAGAATAGTTGCATACTCAGATGACCAAGCTACAGAGCTACAGAATGAGTTTGCGCGCCTTAAGCCAAAATACCAAAATGTATCGCTGGAAAGCACACAGGCTTTTGAGTACGATGTTTTCATCAGCTATGCGCACGATAACGACAAAGAAGCTTCCCGAATCGTTGATGAATTGAAGAAGGTCCGCCCAGATTTGCGCATCTTCCTCGACAAGTTGTCACTCAATACTGGGGCGGCGTGGCAACAAGAGATTTTCGAGGCCATAGATGCTTGTCGGAAGTTTTTGGCAATGTACTCACCAGCATACTTGGCCTCAAAGGTCTGCAAAGAGGAGTTCAACATAGCACTCTATCGTCACCGAGATTCTGAGGAAGGTTGTCTGTTTCCAGCCTACATTTATTCAGCGCACCTTCCCACATATATGAAGATGCTGCAATATGTGGACTGCCGAGAGGGTGATGTAAAGAAGCTTCAGGGCGCTTGCGGAGACCTACTCTCGATTCTAAAGTAAATTCTCGGGCCATCTTAACGAAATTTGCGCCAGCGCCTAACAGGCAATGATAAAAAGATTGAGGTTCGGTGTAGTAATCTCACTCTCGCGGGAGAGGTGAGAAAGATAGGGTGAGGGTTTCATTTGCACGACGGCACGCAAGCTGTTAGTGGTAGTGTTTGTGATGTTGAGGATGGGGCTGGACTACTGGTACATAGAGGAGCGGCTGTACAATCAGAAATTGAAGGTGCTTCGCGCGGCTGCTTAAAAAGGTATAGTAGTTCAGTTCATCCGTTGACTTTTCATAGGAAGCGCATCCAGCGGAGGCCGCGAAGCGAGTCTCGCATCAATTCATCAGTGCGGCTCGCGGCCCCGCTGATGCGGGCCGATAGATTCGCAAAACACAGACATAAATCTTTAGTGAGAGTCTCGCACGGCGCATCCGTTCTCATTGATGCCAACTGGTTCACCTTTGTTCGGGGTGAATCTGCATTAAACTCCCGTCATAACTCCAGGGATCGATTCGCAGCGCGACATATTACTGAGGGAGAAATGAGGAAACTCGCTTTAACAACTCCTCGATCATTGCAAGCCGCTTTTCGCCTGCGCAGGGAACAGGTACTTGAGGACCTGGCCCGCGCGCCCGGCGAACGCTTTATCGTTGTGCTCGGCGCCCTTCAACACTAAACAGCTCAGGTCCGCGCCCTCCGCCCACCCTCTCGCCGTGAGCGCGTCGCACAGTTGTTTCACGTCTTCGACTGCCTGGTCGCTTTCGCCCGTGCCTATGTCGAGCCAGATTCGCAGATTCTGTTTCGAGGGGAGCTTCTTGACCCTCTTGATTATCATACGGTCGTCCCACCAGACGGACGGCGATATGACGGCCAGCCTGCCGAAGACAGCCGGATGCTCAAGCCCCAGGTAGAGCGAGACCAGCCCCCCGAGCGACGCGCCCCCTAGTCCTGTGTTCGCGGCGTCGGCGAGCGTGCGGTACTCGGCGTCAATAAATGGTTTGACCTCCTCGACCAGCATGCGACCGTAAGCGCCGGCCTTGCCGCTCATCCTGTGGGCGGGGGTGTGAGTAGGCGTGTAATCTCTGTAACGATCCTCCTGCGTCCCGCCGTGATAAACGCCTACGAGAATCAACGGCTCGATCTCTTTCGCCTCGATCAGGGCTTGAGCTATCTCGTCGATGCGCCAGTTGATGAATTTATTCTGCCCGTCGTTCATGTAGAAGACGGGGTAACGCTTCGGCGCGTCCTGGTCGTAGCCGGGCGGGAGCCAGACGACTACGTAACGGTCTTTAGAGAGCACCTTCGAGCGGATTGTATGCACGCGCATGTTCTGCGTCATCGCGCGCTGCTGCGCGTCGTGTTTCGGAGGCGTGGAGACGAGGAGAATCAAGGTGATCAAGCTGAGTATGAGCGGTCTCATCGAGGCAATGATTCTATAGAGTCGGCAGCCGGCGCAAGCCCTTCTCGCGTCTGTCGGCGGGCCTCTTAAATCATGATTTTTTGACCGCCGGGCAACTCTTCACCCCGCGCCGAGCATCACGGCGATGGCCGGGCCGCGCACCACGGGCTCGCGCACGAACCGCTCACAAAATTTTCGGAGGGATAAATAATGCTAAGAAAGCTGGCTAGTCTCTTACTAATCCTCTCCCTGCTGGGGCTGGCAAGCCCCATGGCGGCTCTGGCCCAGGATGGAGACGACGGGTACAGGAAGATCAAGATAAAGCGGAGCAAGAACGGCATCAAGTATGGCGATATAGGGATTAACGTGCTCGACGGGCCTGGGATAGTCAACGTAGAGCGCGACCATCACTGGATGGACAGCCCGCTCGGGGCGACCGCGGTCATAGGCACAGGCGCGGCGGCGGGCGCGGTGGCGGGCGGCGTCGTGAAAGGTAAGAAGGGCGCCGTCATAGGCGCTATCGTAGGCGCGGGGGCCGCCACGGGGATCTGGCTTTACAAAAACCGCACAGAGAAGCGCAAGATATTCTGATGAGTCTGCGCGGTTAAAAGGAAATCACCGCAGAGACACAGAGCGCGCTCTGTGTCTCTGCGGTGAATCTTCTTGCGCTCTCAATCCGGCGCCATCAACTCCGACACGGTCTTGTCGCTTTGTTGGCGGGGAGCCGGGATCGGCTGCCCCGGCTACTCTCTTTTGACGGGGGCGCACAACTCCAGCTCGTGCCCGTCCGGGTCGCTAAAGTATATAGACGTGGCGGGCATCCATTCGTGATAGTGCGGCCCGTCTATCTCGACGCCGCGACTGGCGAGCAATCCGGCCGCGCGTTCTACGTCGGCCGCGTCGATGGTGAACGCGAGGTGCTGCGTGGGCCAATCGCCTTTATTCTCTTGGAGCACGATCATCCCGGCGTCGCCGCCCGCCCTCAAAAAGAGCCACCTCCTTCGCTCGTCCCTCAGGCCGACCTCAAGCCCCAGCACCTCGCGGTAGAAGCTCTCGGCCATGTCCAGGTCTTTCACTCTAATGGCGATTTCGTAGAGGCCGCGAATAGGAAGCATGCAATCTCCTTTCATTCTACTTATCGGTTGGAGCTTCAAGCGAAGTGAGAACGTATTCAAGCCCGCCCGCGACTTTGCCACGGACGGGAATCATAAGCTCCGGGTGCAGCCACCAGTCGGAGCTCTCGCGGTCGGTTTTTCGCAACAGGTGTTTGGCCCTGATCTCTCGCCCGCTCACTCGGACGGCTTCTTCGCCCTTCACCTCGTAGGCGGCCTGCCGCAGCACGCCCACGGTCTCGGCGTAGCCGCGCGGCGCGAAGTAGCTCGTGATTGACTTCGGCTCCTGCGATGACGCGATCTGCATCCACCCCCAGCCTTCGGCCGCGACGGCGGGCGATACGAACGCCAATCGTTCCGGCACACTCAGCGTCTGCTCTATCACGCCGGGCTCGTTGCCTCTCAAGCGCGCCGTCATGCTCTTGTCGGGGAAGCGGTAGCGCGTCCTGACGACCCCGTCGCCGCGCTGCTTCGTTATCTCGACGAACGTGGGGCGGCGCTGGCCGTCCAGTCGGTGCCAGACCTCTGTCGTAAGCTCGTCGGTCTTTATAGTGCTGTGGATCAGATAGCCGTTCTCGTTCGTGCTGAACAACTCCCACTCCTCGCCGCCTTGCTGCTTGCCGCTCTGGTCCAGGTATTGATAAGTCCCGCGCGCCAGCCGCGGCCCGCGGTCCCAGCGCCCCATGTGCGTGTTCGGCTTGCCCTTGAGTATGGCCGCGAGGTCCTCTTCCATAGTCTCGGCGGCGGGCGTCTCGACTATGCGGCCGATCTCGCGCCCTTCGCGCTCGACGATCACGGTCGGGACGTTTACGATGCGGCGCTGCTGAATGGTATCCATAGGCTCGTGGAACTGGTTGTCTATGCCTATGACCTTCACCTGCAAGCGGTCGTTGCCGGCCGCGCCGAGCGCCTTGAGCAGCTTGGGGATGTAGTTCTTGCTGTCCGGGCACCACGAGCCTAAGACCAGGGTGACGGCGGCAGGCTTATCGCTAGCCTTGAGCGCCGCGACGGTCTCCGATTTCGGCTCGTAGCCCTCCATCAGTGAGCGCCAGACCGGGACCGTCTCGAAGAGCTTATCGAGGCTCACCTCGCCCGTCAGCCCCGGATGCGAACGGATCAGGATCGACTTCCCGCCGTATGACAGCAGGTACGTCGAGCCGTCGATGAGAGTGTATTTCCCCGCAGCAGCCGTCGCGGCCGCGGCGTCGCTCGTAGCCGTCGAGCGGTCCTCGGCGAACTGCAACGCCTCTTTCGGCGCGGCCAGTACGGTCTTATCCGTGAGGTCGAGGATGATGGCGCGGTCGAGCTTTGGCGAGACGAGAGCGTACCGCCTGGGCCTTTCGCAGAACATCAACTGGGCGGCGCGGTCTATCTCCCCGTTTATGTAGATGTCGCGCGTCGAGTCGGTCCAGTTGCAGGCCGCCATCTTCTCCGTCTGCGCCCGCGCGGGTATGATGCCGATTATTAAGAGCGCCGCAGCCCAAAAGAGAGTTCTGGTTTTGCGGTCCGTCATTTCGCGGTCCCTCGCTTTCAACTGAGTTGTGCCGGTTACAATCCGATCTATAAACTTACCATCTTTCGGGCGGGGTTGTCTTACCGCGCGACGGCCGGACTACTTTTTCTGCGCCTACTTTTTCTGCGCCTACTTTTTCTGCTCGGGGCATTTGCAATCTTCCTGCGTGACGATAGAGTCGAACCGCACCTGCTGGGCGGGCGAGAGCAGCCCGCGCATGCGCAGCCGCGCGCTCTCGCGCAGCGCGTGGTATCGCGGCCGCACTTCGGCGCAGACCGTCTTGTACTCGTCGCGCATCTCGGCCAGGATCGCTTGCATCTGCTCGGCCTGTTCGGGCGTAAGATCGATCTCGCGCTTCAAGGTGCCGAAATAACTCGACGTGTCGCGGATGGAGTGGGTCAGCTCGTCTGTCTCCGTGCGCGCCGCGAACAGGCCGCTCAAGGCCGCGCCCGTCACGCCCCCCAGCGCGAACACGACCAGCAGCACGGCCATGACCTTGAGCCAGGCTTTGCTTTGTGAGTTCATCTGTTTGTCTCCTTCGCCGTTGCGCTTACGAGTATGGCCACCGCGTCGTCTGTCGATACGGTGCAACCCTCTTTAGTAGCGACAGAGCAGGCCGTGACCGGCGTCATCTGCGGCTCGCTCTGGATGATCTCGACGGGTGCGGGGGCTGCGCCGAAAGAGTTATCAGGTTGACTGCCTTTCGCGTTTATCCAGAGCGCGAGCGCGACGGTCGCCACCAGCGCGAGCGCCGGTATCGCGCGCCAGGCTATCGCGAGCGGCGCACTCAACAGGTCGGCGGCCCAGTCGTTGAGGACCCGATTATTCATCCAGCCGGGCGGGCGGGCCTGGCTCGCCGCGCGCGTTCGAATGCGTTCGAAAAGCTCGGGCGACGAGACGGCCGCCTCTATCTCTTCTTCGGTAGCTTGCGAAGCCTGAATGAGCCTGCGGCCCAGCCGGTCTCTCATTCGGTCGCGGTTCGGGTCATTGCTTTTCCAGAGCATAAGCGGTTGCCCCCTTCAAATGTATTCGGCCAGCACGCGGCGCAAAGACTGCCGCGCCCTGTGCGCTCGCACCTTAACTTTCGAATCCGACCACCCCATCGCTCGCGCGATCTCTACTACGGACATCTCTTCGCCGTCGAGCAGCGTGAGCACAAGCCTGTCGTCGGGCGCGAGCCGCGCCAGCAGCTTCGCGGCCAGGTCGCGCAAGATGACGGCGGACTCGCTGTTGTTTGCGGCCGAGGCGCGGCCGCCGTCGGCCGCAAGCCATGCCATCTCGTCTGCGGTCACGTCGTCTAACGCGCCTTCCGGCCGCCTTCGCGTGCGGCGTAGCTCGTCGTAGCACGAGTTGATGGCGATGCGCGTAAGCCATGCGGCGAAAGACTGCCCGCGCTCGGCCGAGTAGCTGCCCACGGCCACGTACATCTTGGTGAAAGTCTCCTGGACGATCTCTTCAATCCTCTCGGGGCGGTTAAAGAAACGGCCCGCGAGCCGCGCCACGCGCTTGCGGTGGCGGTAAAAGATCCGCTCGAAGGCTCGCTCGTCGCCTTTGCCCGCAAGCAGAGCCAGCTCCTCGTCGCTTTCGTTATCAACCGGGCGGTCATCGGACTTAACGGTTGCCAGAGCAAAGTTGTCGGTGGTCTTATCCATTCGACAGGTCTTTAGGACGACTACGACTCGGATTGTCCAGCGCTGGCGCCGGGGCTGCCTCTCGCGCCCGTAGATTGTAGTATCGATGCCCGCCCAATTACTATTAACGCGCGCGCCCGACGGCGGGTTACGCAGGCCCGGATAAAAACGCTGCCCCGGAGCGCGCCGGCTCGTCCCTCCACCCCAGAGTCAGATTACCTCGAGCGGAGTTAACCGGAAAAACTTGTTGACACTATCTCTTGAGAGCGTGTCTGAGAAGTAGCAACTTATCCTGCTCCGTAGGAGCCAGATGTTTGTAGATAATCGCCAAGCAGGTACATTCAACTCCGTAGGAGTTGGATAATGGTTATGCGACCCTTCTACAGACATCGAGCCCCTACAGGGCTTTTCAAACGCCCTCTGAGTAGTAATAGACTCCCGGCCTCGTTCGTACTGGCTCTTACAACAAGGTTGGTCAAAATCAAGCCTTAAAACAGATCCATACGCTTTCTCTCACGGGGCGGCGGTGAAATGTTCTGCCGGTTATCGGCATTACTCCATGCAAGGTGTATCTACGTGTAAGAGTCCAGGAGCTTAGGCCGGAAAATGGTAAAACTCAGGAGGCGTGTTATGAAGAGATTTGGAATGAAAGCTTCAATCATAGTCTTGTGCATGTCGCTGCTGCTCTCGCTGGCGCCCGGGTCTGCCCAGGCCCAGGATAAGGACGACGCGGTGAAGGCGGCCGCGAGAGTTAAGATACAGATCGGTCAGCCTTCCGCATGGTCTATGGCGCAGGCCCATTATCTGCTCGCCAGCATGCACAAGGAGAATCAGAAGCTCAAGAATCGCATGCCTAATGAAGACGACCTCAATCCCAACGTGATTCACGGCAGCAGGATCGAGGTCCTCAGGACGCTTTTGCAGATCGATGCGCAGTTCGACCAGGCCATCGGCACGAAGAACCGACTCGGGATGCAACGGTTCAACAACCAGATGGCTCGCAAGGAGCTGCTCGAATCAGACCTGGCCGAGCAAAGGCAGGAATCGGCGTCCCTGACGAGAAAGATTTCGCAACTGAATTCAGAATTAGCGGCGTTGAACGCTCAGCCTGCCGCCGAAGACGACACGGCGCGGCAGGCCGACATCAAGAAGGTCAAGGACCAGATAGCCGAAAAAGAGGCTAAACAGAAGAGCGTGGCCGAGCAGATGAAGAATACGAAAGAGGACCTGGAAGGGCTCGACCTTGCGGTGCCCGAGCTGACAGCCCCTCAAGTGTCGGGCGCGGGCCAGTTGCCCACGTCAGCGGCGATGACCGACTTCTTAAAGCACGCGACCGACAACCTGGGGATGCCGAAGCTGCACTCCTCGATGGTGCTCGATAACTTCATACAGATGCAGTACGAGATCATCTCCAAGCAGCTCACGCTGCTTAGAGACGAGATCGGCCCCGACGAGCGCATAGTCTTTCTTGAGCTCCCCGCATCGATCTACACCGTCCCGGATAAGGCGGACGACTACACCGCGCAGATAATCTGGCAGGTGACGAAGTTCTACGACGACGAGGGAGGAAAGCCTTGCGATCCCACAAACACCCGTAGGAGGCTGCAAACCGACCGGCCGGACCAGGAGAGGAGGCCCACTCAGAATCGGCAACAGGATGTTGATCAAACCGCCCGGCCCCAGCAAGCGGATATCGAAGTCTACAGCGATCAGCCCGCTTATCTGTCACTGCAAAAAATACAAAACGACGATAGCCACTGGTATCCGGTCGAGTGCGCCAGCACCACTACCCCAACGCTCAAGAACCTCAAAGTCCGCACGCTCGACATCATCCCCAGGCAAAGCGCGCTCAACGTGAACGAGTTCCATGCGACGCTCAAGCAGCGGAATTTCCTGGCGGCGGTGAAATTCCTGATCGGCTTCGCCGGCTCTGTGAATTATCAAAGGCAAAAAGAGCTTTATGAGCAATTCGTTCAACAGGACATTTTCGCCTCGGGCTTCGGGAAGGGCAATCACAGGTTCGGGTGGACCTTCGGCCCGCTGCCCGGGAGCAAAAGGATAGCGCCGGGGGTTAGAACGACCTACGCCGTGCTGGCGGTCCCCGCGACCGCGTCGGGGCTTGAGCTTTCCGTAAAAGGCGTCGCCTATAAGCGGAAGGCCGACCCGACCAAGATGGAGCCGTTCGTGGATGGCGTCAGCACGTTCAGGGTCCGCATACCTAACGAGCTGACCGAAGGATTCCACATCGATGAGATGTCTTATGTCCCGGTGACGAAAGGGAACCTCGCAACGGTGATTCTCAAAGGCCCGTACTTCTCGCCTCAAGTCGGCATCCTCGTAAACGGCGCGCCGCTGACGCGCGTACTGTCGATCGGCAGGTACATAACCGAGCAGACGCCGGCCGCCGCGCAGCCGGGAGGGGCCAACGGGGCGTTCGAGCAGGTCAGCAGCGATGAGCTTATCCTGGCCTTCAAGATGGGCGACGATTATGTCGGCACCCCTATCATCACGCTGGTGACCCCCGAGAAGACGAATCCCATCAATTTCTATCCTCTCGACTACATCAACAGGGTTCCGAACCAGTACCTTTATCGATATAGCGTCACCACGCCTATGTTCATCGGGGGCTTCTCCGTAGAGAAGGTTGAAGACCCGCGCGCCGTGCAAGGGGCCGCCACGTATGTCCAGACGCGACTCGTAGGGAGCGGCTTTAGGAGCAACGCTCAGATCACGGTCAATGACAGGCGGTTGAGAATTTACCCACCGGGCTCGACACCCCCGGCCGGCGCAGAATGGGCGATGCAGGAATCGACCGAAGTCTATGTCCTGAATCTTCTGAAGGAGAATGACGGGAAATACGCCGTCAGGTACTCGCAGAACACCAAGCAGGGGTGGGAGTCGAAGGAGGCTAAATTCCAGCCCAAAGTATCGCCGAGCCTCAAGCTGCTGAGCTTCCGGCCGGGTGCGCCTAACAAGGCCGACCTGGAGCTCGAACTATCGATACCCGGCGCCGAGCCGAACCCAGGCGTGGAGATCGATCCCGCGGACGGCGAGCTGAAAGGCGACCTGGTCCCGAAAGGCAACGGGTTCATCGCCAACATAAAGGCAAAGAAGACCGACTTCCTGATCAAGACCAAGCGCAACGGGACGATAAAAGAGGTGCTCGCCGTGGCTATCCCGCTCGCGCCCAGCATCCATAATGTTGAGAACGTGGCGACCGGCAACCCATCCGGCCCCGCCGAAGAGGAAGCCAACGTAAGAATCTCCGGCGAGAACCTGCACCATGTCGTCGACGTGATGTTCGGCTCTCGCAAAGCAACGATAGTCAACCGCGACCCGAGCGGGAGGGCCATACTTGTGCAACTGACCAAGAGCGAACCCGGCAAAGTGCCCGTCTATCTGGAAACGGACCAGGTATTCGAAGGGCTGAAGATCTCTAACGCGGGTGATTTCGCAACCTCTATGAGCAAGGCGTATTACACATACGAGAAGAAGAAGGAGGAGAAAAAAGAGAAAGCGAACCAGTAAGCCTTCGCCGTCAAAAGAGGCGATCGATGCGCCTTTGATTCTCCCGCCCGCTCTCGTCTACGCCGATGATAGGCGGAGGGCTTAATCAAGCTTAAGCCCTCCGCCGTGCTCTCCTCAACAAACCTGCGAGATGATGTATAATCCATCGAAGATGATCTCTAAAGACATGTTCTCTTTCAGCCGTCGGCCCGCGCCGGCTATAGCGCGCCGAGGGGCGGCGCTCCTACTCCTCTTTTCCATGCTCGCGGTTCAACTCTCTTGCGGCCGCGGCTCTAAGAATGCCGGCGGCGTGCGCGAACGTTTCAAGCCGGGCTTCAACCTCTTCAAGCCAGAGCAGGACATAGAGCTGGGCCGCCGGTCGGCCGAGGAGATCGTTCGCCAGGTGCCCCTGCTCAAGGACGACGCAACCGTCGGCTACATACAGCAGCTCGGCGCGAAGCTCGCCTCGCGGGCGGGCGGTTACAAATTCCCATACCAGTTTGCGGTCGTCGGCACGAAAGAGATAAATGCGTTCGCGCTGCCGGGCGGGTTCGTCTTCATCAACGCGGGCACGATCGTCGCCGCGAAGAACGAAGGCGAGCTTGCGGGCGTGATCGCGCACGAGATCGCGCACGTTGCATTGCGTCACGGGACCAGCCAGGCGTCGAAGGCTTATCTGGCCAAAGCCGGGCTCGATATTCTGAGCGGCATTGCCGGCGGCCGGAACACAGACCTCGGCCAGGTGATCGAACAGATTGGCGGGGCGGGCGCCAACGCCGTCTTCCTGAAGTTCAGCCGCACGGCCGAGACCGAAGCCGACCTCGAAGGCGCGCGCATGATGGCTGAATCGAGTTATGACCCGCGCGACATGGTCAGTTTTTTTAAGACGCTCGAAGAGATGGGCGGCCAGCGCGTCCCCGAATTTCTGAGCGACCACCCGAACCCCGGCAACCGCGCCGCGAAGATCAACGGCATCCTCCCTTCGCTCCCCGTGAGCCAGAACCCCGTCCACAACACGGAACAGTTCAACCAGATCAAGGAGAGGCTGACCAGTCGCGCCGCGCTCGCCTCGTCGAAAGAGCCCGCGCGATTGGGGCCGCGCGACCCCAACTCTAACGAGCCTTCAACGCGGCCCGAGCCGCCTTCGGCCTCCTCTACCTCTTTCCAGGCGCGCGATGGCTCGTTTACGCTTGAGTACCCCGAGAACTGGGACGCGCTGATCGCGGACGATTCGAACATGATCTTTGCGCCCAAAGGGGCTTACGGCCAGGCCGAACAGGGGGTCGTCGTCACGCACGGCATCTTTATCGGCGCGATCGCGGTCGAGGGGGGCGACCTGCAATCCGCCAACGCGCAGTTCGTGAGCAAGCAGATAGAGGCCAACCCGGATTTCCGCGTGTTGAAGCAACCACAGGCGATCAACTTCGGGGGCCGCCAGGGGTTCGCTACCGTCGTCGCTGGCCCGTCGACGATCACAGGAGTCGTAGAGATCGACGTGATCTATACTACGGCGACATCAGACGGCCGTCTCTTTTACCTTGTGACCATAGCGCCCGAAGACGAGTTCGATTCATACCGTGCGACCTTCGAGCGGATCGTCTCAAGCATAAGGCTTTCGAGATAGTCTTTGACGGTTTATCCGGCGAGTTGAAAAAAGATGTCTTCGAAAGGCGCGTCGGCAAGCGCAGTTGCGGCGCGCAGCTCTGCGGGCGAGCCTTCGGCCACCAACCGCCCGCCTCGCATCACCCCGACCCGGTCACTCACACGCTCGACGAAACTCATGACGTGCGACGATACCAAAAGCCCGCGCCCGCGCTCGCGCTCGCTCTCTATGCGCAGGCGCAGCTTGCGCATCATCTCCACGTCGAGCCCGTTCAGCGGCTCATCAAGAACGAGAACGTCGGGCGAGCCTATCATCGCGGCCGCAAGCCCCAGCTTTTTTCGCATCCCGAGCGAGTACGCGCCCACGAGCTTGTCGGCGACCTGTCTCAACTCGAAAAAATCTATCTCGTCGGCTATCAGCTCGGGGTCGCTCTCTTTAAGACCGGCTACAAGCTTGAGGTACTCGCGGCCCGTCAGACGGTCGTAGAGTATCAGCTCTTCGGGCAGGTAGCCGAGGTGGCGTTTCGTCTTCGGCAATCGGTGCGCGAGGTCTTCGCCGCATATCAGTATGCGGCCCGCGTCGGGCTCTGTAATCCCGACGATCATTCTTATCAGCGTAGACTTGCCCGCGCCGTTAGCGCCGACGAGCGAATAGACTTCGCCGCGCCCTATCGCGAGGCTCACGCCGTCGACCGCCAGTATCGGCCCGTATCGCTTCGTCACCGTTTCGGCTACGGCAATGCTGTCGGTCAATCGGCCTCCGTTATCATGTAATACCTTACTCTCTCGCGGCCCCGCTGGCCGAGCGCGTGGTTGCCCTGCGCGTATATCATTATCCCGAAAGGCCAGAGCAGCGAAGCGAAAAAGCCTGCCGCCGCGCCTACGGTCACCATCAATATAATCGACAATCCCGCGCGCTCGGGCATCTCGAACGAGAACGCGCCGACAATCGTGCTGACCATCCACCACAGAAAGAGGCACTCGGCGAAAAGCGGGATCAGATAAAACGCCGGCACGTCTGCTAAGAGGACTCCCACGGCGAACGAGAGAAACGGCGCGGGCAGGCTGACAACGCGCGTGTACCAGACCTTAGCCTGCCACACGTCCATCCCCGTAGTCCCTGTCGCTCGCTCCAACCACATGTGCGGCAGCTCGTGGGCGACAAGCACCGGGAGCAGCGCCGAAAGAGAGACCGTCGCGGCGACTGCGCCGAGCTTGATTGCGAGGACTGCCGGCAGCCACGTCGCTTCGAACCACCCCACGTCTTCGCTCGCGGGCGGCAGCATATCCGTAGTCAGCACCGCGATCATCGCCGCAAGCGACAGCACGGCCAGCACCAGCACGACGTAGACGGCCGACGAGAACGCCCTGAGCGTCAACTGAAGGTCGCGCGCCAGCATTGCCGCCACGGGCGCGCCGAATCTCTGCGCCAGCGTGCGCGCGTTGAAGAGGCTGAAGCGGCCTTGCGATTGTACGCGCCGGGCGTACTCTATATCCGCGAAACGCCACCGCGCGTGCAAGTAAGAAACTAAAATGTATAGAACGATGACCCACGCGGCATTCAGAGCTAAGCCCTGAAACCGGCTCTGGGAGCCGATCGCGTCCGGTTTGAAAATATATGCCAGCAGCAGACCGGCGCTCGCTACCGTCGCCGCCAGGATCAGCAGGGCTGAGAGAGCGGGGAGGACGCGCTTCGTATGATTCCAGTGAATCCAGTTCAAGGCGGCGAGCATTTCGGCGAGCGTGACGATGAGCGTGAAGAGGACGAGCGGAAGAATGCTTGCGCGGTCTAAGAATTCGCCCGCGCCCAGAAGCCACCGCGCCACGAGTATGACCAGGGCCGCGACCGTGGTCCTTGAGAGCCGCGCGACGAGCGCCGCGTGAAGGTATGTCGAGGCGCTCACGGGCAGGGAGTCGAAGAAGCTTTCGGGCCGGCGTATGTGATAAATCTCCGCGCTCGCTCGCGACAGGCTCAGCCCCGTCAAGCAGGCGACGGCGAACGCGCCGATCGCCGCTCCGAGGGCGAAAGATGGGTGAAGTCCGGAGATGTCTTCAGCGAGCCTCGACGCGGTGGCGTAAGTGATCCCGAGGATGACGGGGCCGAGTATCAGCCACGAGTAGATGTGCTCTTTGGCCCAGCGAAGCTGAGAGCGAACCTGCGCGCCGATCAGTAGAAGGAGTTTCAATACGAAATCTCAAATTTGAAACTATTTTATCGCAACCAGCTCCACGTCGAATAGCAGTGTGGCGTTGGGTGGGATGTCGGGCGGATTGCCCTGCGCGCCGTATCCGAGGTTCGCCGGGATGATAAGCTTACGTTTACCGCCTACCTTCATCGTCATCAAGCCTTCATCCCAACCTTTGATGACCCTGCCGGTGCCGATCGGGAATTCATACGGCTGGCCGCGATCGACGGAGCTGTCGAACTTCTTCCCGTTTTCGAGCGTGCCCGTGTAATGCACCTGAATCGTCTGGCCCCGCTGCGGGCTCGGCCCGTCGCCTTCCACAACGTCTATGTACTTCAGGCCCGACGGCGTGGTGACGGTGCCCGAGTTGCCGCCCCGCGTGACGAGAAAGAGTATCGCGGCGACCGCCAGCCCGGCGATGATCACGATCGCGATAATCTGATTCCTCTTGTTCGACTTCTTCTTCGTGTAAGTGTTCCCGTAAGACCTTCTGCCTTTCCGGGACTTTCTGTGTCTACTCTGTGGCAATGCCGATTCTCCTCGCTTGATTTATATCGAATCTCAGATCATTTTGCCACAGAGACACAGAGGCACAGAGTATGAATTTTATTTCTCTGTGTCTTTGTGTCTCCGTGGCTATTAAACCGACCATATCTGAGAAAGCACCCGCTTGAAGTTCCCGCCGAGTATCATCTCGATCTCGCGGTCGGCGTACTTGCGCCGCAGGAGCCCCTCGGCCAGATCGAACATGCGCTTCGGGTGATCGAGCCCCTCTATGTCGTCCTTCTCTCTGAACGCGTACGTGCCTTTGTAGCCCGACCGCATAGCCTTGTGCTCGCCCTCGGGCAGGTCGTCGTAACCGTCCAGGTCTACGTCGGAGCCTACGCCGAGGTGCTCGACGCCGACTAGCTTCTTTACGTGGTCGAAATGGTCCAGCGCGTGTTCTATCGTAGTAGGCTCGCGGTCGCGCACGAACATTCGAACGCCCGTAATCCCCATAACACCCCCGGAGGCGGCCATCTTCTTTATCGCCTCGTCGGTCTTACACCTGGGGTGGTTGGGGACGAGCGCGCGGCAGTTCGAGTGTGTTATCAGCACGGGCTTTTTTGACGCCTCGAAAGCGTCGAGCGTCGTGCGGTCGCCGCAGTGAGAGACGTCGACGGCCATGCCTACTCGATTCATCCGCTCGACGATCGAGACGCCGAAATCGCTCAAGCCTTCGTCGCGCCGCTCGGTCGAGCCGTTGCCGATCATGTTGCGCGCGTTGTAGGTGAGCTGAGAGACTCTCTGGCCCAGGTTGTAGAAATAGTCTACGTCGGCGGCGGTCTGAAAATGCTCGGAGTTTTGCAGCCCGAGCAGCACGCCGACCTTGCCGCTCGTCTTCGCCTGATCGATCTTTCCAGGCGTGTCCACGCGCATCAGGAGCTGGTCGTGATGCGCGATAAAGCCGTTCCACGCGGCGAAGTACTTCAGCGCGTTCAGGTAAGATTCGCGCCCGCCCAGCCCCACGCCTATGTGAAAGACGTTTATGCCGGAATCCTTGAACCTCTGAGCGTCCGCTGAGGTGAAGCTGGCGGGGTTCGACATCCACTTCGTATGCTTGGCGAAGCTGATGGCGAACGGGCTGAGCATGTCTATGACGGTTGATTGCTTCACTAGGTCGACGGCGCGCGTAGAGTACGCGGCCTGCGAGTTGGCAAACAGGCGGAAGCGGCCGCGATTGACCATCGGCGTGGCGAGCGCGACCGCCGTCGCACTCGCCGCGAGCTTCAACATCTCTCTACGATTCATCCGAGCTCCCTTTCGCGCTAGCGGTTCGCCGCCGAACCCGCACCGTCTTTCCTGTGCTGATCGAACCAGCCGACGATGTTCAACAACTTCGCTACGTGATGGCTCGGCCGTCGTCGTATGCCGTGCGGCTCGCCCGGCACCCTGACTAGTACCGCCTCGACGCCCAGCAGCTTGAGCGCCTGGTAATACTGCTCGGACTCAGACATAGGCGTGCGGTAATCCTCTTCGCCCGTTATGACCATCGTCGGCGTCTTGACGTTTTTGACTACGGACAGCAGCGACCGCTTCTCGTAATGCTCGACGTTGTCCCACGGCATGCCGGGGAACCAGTACTTGGCGACGAACGCCGATATGTCGGTAGTCAGCACAAAGCTGTACCAGTTGATGACCGGGTAGACGGTCGCCGCGGCGCGGAAGCGCGTCGTGCGGCCTATCATCCAACTGGTCAGGACGCCGCCGCCGCTCCCGCCCGTAACAAAGAGCTGGTCCGTGTCGACGTAGCCTTTGGCGATCACCGCGTCGACGCCGGAATTCAGATCGTAAAAATCGTCTCCGGGGTAGGCGTGGTGTATGAGGTTGCCGAACTCTCCGCCGTAGCTTGTCGAGCCGCGCGGGTTCGTGTAGAGCACGACGTAATCTTTCGCCGCCCAGATCTGATGTTCGAGCGCGAAGCGGTCGCCGTAGTTCGCAAACGGCCCGCCGTGAATCTCAAGGATGAGCGGGTACTTGCGCGAAGGGTTGAAGTCGGGCGGCTTTACTATCCACCCGTGAATCTTCCTGTTGTCTTTCGACGAAGTGTACCAGACCTCTTCGACTTGTCCGAGCTGGCGCTGAGACAGGAGGTCCTGATTTATGTTTGTAATCACCTTAACCGTAGTGTTGGCTACCGAGCCTACGGCGACATCGCCCGGCACTTCGGGGCGGCTGTAGGTGATCGCGAACGCGCCGTTCGGGGCTATGGTGTAAGAGCCCCCGCCGTAGGCGCTGCCGCCAGTCCCTATGTTGCCCGTGAACGACTTCATCTTTGACGCAAGGCTGTAAAAGCCGAGCTTGGTATTCCCCTGATCGTCGTATTGAAAGTATATTCCGTCGTTGTCCGCGGCCCAGACTGGTCGCGCAACGTCGCGGTCGAGGTCGGCGGATATTACGCGCGAGCCGCTCCCGTCGCGGTTCATTACGTAGAGCCTCGTCACTTGATAGCCCTGGTAGGTGTCGTCGAACCCGAGGTAGGCGATGAGCTTTCCGTTCGGCGAGACGGCGGGCGAATTGTCTGGTCCTTTTCGCTTAGTGAGCGCGCGCATGCTGCCGTCGGCCACGTTGAATTCGTAGACCTCGGTGTCCAGCGGCTCAAGCTCGTAATCCGCGCGGCGGTTAGCCGACATCAGCAAGTATTTGCCGTCGGGCGACCAGACGGCGTCGCTTGCGCGGAAGCCGACGCCTCCGTGTTGAAAATTACCGCTCGAAACCTGGCGCGGCGTGCCGCCTTCGGCCGGGATGACGAACAGGTGCGTGTAGCCCGCGGTCTTGTAGCCTTCCTGGTCGAAGCGATAGATGAGCTTGTCTATGACCTTCGCGGGCTCGGCCCACTTCGCGCCGGGCGGGGCGGGCGGCATCTCCGCCACCTGAGCCGGGCGTGCGGGCACAAGCGATGTGAAAGCGATCTGACGCCCGTCCGGCGACCAGCTTATGCCCACGGGCGCATTCTGCAAGTTGGTGAGCTTTGCTACCTGGCCCGTGTCCATCCATCGCATGTAGATCTGAGGCGAGCCGTCTC
>DATFGQ010000024.1:0-17158 GCA_035249305.1 Blastocatellia bacterium | reverse complement strand
CCACGGACGCCCGTTCGGGCCGAGTATGGGCTGACCGTCTTCGCCCTTCAGCTCGAACGCGGCCAGCGAGCCGTGGACCGTCAAGTTATCCGGGGCCGACCCGTCTATCGGTATGTTTATGTTGCCGCCCGCCGCGTAAAGACCGAGCACGTTATTCGCATCTTGATTGATGGGCTGGCCCGCCGCATCGACGACCGGCGTCTCGTAGGTCAGGTCGTCTTTTATCGTGATGCTCCCGCCCGAAACTGGCGTCCGCGCGTTGCCCGTCACGTGCCCGCCCGCTGTTATCGTCAGCGCGAAGTTTGAATCGATAGCCGGTTTGGGCTGATCGTTCCCATCGCGCCCAGGCCCGCGCAGTGCGTTTATGTCGCCGTAAACGTAGAGCGACGCGGCGGCGCGGTCTCCTCGCTTGACGATCGAACGGTCGAGCGGCACGCCTCTCAGCGTCCGCGTCCCGTTGCCCGAATCGATCATCGTAGTCCCCGCGTCGCTGTCGACGACTATCGTAGTCACGCGCCCGCCCTGCGTGATCTTCATGATCTGTCGGTTGCCCGTCGTGTCGGCGATCAACTGCATCTGGTCGACGTTGCCCATCACGTATATGCCGCTGCCCGTGAAGCTCTCGCCGTCCGACGGCACGTAGACGCCTTGCGCGAGAGTCGGGTTGATCGATTCGGGGTCGCTGCTTTCCCCGAGCGGGTTGTTCAAATCGCTCGCCAGCCGCAGCCCCGTGCGCAACTCGGCGTCAGTCGGCGGCCCCGCCGAAAGCGAGCTGCCGCCGTCGAGCACCGCGCGCGCCTGATCGAACGCGTTTGAAGGCGGAGGTATGGGCTGCACTCCGCGATCAAACCCGGCCAGGAATTTCGGGGCCACTAGCACTCCGTCAACCACGTCAGACTCCGCGTCGACGGGCGGCGGAGGCGACCCAGCGCCATAGCGGTAGTAGCTCGCGCTCTGGTAAGCCTGCGTCACGTAGCCGCGGAACGTAGGCGCGTCCGACCCGTCGGCGGGCGTCCAGAACCCGAACCGCTGGTTCGTGTGTATGCGGCCCGAAAAACGGTCGCCCGGCCCGAGCCCCTGATAGATGAACGGCCCTTCAGGGTTGTAAGGGTCGAACGTGTCAAGGTAGAGAGCGAACTCGGCGAAGCTCCCTACTCGTATCCCGCCGCCTTCGGCCTTCACCAGCAGCTTGAAATTGACTACGCCCTCTTCGACTAACGTCACCATGCCATTGAGGCCCGATATGCCTTCGCCGACGGACTCAAGCTCGTAGCTAATTGAATAAGGCTCAAGCTGCCCCCTGCGCGGGTTCACCGGATCGATGTACTGCACGCGCTTGCCCGCGTGCGCCGGGTTGCGGTCCGATGCCGGGTAGGGCAGGCGGATCTCTTTAATCTTTATCTTAGTCTTGAATGCCGACTCGTTGGGGAAGATCTCGCGCGTGTCGAACAATCGCTCGGCCGCGACCGTGAAGTCATTAGGGTTGAGAGTAGGGTTGCCCGGCGAGACGGGCAGCGGCGCGGGCAGAGAGCCCGTCATGAATTGATCGCTGCGCAGCATGCGGTGGAGGTTGCTGATGCCGGCCTCCGCCGCGTAGAAGCCGCTCGTCAGGTTCTTGAAGTTTGAAGTTATCGCCTTGTCGGAAACGGAGGTGAACGTGACCGCCAGCCCTAACATCAGCATCAGCGACATCACTAGCAGCACGGCGACCAGCGTCATCCCGCGCTCGCCCGCGCCGCCGGTCGAGCCGTGGTTAGCGCTCACGACTGCGCTCAACTTTCGTCTCAGATTCGCAAGAGAATAATCTTTCTTCATTCGTCCACCCCACTCTATGGATAGTCCTGAGTCCTGAGTGCTGAGTGCTGAGTTAACTGCTCCCACTCAGGACTCAGCACTCAGGACTCAGGACTTCTTGTCACGGATTCAATCGCTCGCCTAACTTGGGCTGTTTGCCGATCCTGCGGTCGCGGTAGATGTAACCGCCGTTGCCGAAGCCGCCGCCGCCGGGTGTGCCGAAGCCTGAGCCGCTGCCTGACCCGCCAGGGCCGCCGAAGCCTGGATCGCTCGGTCCGATGCCGCCGCCGGGGAAGCCCGGCCTGCCACCACCGCCTGGGAAGTCGTCGCCAGGGAATCCGTCATCTATACCGCCGCCGTCACCGCCCGGTCCTGGGAAGCCCGGCGCGCCTCCACCTCCGCCGCCCGCTGAGCCGAACTCGCCACTCGGCAGATTGCGCGGGCGGACCACGCTCGCCAGCGTCACCAGCCGCTCTGAATCCGGCTGATTCTCGATCTCAGTGCGCGCCGTCATAGTTATCTCGACCGCCACAGACTTGTAGAGGTTCGATATGTTCTGCTGCTTGACCCACTCGCCTTCGACCTGGCCGTTTTTCACTTCGAGGTAGCGGAGCTGGAAGGCTACTATGTTGCGCGCGATCACAGTCGGCGGGCCTTCGTTGATCGATAGCGTAAGATTCGCATGCCCATCGTCGGTCCGGCGGTCGACGAAGTAGCGTTTGACCATGACCGGCCGCATCGTGTAGGTCCCGCCGTAGTAGATTCTCCCGTGCGGCACCTCGGGCTGCACGCCGTTATGGTTGACCAGCTCAATGCTCAGCCCGACGGCCCCCTTGTGCGTCAGCCGCGCGTTATGGACTTTGACGAAGTCGTATTGAACGGTCCCGTCCTGTAGCGTCGCGGTTATGATGAACTCTTCGCCCGGCTTTATGGCGTTGACCACGTCTCGCGCGGTGACGCCGCCCGCGCCGTTCGGCAGCATGTCGACGTAGCCGTCGTTTGCCGTGAACTCAAGCGTCGAGGCGGGGATGAGCGGGAGCCCAGCCGACGGGACTTTCGTCTCCGTGTCGGACGATATTATAGTGACCGCGTCGGTCTTGCCTTCAGGCCCATTGTAGGAGTAGATCGACCTGAATTTCTCGCCGAGCCCCAGGCCGTTCTCTTTCGACTGCTGGATGTCGCGCGTCAGGAAATCGATCAGCAGCCGCGCGTTCTGATCCATCTCGGAGACGCCCTGCTCGGCGCTGAAGATCTTCTGGCTCTTGACCAGCAGAGTGATGACCGACCCCATGATGACCGTGAAGACCATCATCGCGATCAGAAGCTCCGTGAGAGTAAAACCACGCTCGTCATGACTTTGTTGTAGTTTCATAATTGGACTCCGCTAACTACCAGTTTTTAGTTTTTAGTTTTCAGTTTTTAGACCGTTCAACTGAAAATTGAAAACTAAAAACTGTCTTCACTGATTCGTCAGCACCGTGTAGAGGTCTACGAGCTCGGGTGCGCGCCCCGCGGTCGCGAGCTCGCTCTTGACGCGGACGGCTATCGTCAGGCGGCGGTCGGCCAGGTTCTCCTCGCCGCTCGAAAGTATCAACCACCGTCGCGTGTAACTGATCTGCTCTTCGCCAAACGGGTTGCCGCTGTAAACGGTCCCGTCGGGCCGGCGCGTCTCGGCCGTGCCGTCGGGGCGCACGACCGTGATGGTGCCTTCGGGCTCGACATCGTCGCGACCCGCCAGAATTATCTTGTCGTAGTAGTAAGAGCCGTCGTTGCCCCTCGCGTCAGCTTCGAGGCTGCCGACTATAAAGGCGTCGTCCGGCCCGCGGCGGTTAGGGTTCGCCTGCATCCGCGAAGGGTCGACGAGCCGCTGAAAGCTCAAGGCCCCCAACTGCTCAAGCTTGTCCTGCGCGAAGGTCGTCGCCGTCGTCATGTTGCGCGAGCTGGCGTTGGTCTTCATCGCGAGCGTGAACATGCCGGCGAGGCTCACAAGCCCTATGACCGAGACGAGCAGCGCTATGATCGATTCGATCAGCGTCAGCCCGCGCTCGCCCGTGTGATTTGAATAGTCGATTGTCTTCATCATTCAATCTCTAATTCTTTGTTTCTGGTTTCTGGTTTCTAGTTTCTGGTTGAGTGAACTAGAAACTAGAAACCAGAAACCAGAAACCTATTTCCGCAACGCGTCCGAGATGGTCACCTGTCCGGTCGCCGAGACCGTAACTATCATGTAGTAGCCGTCCACCCCGTTGACGCGAATCGTCTGGCTCTCTTTAGGCAGCGGGGTGACGACGCCTCGACCGTCGAACGCGATCTGCTTGGGGGCATCGTCGGAAATCTTTATTCCTTCGGGGAGGTGGATCGTGCCCTTCACTTCGGGCTTCGCCTTGCCGAGCGGGTCGTACTCTTCTATGTCTATTTGCTGTGCTCCGGGGATGAATACGCCTGCGCGCTTGTTGTTTGAAGTGGCCAGGAATCGCGCGCGTTGCAGGGCCGTCGCGACGTTGCGCGACGCGACGCCGAGGCGGTACTTTCGCATGTAGTTTATGACCTGCGGTACTACGAAGCCCGCGATCAGGGCGATGACCAGCAGAATCACGACCATCTCGATCATCGAAAAGCCGCGCTCGGGTCTGGAGTGCCGGCCCGTTGTGCTGTTAATCTTTATTCGCCGAAACATAATGTTACAAAATATGGCAGACTCTTACTTACACTTCGCGGTACATGAGCGTGGTCCTGCCTGGTCGAGCAAATCATCATTGGGCGTTTTCTATTAAAACGGGCGTTTTATGGGAGGGGCCTCTAAGCAAACAGATGCAAAGCGGCTATGGTGTGGGCAATTGGCATTCCTAAGAAAGTGCTGAGTGCTGAGTCCTGAGTGCTGAGTTAACTGCTCCCACTCAGGACTCAGCACTCAGCACTCAGGACTTCAGGGAGCGGTGAAGATAGAAAACAACAACCAGACCTTACCGCGTGTGGGATCGGCGCGCGAAGCCTTGCGCGAGAAGGGGCAGTTCTGGACGCCCGGCTGGGTGGCCGAAGCTATGGTCCGGTACGCGCTGATGGGCGGCGCCGAAACTCTTTTCGACCCGGCCGTAGGCGCGGGAGCATTCTTTCGCGCGGCCAGAGCTATAAGCCGCGACTTGAAATTGATTGGAGTCGAAAAAGACCCCGACGCTTTAATTCAAGCCGAGGCGAGCGGGCTTTCAAAAGCCGACCTCGAAGGAGTCGAGATAGCGGACTTCGTATCACGCGCGGGCCGTGAGCGTTTGAGCGCGATAGTCGCTAACCCTCCTTACATACGCCACCACCGGCTGCCGCCCGAGTTAAAGACCAGGCTGCGCTCCTTCGCAAAGCGGCTGCTCGGCGAGAGCCTCGATGGCCGCGCGGGCCTGCACGTCTATTTCCTGCTTCGAGCTTTAGAGATGCTTGAGACTAGCGGGAGGCTCGCCTTCATCATCCCAGCCGACTCTTGCGAAGGAGTCTTCGCGCCCGCGTTATGGAGATGGATCACGACCAACTATCGTCTGGAAGGCGTAGTCACTTTCACGCGCGAAGCCTCGCCTTTCCCCAGCGTCGATACGAACCCCGTGATAGTGCTGATACGAAACGCCGCGCCGCTCGGTCACTTTCATTGGGCGCAGTGCAGACGCGCCGAGACGACTGCTTTGAAGGAGTGGCTAGGCGGCGGGCTCGGCGATCTCTCAAGCGACGATCTCTACGTCTGTGAAAGAGAGATCGAAGAAGGGCTGGCGACGGGAGTGTCGCGACCGCGCGCGACGCTCAAAGCGGGCGGGCCTGTGCTCGGAGACTTCGCGCATGTGTTGAGAGGGATAGCTACAGGCGCGAACGAATTCTTCTTTCTCACGCGAGATCAGGCCGAACGGTTAGGCATCGATCGCGAGTTTCTGCTGCCCGCCGTCGGCCGCACGCGAGACGTGCTTGCCGATGAGATCACCGATCGGCGGCTCTCGGAGCTGGACGAGTCAGGCCGGCCTACTCTTCTTTTTGCGCCCGATGGTCGCCCGCTCGATCAATTCCCGGCCGCTGTGCGCCGTTACATATCAAAGGGCGAGCAGGCGGGGCTACCGAAAAAGGCTTTAATCTCTCAGCGGCGGCCCTGGTACAAGATGGAGAGAAGACAACCGCCGCCTTTTCTGTTCGCCTACCTTGGCCGCCGCAACGCCCGATTCATTCGCAACCGCGCCGGGTGCGTGCCGCTCACGGGCTTCCTCTGCGTCTATCCTAAGATCGAAGAGGCGGAGTTTATCGAGAGACTCTGGCGGGCGCTCAACCACCCGGATACGCTGGCTAATCTTTCGCTCGTAGGGAAGAGCTATGGCAACGGGGCTATAAAAGTAGAGCCGCGCGCGCTTGAAAGGTTACCGATCTCCGCTCGACTAACATCACGATTAAAACTTAGCCACAGAGGCACAGAGACACAGAGAGAAGAATAATATAATACCTCTGTGCCTCTGTGTCTCTGTGGCATGGTCTGAAGGTAGTAAGGCCGCCGCTTTTCTTGTAAACTGACAGACAGGGCGCTGCTGCGTTGGAGCGACGATGGTCACGTCCATTAACGAAAAAGAGTACGTCTCAACCGATAACCTCGACCTGTTGCTGACGGTCTTGCCTCCGCACATTCGCGACGCGCTGGCTCGCGCGGGCGGCATCGAATCTCTGATCGAAGTGGTGCTTGACCTCGGCCGCCAGCCCGAAGGCCGCTACCCCGGCCGCGCGCTCTACCTTACGGACTCTCCGGTCACTATCGAAGATATAAAGTACGTCGCGAGCCGCGTTGGCCACTTCACGCGTGATAACCGCGCAGGGATCGAGCGCACGCTCCACCGCATCTCGGCTATGCGCAACCGCCTCGGCGAGATCGTAGGGCTCACCTGCCGCGTGGGGCGCGCGATCTACGGCACGGTAGACATAATCCGCGACATCGTGGAGTCGGGCAAAAGCTTGCTCTTGATGGGGAAGCCGGGCGTGGGCAAAACCACGCTGCTGCGCGAAGCCGCGCGCGTGCTGGCCGACGACCTTGAGAAGCGCGTGATCGTCGTCGACACGTCGAACGAGATCGCGGGCGACGGCGACGTGCCTCACCCCGGCATAGGCCGCGCGCGCCGCATGCAGGTCCCCGACCCCGAACACCAGCACGCCGTAATGATCGAGGCGGTCGAGAATCACATGCCCGAAGTGATAGTCATCGACGAGATAGGCACTTCGCAAGAGGCGCTCGCGGCGCGGACCATCGCTGAGCGCGGGGTCCAACTGATCGCCACCGTCCATGGCAACACGCTCGAAAACCTGATGCTCAACCCGACGCTGTCGGATCTAGTAGGCGGCATACAGCCCGTGACGCTGTCGGACGAAGAGGCGCGGCGGCGCGGCACTCAAAAGACCGTGCTTGAGCGCAAGGCCCCGCCGACTTTCGACGTGCTGATAGAGATTCAGCACAAAGACCGGCTCGCGATTCACCACGACGTAGCCGACGCCGTCGACCACATGCTCCGGGGTTTCATACCGAGCACGGAGATACGCGAGCGCAATCCCGATGGCGAAGTCACCATCACGCAGCCTAAGGCGAAGACGGCCGAGAAGGCCGCGCCCTCGCTCGCAAGGGACAGGCGAGAGTCGTCACGCGGGCGCTCGGACGCGGGAGATCGCGGGAGGAAGAGAAAGGCGCTCCGCATATTCCCTTACGCGCTCTCGCGCGAGCGGCTGGAGCGGGCCATCGCGGATACGGGCGTGCCGGCCGTCGTGAGCCAGGACCTGGACGACGCCGACGTGCTGCTGACCTTGAAGTCGCACGCGAAGCGCCAATCGCAAAAGCTCCGCGAGGCGCGGGGCCGAAACGTCGAGGTCCACGTCGTCCGCTCGAACACGCTCACGCAGATGGAGAACTTTTTGCGCGAGGCCTTCGGCGTCAGGAGCTACCCCGAGAACGAAGAGTCTGGCATGCAAGAGGTCGAAGACGCCGTCCTGGACGTGGTCGAGAGCAACCGCCCCGTAGAGCTCTCACCGCAGCCTAAACACATACGCCGCATGCAGCACCTTTACATAGAGCGGAGCGGGCTCTCGTCGGAGAGCAAGGGGCAGGAGCCCATGCGCCGCGTCGTCATCTACCCTCACCGTTAGAAAGCTCACCCGGATTATTGCGACGGCACGGAGACTATTTGAGTCTGCCCGCGATGGCAGGTGTAACAATTCACCGGCGAATTCTTGCCTTCGTAGATCTCTCTGTATATCGTGCCGGTCAATCGCAGCATCTTTCGCGCGGTCTCTTTGGCGGGCTTGTCGTCCTTCTCATACGCGCCTTCGACGTGACAATAAGTACAATCGACGCCCAGCGATTTGCTGAACATAGTCATTATCATCGTCCAGCGGCCGGCCGGGACGCCTTTCAAGACTTGAACGTTCTTATAGACCTCCTGCGATGGCCGCTTATCTTTCTCCGCCTCCTCCTGCATTTTCTTTATCTGCTCTTCGGAAGCGAGCTTGGGCGCCGCGGGCTGCACGTGCCCCCTGTGGCACGTGTAGCAGGTGACTTTGCCGACGTTCAGCTCTTTGCGAACGAGCTGCGACATCCGGTACATCTTTCGCGCGGTGAGCTTGGCGGGCTTGTCGTCCTTCTCAAACTCGTTCGGCACATGGCAGTGCGTGCAATCGACGCCGAGCGATTTCGTGAAGAAATTCATCCCGCGCATCAGCCCCGCGGCGGGCACTCCATTCAGCACTTGAATGTTCTTATAGACCTGTTCGGCGGTCTTATCTTGCGGCGGCGCGGTCTGTCGGTCAAAGCTCGCGGTAGTTGATCGATCAGGCGCGAGCAAAAAGATCGCGAGCGCCGGGATGGCGACGGCAATAATTCTCTTAACAAATATAGCTCTCATCCGATGGGCCTCCTGGTCGGGTGGTATACCACCTTTGATGTCAAAAGTGATGTGCCAGGAGTCACGCTCAGAGGTCACATTCGCCGGTGTGACCTGCGGGCGCGTATCAGATGAGTCTCAGCTCTTTTGCTTTCAGAGCGGCCTGCGTGCGGTCTCGGACTTCGAGTTTGCCGAGTATGTTGGTGATGTGATTCTTGACCGTGCCTTCGGCTATGAACAGCAGCGAGGCGATCTCTTTATTGCTCGCGCCGGTCGCGACCAGGCGCAGTATCTCAAGCTCGCGGTCTGACAGCGGCTCGACGAGCGGCTGCGGGCGGGCGGGCGCGGCTTCGGCCAGACGGGCGAACTCCGCTACGACCTTTGCCGCCACCGAAGGCTGTAGAAAAGACTCGCCGCGAGCGGCTGCGCGGATGGCTTCGACCAGCTTTTCCGAAGGCGCGTCTTTCAATAGATAACCGACCGCGCCCGCGCGCAGCCCTTCGAAGACGTACTCGTCGTTATCAAAAGTCGTCAGGACTATCACCCTCGATTCGGGATGGTCGCGGCGCAAGCGGCGCGTCGCCGCGACGCCGTCTAAGACGGGCATCTGCAAATCCATCAACACGACATCAGGTCTGGCGGCGGCCGCCTGCCTTAACGCCTCTTCGCCGTTCGCGGCTTCGGCCACGACTTCGAGGTCGGCCTGCACCGAGAGAAGCGTGCGCAAGCCTTCGCGGAAAAGCGATTGGTCGTCGACGATCATTATGCGAATCATGCTCATGCGGGCAGCTCCACTTCAAGCTTGAACCCACGGCCGCGGGAAGTCGTGGTCCGCACCGCGCCGCCGAGAATCTGCGCCCGCTCGCGCACGCCGAGCAGACCGAACCCGCTGTTTGCGTCGCTCGCGCCGAGGCCGTCGTCTTCGATCACGAGGCGAACCGAACTGTCCGCGCCGTAATCGAGGGTTACGACGGCGCGAGCCGCCTGCGCGTGCTTGCGCACGTTGGTCAACCCCTCTTGCGCCGCGCGGTAAAGAGTGAGCTCGGCTTGCGGGCCGAGCTGGCGCGGCAGGCCGGTGATTGTAAGATCAGTCGCGATGCCTGAAGCGCGGCACTCGTCGGCGAGCCCGGCTAGCGCTTCGGCGAGCGGGCGGTTTTCGGTTGGTAAAGCATGCAAGGCCGCGACGGAACGGCGCACTTCGGCGAGCCCCTCTTGAGTCAGCGACTGAGCCTTGCCGAGGCAGGCGAGCGAGCGCTCGCGGTCCGCATCCATCACGGCGCGCGCCGCTTCGATCTGCACGTTGATGACCGTCAGGTAATGGCCCAGGCTGTCATGAATCTCACGCGCCAGGCGGTTGCGCTCCTTGGCCGTCGCAAGCTCTTCGACCTGCGCGGCGTACTCGCGAAGCTTGGCGTTGACATCGCTCAGCTCGGCGGCCAGCCGCTCGACCTCCGCGCGCCCTTTGCGCTCGCTCACGGCGATGTATGTGAAGACGACTACGAAGATTATCGCCGCGGAATAGATCAACCCGACGACTACGGCCGGCGTCCACCCGCTTGACACGGCGGTCGGCACTACGAGAGTAGAAAGCAGAAGTGCGCATACTATCAGCACGCCGCGCGCCGGAAACAGGGCCACGCTCTGCGCGGCGAGCGGCAGCATGATGAGCCAGACCAGAAACGCGCGACTTAAATAGAGGACAGACGCGGCCAGCGAGATCTGAACGGCGAAGTATATGATCGAAAGCCAGAGAGAGTCCTTGCGCTTCGCCAGCGAATAGCCGACGGTCCCGATTATCAGATAAAGAATGCTTGCCGCGATGAGCGAGGCGAGCTTCAGGGGTGAGAAAAACCGGCTCTGGTAGGAGAGTGAAGAGACGGCCGAGACGTAAGCGGCGATCGTGACGGCGATGAAGCCGAAGTTGGCGTTCCTGCCGAGGCCGGTGATTAAGCTGACGGCTCTGCTCATACCGCCCGTCTTTTATGGGCTTTCATTTAATCGTTTCGAACGCTTCCCAATCGTATGTGACGCCGAGCGCGAGCCCCGTGCGCGGAGCGTTTTTTGAGAGGCCGAAGATGCCCGCCGCGTTGAAGCGGACTCCGAGCGCGCGCACCTGCGCGCCGATGCGCGCCTGCGAGAAATCTTCCGTCCCGAGCGGCGTCCTCCGCCTGGTCGAGTGATAGCCGTTGACTTCGCCGACTATGTTCAGGTCATCCGACACGGTGTAGACGCCCGCCAGCCCGAACATCAGCACGTCGTTTTGCGTGAACTCGTTAACCGGCGCTTGCAGTATCCCGAGGCCGAGGTTGCCAAACACGTTGAGCTTGTTGTCCGCGAAGCGCTTGCCCGCCGTTATCATGCTGAAGAAATTGGTCGTGTTCGTGCCGATGCCGCGCGTCTGGTCCGTGTTCGGCAGTTGGACGCCGAAGCGAAACCCCAGGCCAGGCATTCGCCTCGACTCGTTGCGGAGCTTCATCTTCATCCAGAGCGTCACGTCGCCCACGTCGTTCGTGTCGTTAGAGTTCGCGCCCAGCCTGAGCGGTACGGCCGAAGTCATGCGGCTGTCTATCGACAACAGGTTCTGGACGGTCCATTCGATCTGAAACTCGACGTTCGGGGCCATGCCGAAGCTCAAGCGCGTGTCGCCGATCTTCGTCAGATCGCCGCGCAGCCCCGACAGCGGGAACCGCTGGTTCTGTAAGAACTCGAACCCGGTCTCTATGCGTATGAAGCCCGGCTTGATTATATCGACATCTTCCGTCAGCAGCGGCCGCTGCTGCGCGCCCGCTACGGTCGCAAACATGGCGAGGGCCATCGCGGTCAGAATTGATTGCTTAAGAAAGCGAATCATCGTCGCGATTGTATGGCCGGTAACGGGGTTTGTCAATTTGGCCGCGCGCCTTGACAGGCCGCAAAAGTGCGATAGAGTTATTGTCTCAATTATAAGTAATGACACCCGATTGAGCGATTGTTTCATCCTGCTCCAGCCCCGGGCAAGATTCCGACCCGCAAACAGTCCCGCTCGATTTGAAGGATGAGGAGTTTTTCTAGATGAGAGGTTTCACGTTGAGCGGTTTCACTATGAGGGTTTCGCTAGTCGCCGCGCTGCTCGCGGCGACCGCCGCGCTGGCGGCGCTGCCCGCTTCTTCCAGCAGCGACAAAGCCAGGCTTCAACGCGCGACCCTCGACGCGTCGAAGAATAAGAGCGTCCAGTCGCGAAACGCCTCGTCGCCGCTCAGCTACCGCAGCCCCGGCGCTCGGCACAAGTTCGTAGTCCCGTCGGACGCAGCCCATATCGAAGAGGCGATCCTCTCGACCGAAGGTCAGAAGAGAGTGAAAAGATATGGCTCTTACACCCTCGTAGAGGCTGACGGCGAAGCTCTGGCGCGGTTAGACGCGGGCGCGCTTGAGCGCGTCGAGCTGCGCGACGACATGAATTTGATTCTTTTGAAGCGCGGCCAGATAGACACGACCGCGGGCCTCCCCGCCGTCACGGGCGACCTCGCGCTTGACGAAGGCTCGTCAAGCTCGCTGCACATGGTCCAGTTGTTCGGCCCGCCTACCAACACAGCGATGCGCGCATTGAAATCGACGGGCGCAAAGATCGTCTCTTACATTCCGAACAACGCTTACCTCATCTGGGCTACCGGCGCTGAGCTTGACCGCGTTCGCGCGCTCACCGCAAGCCGGACTTTCGTGCAATGGGATGGGCCGTTTCACCCCGCGTATAAGCTCGACCGCAATTTCAAGCTCGATTCCGTAGAGCAGGTCCGCGTATCGATCGAGCTCCTCGACACGGCGGAAGCCGCGCGCACCGTCGAGCGAATAAAATCGCTCGCTCGCCGCGTCCTTATGCGGGAGTTTGAAGCGGCGGGCACGATTCATTTGAAAGCGCTTATAGAATCTTTCAGGCTCCCGGAGATTGCCAGAATACCCGACGTTTTGAACATAGAGCCGTGGGCTGAGATGAAGCCGGCCGACGAGCGCGGCAGCCAGATAGTCGCGGGGGTGCTTTCGGAAGAGACGGTCAACAGCGTCAAGGTGAGCCGCCCGACGCGGCCCGGCTATATGGCGTTCTTGAACTCCGTCGGCTTCAACTCGAACTTCGACTTCGCAGTCGACATCACCGACACGGGCTTCGACGTAGGCTCTGAAGATTTCAGGTTCATCCACCCGGATTTTCTCGACGCGGCGGGCAGGTCACGCATAGCCTACATGCACGATTTCTCAGACGATTTTCTTTATCACCCGGACAACCCTTCGATATCGAGGAACCACGACACGTTCGGACATGGCACGTTGATCGCCTCGATCATCGGCGGGTTCAATACTACGACCGGCAGCGCGTTTACTGACGCTCTGGGCTTTCAATACGGCATGGGCGTAGCGCCTTTCGCGCGCATAGGGATAACGAAGCTGTTTGACGATCAAGGCAGATTCACAGCCGATTTAGACTTCACTTACATAAGGGCCGCATACCGCGCCGGCGCTCGGATCAGCAATAACAGTTGGGGACAGTGCGACGCGCTCTTAGGCTTTTGCAATCTCTACAACGAAGACTCGCGCATATTCGACTCGTTAGTTCGTGACGCGGACCCGCAGGAAGCGGGCAGTCAGCCTATATCGTTAGTCTTTGCGGCGGGCAACAGCGGCAACGATCTGCCTGCGTCCATAGCCATACCCGCGACCGCGAAGAACGTCATCACGGTCGGCGCGAGCGAGGGCTTTCGCCCGGCCGACGCCAACGGCCAGCCGCTCACAGACGGGTGCGGCGCAAGCGCCACGTTCGCCGATAACGCGCTCGACGGGGTAGGGTTCTCGGGGCGCGGTCCCGTGCAAGACGGCCGCGCAAAGCCTGACCTCATAGCCCCCGGCACGCACATAGTAGGCGCTGCGCCGCAGGACCAGTTCTACGCCTCAAAATCGGTTGACGACATATTGACCTGCGACCGCTACTTCCCCGCGGGCCAGTCACTCTACACCTGGGGGACCGGGACCAGCTTCTCGGCCCCGTTCGTCTCCGGGGGAGCGGCGCTCGCATTTCAATGGCTGAGGACTAACTTCGGCGCAGACCCGAGCCCCGCGCTCGTGAAAGCTCTTATCCTCAATTCGACGACCTACGTCACGGGAAATCATGGCAGAGAGAATCTGCCGGGCGCCAAGCAGGGGTGGGGCCTGTTGAATCTCTCGCGAATGTTCGAGACGACCGACCGCATCATCCTCGATGAGTCGCCCGCGCGCACGTTCACCGAGAGCGGCGGCTCGCCGTTCGAGATGACGGGAGTGATAAGCGACACGTCAAAAGAGTTCCGCGTGATGCTGGTCTGGACAGAGCCGCCCGGCAGCAGCACGACCAACGCGCCTTACATCAACCAGCTCAACCTCGAAGTGGTGATCGGCGGCGTCACCTACAACGCAAACCGCTTCGCAGGCGAGTACTCCACCGCGGGCGGGCAGAAAGATATCCTGAACAACGTGCAGGGCGTTCGCCTGCCCGCGGGCACGGTCGGCCCGTTCGTCATTCGCGTGCGCCCGACGATAATCGCCGGCGCGGCGATCCCCGGCCATCCGTCGTCTCTTAACCAGGACTTCGCGCTCGTAGTCACGAACGGCCGCGAGAAGGCCGTCCCGGTTCTGACGTTGAACGCGGCCGACGAGATCACACAGGGCGTCGCGGTGACGCACGCAAACGGCGCGACCGACGCGGCTCTGATCCCCGGCGAGAGGGCGAGGGTCACGGTCACGGTGAATAACATCTCGCAAGCGGTCCCGGCCGAGATCACGCAGGCGGGGCTGACGATAATCGCGAGCAACGGGACTAACGGTCAGTTCGGGCCTTCGACCTTCCCGGTCATCGCTGCCGGCGGGTCGGCTACGAACGCCGCGCCGTTTGATATTCAAGTGCCTTCGGACCTTCGATGCGGCTCGACGGCCACGCTAGAGCTTCAGCTCGACACGGCCGACGGGCGCGTCAAGCTCCCGCTGCGCGTGCGCGTGGGGCGCTCGACCGGCCAGCAGAGCGTGCTGCTTAACGACGACGTGGACGCGGCGCGCGTGAAGTGGAAGTTTAAGAAAGGCTTTTCGCTCTCCACGATCACTGGCAACAGCGGCTCTCGCTCTTACCACGCGGTCGACCCTGGCAAAGAGGAAGATGACGAGCAGTTGGCGACGATGACGATGAAGAAGAAGATCAACATTCCGGCCAACGCGGGGCGCGTCCGGCTGACCTTCTTCCACATATTCAACTTCGAGCCGGGCTTTGACGGCGGCGTGCTTGAGATATCTACCGACAATGGCGCGACGTGGGAAGACCTCGGCTCGCGAGTGATAGCGGGCGGGTATGACGGCAAGGTGACCGAAGCGTCATTCAACCCGCTGGGCAACCGCTTCGCGTGGACGGCGCGCGGCAGGGCGGGAGTCTTCAGCCCCGTGGTGATAAACCTCGACGACTTCGCGGGCAAGCGCGTCCAGTTGCGCTTTGTGGCTGGGTTCGACACGGCGACCGGCGTCAGGGACGGTTACACGGGCTGGTTCATAGACGACATACGCCTCACGACGGAGCTGTTCGATTGCAGGTGAGCAGAAGTCCTGAGTGCTGAGTAATAGTTTTTAACTCAGGACTCAGGACTCAGCACTCAGGACTAAAAGTAGAGACAGGGTGGGCCGTTTGTGGTAATATCCAGCGTTGGAACGGCGGCCCACACCAATGGCGGCCGTCCGCTCCGCGCATCTGTCACTCTTCTTTAGCTGTCAGCCCCTGCAAAACTGTTATGAGTAGCAAATGCCTAGACGCTTTCAAGCCGCTCAGGGATTCAACGCTCAGTGTTATTCATCGCACCGGTTGAGACAGGCTGGAGACAATCAAGATGGGAAGCAAAATATTACTTGCCGACGACAGCATCACTATTCAAAAAGTCGTTAATCTGACTTTCGACGACGAAGGCATAGAGGTTGTCGCCGTCAGCAACGGCGACCAGGCCGAGCGGAAGCTCGGCGAGGTCAAGCCCGACCTCGTGCTGGCAGACATCTTCATGCCCGGCAAGAACGGCTACGAGCTTTGCGAGTTCATAAAGCAGAGCCCGCAGTTTTCAAACGTGCCGGTCGTGCTGCTGGTCGGCGCGTTCGAGCCGTTCGACCTGAACGAAGCTCGCCGCGTCGGCGCTGACGACCACCTGACGAAGCCTTTCGAATCGCGCAAGCTAGTCGAGACGGTGCGCCGCCTCATAAGCATCCGCGAACAGAGCCGCCCGCCTCAACCGCCTGCCGCCGCGGAGCAGGAAAGAAGCGAACGGGCCACCGACAGCTTGGAAGACAGGAGCGAGAGGACTACGGACCCGCTCGACGCGAAGCCGTTCGTGCGAACTAGCGACCTCGACGCGCCGAGCGCCACGCAGGAAGCCGCGCCGGCGCTGGACGTGGTCACAAGCGCTGGCGACGCCGCCGCCCTAAACGAAAGCGCGCCGCTTGAGCTCGATTACACGGCCGAGCAGGCGACGGGCGAAGGCCCCGCGGCCGATTTCCACTTCTCTCCGCCCGAAGAGACGGGAGACCTTTCGACTGAATCATTCAACGAAGAGATAGCATTCGAGACCACGCCGCTCGACGACCTCACTTTTCCGGTCGACGATCAGCCTTCGCAAGTCATGCTTGAAACCGGCGACGCGCGCCCGCAATCCGAGAGCTTCGATCAAGCGCCCCACTCCTTCAGCTTCGGCGAAGGCACCGTCGACTTTGAAAAGCTCGACCAGGCCGATCCGTCTATCGGCCGTCAGACGCTGGAGTGGGCGTCGGAGCCGCCCGCGTGGCAGCCGTCGCTTCACGACTCTTCGCGCGTCGATGCCGGCTATGCCGCGAGCGAACAGGCCGATAGCGCGTCGACGACTCTGTTGGCCGTCGAAGACCCGCTCGGCGACGTGCTGACCGACGTAGCGCCGCAGCAGCAGGCAGTCTTCGAAGGCCAGTGGCAGCCGGCCGAGATGGGCGAAGCGACGGAGCTGAATCTCGATTTCCCTTCGGCCGAAGCCGCGCCGCTTCCTCCGATCTCCGAAGTAGCGCCTGATTACGCCGCCTCGCACATGGAGGAGAGCGCGACTGCCGCGGAAGCGCCCGCCGATGTAGAGCCGCCGCCCGTCGAGCCCGAGATCGTCTTTAATCCCGAACAGACTCAGCCCGAAGAAGAGGCGCAAACCGAAGTCGCCGAGCCGCAGTCGGATTCCGGTCAGGACGCCGAGCCCGTCTATGAACCGGCCAGCTACGAGACTCGGCCGTTTCAGCCGGAGATGGCCGAGCCCGTCGACGGTGCGGGCGCGGAGTTCACATCTTCGTCGATGTGGACGGAACAAGAGAGCCGCTTCGCGCCTATAGACATCGAGGCGGTGCCCGTAGACGAAGCCGAGGCGCTGCGCGCGAGCCAGCCTCACCCTGTCGAGCGAGAGACGGGCTTCGAGTTCAGCCATATCATCACCGAAGAGCCTGCCGCGACTCCCGATTAC
>DATFGQ010000023.1:0-52870 GCA_035249305.1 Blastocatellia bacterium | reverse complement strand
GCCAATTCCGCTTGATCTGCTGCGCAACGCGATGAAGACGTTCGGGTGCAAGTTCGCGCAGGTCTACGGGCTGACGGAGACTACGGGGGCGATCACCTACCTGCCGCCGGAAGAACACGACCCGAACGGGAACCCGCGGATGCGCTCTTGCGGCAAGCCTCATGGGATGGTCGAGATTCGCATCGTAAACGGCCAGGGGAATGCGGTGGCGACGGGCGAGGTGGGGGAGATAATCTGCCGGTCGCTCCAGAATATGAAAGGGTACTGGAATCTGCCGGAGGAGACTGAGAAGGCCCTACGCGGCGAGTGGTTGCACACGGGCGACGCGGGTTACGTGGACGAGGACGGTTTCCTGTACATACACGACCGCGTGAAGGACATGATCGTATCGGGCGGCGAGAACATCTACCCGGCGGAGGTCGAAAGCGTCTTGTTCGCCCACCCGGCGGTCGCCGATGTCGCCGTCATTGGCGTGCCCGACGACCGTTGGGGCGAAGCGGTGAAAGCGATCGTGGTCAAGAAGCCCGGCGTCGAAGTCGATGGCGCGGAGATCATAGCATTCGCCAGGGACCGTATAGCTCATTACAAAGCGCCGAAGTCGGTCGATTTCATCGACGCGCTGCCGCGCAACGCGTCGGGAAAGATCCTCAAGCGCGAGCTGCGCAAGCCGTACTGGGAAGGCCGCGACCGACAGGTGAACTGAAGTCCTGAGTCCTGAGTCCTGAGTCCTGAGTGAAAACCAACTACTCAGAGGGCGTCTGAAAAGCCCCGCAGGGGCTCTATGTCTGTAGAATGCCGCCGCGAGTGCCGGCCAACTCCGTAGGGGTTGAATGTCTGGTATGCAACTCCGTAGGAGTTGTATGTGCTGTCTGGCGATCATCTACAAACATCTGGCTCCTACGGAGCCTAGTAGCTCGCTATTACTCAGCACTCAGGACTCAGCACTCAGCACTTCTTCTCTCGCGCGGGCGAGGGCTTCGGCGACTCGCTCGGGCGAAGTGCCGCCGCGCGCGGATTTGCTTCGAAGCGACGCCTCTAAGGTGAGCGCTTCGTAAAGCTCCTCGGTGAAGAGCGGCGAAAACCTGCGATACTCTTCGAGCGACAGCTCTTCGAGCGGCTTCCCCTGCTCGATGGCGTAGCTGACGACCCTGCCCACCAGATCGTGCGCGCGGCGGAACTCAAGCCCGCGCCGCGCCAGATGATCCGCCAGGTCCGTGGCGTTCGAATACCCTTCCCTCGCGGCGCGGCTCGCGCGCTCTCCGTCAACGCGTATGTTGCCGATCACCGTCGTCATCACCGAGAGCGAGCCGCGCACGGTCTCTATCGTATCGAACAGCGCCTCTTTGTCCTCCTGCATGTCCTTGTTGTAGGCCAGCGGCAGCCCCTTCATCATCGCAAGCAGCGCGGCATGATGGCCGAAGACGCGCGCGGCCTTGCCTCGTATCAGCTCCAGTGAGTCCGGGTTCTTTTTCTGAGGCATAAGCGACGAGCCTGTAGAGACGGCGTCCGATAGCTCGACCAGGCCGAACTCCGATGAAGAGTAGATAATCAAGTCTTCGCTCAACCGGCTGAGGTGGACCATGACGATGGCGGCCGCGCCTACGAACTCGATCACAAAATCGCGGTCGCTCACTCCATCGAGGCTGTTTTCACAGAGCCCGTCAAAGCCCAGACGGCGGGCGACCTTCTCGCGGTCTAGCTGAAAACCCGTCCCGGCTAAAGCGCCAGACCCGAGCGGCAGCCGGTTCACCCGCGCGCGCGCCTGGGTCAATCGCTCGCGGTCGCGCTTCATCATCTCGAAATAGGCCAGCAGGTAATGCGCGAACAGCACGGGCTGTGCCCGCTGGAGGTGCGTGTACCCCGGCATCACCACGTCGCGGTTCGCTTCGGCCAGCTCGACCATCGCGCGCTGTAGGCCGGCCACGAGATCGGAAACCTCGTCGATCTGCCCGCGCAGAAAGAGTCTCAGCGCGGTCGCGACCTGATCGTTGCGGCTGCGGCCCGTGTGCAGCTTGTAGCCCGCGTCGCCTATAGCCTGGACAAGCTCGGCCTCGATGAAGCTGTGAACGTCTTCCGCGTCGCGCGTGTCGAGGTAGCCCGCCTCTTCGCGCGAGCGGCGCAGCACCTCTTTCAACCCTAGCTCGATCTTGCGAGCTTCGTCGCCGTCGATCACTCCCGCGTCGAAGAGGGCTTCCGCGTGCGCGAGGCTCGCCTCGATGTCGGATTCGATCAAGCGCCTGTCGAACGAAAAAGAGGCGTTGAACCGCGCGAACTCGGCGTCGGCCTCTCCCTTGAACCTTCCGCCCCAGAGCTTCATAGTCTTCTCCCCGATTCGCCGACCAGCATACTATCGACACCGCGATGGTTACAAAGCAGCATAGGCAACTTTGGTTGACTCAGCCACACCCTTCTATCTAACATGCTTTTGGCGAGAGCATCTTTAAGATAACACCGTGAAAGACTGAACAGTTGTAAATGAGAATACATATCGCCATCGCGCTTGTCGTCGCTTCCCTCCTGCCCGTGGCTACATCGGCGCAAGCCCCGCCGACGACGGTCCCGGATCGAAAGCCTACCTTGCGGCGTGACCGCACGCTGAAGGTCGTCTACCCGAGGATAATCCAGTACGAAGACGAGCGGGTCGCTCATAACGAGCTGATCGACATGCTCGTCTCGTCTAACGGGGCCGCGCGCCGCCGCGCGATACTCGCGCTCGGCAGGATAGGATACCCGACCGGCGTCGCCCCGTTGATCGACGTCTTGAACACCGACCGCGTGCCGGAGATGCGGGCGCTGGCGGCTTTCGCGCTCGGCGAGAGCGAGAGCCACTACGCGGCCTCGGACCTGCTCGCGCGCCTGGCGGTCGAGAAGGAGGCTTCGGACATCGTGCGCGCTCGCTCGGCGGAAGCGCTAGGCAAGATCGCGTCAAACAACCTCTCCGCGAGGGCACTCGGCTCTTTCGGGATCAAATCGATCACGGATGCGCTGGTCGCGCTGTTACCTCCGACCGACAAGACCCTTTCAGATGAGCAGAAGCTCATCGCGTCGCTCACGCTCACGGCGCTGCTCAGGCTCAAGCAGCAATCATCGTTACAGGCCATCGCCGCGCAACTGCGGTCGGCCGACGCGGACATAAGATGGCAGGCGGCCAACGCGCTAGCGCGTATACGCGACGGGATTCAGGTGGCCGTGCCAGCGCTGCTGCCTCTGCTCGACGATAAAGAGCCGCTGGTGCGCGCGAACGCCGCCCGCGCGCTCGGCGTGGCAAAAGAGGCCGGCGCGGTCGAGCCGATCCTCAAGCTGCTGGCCGACGCAGACGAGCGTGTGGTCGCCAACGCCATAAACGCGCTCGGCGTGATCGCAAGCCAGCGCGCGGTCGAGCCTCTCCTGACCCTCGGGAATAAGCAGCTCGAAGGATACCGCGCGTTCAACCGCGAAAAGAATGGCGTTCCGTCGCAGCAGAATCTGCTGCTGCTCATAGCGACCGCGCTCGGAAACATCAAAGAGACTCGCGCCGTCGCATTTCTCAAAACGCTCCGCCTGGTCGACGGCTATCCGGGCCGCTTCCCGGAGGTCGAGGTGGCCGTAGCTAAATTCGGCGAAGCGGTCTTCTTCGATCTGCCCGAAGCCGTGACTCTGCCGAAAGGCGATTGGAAAGCCGTGGCCGCTTACGCTCAAGGGCTGGGGCAGTTAGGCACCAACCGCGCGCGCGCGATGCTCGCCGATTTGCTGTCGGGGAAGATATATGGCAAGCCCGACCCGCGCGCCGTCTCCGACATACTGAATGCGATGGCCGCGGCGAAGGCCGAGAACCTGCGCGACACGCTGCTGGCGCAGTTGAAGGCCGAAGACGTTATGGTCAGGACGACGGCGGCCACCCTGCTCGGTGAGCTTAACGACTCGTCCGAGCCCGTCATTCGCGCGCTCGAAGAGGCCTACCGCGCGGCGAAGGCCGATAAGATGAACGACGCGCGAATAGCCATCATAGAGACTGCCGACAAGCTGAAGCACCCGATGAATTTTCAGGTGCTCGGCGAAGAGACGCGTGACGAAGATTACGTCGTGCGGCTCAAGGCCGCCGAGCTGCTGCGCAACTCTACCGCGCCGCTGCCCCCGCCGCCGACAAAGCTCCAGATCGGGAGAGTCGAGACGAAGCACGACAAGGATTACTACCGCCGCCTAGCGCAGTTCGGGCTGAGGCCGAAGAACCCCGTCGCGGTCTTGCACACGAAGAAGGGCGAGATACGCATAGAGCTTCTGGCGAGCGACGCGCCGATGACGGCCGACAACTTCATCCAGCTCGCGCGCAGCGGCTTTTACAATGGGCTGACCTTCATGCGTGTGGTGCCGAACTTCGTGATACAGGGGGGCGACCCGCGCGACGACATGAACGGCGGCCCCGGCTATCAGATCCGCGACGAGATAAACCTGCGCCCCTACGGAACGGGCTCGGTCGGCATGGCGCTTTCGGGTAAGGACACGGGCGGCAGCCAGTTCTTCATCACGCACTCGCCACAGCCGCACCTCGACGGCGGCTACACGGTCTTCGGGCAGGTGGTCGAAGGGATGGAGACGGTCAACCGCATAGCGCGCGGCGACCGCATAGAGCGCGTCGAGATAATCGAGCCAAAGTAGTCCTGAGTGCTGAGTGATAGCAAGCTAGTCGGCTCCTACGGAGCCGGATGTTTGTAGAACAATGGCGTAAATGCGCCCCAACCCCGTAGGGGTTGTATGTTTGATATTCAACCCCTACGGGGTTGGCCGACGCTTGCGGCGGCATTCTACAGACATAGAGCCCCTGAGGGGCTCTTCAGACGCCCTCTCAGCACTTAGAGAAATACTCAGGACTTAGAAAATATGACTACACCACACGTTCCGCCGGGCGAGCAGTTGGTCGTCGAGCTCTACGTCCGCGACATAAAGAAGTCCTGCGAGTTTTACCTCAAGCTCGGGTTTGAGATGGTCCGCGACGACGGCAATTTCCTCGTGCTGAAGTGGGAAGACGCGCTGCTGTTTCTCGAAGAGGTCGAAGACGCCCTGCCGCCTCCCGCCTACCCCGTCGGCAACATTCGCATCATGGTCCCGGACGTCGATCATTATTGGGAGTTGTCACGGCAGTTGGGCGCTCGCGTGATAAGGCCGATCGAGGATCGCTATTACGGCCTCAGAGACTTCACCGTCGCAGGGCCGGACGGGCTCGCTATTCGCTTCGGCACAAGAATCTCAGATCACCCGTAAGCCAATCATGAATCGTCGCGACTTCTTAAAACAGAGCGCGCTCGCCGCGGCGTCGCTTTACGGCCCTAGGCTAGACCTGTTCGCAGCGGGTCAGAAAGAGATCGAGCGCAAGGGGCGCGCGAAGCGTGTCATCGTAATCGGCGCGGGTCTGGCGGGCCTCTCCGCCGCATACGAGCTCGCGCGCGTGGGCCACGACGTTACGGTGATCGAAGCTCGGAGCCGCCCCGGCGGTCGCGTGCTCACACTGCGCGAGCCGTTCGCCGACGGGCTCCACGCCGAGGCAGGCGCGGCGAGGATACCGGCCGACCACAACCTGACGCTAAAGTACGTGAAGCTCTTCAACCTCCCGCTCGACCCTATGTACCCGCCCGCGGGCAGATTCGTAGCCTACGATAAAGGCAACCGCGCGGAGGTGAACTGGCGGCTCTACGCCGCGGCGGTCGAGCGCGCGGTCGGCGTGATCCTGGGGCCGGACGTGAATCTGTGGTCTAAAATACGAGGCGGGAACGACCTGCTGCCGAAAGCCTTCGCGGCAAAACTTTCGGGGAAGATAATCTACGACTCGCCCGTCACGAGGATCGAGCACCGCGAAGACGGCTCGCGCGTTTTCTTTTCGGATAAAGGGTCGCCCCAGACGCTGGCCGCCGATCACCTGATCTGCGCCGTGCCGTTCGGCGTTATCAAGAGGATTGAGTTCGCGCCGCCGCTCTCGCAGAAGAAGCGGAAGGCGATCGAAGAGACTACGTATGCGTCGATAACGCGCGCCTTCATTCAAACCTCTGACCGCCGCTGGGCCGACACGGGCTTCAACGGGTTCGGCGTCACGGACGACCCTATGGAGGTATGGCAGCCTACGTTCACGCAGGGCGGCAGTCGCGCCATCCTGATGGCCTACGCGAGGGGAAGGTATTCCGAGCGGCTGACCGCGATGAAGGAGGGCGAGCGCTTAGAGCACGCGATCGCCCGCATGGAGATGATCTTTCCGGGCGCGCGGGCTAGCTTTGAAACGGGGCTTACGAAGTGCTGGGACCTGGACGAATGGTCGCGCGGTGCCTGGGCAGATACGAACTGGGGAAAGCTACACAAGGACTTCCGGCCCGAAGGGCGAATCCATTTCGCGGGCGACCACCTATCTACCGCGTCTTCGTGGATGCAAGGCGCGCTCGAATCGGGCAACCGCGTTGCGAGGGAGGTCAACGACTCGCGATGAAGGTTTCCAGGGTCGCATCAACCCGGCGGCCAGGAGAGGCTGCGGCCACCTAGCACGTGGACATGAAGGTGAGGCACGCTCTGTCCCGCCGCGTCGCCCGTGTTGATCACAACACGGTAACCCTGCTCGGCTATATCCATCTGGTTCGCCACCTTCGCGGCGGTGTAGAGGAGATGGCCTAGCAGCGAGAGGTCTAATTTCGACGCGTCGTTGAGCGATTCAAGGTTATGCTCGCGCGGGATCAGCAAGACGTGGACAGGCGCTTGCGGGTTGGCATCCTTGATCGCCACCAACTGTTCGTCGTGGTAAACGACTTCGGCTGGCGAATCGCCTGCGGCGATGCTGCAAAATATACAGCTTTGTTCCGGCATATTCTCCATGATCTTCTCTTTCACATTATCAACTAGTCAGCGCAACCGAGTCAAATTTAGTTTTTAGTTTAAAGTTTTTAGTTTTTAGCCCTCATGCTGAAAACTGAAGACTAAAAACTTTAAACTGTCTAATCCCTGAAGCGCTCGATCTCGGCCCCGACTGATGTCAGCTTCTCCTCTATCTTTTCGTAACCACGGTCGATGTGGTAGACGCGGTCTATGATTGTCTCGCCGCGCGCCGCCAGCCCCGCGAGCACCAGCGAAGCCGACGCGCGCAGGTCCGACGCCTGGAGCTTCGCCCCCATCAAATCGCCGTCACCCTCGACGACCGCCTGCCGTCCATTGATGTGTATCCGCGCGCCCATGCGGAGCAGCTCCGACGCGTGCATGAAACGGTTCTCGAAAATAGTCTCGGTGATGATAGAGATGCCGCGCGCCTGCGTCATCAGCGTCAAGTACTGAGCCTGCATGTCGGTCGGAAATCCGGGGTAAGGCAGAGTCGTAACGTCTGAAGGCATGGTCGGCTCGGCCGCGCGAACGCGAAGCGAGAAGGCGTTCGGCTGCTCTATACGGACGCCGGTCTCGCGGATCTTTTCGATGACGGCCGACAGGTGTTGAGGCGAGCAGTTGACTATCTCAAGGTCGCCGCCCGTGATGGCCGCGGCCGCCACGAACGTGCCCGCCTCTATGCGGTCGGGGATGATCGTGTGCTCGGCCCCGCCCAGCTCGCTTACGCCTTCTATGGTTATGGTGCTCGTCCCCGCGCCTTGGATGCGCGCGCCCATCTTGTTGAGAAGGTCGGCCAGGTCGGTCACCTCGGGCTCACGCGCGGCGTTGTTGATTACGGTTTCGCCGTCGGCAAGCGACGCGGCCATCATCAGGTTCTCGGTCCCGGTCACCGTCACCTTGTCAAAATATATCTCGCGCCCCTGCAAGCGGTCTGCGCGCGCGACAACGTCGCCGCCTTCGAGCGAGACCGACGCGCCGAGCTTTTCAAAACCCGTCAGGTGAAGGTCTATCGGGCGCTGTCCGATTGCGCACCCGCCCGGCATCGAGACCCGCGCCTCGCCGAAGCGCGCGAGCAACGGCCCGAGCGCCAGCACCGAAGCGCGCATGGTCTTGACCAGGTCGTAAGGCGCTTCGAAAAACTCGACCTTCGCGGCCGAGGTCTTCAGCGTCCGCAGCTCAGGCATCAGCACGGTGCAGCCGAGGTCTTCCAACAACCGGCGCATTGTGATGATGTCGCGGACGTAGGGCAGGTTGTGGAGTATTACCGTCTCGGGCGTCAGCAGCGCGGCGGCCATGCAGGGCAGGGCCGAGTTTTTCGCGCCACTCACCTGAATCCGCCCTTCGAGCGGTCGCCCGCCGGCTATGCGAAATTTATCCATTCGTAATCACACTCAAGCGACTTTAATTGGATTTGATGTTAGCACACGGGCGAACGTGCTGGACAGAAAATAAGTAGGAATCTTCTCAGACCGTTTTCGCAAGCAGTGGCGAGTCAGTGATCTCCCAGGCCGTGTCGTCGCGCAGCACGCGCGAGACTAGCGCGGTGTGAACTCCGTGGCCCGTGCGCTCGGCTTCGACGTGGCCGAGCAGCGGCATGCCGAAAAGCGCCAGGTCGCCGATGATGTCTATGATCTTGTGACGGACGAACTCGTCGGCGTAGCGGAGCCCTTCGCGGTTCATTATCCCGCCTTCGGGCGTCAGCACTATCGCGTTATCGAGCGACCCTCCGCGCGCCAGCCCCATGTTTCTGAGCGTCGAGATCTCGTTGAGGAACCCGAAGGTGCGGGCCGAAGCAACTTCCCTTACGAAGTGGCCGTCGCTTATCTCAAGCTCGCGGCGCTGCGTGCCGATCATAGGGTGCGGGAACTCTATGAGGCACGAGATCGAAAAGCGCGGCGCGGGGCTGATGCTCATCCTGCGGTTGCCTTCTTCGACTTCGACGCGCTTCAAGACGCGCAGGAATTCGCGCGGCGCTTCGAGCGCGGTTATCCCGGCCTGCTCGATCATCTCAATGAACGGCTCGGCGCTGCCGTCGAGTATGGGCACTTCGAGCGAATCGATCTCGATGATGCAGTTGTCGACGTGGCTCCCGGCGAGCGCGGCAAGTAAGTGCTCGACCGTAGCAATCATTACGCCTTTGCGCATCAGCGTCGTGGCGTAACTGACCCGCGCGACGTACTGCGGCGCTGCCGGTATCTCGAAGTTATTGAGGTCGGTGCGGCGGAAAACATACCCCGTATAAGCTGGAGCCGGATTGATGGTGATTCTGACCGCCTCGCCCGTGTGTAGCCCGTGCCCGCTGGTCGAGACTGCTCTTGCGAGCGTTGTCTGTCGGATCAAAAGAGCCTCTCCTCGCGATTGTGATTAACCACAATTGATTCTACTATACGGCAATGGCCGTGCCATCAAGAGGGAGATGCCGGAACCGCTTTTTCTTGAAAAAATTGAGGTTCCGACCCTCATCAGGGTTATCAAATGTGGCAAGTAAGCGACACGGGTGTTGACTTTAGTCATCTGGCAAACGCGGGCGGCGCGGGCTAGAATGTGGCTTTCGGGTCCAGATCGCATAAAAGGAGAATCGATGAAAGCGACTGCAAACATACCCGTCGGAGCCCAGGCCGAGAGGTTCGTCGAGGTCACAAGAGAGCTCACCGTAGCCCATTTTCATAACGACATGCCCGAGGTCTACGGCACGCCTATGATGATATACCTGATGGAAGTGGCGGCGGCCGCTGCTATAGAAGAGTACCTGCCCGAGGGCTGGGTCTCGGTAGGTGTTGTCGTCAACGTCAAGCACCTCGCGGCGACGCCGATCGGGTTTCGAGTGAAGGCGCGGGCCGAGGTCGTAGAGGTCAACGATTCGACCATCACATTCGCCGTCGAGGCGCACGACGGGGTGGAAAAGATCGGCGAAGGGACTCACGTCCGCGCGCCTATAAACCTTGAGAGGTTCATGCAGCGGGCCAAGGCTAAGAGCGGGCGATAACCTGAAGGGCAAACTCTCTTGCGCTGTCGCCAACTGGCTTGATACTTTTGAGTGCGAGCGGAGGCGCAGGGGGCCTGGTGGTTCTCGCGGGCTTCAAACCCGTTGCGGGTCGCCGAGAGGCGGCCTGGGTGGGTTCGATTCCCACACGCCTCCGCCAAAGATATAGTCCTGAGTTGAAAGTGCTGAGTGCTGAGTAATAGCAAGCTACTCGGCTCCGTAGGAGCCGGATGTTTGTAGAATAATCAGCGTAAATGCGCCCCAACTCCGTAGGAGTTGAATATCAAACATACAACCCCTACGGGGTTGGCCGACGCTTGCGGCGACATTCTACAAACATAGAGCCCCTACGGGGCTTTTCAGACAGGCTTTCAGCACTCACCGCTGAGGACTCAGGACTCAGCACTCAGCACTCAGCACTGAGGTGATTATGCCAAAGACAACGATTGCTTGCGCACAGATAGACTGTAAGATCGGCGATGTCGAATCGAACCGATCCAATGTCGTCGACCGCATACAAGAGGCGGCCGACCGCTCGGCGCGGCTAGTGATCTTCCCGGAATGCGCTATGACCGGCTACGCATTCGAGTCGCTCGAAGAGGCCGCTCAATTCGCCGAGCCGATCGACGGGCCGACCGGCGAAGCCGTATCGCGCGCCTGCCAGCAGACGGGCCTTTACGCCATAGTGGGTTTCATCGAGAAAGACGGGTCGCGTTACTTTAACGCGGCGATGCTCGTCGGACCCGGAGGCGTCATCGGCAGCTACCGCAAAGTTCACATGCCTTACATAGGGGCCGACCGTTTTCTCACGCCGGGCGACAGGCCGTTTCAAGTCTTCGACCTCGCGATAGGCAAGGTGGGGATATTGATCTGCTACGACATCAGTTTTCCCGAATCGGCGCGCACGCTAAAGCTGATGGGAGCAGAATTGATTGCGCTCCCGACCAACTGGCCGCCCGGCGCCAAGCGCAACCCCGATTTCGTAGTCAACGCCAGGGCGCTTGAGAACCACGTCAACTTCGCGGCGACCAACCGCGTCGGAACGGAGCGCGGCTGGCCTTTCATCGGCAGGAGCACGGTCGCCGATTTCAACGGCGACAAGTTGATCGAAGGCTCGGCCGACGGCGAGCAGTTGCTCCTGGCCGAGATAGATTTCGAGCAGGCGAATGATAACAGGATTGTAAACGCGCCCGGCACTTACGAGATAGACCGCCTGGCGGACCGAAGGCCGGATTTCTACGAGTTGGTTAGCGCGCCTATAAAAAGATCACGCACGGCGAGCTGAGCGTGCGTTCACGCGCAGCTTATTTGTGGCCGCTAATATCTGCTTCGACGATGCGGACCTTGCCGCAGTCGTAACAAACCATAACGAGTTGACTATCGTCGCTCTCTTTGTGAGGTATGCCCCAGTAGTGTCTGTGATTTGTTAGTATTTGCCAGAGTGACATATATTCTCCCCCGTTGTTTAGCCTTGTTCGTCGGTCACGACAATAGCTGCAAACCTGATGCCGCGCGAAGGCCGAGAGCCCTGATTTTGTAAGCTCATAAACGCGTGGGTTTTAGCCGGGGAGGCAGGGTGGGGCCGCTCATTGATGAGGTGTTTTAGCGTACATTATCGCTCCATCGGCGTATTCAAAAAAGACGCCGGTTTGTAATCAGCGAAGTGACGTGAGATTGCCCGAGACGATCTCTCCCAGCAATTGTGTGAACCTTGATCGGGGGAGCACGTGGTCGCAGCCCGCGGCTTCTGCGCGGCGTATGAGATCGACCTGGACGTGCGAGACGAAGCCGACGACGGGGACCGAGCCGAGCTCGGCGCTTGATTTAAGAGCCTCTATCGTTTGAATCGGGTCGAGCCGGTTGGAGTTGAGGTCGATTATGACGAGCGCCGGAGGGTCCGAGGCCATCCGGTCAAGGTCGGCGGGCGATTTTATGCGCTCGACACGGCTGCCGGCGCGCTCGGCCTCGGCTGTGATCTTTGATACAAAAAACATGTCGTCGACGACAAGCCCTATCCTCGGCATCATGGCTCCTTTCGTTTTTTTATGTTAGGCGACGGCGGCTTTCTTTTGCAACGCCTGCCGCTAGCTTGAAATGAGCGCAAGCTTGCCGGTATCATTCGGCATTCAGACGTGGTGGGACTCCTGCCAACCCTTTTGTTCAACTTTACATTGCCACATATGGCCGATGATGCGCTTCGCACCCGGCGGCAAATTGATCCTTAAGTCTAAGCCAGTGGAAAAGCACTTGTGAGGAGGAAACAGCTTTGAAACGAGCCCGTAGCTTTCTGCCGATCTTTATAATGCTTGCTTTATTGCCAGCGCCGTCTTCCGCCTTTGCTCAGGAGGAGAAAGCGGCCGAGAAGGCGGCCATCGAAAAGGCGAAGCAAGAGGATGCAAAAAAACCGCCGGCCGATAAACCGGCTCAGGAAGAAGCGCGTAAGCCGCCTGACCCGATGTCGGCAGGGACGTTCGCGGGGCTTAAGTCGCGGCTGATCGGCCCGGCCTGGACCTCGGGCCGCGTAGTCGCTTTCGCGGTCCACCCGGCCGACCGCAGCCATTATTACGTGGCAGCGGCTTCGGGCGGTGTGTGGAAGACTACCAATAGCGGCACGACCTGGACGCCGGTCTTTGATAACGAAGGCTCTTATTCGATAGGGACCGTCGTGCTCGACCCTAAGAACCCGCTGACGGTCTGGGTAGGGACGGGAGAGAACAACAGCCAGCGCAGCGTCTCATACGGAGACGGCGTCTACCGCTCGGACGACGGCGGCAAGAGCTGGAAGAACGTCGGCCTCAAATCCTCAGAGCACATCGGCCGCATAGCCATAGACCCGCGCGACTCAAATAACGTCTACGTCGCGGCGCAGGGGCCGCTCTGGGGGCCGGGCGGCGACCGCGGCCTCTTCAAGACTACCGACGGCGGCAAGAGCTGGAAGAATATTCTTTCGATCAGCGAGAACACGGGCGTCACGGATGTCGCCATCGATCCCACGACGCCGGACACGCTCTACGCCGCCTCGTACCAGCGCCGCCGCCACGTCTGGACGTTGATCAACGGCGGTCCTGAGAGCGCGCTCTATAAATCGACCGACGCGGGGGCGAGCTGGAATAAGTTGACCAGGGGGCTCCCCAACGTAGAGATGGGCAGGATAGGGATCTCAATCTCTCCGGCTGACAATAACGTCATCTACGCGACGGTCGAAGCCACAGACCGTCGCGGCGGCATATTCCGCTCGACAGACCGCGGGGCGACGTGGGAGCGGCGGAACGATTTTGACACGACGGCCATGTACTACGGGCAGATCACGGCCGACCCTAAAGACGTTGAGCGCATCTACGTGATGAACGTCTTTATCATGGTGAGCGACGACGGCGGGCGCACGCTGCGCCGGCTAGGGGAGCGGTACAAGCACGTCGACAACCACGTGATATGGATAGACCCCGCCAACACGAATTACTACCTGGTAGGCTGCGACGGCGGCGTCTATGAGAGCTTCGACCGCGGCGCGAATTGGGCCTTCAAAACCAACCTCCCCATAACTCAGTTCTACGACGTGGCCGTAGACAACGCGACGCCGTTTTACAACATCTACGGCGGCACGCAAGACAACTTCAGCATGGGCGGCCCTTCGCGCACGCGCTCGGTTTCGGGGATAACGAACTCCGACTGGTTCGTGACGCTTGGCGGCGACGGGTTCCGCTCACAGGTGGACCCGGAAGACCCGAACATAATCTATTCGGCGCTGCAATACGGCTACCTCTCGCGGTTCGACAAGCGGACGGGCGAGCGCATGGGCATTCAGCCCAAGGAGGCGCGCGGGGAAGAGCCGCTCCGCTACAACTGGGATTCGCCTTTCATCATCAGCCCGCACCTGCACACGCGGCTCTACTTCGCCGCCAACAGGCTGTTCCGCACCGACGACCGCGGCGACACGTGGAAGGTCGTGAGCCCCGAGCTTTCGCGCAAGATTGACCGCGACAAGCTGCCGGTGATGGGCAAGGTCTGGGGCGTCGACGCCGTGGCGAAGCATGCCTCGACTTCGTTTTATGGCAACGCTACGGCGCTGGCCGAATCGCCTAAGAAAGAGGGCTTGGTCTACATCGGTACGGACGACGGGTTGATACAGGTGACCGAAGACGGCGGGAAGAACTGGCGGAAGATTGAGAAGTTCCCCGGCGTTCCCGACATGACTTACGTGAGCCGCATCACGGCCTCGAACCACGACGCCGAGACGGTCTACGCCGGTTTCGAGAATCATAAGAACGCCGACTTCGCTCCTTACCTGCTCAAGAGCACCGACGCGGGCAAGAGCTGGACATCAATTAAGAGTAACCTGCCCGCAAACGGCCCCGTGCTCGCGATAGCCGAAGACCACGTCAACCCGAACCTGCTCTTCGTAGGCACTGAGTTCGGGCTATTCTTTTCGATCAATGGCGGGCAGAAGTGGGTCCAGCTCAAGGGCGGGCTGCCGACGATCTCCGTCCGCGATCTGGTAATTCATAAGCGCGAGAATGATCTGGTGATCGCCACGTTCGGGCGCGGCATCTACATACTCGACGACTACACGCCGCTGCGCGTTTTGAAGACCGAGACCCTCGCCGCCGAGAGCCACATGTTTCCCGTCAAAGACGCGATGATGTACATACAATCGCAGCCGCTCGGCGGGCGCGGCAAGTCTCAGCAGGGCGAAGCGTTTTACACGGCCGATAACCCGCCTTATGGCGCGACGTTCACTTATTACCTGAAAGAGCCGCTCAAGACCCGCAAGCAGCGCCGCCAGGAGGCCGAGAAGGAGGCCGATCGGAAAAAGATGGCCGCGCCCTACCCTAGCCACGATGACTTGAGGGCCGAAGAGGAAGAAGAGCCTCCGGCCGTGATCCTGACCGTCTCGGACGCTTCGGGGCGCGTTGTACGCAGGCTGACGGGCCCGATCGTGACCGGCGTCCATCGCGTCAACTGGGATCTGCGCTACCCTGCCCCGACGCTCCCGCCGCCGAGGCCAGCGGACGCCGACGACCCGTTCGGCGACCCCCCGAGCGGCCATCTGGTCATGCCTGGGAAGTTCAAGGTGACGATGGCCAAGCGCGTGGCGGGGGTGCTGACGCCGCTTGCGGGCGAGCAGGAGTTCAACGTCTTTGTCGAGGGTGAGTCGGCGATGACGCCCGCCGACCGCGCGGCGCTCGTCGAGTTCCAGCAGAAGGTCGGGCGTTTGCAGCGGGCAGTGAGCGGCGCGCTCGAAACCGCGAACCAGCTAAAGACCCGCCTGGGGCTCATAAAGCGCGCGATCCAGGAGACGCCCGCCGCCGACAACCGTCTGATGGACGACGCTATGGCGCTCGACCGCAGGGCCAACGAGATACTCCGCCTCCTGCGCGGCGACAACGCCCTGCGCGCCCGCAACGAGAACCTCCCGCCTTCGATAAGCGAGCGGGTCTTCGGCATAGTCGGCGAGCAGCGCATGTCGACTTCGCGCCCCACACAGACGCAGACGGCACAGTACCAGGCGGCCGCCCAGGAGTTCGAGCAGGCGCTGGCGGCCTTGAAGTCGTTGATGGAGACTGACCTCGTCAGGCTCGAAAAGGCTATGGAGGCCGCAGGAGCCCCCTGGACGCCTGGGCGCATACCCGAATGGCGCGACAATTAGCCCCGCCGGTCAAATCCGCGTGAGCAAAGGCCCCGGTCGCAGCCGGGGCCTTTTTATTATCATCATTTCGCCCCGCCAATTTTTTTTCTTAGTCAGAAGAATAGACTGCAAAAAGGAGCGATCTCTTTACGTCCTATCATATTGAAGAAGTTTGAAAAGGTTATGACCCTATTGCTCTATATGAAAAATCGGGACATAAGCTTTGGTTTTATGACCGGCGGCACCCTTCCGCTCAAGCAACAACAAGGCCGCCGAGATAGGCCGGTTCCTTCACTGGCCGGCCACAGAAACTGGGAGAGGCGATCATCCCCTCGCCACTCCCAGGCGCTGAGCCTCAACCCTGCCTATAATCCGGCTTTCGCCTGAGAGTCGGGAGGCTCAAATTTAGGGCGCGGGGGACGGTCCATTCCCTGCGCCCTTTTCCCGCCCACAAATCCGATCCGCCGCAACCCCGCGTATAAGTGTGCGTCACGGAGCAGAAAGTCTGTGCCCGGATAATAAGAAAGATAGGACAGGAGGAATGACGACCTTGAAGAAACGAACCGTGCTCTACAGCTTTATGACAATAGTTTTGCTGCTCGTATCGCTTGCGCCCACCCGACAGGCCGAGGCCGGCCAGGACGGCAACACGCTCTACAAACGGCTCGGCGGGTATGACGCCGTAGTGGCGGTGGTCGATGACTTTATAGCCCGGCTGGCGAGCGATAAACAGATAAGCAGGTTTCTCGTGGGCCTCAGCACCGACTCTAAGAAGAGACTCCGCCAGTTGGTAATCGACCAGTTCTGCTTGGCGACGGGCGGCCCTTGTCTCTACACCGGCCGTGATATGAAGACTTCGCACGCGGGGCTGGGCATAACCGAAAGCGAGTGGGACTCGGCGGCGAAGCACCTCGTAGCCTCGCTCAACAAGTTCAAAGTCCCGAAGAAAGAACAGGACGAGCTGATCGCTATCGTCTCCTCGCTCAAGGGCGACATCGTCGAGAAGAAATAGAACTGAAAGCCTGGGGGCGCAATTCAAAAGGAAGCCTCGAAGAGGCGTCATTCAATAAGCCCCGCAGGAGCATGATTCAAAAGGAAGCCTCGAAGAGGCGTCATTCAATAGCCGAAAGCCCCGTAGGGGCGCTATTCAATAGCCCGGCGCACCGCGCCGGGTGATGCGTCATACGAGAAGAAGCCCTGAAAGGGCGATATAAGTATCGCGCCCTTTCAGGGCTTCTCATTAATTACAACCCGTTTCCAGGGGCGCTGCCCCTGGCTTTTGAATAACGCCCCTACGGGGCTTATTGAATCACGCCTCTTCGAGGCTTCCTTTTGAATCGAGACCCTTCGAGGCTCTGCGATATGGCTTAATGAAACCTCGCCCCTGCGTGGCTGTAGGATTCAGTTCCTAAACTTGCTTGTGATAGGCATGCGCCGGTCGCGCCCGAATGCGCGCGGCGTGATCTTGATGCCGGGCGGCGCTTGCCGCCTCTTGTACTCCGAAGCGTCTACGCGCGCCAGCACCCACCTGACGGTCTGTATGTCAAAGCCCATTTCGGCTATCGCTTCGGCGCTCATATCGTCTTCGATGTACGCTTCGAGAATCGCGTCGAGGACGGGGTAAGGCGGCAGCGTGTCTTGGTCGGTCTGGCCCGGCCGCAGCTCCGCCGAAGGCGCGCGGGTGATTATGTACTCCGGAATTATCGGGGCCTCGTTGCGATGATTCACGTAGTCGGCGAGCTTGTAGACTAAAGTCTTCGGAACGTCTTTCAGCATCGCGAACCCGCCCGCCATATCGCCGTACAGCGTCGAGTAGCCTACGCTCATCTCGCTCTTGTTGCCGGTCGATATGACCAGGCCGCGAAACTTGTTCGAGAGCGCCATCAAGATGTTGCCGCGGATGCGCGCCTGGATGTTCTCTTCCGTCACGTCTTCGGGCAAACCGTTAAAGACCGGCGCGAGCATGCTTAAGTACTGCTCGAACGTCTCGTCGATCGCGATGACACGGAAAGGCATTCCCAGGCTTTCGGCCAACGCGCGCGCGTCGCGCTCGCTCTCCGTAGACGAATACCGCGTAGGCATGTAGACCGTGTGGACGTTTTCGGACCCTATGGCGTCGGCGGCGATGACGGCCGTGATCGCCGAATCGATCCCGCCGGAAAGGCCTATGTAAACTTTGTCGAACCCATTCTTGCGAACGTAATCCCTCGTCCCTATCACGAGCGCCATGTAAATCTCGGCCACCTCGTCGAGCCTTTCGTCCGCGCGCTCGGCGATGGGCGGGCGCTCGCCGGTCCGGCGCGTCGCGCCGTCGACCGTCAGGAAGTAAAGCGAATCGTCCGAGGTGACGCGGATCTTCTCGCGCCGTCGCCGCGGGTCGTGCAGCCGCTCGGAGAAGACGCGCTCGACGTTGATGTCGGCCACCACGAGGTCTTCGGCGAACGGGCGGCCGCGCGCGATTATGTGGCCCGACTCGTTGATTATCAGGCTGTTGCCGTCAAATACCAGCTCGTCCTGGCCCCCGAAGAGATTACAGTACGCGAGCGCGACGGCGTTGTCTTCGGCCCGCGTGCAGAGCATGCGCTCGCGGTCGAAACTCTTCCCCGCGTGGTAGGGCGACGAAGAGATGTTGACGATCAGGTGGGCGTCGCCGACTAGCGACTGGAGCTTCGTCGGCCCGCCGGGGTACCAGATGTCTTCACAGATGTTCACGCCGACGCGCGAATCGCCGAAGGCGTAGACCGGGCAGCGGGTCCCGGATTGAAAATAACGCTCTTCGTCGAAGACGCCGTAATTAGGGAGAAAAGTCTTGTGATAAACGTCCAGGAGCTTTCCGCCCGCGATGACGGCCGCGGCGTTGTAGATGTCCGACCCGTCCGTGTCGACGAAGCCGACGACGATCAATTCGTCGCGGCTCGCCTCGATCACGCGGTCGAGCGCGCGCCGGTTCTCCCGTACGAAGTGCGGGCGTAGCAGCAGGTCTTCGGGAGGGTACGAGGTGATGGCAAGCTCGGGGAACGCGACGATGTCGGCGCCCGCCGCCCGCGCGCGGTCGAGATATTGCAACACCAGATCGGTGTTGCCCTCAATATCCCCGACGGTCACATTAAACTGAGCCAGCGCTACCCGTATAGTATTCATTACAGGCTACTGATTAACCTCAACCGTGTCGACTATGCCGACGACGGCCGCGTCGATCGGGCACTCTTTGCATCCGAAGGCCATGCGCGCCGAGCTGCCCTGGACGATCAGCACGGTTTCGTGAACGCCCGCGCCTACCGTGTCGACCGCGACGACGTGCCCCTTCTCGTCGCGCCCCTCGACGTCGACCAGGCGCGCGACCAGGAGTTTGCGCCCGTGCAGCCGCTCGTCCTTTCGCGTCGCCACTACTGTCCCGACTATGCGTGCGAGAATCATCGTCTATTTTTCCCGCGACTCGTAGGTTACGGGCAAATTCTCGTCGACCGACGAGTGCGGCCGCGGTATGACGTGGACGCTGACAAGCTCGCCCACGCGCCGGGCCGCCGCTGCGCCCGCGTCGGTCGCGGCTTTCACGGCCGCCACGTCTCCGCGCACTATCGCGGTCACAAGCCCCGCGCCGATCTTCTCGTACCCGATCAGCGTGACGTTGGCCGCCTTTACCATGGCGTCGGCGGCTTCGATCATTGCGACCAGCCCTTTAGTCTCGATCATTCCAAGCGCTTCCATAAAGTCTCCCCTCTTTCAAGTCCGTATTTGATTACTCTTTTAATTCTTGATCTCGCGCGCCACCAGCTTCGCCGCTTCGGTAATCAGCGCGGTCAGCTCCCTGCGGGTGAGCGTCACCGTCTCGTCGCCGTTAGCGTAACCGTGCGGGCGGGGCGCGGCCCCCGTCGGGCAACTCTGCGCGTGACCCTGAAGGTAGCCGCACGCCTGGCAGCTCCGCGCCTCCGCGCGCATGTAGCCCGACCGCTCGCGCACGTCTAAGAGCTTCTCGATAGCCTCGGCGGGCAACTCCTTCGGCCCGCCCACGAGCCGGGCTATCAGCGCGATCTTCGCGAAATGCTCAAGCGTCTCCATGCGGTCGTACGCCACTTGCAGGTCCGGCCCGTAAGCTACGGCCCCGTGATTCGCCAGCAGCAGCGCGTCGTGGTGAGGTATGTAAGGCGACAGCGAGTCCGACACCTCGGTCGTCGAAGGCGTGCCGTATGCGGTCAGAGGTATGCACCCCAGCGTGAGTATCACTTCAGACAGCAGCGGCTTGTCGAGCGGCACGTTGGCGACGGCGAAGCCTGTCCCGAACGGCGGGTGCGCGTGGACAACCGCGTGAACGTCTGGCCGCAGCCGGTAAATCTCTCTGTGCATCGAGAACTCTGAAGAAGGGTTACGCTCGTCGCGGCGCAGCTTGCGGCCGTCTATGTCGACCAGGACCAGCATCTCTTCGGTCATGCGCCCCTTGCAGACCATCGTGGGCGTAGTCAGAATGGTCCCGTCCTCAAGCCTCGCGCTTATGTTGCCGTCGGATGCGGCGATGAAACCGCGCTCGTAGACCGTGCGGCCTATCTCGACTATGCGTTGTCTTAGCTCGCGCTCAGTCTGCATACAAGTGATCGATTCAACCTGCCGTTCGCCTCAAAGTGTCCCGTGACTCGCGCCGTCGTGTCAAGCTAATGGCGCGGGTGTCTGACTTCGGTTTGACCCGCGGCAGGGCCTGTTTCTATAGTCGAGTTATGCAGCAGCCGCCAGGACCAAGAGGCCCGCAGATCCTTTTCACGCGACCCGCGTATGAATGGATAAACCGCGTCTCCCAAAAACATGCCGAGCTGGTAAAGCTCGACCTCTCCGAGAGAGATCGTGAGAGTCTCAAGCGGCAGGTCGAGTCGGAGTTCGCCAACGCGACCGCGCAGCTTTCAGGTAGCGGCGATACCGGCGAGGCGCTAGCGGCGCTTAGAATCGTCGAAGCGCTCGCGCGAGGCGAGGGGCCTAATGCCGCGCTCACGCCCGAGCTGTTATTGAGATTGAATAACCCTCTGGGGAATTTCGAAAGCAAATTTCGAATGAATGCCGTCCGCGCAAGCGGGCCTTTCAAGCCGCCGCCCGCCGAGCACGTACCGGCGGCGGTCGAGAGCGTCTGCCGCTGGCTTTCGGCCGAATCGTTCGCCGAGCTCAACCCGCTTGAGCAAGCCTCCATAACCCACCTCCGATTGCTTGAGATTCATCCGTTCGAGCGGGCGAATTTCGAAACCGCGATTGTAGCCGCGAGCCTCTTCACGATGCGCAAAGGTATGCCGCCGATCATAATCAAGCAGGAGGATTCGAGCCTTTATCGCGCGGCCGTGGAAGAAGGCGCGCGCATGAACACGAGGCCGACGGTCGAGCTGATGGCCGCCGCGATGGAGAGGACCCTGAGCGAGATGATTATGGTGATAAAGAACAAGTCCTGAGTGCTGAGTGCTGAGTGCTGAGTGATAGCAAGCTACTAGGCTCCGTAGGAGCTTACCCGGCTCCGTAGGAGCCGGATGTTTGTAGTTGATCGCCAGGCAGGTACATTCAACTCCGTAGGAGTTGAATAACGGTTATGCGACACCTCTACAAACATTGAGCCCCTACGGGGCTGTTCAGACACTCTCTCAGCACTCAGGACTTCATTTGGCGGCGCGCTTAGGCTGCTTCTTGACTTGAATCTTCGGCGCGAGCCGTTTGACGACAAGGCGCGACGGACCGGCGCGCGTGGCTTCGTACTCTATCGGCACCGTCTTTCCGTTCTCGTCAAGCTCGTGGATGGTGAAGCCCTTTCGGCCCGCCTGCGTGTTTACGATAATCGGCATCACGCCGCGCAGCCCGTCTTCTATGTAAGGGCCGGTGTAGCGGCCCAGCTCGGGCACGTATATCAGCACCCACAGCCTCGTGTAATCGATCGGGCCTTCGGCGCTATAGCTCTTCATCGTCGCGATGTAGTTATTCCTCGCCTCGCCCTTGCGGTCGCGCACTTGATCGAAGACCACCCAGCCGGTGAACCTGCGGCCTTCGCCTTCGAGGTGGAGTATCTCGTCGGGCACGTCGAGCTGGACCTGTTGCGCGCCGACCCAGCCTGCGCGCAGCACTTCAGAATCCGGGAGCCGTATCTGATACCAAAGGACCGTGCGCGTTTCGGGCTCTTCGGTCTCTTCGTCAGCGTCGTCGGCCTGCTGTTTCTCCGGCTTGAAGGTCGTGCGCGCCTTGCCGACGACCTCTATCGAAGTGCTGCGGCTGAGGTAGGTGGCGATCTCGCCGCCCGGCTCCATCCTGAGCGGGGTCCTCACCTTCAAATGGCCGACCCCCTGCGCGGGGATCGCCTTAGACTTGTCAAACAGGCCGTTCATCTTGTCGACGACAGACTTGTTGATGACGTGGCGAGCCTTTATCCAGCCGGTGATGTCGTTATTGCCGATGGTGCGGACCTTGTACCATTCGTCGGTCTGTGTGGGCGTTTTGACTTCCGCCTGTTCGAGAATCTCCAGCCGGTCGCCGCGTTTCACCTCCGCCAGGTCGAGCGCCACCATAGCCGTCGACGAGCGGATCTTCTCTTTGGGCGCGATGACGATGCCCTCGTCGATCTTCGTCTCGCCAGAGAGAACGTTGCAGCCTGAGACGAGCAGGCTCGACAGGATTAGCGGCAGCGATATTAGAGCGAGCTTTTTCATCGACGTTTGAGAGGGGGCACTAAAAGCCTAACGGGGCGCGCGATCGGATGTCAAGAAGGCCGCGAACCGTGACAAGTAAACAGAGACAAGAGATTTGAGATTCTTTTCTTGTCACTCGTCACTTGTCACGGTTCACGCCTTTATTGCGGCGCGGCGCTCTTTATCTCTTGGAGAAGCGAGCGCACCTTTGCGGCGTCTTTCTCGTTCCATGCCGTGGCCATGTTCGACACCTTCAATCGCAGGGCTGAGTCGGAGCCTATAGAGCATTTCGACTTCGGGTCGTTCCACATCAAACCGTTGTTGACGATCTCCGAAGGGTGGCCTTCGTAAGGGATGAGAGGGTCGGCCGAGGCCATCTCGATCAGGTGGTCTAAACAGTTCTGCACGCCCCTCGGGACGCCCGCCATCCTGCGCGCGCCGCCGCGCCTCCTTCGGCGCGCGGGCGTTTGGGCGGCAGTCGTCTCGGTCGCGGCCGGCGTAGCTTCGGGCGCGGCGGTCTCTGCGGCCGGAGGAGGAGGCGGCCTGCGCCCGCGACGGCGGCGCGGCGAGTTGGAATTAGATTGATTCGTGTTGTCCTGGCTGATAGCCGTGACCGCTGGATACTCTGTGACCAGGGCGATGGCTAAGGCCAAGGTCATTCCCATTGTCAAAAACTTTACTCTCATAAAGAAACCTCCGTTGGGATGATCCGGTTGCGCACAAGCGACGCGACCCGGGAAGTGAGAAGGGCGAAAGATGAATATAGCCTTAACGCACGCCCTCAGCGGTCCACGTAGAACAATTATACAGATTGCGCCGCTAGCTCCAAACGCAAGTGAACATAAAACCGCTCGGACGCGCAAGCGGCCCTCACCGCTTCCGCATGCGATCGATGGCCTGGCGGAAGCTCTCGCGCATCTGGTCCATCTCTCCCGCGAGGCCGTTGATCTCATCTCGATTAATGAAGCCGTCGGCCGCGGGGTCCTTGACCGGAGTGCTCAACTCGCCTAACCCCATGCGGTTTGCCGCGGCGCTCAACGTCTTCAGCCTCTCGGACAAAGAGCGCCCGTAGAAAAATCCCGCGGCCGCCGCGACCGCGAGCGCGACGACGGATACTACGATCAGTGTCGTCCGCAACCCGCCGGCAGGACTGTTTGCGGGGACCGCGACTCCTAGGGCCGCGACCCGTGATTGGTCGAGCGACTTCACGCCCTGCCACGCGACTGTGTAAGCTGCATTGCCTTCCTGAAGAGTCTCTTCGGCGGCGTTCGTGTCGCAGGCCGCGCCGAGCAGAGCCCCTCCGGGCGTCGGCCCGGACCTGTCGCCCGCCGGCAGGCTCGACGCGACGATGCGATTGCCGAGCGCGATCACGACTCCGCCTTCGCCCGCTGGCCTGCCCGTCTCTTTATCGACCGCGCGGAAGAGCGTCTGTTCGATCTCTTCTTCGAGCGGGAGCTGGAGCGAGGTCGCGTTCGGCGGCGCGCCGTGAGAGTTGTTCAGCATCTGCCCTATCAGCACCATCCCGAGAAAGCGGCCCGCGCCGAAGATCGGCGCGCCCGCTTCTATCACGAGCGCATCTTCGACATCGCCGACGCGCGCGCGCTTATCGAGGCCGAGCCGCGCGAGCCTCTGCCCGCGCTCGACGACGCACGCGGCGACGGGAGAGGTGCGCAGTTGCGCGGCTTCGGCTATGACGCGCTCGGCGACGAGGTTTTTGTCGGCGGCGTTGACGAGCGTCTCGCCCTGCTCCGGGAGGTTGTTGTGGCGGACGTAGACGCGCCCCTGCGGGTCCGCGACGATCAGGAAATCCATGCTCAGCTCCTGTTGAGCGGCGGCGAGCATGTCGAGTATGAGCTTTGAGACTGCGCCGCGGTCGCCGTCGGCGCTCGCGGCGTTGACGAAGGCGCGGTTAGCAATGTCATTGGCCAGGCGCTGCGCGGCCGACCGCATCTCGGCCAACCGCTTCTCGTAGATGGCCGAGGCGACGCGCGCGTCGGTCTGAAGCTTGCGGCTACGGTCGTCGGTTGCGCCGGACGAGATTGAATAGATCACCAGGAGAGCGAATAGCAGTAGAGGCAGGATGGCGGCGACGGCCAGTAACGCTGCAAGCTTCTCGTTTAATCTCATAAAACAGTTTTTAGTTTTTAGTTTTCAGTTTTCAGCAGTTGATTGGTAGCCTCGGCTCAAATCAGAACTAAAAACTGAAAACTAAAAACTGAAAACTACTTGGCGTCCTTCGCCAGCCGGAAGCCCGTCTTCGGGTATCCAATGTTCTCCTCAAGAAAGCCGCGCCGAGTCGCATCAATACTCTTGTCGACGTCAAATGAGCCCCCGCGGATTACGTAGTAGGTTATGCCTGGTAATTTTTTCGCGGGGGTCTTGGCCGTGCTCCCGGGATAAAGCTCGAACTGGTCGGCCGTAAACTCCCAGACGTTGCCTATCATGTCGAGCGCGCCGAAGGGACTCGCGCCATTCTCGTATTGACCGACTTCGACGATACCGTCTGTCTCGTCCTTCCCCGCCTTCTTCTCGGCGTTAGCCAGCCCGCGCTGCCACTGATTGCCCCACGGGTAGAGGCGGCCGTCGGTCCCGCGCGCCGCCGCCTCCCACTCGGCCTCGGTCGGAAGGCGCTTGCCTATCCAATCCGCGTAAGCAGCGGCGTCGAGCCACTTGATGTTCGTCACGGGCCAGTTGTCGCGCCCTTCCGGGTAAGAGCCGTTCTTCCAGTCGGAAGGCGCCTCGCGACCCGTCGCGTCGATGAACTTCTTGTATTCGGCGTTCGTCACTTCGGTCCGGTCTATGAAGAAAGGCGAAAGCGTGACCGGGTGCGCGGGTCCTGAGATCGGGTCGCCGCTATCGCGCCCGACCGTGTAGGTCCCACCCGGCACGTAGATCATGCCTTCGGGCGGCTTGGGCGGCGGTGGCTTAGATGGCGTCTCCGGCGGCGCGTCGGCAGGGGTCGTCGGGGCCACAGGAGTCGTCGCTTGCGGGTTATCAGGCTCAGTCGTTGACCCGCCCGAAAGCAACCAAAAGACGACGTAGGCCGACACGGCCAGGACCAAAACGGCCACGATGATCGAAGCGATCACCGGCCCTTTTTTCTGCGTGCGCTCGGGCAGCGCCGAAGGCACCCTCGGATAATCGAGCCGCTCGCTGTCGGTCTGGTGCGCGACTACCGGCTGGCCTATCGATTTCGTCACCGAAGCCGCGGGGGTCCAGGTCTGCTCGCCGCCGCCGAACTCGGCCGTAGCCGCGGGCTGATGCGCCGTAACGCGCTCGGCCTCCGTCCCGCCCGGCGCCTGCTGGACCGGAATCTCGGGCTGAGTGTCTGCCACGTCTTCGGGGACTTCCAACCCGAAAGGCGCTGTCATAGACTGGCGGTAAAGCGTTTCGGTCCCTTCCTCGCGGGGCGGTTCGGGCTCTTGTTTGGTCGCCGATTCTTTGAACGCGGAGAGCGAGCCCATGACGATCGTGGAATTGGCGTCGGCTTCAGTCACGGCGGGCGGAGGGGCTTGAGCCGGCGGCTCGCCTGCCTCTTGCATCATGGCGTCGAGCTCGTCCAGCTTGATCGCCGGCATGTCGAGTTGCGTAGATAACGGGTTGCGCTCTTCGTCCACAGCTTCGGCCGGGTCGCCATCGACGGGGCCCGTGATCCTCGTTTCGGATATGAGCCCGGTCGGCGCGGGCAGTTCCGACTTCGACCCGGCGACCCCCGGCAGCACTGTCGTGTCAGCCCCTCCGGCCGTGCGCTCTCCGACGACAGCCTTCCCGGCGGGAGCTTCTTCCGCTGAACTCTCTTCGGCAAGCGGAGGCTGTTGTATCGCGCCCGACGGGCCGATGATGAGCGTATGCGCCCCCGAGATTATCTCCCCGTCGGCCGGCCCTATCGCGACTGTCTCAGAGTTCTGGAGGTCGGGGCCGGGCAGGTGCTCGTCAAGGTCCGGGAGCGTGCTAGATTTCTTGCCGGTCGTTATGTCGACCGTGTCGCTTAACTGGCCGAACTTCGCGCCGCACACGCGGCACTCCGTAGAGCCGAGCGGGCTGTAGCTGTTGCAGGAGCTGCATAACAACGAAGAGGCGCCGAAGGCCGACGACGCGGCGTAGATGGCCGCGCCGCAGCCTTTGCAATATGTAGCGCCGGGTTCAAGCTTATCGCCGCACTCGGAGCAATGCGTGAGCGCCGCCCTGCCCGTTCCGGGCCCGGACGTTAGCGCCGTGTGGCGCGGCGCCTTGACGCGCCCCAGGTCTTCGCCGCACCGCGCGCAGTTGAGCCAGTCCGGGTCGCTCTTTGATCCGCACCTCGGGCAGAACTCTCCGGCCTGCCCCGACGCGGCCGCGTTGAGCTTAACGCCGCAGGCCTTGCAGAAGACCCAACTGCTTTGAATCGGCGCCGCGCACGAAGGGCAGCCGTGCAGCTCGCTCGTGACGCGGCGGCGCTCGGTGAGCGTGTTGCCGCACCACTTGCAGAAGCGCAGCCCTTCCTGAAACTCTATGTTGCATCTCTCACAAAACATGTTCCGAGTCCATTCGAAGATATGCTGGCGAACTAACTATACCGACCCACGGGCGGCAAAGTCTACTCTTAAGATGTGCTTCATTATCACAAGCTGGCGAGCAATTCAATCTACATGTCGCGCTCTAAGATGAAGCGCGGTACGCTCAACAGCGCCTGGCGGAATTGTGAAGGTGGGAAGATCGCGAGCGCTTCGACCGCCTGGTCCGCGTAACGCCGGGCCTCCTGCCGCGCGCGGTCGAGCGTCCCATGCTCGTGGATCAGCCGAAGCACCTCGTCGCGGCCTACGGTTTCAAACCCGCGCTCGCGCATCACCGTCTCCACGCGCGAGCGGTGCTCCGGCGAGCCTATCTCCATCAGGTAAATGAGCGGGAGCGTGAGCTTGCCCTCGCGCAGGTCGTTGGCGACGGGCTTTCCGAGCTTGGCCTCCGTCGATACGAAATCGAGCACGTCGTCTATAAGCTGGAAAGCTATCCCTACCGACAGCCCGTAATGAGCGAGCGCCGACTGCTGCTCGCGCGTGGCCCCGGCGACGATGCCGCCCACTTCCGCGCAGGTGCTGAACATGTAAGCCGTCTTACGGCGAACGATGTCCAGGTGCTGTGCTTCCGTGATGTGGCTGTTGCCTACGAGCGAGAGCTGGATTATCTCGCCTTCGACCATCAGGCGGGTCATCCTGGTGAGCGCGTCGAGTATCTCGAAGTTGCGCTCGCCCAGGCTCATGTCGAAGGCCGTCATGTAGAGCCAGTCGCCAATGAGGACCGTCACGTCGTTGCCCCACTTGGCGTTGGCCGAGGCGCGGCCGCGGCGGACGCGAGCTTCGTCGATGATGTCGTCGTGGACGAGCGTGGCCGTGTGGATCATCTCCATCACGGCGGCCATTCGGATGGCCGATTGCGGGGCCTGGCCCGCGACGAGGTTCGAAGCGAGCAGGAGCAGGGCGGGTCTGACACGCTTGCCGCCGCCGTCGTGCAGGTAGCGCACCTTTGAAGAGACGACCGGCGCTGCGTCGTCGAGCCGGCGGTCGAACTCCTGCTCGACCAGCGCGAGGTCCCGCCGCACGAGCGAGAATATCTCCTCCGGCCTCATCCGTGCGTCTTCTGCATGCGGCGCGTTCGTTTGCATAAGAGTCTCGCCACGCTAAATCAGACCGGCCATCATAGCAAACCGACGGCGGCAAGGCAAAAAAGTCGGGAGCTGAGGCCGTCCGACGGGGCCTGCCTGCTCCGTCTTCTACACATGCCTGTTATAGCGTTTTGGCGGGGCAGGCGCAACTTGGGCGCGGCGGGTGCGAACCGTTAGTTTAAATTTTGCGTAGTCGGTTGTTATGATAGACTATGAGCGAATTCAAAAAACATGGCGAGCCTCGCCAGGGTTGGTAGGTGAGGTTAGGAGGGAAGGATGTGGAATAGACTAAAGCGGCTGTTCCGCTCAATCTTCGGGGGATTAATCGAGAGCGCGGAAGATCCTGAGCTGATCTTGCAGCAGACCATCCGCGACATGCGCGAGAAGGTCCCCCAGATGCAGAACAACGTAGCCCAGGTCATGGCTACACAGAAACTGCTCGAGAAAGAGGTCACGACCCTGGAGCGGGAGATCGTCGATTACGACGCGAAGGTGAAGGCCGCAATCAAACAGGGGCGCGACGACATCGCCCGCACCTACATCACGGCCTTGCAAGAGAAGCAGACCGCCCTGGACCGCTCCCGCACACAGCTCGACACGGCCCGCGCGGCCACAGAGCAGGCCAAGAAGTTTCTCCAGAATTACATACTGCAAGTTAAGAAGCGCACGGCCGAAGCCCAACAGCTCGTCAACGAGGCGCGGGCCGCGAAGATGCAGGAGCAGTTGGCCCAGACCATGGCTTCCTTCCAGGTCGGCGACGACGCGGGCACGTTCGACGAGATGCGCGAGCGCATACAGCGCCGCGCCGCCGCGGCCGAAGCGCGGATGGACCTCGCCACGAGCGGGACCGAAGCGCAGATCGCCGACATCGAGCGAGAGTCGCTCAACATCCAGGTCGAAGATTCGCTGCAAGCCTACAAGAGACAGATGGGGCTGGTGCCCGACACGCCGGCCTCCGTGCCGTCGGTTTCGGCTTTCGAGAGCGAGTCATCGGAAAAGTCGCTCGGCCCGTCTGACAGGGCGAAGGCGCGTGAGTGAAATATGGTGGGCAGTGTGCGGTCATATGAGATTTCAAACAGCCGCACACTGCAAGCTTGAGGTTATATGCCTGAGAAGGTCAGTTATCTAAAAGAGGCTATCAAAGAGCCGCTCAACATATGGGCTCTGGTCGGGTGCGTCGCCACGTCAGTCTTCGCGGCGACCGCGGGGCAGTCGGAGCTCTTCGCTTTAATACCGCTTGCGGCGGGCGCCGTCGGCGAGGCGCTCTACCTGGCGACGGTCCCCGCCACGACCGCCTACCGCCGCGTGGTCGAAGGCCGCGCGCGACGCCGCGAGCTTGCAGAGCGCGGGCGCAAGCGCGAAGAGCTCATCAAGGGGTTCGACCCGCGCGAGCGCGAGGCGGTCGAGTACCTGCGGTGGATGAAGAACCAGATTTACCAGAACTACCAGAAGTTCACGCGCATCTCCATCATGCCCGACAGCATACAGAATCTCGACAGCATCTGGGAATCATACGTGGACCTGTTGGACATATACCGGCGGCGCAAAAACCACATGCGCTCGATCAACCGGCAGACCATCCAGAACCAGATTCAGCAGGCCGAGCGGGCGATAGCCAACGCCCCCGACGACGACACGAAGCGGCTCTACGAGAGGAATCTGGAGATACTGCACATGCGGCTGCAAACCTACAACGACATCGAGCGGTCGCTCAAGCGAGTCGAAGCGCAGCTACAGTCGATAGAGAGCTTCTTCGGGCTGGTCAACGACCAGGTCGTGACCATGCCTACGCCCGAGCACATCTCTTCGCTCGACTTCGATTCCCTTCTCTCTTCGATCGAGCTGACGAAAGAGATACTCGAAGAGACGGCCCCTGTAATGAGCCAGCTCGACGCCGCCGAGCGGACCTCGTCACAGCCCGCGCGCCCGCCGATCGCGCAACGACAATGAAAAGTAGCCAGTAGTCAGTAGCCAGTAGCCAGTAGGCGGTAAGCAGTAGGTTGATGGCAATTGGGCTTTCTTCAATGACAAACTACTGACTACTGACTACTGACTACTGACTACTGACTACTGACTGAATCCTATGTCGAGAGCGAGACTACTAATAGACGAGATAGACCAGTTGCCCGGCTGGGCCGCGCGGATGGCGCGCAAGTACTACGCTGGCGAGGCGAGCCACTTCCTGCTCCACGGAAACATTTATGACCTCGTGCGCTCGGGCTCGGATTACATCAGCCTGCCCAACTACCTCCAGCGCGAGCTCGTAGGCACAAAGCACCTGCTCACCTATAACCGGAGCGAGGGTATCAAGTTCGGCTCCGCCGAAGCCGAGCGCGCCTTCCTGGCGCAGATCAGAGTGGCCGACCCGCTCCTGGGGCGCGACGCGGCGAAACAACTTCCCAAAGACCCCGCGCGCGCGCTCCCACTGATAGAGCTCTTCCTCCTCTACGGCGATCAGGTGGCCGTGATAATAAACTTCCTCGACACGATAATCCCTGCCGGCGACGTGAGCTACATGTCGGGCGAAGACCGCACGAACTTCGTAGCTTTTCAGCGGTGGATCACAAGCTCGCGGCTGCTAAAGAAAGACAACATCGTGATCCTCGTAGGCGAGAGCGTGGCCGAGATTCACCCGCGCATACGGCAGAACTCGCGACTGGCCGCGATAGACGTTCCCTACCCGGACGACCGTGAGCGGCTTGAGTTCATAAGCCACCTGCGAGCGCAGTTGCCGCAGCTAAAGACCGACGTGACAAACGAGCAGCTCTCTTTGATGACATCGGGGCTCAACCGCGTCCACCTCAATTCGCTGCTGCGCAGCGCCGCGACCGAAGCCGACGGGCTGACGCTGGAAAAGATTCGGCAGAAGAAGAAAGAGCTGATCGAAGCCGAGCTCGCCGGCCTCGTCGAATTCGTGCAGCCCCGCTACGGCCTCGATTCCGTGGGCGGGATGGCGAAGGCGAAAGAGTATCTCACCTCAATCGCGAAGACGATCCGCGAAGGCGTCACCGAAGAAGCGCCGATGGGCATATTGATCTCAGGGCCGGTGGGCACGGGAAAGACCTTTCTGGCCGAGTGCTTCGCGCACGACTGCGGGTTGAACGTGGTCGCGTTTAAAAACTTCCGCGAGCGGTGGGTGGGCTCAAGCGAAGCGAACCTAGAAAAGATATTGAGCCTGCTCCAGACGCTCGCGCCGATCGTCGTGCTCGTAGACGAAGCCGACGCCACGCTCGGCTCCCGCGATTCGGGCGGCGATTCCGGCGTAGACGCGCGGGTCTTTTCAAAGCTCGCGGGGGCAATGGGCGACACGCGCAACCGGGGCAGAATTCTCTGGATACTGATGACGAGTAGGCCCGACCTATTGCCCATAGACCTCAAGCGGCAGGGCCGCGCCGAAGAGCACATATCGCTCTTCTACCCCGACACGGAAGAAGACCGCCTGGCGATCATCGAAGCCATGCTCAGGAAGAACAAGATAGCGCACGACGTAACAGACTGGTCAGCCATCACTAAGAACAAGCTGACGCTGTCGGGCGCGGACATCGAATCGATGCTCATACGCGCTCGCCGCGTCGCGCGCACCGCCGGTAGAAAGGCGGTCGCCCCCGAAGACGTGGAGCAGGTCGCTAACGAGTTCAGCCCGGCCCGCGACGAGATGGCCGTCGAATACCAGATGCTCGTGGCGGCGCGCGAAGCCACGTCGCGCGACATGGTCCCCGAACAGTACCGCCACATCACCCCGGTCGAGCTCAGCCGCCGCATCGAAGAGCTGCGGCCATTCGTCAGATAAGATCGAGGAAGACCTGACTCATGACTATTGCCGAAGGCGAGCGGTTGGTGATCGAAGAGATAGCGAACAGCGTCACGCACGGCGTCGGGCTCGCGCTGAGCGTAGCCGGGCTTGCAGTGCTGGTCACTCTCGCGGTCGTCTACGGCGACGCGGCGCACATCGCGGGCTGCACGGTCTTCGGCGCGACGCTCGTCCTCCTCTACACGGCCTCGACGCTCTACCACAGCTTCCGCAAGCCGCGGCTGAAGCATCTGCTTAAGATACTCGACCACTGCGCCATCTACTTGCTGATCGCGGGGACCTACACGCCCTTCACGCTGGTGAATCTCAGGGGGCCGTGGGGGTGGACGCTGTTCGGGCTGATCTGGACGTTTTCGCTCTTCGGCATAGTCTTCAAGGTTCTCTACGTCAACCGCTTCAATATCATCTCCGTGCTGCTCTACCTGGCGATGGGCTGGATCTGCGTCATCGCCATAAAGCCGCTCGTCACGCTCGTCCCTCTGGGCGGGATTCTCTGGCTGCTGGCGGGCGGGCTGTTTTACACGACGGGAGTCATATTCTTCGCCTGTAAGCGAATCCCCTTCAACCACACGATCTGGCACCTGTTCGTCCTGGCCGGCAGCGTCTGCCATTATTTCGCCGTGGTCTTTTACGTATTGCCGTCCAGGGCGTAACCGATAAACGGCTCTCTTCTGTTAACACACTGCGAGCGGCAGGCGTCTTATTTGAGCTAGGAATAAAGGAGGCTCAAAATGCGCAAACTGATGATCGTTTCGCTCGCGTTATTCGTCTGTTATCTAGCCCTGACGGTAGAAGCCAACCAATCCCGCGATGTCGAAAAAAGCTTCCGCGTCGCGTCGGGCAAGAAGTTAATCATCGACTTGAAGACGGGCGGCTCGCTTGTAATCCGCGGCTGGGACCAGGATGAAGTCTCCGTGCAGGCCGACGGGAATGACCCGCAGATTTTCGAGCTGGACATCTCGGACGTGCCGGAGGGCGTGCGGATCTACTCGCGCCACTTCGGCAACCGGCGCAATTACAGTTCCAACCTCAAATTCGACATCAAAGTGCCGCGAAGGTTCGATGTCGCAATCGACACGATGGGCGGCGGCGTCACGATAGAGGGAGTCGAAGGCGAGTTCACGGGCAAGACTATGGGCGGGGCGCTCGACCTGGCCAACGTGAAAGGCACGGCGCGGTTGACGACGATGGGCGGCAATATAACGCTGAAGAACTCTGACCTTGACGGCAGCCTCAAGACGATGGGCGGGCGCGTGCTCTTTGAAGACGTGACGGGCGACGTGAAAGGCTCTTCGATGGGTGGCAACGTCGTCTACAAGAACGTGACCAACCGTTCAGGCAAAAGCACGGGCGACGAAGTCCACATCACTACGATGGGCGGCGCGATAAACGTCGAGAATGCTCCGGCGGGCGCGAGCGTGACGACGATGGGCGGGAGGATACACATCGGGTCCGCGGCCAAGTTCGTCAAAGCCAAAACGATGGGCGGCGACATCAAGATCGACAGCGCGGACGGCGCGGTCGAGGCCACGACCATGGGCGGCGACATCGAAGTCAACCTGACGGGCGACGGCAACGTAACGCTGGTCTCTATGAAGGGCGACATAACGCTCGTCGTACCCGCGGGCCTCTCGATGGAGATAGACATTCAGCTCGCGTACACTCAAAACAGTTCGCGGAACTTTAAGATCTCAAGCGAGTTTGATATTAGACAGGAAGAGTCCGACCAGTGGGAGTACGAGCACGGCTCGCCGCGGAAGTACATCTACGGCCGCGGGAGCATCGGCGGCGGGAAAAACAAGATCAGGATCGAGACGATAAACGGCAGCGTTTACTTGAAACGCGGCTGAGCGCATAATCGACTCTCCAGCCCATAACAATCGCGCGAGCCGAAAGGAGAACCATCATGTCTTCAAAGAGATTGTTTCTCTCGGCAATTTGGCTCCTGGTGATACTACCGTCAGCGTTCGCATTTCAGCAGGATAATCAGCAGGATAAACGGTGTACTCAGAGGTGCGGGTTTCCATCACCCGGCGATTACACGTTGAGGCTTCCTGACAGCGGGGAGACGCGACGTTATCTTAGCGTTCCCGCCGCCATACCTGTTAGCCCGTTAACCCTCTCCACGTTCGTTCAACTGAAGTGCCGTAGAGAAGGAGATGAGATAAAGATAGACTTGACGCTTCTGGTTAACGGAATTCCTAAACATGAAGGGCACCCCTGCATCCCCAGGTGTTCCTCCATGCCCGCGGACGGTTATCCGGGACAGGTTTTCACCACATATTCTGCGCGACTCGGTGAATCAGTAACCTTGGACGAATTAGCCCGCTTCGGGCTTGAGCCGATGACCGTTAAAGTCGTCTCGTCCGACGTTCAAGAGGGCAAACCTTCCGAGATAGATAATGACCTCAAGTCGCTTGAGGTCGTGGGCCTCGAAAAGTCTAAAGGCAAATATCTGATCTCGATCAAGAACAACTCTTCAAGGAGCGTTCTCGCCCTCACTTTCCGGTACGCGAACGGGACGACTGGTTCATGGGCGATCAGCAAACCGCTCATGGATGCCAAAGCGACGCTCTATACCATAGTAGGCCCCCCTGTCCATCGACGTTGGAATCCTCTGTTATTTCCTGGCAAAAATCATGACGAAGACGAGCCGCCGCATGCGAGGTTAGCTTTAGCTGGCGCCGTGTTTGATGATTATAGTATTGAAGGAGACAAAGACACCGCCCTCGACGCAATACCGTACTTCCGCGCCAGAGCGACTCAGTCGCAGCGCATCGTCAGCCTGCTGGATACGGCTCTGAAAGAGATGCCCCAGGATTACCTCAAGGCATTGGATAATCTGAAGCGTGGGGCATCCGCGCTCAGCACCGTCCCTGAAAAAGGCGTGATAGAGGAAATGATCCAGCGCTACCTTCCAGACGAAGGACAGAAGGCTCAGTTGGAGCCCAGATTTGCGAGCGTTTTGGAGAACTTTAAGCGCGCTTTTATCGAAAGCATCACCTGCTTTGAAGGCCACGATAAGTTGAGCGCAGAAGGTTTCGGGAGCTATCTCAGAGAGGTGAGGATCAAGTATGACCTGCCGTTTCTGAGACGGTAGCGTGGAGCTTGAGAGACTTTGCGTCGAGATACGATCTTCCGATTCTGCTCTGAGCTTACTTCTTAGCTTTGGATAGTTCGCGGCGCAGCGCTTTCGCCTGTCGCTGAAAGTCATATAGCTTAGTCAGCGCTTCGACGGGGCTCGTCTCGTTGACATCTATCGCGGCCACGGAATCGAAAAACGCGTCGAGCTCCGAAGCGTCAAGGCTCTCATCCTTCTTGCCCGCCGTCCGGCGCGACGCGTTCTTCTTGCCATCATAATTATCGAGCAGCTCCTTCGCCCGGTGCAGCACCGGCTTAGGCACGCCCGCCAGTTGCGCCACGTAGAGGCCGAAGCTCTTCTCGGCCCTGCCCTCTTCAACCTTATGGAGGTACTGAACCTGTCCGCCTCTCTCGCGCACGGCGAGGTGAAAGTTGCGGACGCGCGGCAAATAATCAGACGCGTCGGTTAGCTCATGGTAGTGAGTCGCAAACAGCGTCTTCGCCCCGAGCTTCGGGCTGTTGTGGAGGTATTCGATCACCGCGCGGGCGATCGAAAGCCCGTCGGCCGTCGAAGTGCCGCGCCCTATCTCGTCGAGCAGGATCAGGCTGCGCGCGGTCGCGTGGTGCAGTATCTGGGCCGTCTCTATCATCTCGATCATGAAGCTCGAATGTCCGCGCAGCGTGTAATCGTTCAAACCTATGCGCGTGAAGATGCGGTCAACCAGACCGATGCGCGCGGAGTGGGCGGGGACGAAGCTGCCTATCTGGGCGAGCAGGCAGACGAGCGCCACCTGGCGGAGGTAGACCGATTTGCCCGCCATGTTCGGCGCGGTCAAAAGCATTATCTGCGTGTCGCCGTTTGAAAGCTGCGTGTCGTTGGGCATGAACTTGCGCCCTTCGAGCATCTGCTCGATCATCGGGTGGCGGCCTTTGACTATAAGAAGCTCGTCCGTTTCGACAAGCTCGGGCCTCACGTACCCGAACCGCGTCGCGGCTTCGGCGAGCGCCGAGAAGAGATCGATTCTCGCGAGCCCCCCGGCCACGCGGTTGATGCGGTCGCGGTGGCGGCCGATCTCGTCACAGATCTGGCGGTAAAGATTCGTCTCAAGCTCAAGTATCCGCTCGCGCGCGTTGGCTATCAGCGACTCGTGCTCTTTGAGGCCGAGCGTAAAGAAGCGCTCGGCGTTTGTCAGCGTCTGCTTCCGTATGTAGTCGTTAGGCACGAGGCGCAGGTTAGGTTTGGTGACCTCGATGTAGTAGCCGAAGACCTTGTTATAGCCGACCTTCAAAGAGCGTATGCCCGTGCGCTGGCGCTCGCGCTGCTCAAGCTCGGCGAGGAAGCGCCGCCCGCCCGTCAGTCGCTCGCGCAGCTCGTCGAGCTCGGCTGAGAACCCCGCCCTGATGATCCCGCCCCTCTCGAAATCGGATGGCGGGCGGTCCGACACAGCGCGCTCGATGTATTCGATCAGATCCGCGCAGGGCTCAAGCGGCGCGACGAAATCGGCGGGCGCGCGATTCTTTTCGAGCCCGGCCCGCAATCGCTCGACCGCGCGCAGGCTGTGGGCGAGCGACACAAGCTCATAAGGCACGCTCACGCGGCGACGGATGCGGCCGAGCAGTCGTTCGACATCGAGCACGTCTTCGAGAGCCGAGCGCGCCGTCGCGCGAGCGTCGGACTGTTTATAAAACCACTCGATCGCGTCCTGTCGCGCGCGCAGCTCCGTGATCTCAAGCAGCGGGTGGCGGAGCCAGCGGCGCAGCAGGCGTCCGCCCATCGGCGTCGCCGTCAGGTCGACGGTCGAAACCAGCGAGCCGGTCGGGGCGCCGCCCGTGAAGTCCCAGCCTTGAAAGATCTCAAGGTTGCGCACGGTCTGCGGGTCGAGCTGCATGAAGTTCTCCGCCATGTAGCTCTGTAGCTGCGCGATGTTGGCGAGCGTCTCCGGCTGGGTGTCGCGCAGGTAGGCGACGATCGCGCCGGCCGCTTGGGTCGCGAGGCGGAGGCTTTCGCAGCCGTAGGCCCTGAGCGACGCCACCTCGAAATGGTCGAGCAGGGCGCGGCGGGCGGGCGAGTATTCGACGACTTCGTCCGTGAGCTTTGTTACGGCGCGCACCTCGATAGGCGGCATATCGAGACTACGCGGGACGAGCAGCTCGGACGGGGCTATGCGCTCAAGCTCGGCCACGGCTTCGGCCTGGTCAAGCTCTGTCGCGCGAAACTCGCCCGTCGTCACGTCGGCGTAGGCGATGCCCGCCCGCTTCTGGCCGACGACCAGGCTCGCCAGGTAATTATTCGCGCGGCCTTCGAGCAGCCCCGGCTCGATCACGGTCCCCGGCGTGATAATGCGGACGACTTCACGCTCGACGAGTCCCTTGCCCGGCGGCGTCACCTGATCGCAGACGGCGACCTTGTAGCCGCGGTTGATCAGCTTCGCCAGATGGCTCTCGACGGAGCGGACGGGCACGCCCGCCAGCGGCACGGCCGTGCCTTTGCCGAACCATTTGCGGGTGAGCACGACCCCTAGCTCGCGCGCCAGCGTCTGCGCGTCTTCGTCAAACGTCTCGTAAAAATCGCCAACCTGAAAGAGCAGGATCATGCCCGGATAGCGGCGCTTGATCTCCAGGTATTGACGGCGAAGCGGTGTGGACATAGTTAGAAAGAATACAGGAATCAGTAGCCAGTAGTCAGTAGTCAGAGGGCGTCTGAGAAGTGGCAACTTACTCGGCCGCGTAGGAGCTTACCCGGCTCCGTAGGAGCCGGATGTTTGTAGGAGAATCCTCGGCTCCGTAGGAGCCGGATGTTTGTAGTGATCGCGTAACCATTATCCAACCCCGTAGGGGTTGAATAACAGACATACAACTCCTACGGAGTTGCGGCGCATTTACGCAATTGTTCTACAGACATAGAGCCCCGCAGGGGCTTTTCAGACGCCCTCTCAGTAGCCGGTAGGCTTCTATCAACTAGCAAGATTCTACTGACTACTGGCTACTTCCGCTCAATCATTTTCTCCAGTAATGATGATTGCGCTTTGAGCGAATCGTAAAGACGCTTGAGCTCGCCGACGCCTATGACGGTGACGGCCTCCCAGATCTCATGAAACGAGCCGGTCAGACGGCGGTCGGCGAACTCGCCGGACCTCTCGTCGGCTATCACTAAAAACGGGCGCGTGCGCTGAGAATCATAGGCGTGCTTGAGGCGAGTCAGCGCGCTGTCTACGCTGCCCGCGACCTGGACCTCGAAGACATGGCTGAGGCGAGGAGAAGACGGGCTGTCGCGCCAGACCACGTCATAGCGCTCGAATTCGGCTTCGGCATGAAGGCCGAGCATCTGGCCGATCTCGACTAGCATCCGCTGCGCCTCTACGTGCGACACCTCGCGCAGGCTTGGCTCGTCGCGAGGCTCGTCGGCCACGACCTGAAGGCTCTCGGCCGTGACGCGCCGTTTGCCTCGGTCGGTCAGACGCCAGCGCGTGTTGTCGCGGCGCAGCTCGCCTTTGTCCGCGAGCTGGCGGCCGGCGCGCTGGACCAACATGTGCCAGCGGCTACGCCCCGTCGAGCTGCGCTCTTCGAGGTCCGCGGCTTCGAGCTGAGGGAAGTAGCGCACCAGGCGGTCGTAAAGGTAGCGGAGCTGATCGCTACCGCCGGTCGCTTCCAGTTCTTGGAGTATGGGCAGTTCAACTCTCGCGGCTTCGGGAAAGGACATCGTCTTCTTTAATGGATACGTGATTGTCGAGCGCCAGCATTGTAGTAGATCACACTCTGAATCCGCAAACCGCCAACCATATTAATCCTTATTTTTTTTAGTAACTAACCGGTTTTGTGAGGCGTCTTATATTGTGTGAGCCGGTCGGGACGGGCTCACCGCACAGGCTCTTTGCAAATACAGTTTGCGCCATCGGGCGACAGGCGGGCGAAAAACCTGAACAAACTTAACTTAGTTACGTTTATCAGGCTATAGTAAATACTGTCTAGACCTCAATCGCGCCGGGTGGGCGCAGGCGTGAAACGAAAGCGAAGGGATCAACAGGCGTTTGCGAGGCAACCGTAAGAGCCAGACCCGTGCCGATAACCGCAGTGCCCCTACTGCTGCCCAGTCGGTCATTAAAGAAGTCGAGCAAGCAAGTCTCCACTCGTCGGAACCTGACGAGCGGGAGATCTCATTCGCCGGGGTCGAGGTCGTCGAGGCGGACGCGGAGGGTCGCGACCGGGGGACCGATGACGAGGTTATAAAGCGGAGCCTCGCAGGCGACCAAGACGCGTTCGAATCGCTCGTGCGCCGCCACAGCCCGCGCGTCTTCAATATAGTCGGCAGCTTCTTCCGCCGCCGCGACATGGTCGAAGACATCGCGCAGGAGGTCTTCGCTAAGGCTTACTTTTCGCTATCGAGTTTCACGCTCGGCCGTTCGTTCGAGGCCTGGGTGGCGCGCATCACAGTCAACGCCTGCTACGACCACCTGAGGGCGCAGCGGCGGCGGATCGAATACCAGATGCCGCGATCGGGCGAGCAGGAGGACGAGTGGTTCGAGCTACAGATGCTGGACGTGGCGCGCGATCGACACGCGAGCGCCGAGCGCCAGCGGGACGCGGCCGAGGTTGCCGACCGATTGCTGGCAAAGCTCACGCCGGAAGATAGGGTCGTGCTGGTCCTGATCGACAGGGACGGGTTTTCGATCAAAGAGGTTTCGGAGATGACCGGCTGGGGCGAGTCGAAGATAAAGGTGCGGGCCTTCCGCGCGCGCCGCCTGCTCCGGGGAGCTATGAAACGATTGTTATTGAACGCCGAGCGGAAGCAAGGAAAACTGAAAGCAGGGAAAAGCGAATGAGCGAACAAACAGGAACGATTAATTGCCGAGAGACGCGCCGGCGCTTTGCGCTAATGGCCGGCTTGAGCGGCACGGACCGTGCCGCGACCGAGCGCCACCTGCAAACTTGCCAGCGGTGCGCGCGCGAGCACAGGCTCTTTACGATGGGGCGCGCCGCCTTAGACCTCACCGCGTCGCCCGAGCCCGTGCGGCCCGGCGACGATTTTTACGCCGCGCTCAAGGCGCAGATAGCGCGCGGCCCCGTCGCCGAGACCACGCCGCAGATCGTCGACGAGTCGTGGGCGGCCGTCTTTCTCACAGCCCGCCAGCTCATACCGGCGATGGCCGTGCTGCTGCTTCTGATCATAGGCGCGACTCTGTTGCCGAAGAGCGCGCCCGCCGAAACTAACACGGCAGAGATTCGTCCCAGAGAGCGAGTGTTGTTCAATCAGTTGTACGACTACCCTGAACCGACACCCGACGACGTACTTGAAACGCTAGTTGCGGTGGAGGAAAAAGAGAATGGAAAGTAAAACGAGCAGCCAGACAAAAGCGCGCGTGATCGTGCTTTCGATATTCGTGATAGGGTTCGCGGCGGGCGCGCTGTCGATGAACCTCTACGAGCGCTTCTCAAGCAAAGGGCCGAGCCCCGACATCCCGCCTCACGGCCCCACCTACCTGCTCACGAAGATGGACAACAAGCTCGACCTTTCCGACGACCAGAAGGAATCGATCCGCACGATACTGGAAGATACCAACGAGAAGTACATAGAGATCAGGCGCGATCTACAACCTCGCGTGAAAGAGTACGAGCCGCGGTTCGACGCCGTCCGCCAACAGTCGCGCGACCGCATCCGCGCCGTGCTCAAGCCGAACCAGTTGCCCAAGTACGAAGAGATGGTGCAGGAGAGCGACCGACGCCGCGAGGAGATGAACGAAAAGCTTAAGAAGTAGCGTCTCCCCACAGAACAAAATGGAACCCGGACTCGGGGTTTGCTGAATTAGAGAAGTTATGATTATGAAAAAACTGATTGCCAGAACGCTCACCTTTCTCTTGTTGGCGCTAAACCTCGTCGCGCTTTCGGCGACCGCACACGCTCAGGGCGCCATCGAGCTGCGCGGGACCGTCATTGACGAGACGCGCGCCTTTATCCCCGCCGCGCCCGTCGTGTTAGACGACGGCAAGGGGCAGAAGTACACGACCCAGACCGACGAGCAGGGGCGCTACCGCTTCACGGCCGTCCAGCCGGGCGTCTACACGATCACGGTCGAGGTCGAGGGCTTCGCGCCCTTCTCCGAGCAGATAGACCTGACGGCGCGGCGCACGGCGCCGTTCGACATAACGCTTGCGGTATTTATAAAAGACGAGATTCAGGTGAAGGACGACCAGGCGGCGATCTCTTCTGAGCCGGACAAGAACCTCTCGGCAATCACGCTTACCGACAAAGACCTCGAAGCGCTGCCCGACGACCCGGACGAGCTGCTCGACACGCTCAAGCAGATGGCGGGCGCGGCCGGCGGGGCGGACGAGACGGCCATCTACGTCGGCGGCTTCCGCGAGCGCGGCCGCATCCCGCCGAAAGAGGCGATACAGATGGTCCGCATAAACGCGAACCCGTTCGCGGCCGAATTCCAGGAGCCCGGATTCGCGCGCGTCGAGATCATCACCAAGCCCGGCTCGGACACTTTTCACGGCGGGTTCCGCCTCAACTTCAACGACGAGTCGCTGAACGCGCGCAACGCCTTCGCCACCTTCAAAGCGCCTTTGCAGACGCGCAGCTACGGCGCGAATTTCAGCGGGCCGCTGATCCGCAACCGCTGGGGCTTCTTCATGAACTTCGACCGGCGCGAGCAGGACGAGAACGAAGTAATCAACGCCACGACGCTCGCGCCCGACACTTTAGAGGCGGTCCCGTTCATCACGACGCTGCTGGTGCCGACGCGCGTCTCCAACTTCGAAATACGCACCGACTACCTGGCCACGAAAAAGCACACGATAGGCGCGGGCTACCGCTTCATGGAGAACAAGGGCGAGAACCTCGGCATAGGCGGGTTCGACCTGCCCGAGCGCGCCATCAACCGCTCGATACACGAAGACAACTTGAGGTTTTCGCTCACCACTATAGTCTCCGAGCGCGCCGTCAACGAGGCCCGCTTGCAGTTGACGCGCCGCACGTTCACGACCCAGGCCCTGAGCGACGCGCCGACGATTCAGGTGCTCGACGCCTTCACCTCGGGCGGCAACCAGGGGTCGCTGTTCAGGGACGACAAGAACGACAGCCTAGAATTCACCGACAGCGTGACCTACAGCTACAAGACGCACACGCTCAAGTTCGGCGTGCGCGCCGACGCCTTCAGCATAGAGAACATAAACAGGTCGAACTTCGGCGGCACCTACACCTTCGCGTCGCTCGAACAGTACCGCAACACGCTGCTCGGGCTGCCGCTGGCGCGGCCCGCGCAGTTTTCGATCAACCGCGGCGACCCGTTCGTAGGCTTCTCGCAGTGGGAGATGGGCTGGTTCATGCAGGACGATTGGCGCGTGTCGCCCCAGCTTACGCTATCCTATGGCTTGCGCCACGAGTTCCAGACGAACCTGCAAGACAAGATGAACTTCGCCCCGCGCGTGGGCATGGCATGGTCGAACAAGAAGCGCACGTCGACTTTGAGATTCGGCGGCGGGGTCTTTTATAACAGGCTGGACAGCGGCATCACTTTCGACGCGCTCCGCCTGGACGGGCTGCACCAGCAGCAGTTCATATTCCTCGCGCCCGGCTTCTTCCCGAACATTCCCGATACTTCCGGCACCATCGCGCAGCAGCCTACGATCCGCGTCAAGGCCGAAGACTTGAACGCGCCTTACGCGATAATCGCGACTACGAACTACGAGCGGCAACTGCCGTGGAAGATACTGGGCTCGGTCGGCTACACGTGGAATCGCGGCGTGCACCTGCTGAGGACGCGCAACATAAACGCGCCAATAGCGGTCGATGGCAACGGCCCCGTGCTGCCCGACCCGAACTCCGGGCCGATCCTTCAATTCGAATCTACGGGGACTTCTAACAGGCACGAGCTCAGGCTCGGCGCGCGCACCAACATCAGCCGCACCTTCACGATGTTCGGCAACTACACGCTGGCCAGGGTGCGAAGCGACTCGGACAGCGCTTACACGACGCCCGCGGACCCGTTCGACCTTTCGACCGAGTACGGCCGCGCAAGCCAGGACATACGCCACCAGTTCTTCTTCGGCGGCTCTATACTGACGCGCTGGAACTTGCGCATCAGCCCGTTCATAAGGGCGAACAGCGGGAGGCCGTTTAACATCACGACGGGCCGCGACCTCAACGGCGACACCTCGTTTTCAGACCGGCCATCTTTTGCGACGCCGGGAGAGCCGGGCGCGGTCGTGACGGCGTTCGGCGTCTTTGACCCGACGCCGGAGCCGGGCGACGAGATCATACCGCGCAACTTCGGCCAGGGGCCGAGCTTTGTCTCCGTCAATCTCAGCGTAGCGAAGACCTTCGGGTTCGGGCCGCCTCAGGGCGGCAATTTCCCCGCCCAGGCGACCAACCGCCAGCAATCGAGCGGGCAAGGTCAACAGGCTCAGAACCAGCAAGGTCAAGGTCAGCGCGGGAATAATCAGCGTGGGAATAATCAGAACCGCGGCCAGGGGCGCGGCGGCCAGGGCGGACCCGCCGGCGGGCAGATGGTAACGAGAGGCCCAGGCGGGCCTGGCGGCGGCGGTTTCGGCGGCGGAGGTTTCTTCAGCGGCGACAGCCGCAACAAGTACAACCTGACGCTGCAATTGAACTTTAATAACCTGTTGAATCATCCGAACCTCGGGAACTACAACGGCACGCTGACCTCGCCCTTCTTCGGGCTCGCGAACCGCACGGCCGGTTTCGACGGCTCGCGCAGGATCGAGGCGTCGCTGAGGTTCAGTTTCTAGCATCCGTTTGACAAGGGGGAGGGAGTATGAAGAAGTTTTTTGAGATGTTAATGCTGGCGGCGGTCCTGGCCGTCGGCGCGGCCTCCGTTTACGCGCAGGACCCGCAAGAGCCGCGCAGCGACGGTTCGGGGAGCGCGGTTCCCATGCGCCAGCCGCAGTTCCAGATGCCTACGTTCGCCGACCTGGATAAGAACAAAGACAAGAAGATCACCCGCGACGAGCTGCCGAGCCAGTGGCCGCCGCAGGCGTTCGACCGCATGGACGAGAACAAGGACGGCTTCATAGACGAGGCGGAATTCGACCGCACTCGCAGAGCCTTTCGAATGGGCGGCGGCGGCCCGCAGCTCGGCGAGCGGATGAGCCGCTTCCTCGACGGGGACAAGAACGGCAAAGTCTCGCGCGAAGAGTTCGCCAAGCTCAACCAGATGTTCGACGCGCTCGATACAGACAAGAACGGCGAGCTGACGAACGAAGAGATGGGCCGCTTCTTCCAGGCCATGAGCGAGGCGCAGGCTCAGGCCACGGGCGGCGTCGACGTGAACAGCCTCTTCCAGAACGTCGATAAGAATAAAGACGGCAAGATCACCCCTGACGAGATGACCGACGAGCGTATGTTCAAAGCGCTCGACCTGAACAAAGACGGGGCGGTCCCCCGCGACGAAGCCGAGCAGGCGCTCAAGCAGCTTAACGAACGCCGGCGAAACCGGCCGCAATAAGAAGCGGCTCCTTCGGAGTGCGCCGACAAGTCGGCGCACTCCGAAAAAGCCGTCGCATACAATCGTAAGCCGCTGTAGGTGCTTCCCTTCTCTTACTCCCCTATTACAACAATGCTACGAGCCATCATCTTTGACTGCGACGGCGTCATCGCCGACACAGAGCCGATACACCTCTCCGCCTTCAGAAAAACCCTCGAAGAAGATGAGATCGTCATAACCGACGAAGAGTATTTCGAGAACTACCTGGGGCTGGACGACCGCGCATGTTTCAAGCGGGCCTTCGAGATTCGCGGCCTTGAGGTCGGCGAGGCCAAAGTGGAGCAATTGCTCGCCGCCAAGGCCGCCTACACGACCAGTTTTATGCGCGAAGAGCTGCGGCTGTTTCCCGGCGTGGAAGGATTCATTCGAAACGCTTCCATGAAGTACCCGCTGGCCGTGGCCACGAGCGCGCTCCGGCGCGAGGTCGAGCTTGTGCTCGAACTGACCGCCCTCCGAGACATGTTCAAGGCGGTCATCACCGCGGAGGATGTCGCCAGGAGCAAGCCCGACCCTGAGCCTTATCTAAAAGCGCTCGAAGCCTTGAATAGATCGAGCGCGCAAAGCATCAAGGCCGCGGACTGTTTAGTCATAGAAGATTCGGCGCGCGGGGTCCGGTCGGCGCGCGGCGCGGGGATGCGCGCGATTGCCGTTACGAACACCTGCCCGGCCGAACAGCTCGCCGAAGCCGATCACATCATAAATAGCATTGAATCGCTCTCGCTCTCGGACGTTGAGTCACTCTTTCAGCGATTTTAGTATTCGTGGACAATCACGTGCCTTCATCGTAATATTGTCATCTGACTTCGAAATCGGAGACGAGAGTCGAGGAAGCGACAATAATGGCTCAGCCAGTGATCGAGAGTCTATCACCCGCAGCGGGCGTCGAGGGCGGCGAGGTCGTTATCGCATGTAAAGACTTCAGCTTTTCGACCTACGACAAGGTCCGCGTCACGTTCGGGGGCGCGCAGACACGCCCCATCAGCGCCTCGCCTACGCGCATCATCGCGCCCATCCCTTCGAGCGAGCTTGTCAGCGGCAAGATTCAAGTGACGATAGAGGCGAACGGGTCGGAGAGCAACAGCCAGATCTTCACCGTGGGCCAGAAACTTGCCGAGAACCTCCACCCCGTCGCCAACCCCGCCTACGACCGTGACAACGGGGCGATCTACACAACGCTTTCGGGCACGCGCGGACAGAAGGTCCCCGTCTCCGTCTACAAGATCACGCCTGACGGAGAGAGCGAGCCGTTTTTGACCGACCTCATAAACCCCACGGGGCTTGCCTTCAGCCCGGACGGCGAGATGTTTATAACGAGCCGGTACGACGGGTCGGTCTACCGCGTCACGCCGTTTAAGGACGCCGAGGTCTTCGCGCGCAACCTGGGGCTCGCGACCGGCATCGCCTTCGACTCTCAGGGCCGCCTGTTCGTGGGCGACCGCAGCGGGACCATCTACATTGTCAACGAGATCGGCGAGCCTACTACGTTTGCGACCGTCGAGCCGAGCATGGCCGCCTACCACCTTGCGTTCGGGCCAGACGGCAACCTGTACGTGACAGGCCCTTCGCTTTCCAGCTTCGACTCGGTGATGAAGATAGGCAGCGACGGGGTGGTGACGAGGTTCTTCACGGGGCTGGGCCGCCCTCAGGGGCTGGCCTTCGACCGCGCGGGCAACCTCTACGTCGCCGCGAGCCGTCGCGGCCACCGCGGTATCGTCAGGATCACGCCCGACGCCGAGGCAGAGATGATCGTAGCCGGCATTGCGATGGTCGGGCTCTGTTTTGACGACGCGGGGAACATGGTGCTGGCCTCGAACCGCGAGATATTCCGCGTGCCGCTGGGGATCGAAGGCTACTGGCCTTTCTAATAAAGAGATTGCCGCAGAGGCACACAGCCACAGAGAGAATAATAGTAAGACTCTCCGCGCCGCCGTGTGCGAAGCAGACCATCGGCCATATGTGGCATGTTTGACACTCATCAGACCGCGTGCTAGTTTTGCAACAGGAGATAGAAAGCGGGCAGGCGCGCCGAAGGAGCCGACACGATTGGTCAATATGATATTTGGTGAAACCTTACTTTTTTCCTTCGCCTCCCTGTTCACAATCCCGATAGGCGATTTGATAATCTGGTTCGTCGTATTCCTGTTCTCGCTGTCGTTCCACGAGTCGGCGCACGCATGGACCTCGGAGCGGTTCGGCGATTACACGGGGCGCTATCAAGGGCGGATAACGCTGAACCCCATAGCGCACATCGACCCGATCGGCACTCTCGTAATCCCGCTTATGGGCTTTATGAGCGGCGGCATATCGATGTTCGGGTGGGCCAAGCCCGTAGAGACGAACCCGCTTTTGTGGCGCAACAAGACGAAGGCGAACATAATGGTCTCGGCGGCCGGGCCTATAAGCAATTTCATCCTGGCGACCGTGGCGCTTCTTATCATTAATGGGATGTTGATGAGCGGCGTCGTCGAGCGCCCGCTGGTGCGCGACCCCGAGACGAGTCAGATACGCGCCGCGCATGTCTCCGAGGCCGCCCCGTTTTATGTAATCATGCCGGCCGAGGAGGGGGCGGTCATGGAGCCGGCGGCAAAACTGCTCAGCGTGCTGCTGGTGCTGAACGTCATACTCGGCGTCTTCAACTTGATACCCATACCGCCTCTCGATGGCAGCCATGTGCTTGAGAGCATCTTGCCTTACGAGATGGCGCAGGCGTACGCCCAGATCCGTCCCTATGGGTTTATCCTGCTCCTCGCGTTGATATGGACTCCCGTGCTCGGTTGGATTATCACCCCGGTTTACAGTTTTGTGGAGCTGCTGGTGATCGGGGGTTAGAAAAAGAGTAGAAGGTTGATCCGGTGTCTCAAGAACCTGACAGAAAGAAGAGAATCGTTAGCGGCATGCGGCCCACGGGCAACCTGCACCTGGGCAACTACGAAGGCGCGCTCAAGAACTGGGTGCGCCTACAGGATTCGGGCGAATACGACTGCTACTTCTTCATAGCCGACTGGCACGCCCTGACGAGCGACTACGCCGACACGAGCGCGATCCGCCAGAACACGCTCGACGTGGTGAGCGACTGGCTGGCCGCCGGGCTCGACCCGCAGCGCTCGACCATATTCGTGCAGTCGCTTGTCCCCGAGCATGCGGAGCTTCATTTGATACTGTCGGCGGTCACCCCGCTAGGCTGGCTTGAGCGCGTGCCGACCTACAAGGAGCAGCGCGACAACATCGCCGAAAAAGATATTGGCAACTACGCCTTTCTCGGCTACCCCGTCTTGCAGGCCGCCGACATCATCATGTACAAGGCCGACTACGTGCCCGTAGGCAAGGACCAGGCTTCGCACGTCGAGATCACGCGCGAGATCGTGCGCCGCTTCAACAACTTTTTCGGCGACGTCTTCCCCGAGCCGAAAGAGATGCACACGGAAGTGCTCGTGCTGCCCGGCACCGACGGGCGGAAGATGTCTAAGAGCTACGGCAACGCGATCTACCTGATAGACCCGCCCGACGTGGTGCGCGAGAAGGCGCGGCAGATGATAACCGACCGCACGCGCATAAGGCGCAGCGACCCCGGCCACCCCGAATCGTGCGACGTGTGCCAGATGCACCGCTTCTTTGTCGCCACAGGGGTAGCAGACCGCTTTGACGACGACTGCCGCAACGCTCGCATAGGCTGCGTCGACCGCAAGCGCGCGCTCGCCGATTCGATCGTCGAACGCTACGGCGCGATTGCAGAGCGCAGCCGCGCGCTGCGCGAACGGCCCGAAGAGGTCGTCGCCGTTATCAAGGAAGGGTCGCGCCGCGCGGCCCTCGAAGCCCAAAGGACGATGGCCGAAGTCCGCCGCGCCATCAAGATGGATTGGGATTAGAGATGAAAGAAGCCCTTACACAGGAGTTGGAATCGCAGCCCGAGTTCGCCGACGAGGCGGACCAGTATAAGGTCAAGCTCGAAGCTTTCGAAGGGCCGCTCGACCTGCTGCTCTACTTGATACGCAAAGAAGAGGTGTCGATATACGACATACCGATCGCGCGCATCACGGAGCAGTACCTCGACTACCTGCGCGCGATGCAGGAGCTGGACATAGGCGTGGCGGGAGAGTTTCTGGTCATGGCGGCGACGCTCATTCAGATCAAGTCGCAGATGCTGTTGCCGCGCGACGCGACGACCGAAGGCGCGGAGGCGGAAGACCCGCGAGCGGAGCTCGTCTACCAGTTGCTTGAGCACCAGAAGTTCAAAGCGGCGGCCAACGTGCTGCACCAGCGCGCTACGATAGAGTCGGCCGCCTACGGCCGCGCGGTCGTCGAGGCGGACAAGAGCAACCCCGAAGTCGCGGCCACGGTCTTTCAACTGTTCGAAGTCTTTCGCGAAGTGCTGAACCGCCAGCGGGCGATCACCGAGATCGAGATCGCCCGCGACGAGATGACGATGGCCGAAAAGATCACGGAGATCAAGCTCATGCTCGGCGAGGCGGACGAGGTGAGCGCGCGATTGCTGTTCGAGCGCGCCCACAGCAAGCGCGAGTTAGTGCTGATCTTTCTGGCGGTCCTTGAGCTCGTCAAGGAGCTTGAGGTCCGGCTCGTTCAATCCGAGATGTTCGGCGACATCATAATTACAAGGCGAGAGGGAATAGAGTCCTGAGTGCTGAGTGCTGAGTGCTGAGTTAACTGCTCTCACTCAGGACTCAGGACTCAGGACTCAGGACTCAGAACTGCTTATGATCATCGATGAATTAAAACCGATTATCGAATCGTTAATATTCGTATCCGAGGACCCGATAAGCCTCAAGCAGCTCGCTGCTATCCTTGAGGGCGAGAGCGCCGAAGATATTGAAGCCGCGATCGAGAGCTTGATAGTCGATTACCGCGAGCGCGCGGGCGGGCTTGAGCTGCGTCAGATCGCGGGCGGGTACAGGATCTCCACGCGGCCGGACTTGAGCGAGTACGTCCGCCGCTACTTGAAGGCGCAGCCCTCGGCGCGGCTTTCGCTCGCGGCGCTAGAGACGCTGGCCGTCATCGCCTACAAACAGCCGATCACCATCCCCGAGATACTGGAGATACGCGGCGTCACCTCCACTTCAGCGATAAAGACGCTGCTCGACAAGCGGCTGATCGTCGCTAAGGGCCACAAGCAGGTGGTCGGCCGGCCTATGCTCTACGGCACGTCGAAAGAGTTCCTGGTCCACTTCGGGCTTAACGACCTGACCGAGCTGCCGAATCTGGAAGACTTCGAAGACCTCATGAGCAGTTAGACATGTAGCCTTCATAACATATAGAATTGGGCGAGCCCCCGTTCTTTATTCTTTGACGTTACGGCCCGGACTACCCTGGGCCGCGAGAACCGGAGATCAAATCCAGCCAGGCGACACCCCTCCCGGTCGCAGGAGACGTGCATGGGCGTACTGACCACCGCCGAGATTTCCCGCATGCTATTCCCCTCTCCTAACGTCCTGGTCATAGAGGACGACAAGCACATGGCCGATGCGTTGCAGACCGTCTTGGAGGGCGAAGGCTTTAACGTGACGCTGGCGCTGTCGGGAGGCGACGGGCTTTTGAGGGTGACGAACGGGGACAACGGCGAGCAGTTCGACCTCGTGCTGCTCGACGTGATGCTGCCGGACCTGGACGGCTGGACGGTGCTGTCGCGCCTGCGCGCGTCGGCAAAGACGGCACACCTCCCGATCATCATGCTGACGGCCGTCGGAGGCGAGCGCAGCGAGATAGAGCTGCTGGCCGCGGGCGCTGACGATTACATACAGAAGCCTTTCTCGTTCGAGAACCTCATAGCTCACATAAACGCGCTCTGCCGCCGGTCCGCGCTCCAGAGCATCAACCCGCTGACGGGGCTGCCGGGGAACCGCCAGGTCGAGCGGTTCCTTCAGAGGTGCGCGAAGCAGAAGCTGAGATTCTGGGCCGCCGCCTACGCCGACATAGATAATTTCAAAGCCTACAACGACTGCTACGGCTTCCTGAAAGGCGACGAGGTGCTGAAGACGACCGCCGATTTGATCGTGCGCACGGCGAAGGATTGCCCTCACGAAGTATTCATAGGCAACATCGGCGGCGATGATTTTCTGATAGGGTTCAGCAACGACAGGCCGCGCGAAGATGAAGGGTCGTTAGACGAGGTCCGCCACATCCTGGGCCGCATGACCGCCGAGTTCGACAGGATGAACCTGGAGTTTTATAACGAGCGGGACCTGGAGCGCGGCTACCTTGAGGCGGAGAGCCGGCGGGGCGGGGTCGAGCGGTACCCGCTTATGGCGATCTCGATCGCGGTCGTCACAAACACGAAGCGGCTGTTCAACCACCCGCTGGAGATCAGCAACATCCTGGCCTCGGTCAAGCGCAAAGCGAAATCGCTGCTCGGCAGCGTCGTCTGCTTCGACCAGCGCAAAAGGTAAAACTTGTAAGAGATATGCAAGAGCGGCTTCAAAAGATAATAGCGGCGGCGGGGATCGCTTCGCGCCGCGCGGCCGAAGAGATGATCGCTGGGGGCGAGGTCACGGTCAACGGCAAGCTCGTCACCGAGCTGGGCGCGAAGGCAGACCCCGAGCGCGATCACATCAAGGTGCGCGGCAAGCTGATCTCAAACCAGGCGGGCCGCGAAAAACGATACCTGCTCGTCAACAAGCCGCGCGGCTACCTGTCGTCGGTATCCGACCCGCTCAAGCGCCCGCTCGTCATGGACCTGGTGCCGGCCGCGGCGAGGCGCGGGCTTCACCCCATTGGCCGGCTCGACTTTAACAGCGAAGGGCTGATCATTCTAACGAGCGACGGCGAGCTTACGAAGATGCTCACCGAGGGCGGCAAAGTCGCGAAGGTCTATCACGTGAAAGTGAAAGGCTCGCCCGCCGAGCAGCACATCGAAAGACTCAGGAAAGGCGTGCGCCTGGACGAGGCGCGTACGGCCCCCGCCGAGATCAGGCTGATCGAGCGGACGAAAGAGGGCGGCAACGCCTGGTATGAAGTGACTCTGCGCCAGGGCAAGAACCAGCAGATCCGCCGCATGTTCGATTCGATTCACCACTCTGTCACAAAGCTCCGCCGCGTACGCATAGGGCACATAACCGACGAAGGGCTGGCCGTGGGACAATACCGCGAGATGACCGGCCGCGAGATCAGAAGGTTCTTTCAGCCCGAGCCCCCGCCTAAGAAGCGAAAACGCAAAGACTGATTGACAGAGTTTATTGTAGGGGCCATGGCGCATGATGCGCTTCGCGCACGGCGGCCATGACTGTCATCGCGCTAACGCGCGATCCGGGCAGCCACAAGGGCTGCCCCTACAGGCTATCTATTCACCCCGTCTTTAGGACAAAACCTCGCCTCCTTGCACATGCTTTTTTTCCGCCGGCCGTGTAAAATGGTGAGTTACTATTAGCTCGCCATAGTTCATCTATAGCGCACTTTTTTGGAGGGATTGATGGAATTTGAGCTTAACGAAGAGCAGCAGCAGATAAAGCGGACGATTCGCGAATTCGCCGAGGCCGAGCTGAAGCCTCACGTGACGGAGTGGGACGAGTCGCAGCACTTCCCCGTAGAGCTGCGGCCGAAGTTCGCCGAGCTCGGCGTCATGGGGGTGCTCTTCCCGGAAGAGTACGGCGGCGCGGGGATGGGCTACATCGAATACGCCACGATCATCGAAGAACTCGCGCGCGTCGACCCTTCAATAGCGCTCTCTATAGCCGCGCACAACTCTTTAGGCGCGGGCCACATTTTCATAGGGGGCAACGACCAGCAGAAGGAGAAGTACCTCGACCCGCTGGCCCGCGGGGAGCACTTCGCTGCGTGGGGTCTGACCGAGCCCAGCTCGGGCTCCGACGCAAGCTCTATGCGCACAGTCGCCGCGCGGCGCAACGGCGGCTGGGTCATTAACGGCTCTAAGAACTTCATCACCAACGCGACTTTCGCCGAGACGACCGTGGCGCTTGCGATCACGGACCGCACGGCCGGCTCTCACGGCATATCGGCGTTCATAATCGAGCGGGGCGCGAAAGGATTCTCGATCGCCAAGAAAGAGAACAAGCTCGGCATGCGCGCCAGCGACACGGCCGCCATCGTCTTTGACGATTGCTTCGTGCCCGACTCGAACCTGATAGGCGAGCCGGGCCAGGGCTTCATACAGGCGATGAAGGTCCTAGACGGCGGGCGAATATCGATCGCCGCGCTCGCGGTCGGCTGCGCGCAGGGCGCATACGAGGCGGCGCTGCGATATTCAAAAGAGCGCTACCAGTTCGGCAGGCCGATCGCTGAATTCCAGGCGATTCAATTCAAGCTCGCCGACATGGCTACGGAGATAGAGGCGGCAAGGCTGCTCACGTACCAGTCTGCGGCGTTGAAGAACAAGGGCAGGGTGACGACGAAAGAGTCTTCCATGGCGAAGCTCTTCGCGAGCGAGGTGGCCGTCCGCGTCTCGGAGCAGTCGGTCCAGATTCACGGCGGCTACGGGTACATCAAGGACTACCCCGCCGAGAAGTACTGGCGCGACTCTAAGCTCTGCACGATCGGCGAGGGGACGAGCGAGATACAGCGGACCGTGATCGCCCGCCAGTTGTTGAGGGCATAAAGAAGTCCTGAGTGCTGAGTGCTGAGTGAAAGACAATTACTCAGGACTCAGCACTCAGCACTCAGGACTCAGAGCTATGGACATTTCCGAAAGAATCTTGAAGGGCGAAAAGAGGGCGATTGCCCGCGCGATAAGCGCCGTCGAGGATGGGCGCGCGGAGGCTACGGAGATACTCAAAGAGCTCTTCTCGCACACGGGC
>DATFGQ010000022.1:0-50213 GCA_035249305.1 Blastocatellia bacterium | reverse complement strand
ATTTTACAGCATCTCTCCTACAAACAGGTGAACTTTTGGCTGGAAAGGAGCTGTAAGCTAACTTGCTATCACAAAGAGCTTATTACCCAAGCGCGTGTCTGCCTCTTACTACTGCTTGGACATGTGTAGATACCAATGGGTCACATCACAGGCTAATCTCTCTTGTCGAGCACTTCGCGGACCTTGCGAGCGAGCGCGCCCGGAGAGAAAGGCTTTTGGAGAAAAGCCGTGCCGGGCGCAAGAGAGCCGTGGTGAACCAGTGCGTTGTCCGTATACCCGGACGAGAAAAGAATTCTTATCCCCGGCCGCGCCGCTTTAACCAGGTCGGTAAGCAGCTTGCCGCTCATCTGCGGCATCACCACGTCGGTCAGCAGGAGCTGGATCTCGCCATGAGCGCGCTCATTCGATATGGCGAGCGCCTCTTCGCCGTTGCTCGCCTCGAAGACCGTGTAGCCGAGCTCGCGGAGTATGCGCGCCGACAGGTCGCGCACTGCCTGTTCATCTTCGACGAGCAGTACGGTCTCAGTGCCGCGCGGGAGGTACTCCGCGTCGTCAAGCTGCGAGGCGGCCTCCTCGGCCTCCTCGACCTGCGGGAGGTAAATCCTAAAGGTCGTCCCTTGACCCGGCTCGCTATAGACCCAGATGTTCCCGCCGCTCTGCTTGACGATCCCATAGACCATCGACAGGCCGAGGCCGGTCCCCATCCCTTTCTCCTTCGTCGTGAAGAAAGGCTCGAAGATGTGAGAGCGCGTCTCCGAGTTCATCCCTAAGCCCGTGTCTGTCACGGCGAGCATCACGTAACGGCCCGGCTCGACCGTTATGTGCTCGCGGACGTATGCTTCGTCGAGCGGGGCGTTGTTCGTCTCAATGGTGAGCTTGCCGCCGGCGGGCATGGCGTCGCGCGCGTTGACGGCGAGGTTCATTATCACCTGTTCGATCTGCCCCGGGTCTATCTTCACGCGGCCGAGTTCGGGCGAGAGGATCGTTTCGAGGTGGATGTCTTCGCCTATAAGCCGGCGCAGCATCTTCGTGGTGTTGCCGACGACGACGTTCAAGTCGATCACGCTAGGCTGGAGGACCTGCCTGCGGCTGAAGGCCAGCAACTGGCTCGTGAGCGCGGAGGCGCGCTTGCCCGCCTTTTGAATCTCTTCGACCTCTTTGCGGAGCATGTCGTTCGGGCCGAGGCTGGCCAGGACTATCTGGCTGTAGCCTATGATGGCCGTCAGCAGGTTGTTGAAATCATGAGCAACGCCGCCCGCCAGCCGGCCTATGGCCTCCATCTTCTGCGCCTGACGGAGCTGCTCTTCGAGCACCTTGCTTTCGGTCACGTCCGTCGAGATGCTGCAAAGACCCGACAGCGCATGCTCGGAGTCGTAGAGCGGGAACCTGATCGTCACGTACGTGTGCGGCGCGTCTTCGTGCGGGATCACCTCTTCGAACTCTCTAGGGGCCTTCTCGCTGAGAACCTCGCCGCAGTGGGAGATCAGAATGTCGGCCACCTCACGCGCGAACAGCTCGTGCGCGGTCTTGTTCTTCATGCTCTCTTTCTTCACCCCGAACAGCGTCTCGAACCGCCTGTTGACGAACGTGAAGCGGAGATCTTTGTCCCTCGTGTAGATCAGCGCGGGCGAATTATCGAGTATCGCCTGGAGCCGCTCTTCCGATTCGCGAAGCGCCAGCGCGGCCTGCTTGTGTTTGCTCTGCTCGTTCCTTTCGCGAAGCGCCCTCGCGACCACAGGCCCCAGCCGCGACAGGTGCGACTTCACCACGTAGTCGGTAGCGCCCGCCTTCAAACATTCTATGGCAATGTCCTCGCCCAGCGTGCCCGAGACGAATATGAAGGGGATGTCGAGGTTGCGGGCAGTGAAGAGTTCCAGCGCCGCCAAGCCATCGAATGACGGAAGGCTGAAGTCGCAAAGCACTATCTCAAAGTCCGGCCGGTCTAACCGTTTTATAAACTCCTCGCGAGTATCTACGCGGTCCCACTTGCACCTGTAGCCTGCGTCTTCAAGCACGGCCACATCCAGCTCCGCGTCGTGAGGTTTATCTTCGAGAATAAGCAGCCGTAACTCACTAGCCATTTATTCCTCCGTTGCTGCGGTCCTGCTTATGCGGGCCGATAGGGGGTACTATCGCTCGCCGCCCGCAAGGCGGACCTGACGTGTTTACTGACCTGCGTCACCCGATCCCGCTCATCCCACTTCTTTGAGCGGTCAATGCTTGGGCGGCACGTCAGGGGGAGGCTCGTTTATCAACACCCAGAAGAGTCCCAACTGTTTCACCACGGCGACAAAATTGTCGAAGGCCACGGGCTTGACGACGTAAGCGTTCACGCCGAGCTTGTAGCTCTCCACAACGTCCTGCTCTTCGCGCGACGACGTGAGCATGACTATGGGTATAGTCTTCAGCTCGTCGTCGCGCTTGACGCGCCTGAGCACCTCAAGGCCATCCATCCTCGGCATCTTCAAGTCGAGCAGCATCACCATGGGCAGGCTGTGCGAGCAGTCGCTGTAGGCCCCGCGCTTGTAGAGGTAGTCGATGGCCTCGACGCCGTCGCGCACCACGTCGACCTGGTTGCTCAATCGGTGCTCCTCCAGCGCCGCCAGCGTCAGCTCGATGTCGTTCATGTTGTCCTCGACCAGAAGAATCCGCTTCGCGTACATCTGCTGTCACCTCCTCGCGGGGGCCGACGTGATTGAGAAGAAGAATGTGGCCCCGCGACCTTCCTCGCTCTCGGCCCAGGCCTCGCCGCCGTGGCGGTGGATGATCCGCCTGACTGTGGCCAGCCCTATGCCCGTCCCCTCGAACTCCTCTTCTCTGTGGAGCCGCTGGAAGACGCCGAAGAGCTTGTCGACATAATTCATGTTGAACCCGACCCCGTTGTCCTTCACGAATACCACCGCCCGGCCGTCTTCGCCCGACTCTGACCCGATCGTTATGTGGGCCTCGCGGCGCGTCGAGGTGTACTTGAGCGCGTTTGAAAGCAGGTTTATCACAACGAGCTTCAACAGCGTCCGGTCGCCCTCGACCGCCGGCAGCTTCGATACATCCCAGCGGACCTTCCTGTTCGACATTATCGGAGCGAGCTCGCGCCGCGCTTCCTCGACAAGGGCGTTGAGATCGACGCGGGTCACGCGCATCTCGGCCCGCCCGGTCCTCGAAAGCGCGAGCAACTCGTCGATCAACTTACCCATACGGCCTGCCGCCTCGCCGATGATGCGCAGGTAACGAGCCGAGGTCGGGTCGAGCCTCTCGCTTTCTCGCTTGTTCAGGAGCTGGACGAACCCGTCTATGTGGCGAAGCGGCGCGCGGAGGTCGTGCGATACCGTGTAAGAGAATGCTTCGAGCTCGCGGTTGGCGGCCTCCAACTGCGCAGTCCGCTCCGCCACTCGCCGCTCCAGCCTGAGGCTGAATTCGCGGCGGAACTGTTCGGCCTGCCTGCGCTCCGTGATGTCGCGCGACACGGCGGAGAAGCCGCGGACTCGGCCCCGCTCGTCGCGCAGCGTGGTGATGAGGGCCGTGGACCAGAAGCGCGAACCGTCCTTGCGCACGCGCCAGCCTTCGACCTCCACGCGCCCGCGGCTGACGGCCTCTTCCATGTCCCGGTCGGGCACGCGCGCGGCGATTTCCTCTTCGGTGAAAAAACATGAGTAATGTCTGCCGATGATCTCTTCCGGCGAGTAGCCCTCGATGTTCATCGCGCCGCTATTCCAGCTAACGACGTAGCCATCCGGGTCAAGCATGTATATGGCGTAATCGCTGACGCCCTCGACGAGCAGGCGGAAACGCTCCTCGCTCTCCAGGAGCGCGGCCTCCGCGCGCTTGCGCTCGCCAATCTCGCGGTGTAGGTCTTCGTTTCGCTTCGTCAACTCTCTATGTCTTTCGGCAACATGGTCGCGTATGAACCGCGCTAGAGAGCCCGCTAAATGATCAGCCCTCGTAATCCAACCGGGGGAGGTCTACCTGTTACATCCGGGTGCGAACCCGGGCGAGGCTCCCGCCCTTTAACTTCTGTTACTCAGACTATCTGATTGGGGACAGTAACGCCGGGCAATTAAGGTTCTAGTCTCGTTATAAATACACCGAGGTATTACGCGTCAGTCTATCTCATCCTTCAGACAATAGCCAGACTTCTATCTTTCAGTTGCGCAAGGGACAGTTGCGAATAGCATTTCTTTCTATTCTTTTACTCGCACCTGGCTTGTCTGATTGTGAAAAGTGAACTATATTACTTTCGACTCTGAAAAGCAAAAACAAAAGAGACTTATTAGGGACTCCACGTCAAGAAAAGTGGTCCGAAACTCCACACCGTATTTCGAGCGTGTGGCGATTCTCCTCGGCGAAGCCCCCGGCGCGCGAGCTCCGACGAACGAATGTCGCCATTTATGCGCGTTCGAGGAACGGAACGGGGTTTGCCGTGCATTTGCCGTAGTCGAAACCTTTTGGAGAGGTGGATATGAGAGTCTTAGTGGTAGATGATGAGGATGCGGTGCGGGATATTGTTGTGAACGCTATGAACGCCAGGGGGTATCAGGTCTGGTCCGCGTCGAGCGGCAGCCAGGCGCTGGAGCTTGCCGCCCAGTATGACTTCGATCTGGTCTTTTGCGACGTAGTGATGGATGGCCTGAGCGGGTTCGACGTGTTGAAGGCCCTTCGCGAGAACAAAGCTCAGGAGTCCGAGATCGTTCTGATGACCGGCCAGGCGTCTGTCGAGGCCGCGATCGAAGCCGTTCAGAAAGGCGCTAATGATTACATCTGCAAGCCGTTCTCTATAAGCGTCCTCCAGGCAATAGCGTCGGCCGTCGAGCAGCGCCGCTACCCGAGCAAGCTGATAGAGGTGGAGATCCAGAAGGCCGTCTCGCATGAGATCCTGGGCAACAGCCCCGCGATGATTGAGGTCGTGAAGACCGCGACGCGCGTGGCGGCCACGGAGCTGCCGGTCATCATTTATGGGGAATCGGGGACCGGCAAAGAGCTGATCGCGAGGCTCATACACCGCAAGAGCGAGCGGGCGGACAGGCCATTCGTCGCCGTCAACTGCGGGGCGCTGCCCGACACTCTGCTGGAATCGGAGCTCTTCGGCCACACGCGCGGCGCTTTTACGGGGGCCGACATGGTGCGGCGCGGGTTGTTTGAAGAGGCGGACGGCGGGACGCTCCTCCTGGACGAAGTCACAGAAACGTCACCGGCATTCCAGGTCAAGCTGCTGCGCGCGCTTCAGGAAGGCGAGATACGCCCGCTCGGTTCAAACACAAGGAAGCGAGTAAACGTCCGCGTGCTCGCCGCGACAAACCGCGAGCCGCAGGCTCTGGTCGAGAGCGGCCTGTTTCGTCAGGACCTGCTCTACCGCTTGCAGGGAGTGGCCATCACGCTCCCGCCGCTCAGGGAGCGCAGGGAAGACATCTACACGATGTCGCTCGCGTTCCTCAACCAGTACAACATCAGAGGGCGGCAGTTGTCTGTGACAAAGGACGCCATGCTCGCGCTGGAGTGTTATCACTGGCCCGGCAACGTGCGCGAGCTGAAGCACACTATGCAGCGGCTCGCGGCGCTATCGAACGGCATCATAAGGCTAGAGGACCTGCCGCCGGAGATGGTCTCAACCCCGACCGTGGCCTCTGTGATGAACGACATACTTCCCGACGGAGAGTTGCCGACGCTTGAGCAGCTCGAAGCTAACTACCTTTTGCGCGTGCTGAGCGCGGTGGGCGGCAACAAGTCGCGCGCTGCTCAGATACTTGGGGTAGATCGCAAGACGCTCTACCGCATGATCGACCGACAGACCGCGGAGAATTCAGAGAAGGCGTCAGCTTCGGTCTCAGGCGACGGGCGCAACGGGAACCATTAAGAATCAAGTACCGGGGGCAGCAACCAGAGCTGCCCCTACAATCTTGCTTAGCAACACACCTTTCCGACACTATCACCCACACCGTCGGCTCGTTGCCCGCCTTAAAGCGCTTGGCGTATACTGCACGGGAGAAACGGAGGTCAGAGAAACTCTTATGTCAGGACATTCGAAGTGGCATTCGATCAAGCACAAGAAGGGGGCCATCGACGCCAAGCGCGGCAAGATGTTCTCCAGGTTGATAAAGGAGCTCACCGTCGCCGCCAGGGTCGGCGGCGGAGACCCCACGGGGAACCCTCGTCTTCGTAAAGCCATGGACGACGCCAAGGCTATGAACATGCCCAAAGACACCATGACGAACGCGATCAAACGCGGCACCGGCGAGATCGCGGGCGCGGCGATCGAAGACATCTCTTACGAGGGCTACGGGCCGGGGGGCGTAGCGATATTCATTGAGGCGCAGACTGACAACCGCACTCGGACCGTCGCCGAGATTCGCCACCTCTTTTCTAAGAATGGGGGGAACCTCGGCGAGAACGGCTCGGTCGCCTGGATGTTTCAGAAGAAGGGCACGATCATCGTAGACCGCGCCGCGGTCGACGAGGAGCGGATCATGGAGCTGGCTTTAGATGCGGGGGCCGAAGATGTCTCGGACGACGAAGTCTCCTGGGAGGTGGTGACCGCGCCGGAGGATTTCAACACGGTACTCGACGCCATAAAGGCGGCGAGCATCGAACCGCTGTCGGCCGAAATCGTCATGCGACCTACGAACTCGGTTCAGGTGTCGGGGGCCACGGCGCAACAGGTCTTGCGCTTGATGGAGTCCTTGGAAGACCACGACGACGTTGCTAGCGTCGCCGCCAACTTTGATATTCCAGCCGAAGAGATGGAGGCGGCCGGTTGAGCGTTGACTTCGCAAGCCGCTCTCCCTCTGACCGTGCGGGCTCGGCCGACCGGCGGCTCCGCGTTCTGGGAGTCGACCCTGGCAGCGACACCACAGGCTACGGGGTGATCGACAGCCTGGGCGGCGGTTACGAGCTGGTCGAGTACGCCGGCATTCGCGCGCCCGCCCGCTTCGCCTTCGCCGAGCGCCTTTACATCATCACGCAGAAACTCGAAGAGGTGATCGAACGCCTGCGCCCGCACGCTTGCGCCGTCGAAGAGACCTTCTACGCCGTCAACGTCAAGAGCGCGCTCAAGCTGGGCCACGTGCGCGGGGTGATCCTCGTGGCGGCCGCGCGGGCTGGGGTGCCCGTCTTCGAGTATTCGCCTCTTGAGATTAAATCGGCCCTCGTAGGTTATGGCCGCGCCGAAAAGCATCAGGTTCAAGAGATGGTGCGGCTGCTTTTAGGGCTCAAAGACCCGCCCGAACCCCTCGACGCCTCGGACGCGCTTGCCGCGGCGATATGTCACATCAATACGGCCTCGACACGTCAAAAGATGAAGGGCTCCAGGCCGTAACCCGCCGCCTCAAGCCCGGAAAGAAAATCTCTTGAGCGGCAGAAAAGTGAGTAGTAATATTAGTCTGTAAACAGGGCCAGCGGCTTTTCATTCTGTAGAATAGTCGCCATAAATCGCCACTTGCACCGGTTTCCCCGAGCAGGCATCAGGCCCAAGGTAGAGCGCCGCTCCCATAGATTGGATTTGGAAGTCATGACGGATCTCTACGGTATTCTTGGAGTCTCTCCGAGCGCTAGCACAGGAGAAATAAAGTCTGCATACCGCAAGCTAGCGCGCCAGTGTCACCCGGACGTTTCCGCATCGCCCGACGCCAACGCGCGATTCGCGGCCATCAACGAGGCGTACCACGTTCTGATCGATGCGAATAGGCGAGCCGCCTATGACCGCGGCCAGTATCATTATTCGCGCCGGACTTTTTACGCCTCCCGCGCGGCCGAGGTCGTCGAGATGGAGCGCGAGTTCAACCGCATGGTCGACGAGATACTCGCGCGCGAGCGGCAGGAGACCGCCGCGCGCAGCCACGCCGTCCTGGTCGTGGTGCCGCTCTTCTTCTCAAGCTTTTACGTCATGCTCGTGAACCCGCCGATCATTCAGAGGCTGGACATCATCGGGCGAGTCGCACTGGTCGCGCTTGCGCTCTATGGGCTGGTCTACTTGATAAAGAACCTCGCGCTTGTGCTCACGCGGTACACTTACGAAGTCCCGGACCACCTGACGTCGGTCTTCCGCGAAGAGGCCCCGCGCGACAAGTCTATAAGCAGGCGCGCCGGACTCATCTTTCTGGTCTCCGGCTATCTGGTTTCGCTCGGGCTGGGGTACCTCGTCAGCAAGGTGCCGATGGTGCGCTTCGTGCAGGACGTGCCGCCGGCCTTGACGCCGGGATTGCTGCTCGGCATCTTCCTCTACCCGCCGATAATTGTGCTTCTGGTGGGCGGCGCGCGCCGCATCACCGCCTACTTGAACCGTTTCTGAGCGCTTAGAAACTGAAGATGAACTACCTCGAACTTGCCGTCGGGCAGAATGCCCCAGACATTTTCAACATCGTCGTGGAGATCCCTCGCGGCAGCGCGAATAAGTACGAGTTCGACCCACGGCTCAACATATTCCGTTTAGACCGACCGCTCTATTCGCCTATGCACTATCCGGGCGATTACGGGTTCGTCCCGTCCACGATGGCCGCGGATGGCGACCCCCTCGACGTGCTCGTTCTGGTAGAGAGCCCAAGCTTCACCGGATGCGTCATCGAGGCCAGGGCCATAGGCATGCTCGCGATGGTCGATCAGGGGAAAGAGGATCTAAAGATACTGTGTGTGCCGATACGCGACCCGCGCGCAGAAACGCTCCAAGACTACCAGGACGTGCACCCGCACCGCCTGCGCGAGATAGAGCATTTCTTCAGCATCTACAAAGAGCTTGAAGGGAAGTCGACTGAGACTAATGGCTGGTTCGGGGCCGGCGAGGCCCGCGAGGCGATCGTTGCGGCGATCGACAGGTTTAAAGACCGTGACAAGTGACAAGATAAGAGATTTGATCTTGTCACTCGTCACGGTTCACTTGTCACGATTTACTATTTCTTGAAAATCCGTTTAGCTATGGTGCCAAGGTCGGACTTCCAGATGCTGCCGGCCTCTACCTTCTTTTTGCCGCTCGACTGTTTCCCCATCTCGCGCAGGGCGGCGCGGTTTTCCGGGTCGAGTGAAAGCGCCTCTTTGAAGTAATGCTCGGCCTTCTTAGGCAGCCCCGCCTCTTTATAAAGAAGCCCTAGCTTGACGCGTATCTGCGGGTTGTATGGGTCGAGCTCGCCAGCCTTAGTCAGATGGGTTTCCGCCTCCCTGCGGGTTCTGGGGTTGCGGATCAACGCGATCCCGAGGTGGAAGTGGTAGTGAGGCTGGCTGGGATCGAGCTTGATCGCCTCGCGCAGCAGGTGGACGGCGGCGTGGTACTCTTTCCTGTCGTAGCGCGCGCGTCCTTGCTGGTAGAGCTGCTCGGCGGTCTGCGCCGGAGTCGAGGTGCTCGCCTGCGGACGGGCCTCTGTGACTACGGCGGCCGCGACGGGCGTGAGCGGGTCCGACGGAGCTTGATCGACGGGCGACGGTAAAGGCTCGTCGCCGCCGATGCTCTCCGCCTCGGCCGGCGCGGATATTGGGTTGGTCGGCAGCTTCTTGGTAACGAACGTGTTCGCGGGCTTACTGAGCGGCCCCGACTCCCTGATCTTCTTATCGTAGACGGCGCGCTGTGCGGGCTGGCTCAGGGTTTCGTAAGCCTGAGTTATTATGGCGAACAGCGCTTCGAGCTTGCCGCGCAGGTCGTTGTACTCGGCCTGGCGGTAGCGGTCGGGGTGAAATTTCTTTGCGAGCTGGTAGTAGGCCATCTTAACGTCGGCCGTCGTCGCCTGCCTGGTCACGCCCAGCACCTCATAGTAATCGGCGGAGCCATAGAAGTGGAGCTTGCGCACAACATCATCGCGGACTCGGTCAATCGACTCGTCAGTCTCGGGCTCGGGCTCCACCTCTTTGCCCTCTTCCAGTATCTTCAGCAACCCCGCGGCGACCAGCGCACAGACCGCGCGGTGTGCGTCTTGCTCGCTTAAGCCGCTCAGCGCGCCCACTTCGCTCACCGCCGTTGGAGCCTCTATACGCGACAGGACATAACTCTCCATCGGCATGAGCTTGCCGGAATCGAGCTTAGCGCCATTGGTCTTTGCCCGCACCACTATGCTGTCATTGGGCGCGATCACCTGCGCTAGCGGCTGGTTGTCGGCTATGTGTCGCGTCCCGTCAAGAATTATGTCGGCCGCGGGGATGTCGAGCGTGACATCGTGAGTGGCGCGGATGCGCTCGTCGAAAAGGTAATCGCCCTGGTTCCATTCGAAGAGCGAGAAAATGATCCCCTTGACCTGATCGCGGACGATCTCTCCCAAAGCCTCTTCGGTGAGGACACCCATCTCGATCAGGGCGCGGCCCGGCCGCGTCGCCTTGCCCGCCTTCTGCTTCGCCTGCTCTATCTGTTCGTAGCTGGCGAGGCCGTCTTTGATGAGGCGGTTGTCGAGCTGTTCAGTAGTAAGATTGCTGATGGCGAAGACGGGCGCGCCGGACTCGAAGAAGATGGCTTTAATCGACTTGCCCCGTGACAGCCGCAGCAGCCCGCTTGAATTGTTGGCGGAGATTTCGCGTATGAGGTCCGCTACGAGCTTTTCCCCTAGTTGTCCTTGCACTTGAAGCTCACTTTTTGATCTGTCGTTCGGAGGGGCAGCAGGTCGTCCACATTTTAGTTTGAAACCCCTGCCCGTTCAAGAGTCTTCACAAGAGCGGGTCGGCGAATTGACTCGCCTGGATCAAGTAGTTACCATAATAGCTCTAACTTCGTTTGAAGAAGAGATTATGGACGACGCCCGCCGAACAGCTATCGACGCGCGCGAAGAGCCGCAGGATGGCCGCCCCGACGACCAGGAGGCCATCGTTTCAAATCAACAGATCTTCGAGGCGCTCGCGCGGATCGCCCAGGGCGACCTGAACTTCCGCATCAACGGCGCGCTGACCGAGCTTGGCGGGGATGACAAGCAACTGCTCTTAAATCTCGACGGGCTGGCGCGGCGGCTGCGCTACATCGTCGGCCGCCTCCAGCGCGCGGCCGACTCGATCGACGCGGTGGTCGGGGAAGTACTGCGCGGCACGCAGGCCGTGTCCGCGGGCGTCATCGACGAAGCCAAGTCGGTCGAAGAGACCTCAAGCTCGATCTCTGAGATCAACGCCTCTATGCATTCTGTGGGCGGCAGCCTACAGACGCTCTCCAACCTCACCCAATCGACTTCAACTTCGATAATGCAGATGGCGACCTCGATCAACCACGTCTCCGAGAACGCCGACGAGCTGGCGCAGTTCGTCGAGGAGACAGCTTCGGCGATCGAGCAGATGGCCGTGAGCGTCCGCAAAGTCGCCGAATCGACCGAAGCTCTGGCCGAGTCGGCCGAAAAGACGGCGCGCTCAATGGAGGCCATAGACGATTCCACGCGGAGCATCGGCGAGTCGGTCAACGAGACGACAGTGCTTTCCGAAGAGGTCGCGCGGTCGGCGGACGCGGGGAGCGAGCTAGTCGCGGACACCGCCGCGAGCATGTCGAAGATCAAAGAGGCCATAGACGCGGCCACGGAGACCATAACCCGTCTCGGGAAGCGCAGCGAGCAGATAGGCGAAGTCACTCACGTCATCAACGAGATCGCGGACCGCACTCACCTGCTGGCGCTCAACGCTGCGATACTCGCGGCCCAGGCCGGCACGCAGGGGCGCGGCTTCCGCATCGTCGCCGACGAGATCAAAGAGCTGAGCGAGCGCACGGCCGCCTCGACCAGAGAGATCGAAGAGATGATAAAGGCCGTGCGCGAAGACGTGACCGAGACGATAGAGCGCGTCGTGGTCGGAGGCAAGCGGGCCGACGAAGGCGTCGACCTCGCCTCGCGCGCGGCCGTCTTGCTCTCGGAGATTCGCGACAAGACCAACGCGGCTTCAGACCGCATACGACTGATCGCCGACGCGACGGCCGTCCAGGCTTCGGAAAGCCATACTGTTCTGGAAGCCGCGGGCCTCGTGCGCCAGCAGGCGCGCGGGATCGAGCGCGCCACGAGCGAACAAGCCCTCACCTCGCGACACATAGGCGAGCGCGCCTTGCACATGAGCGAGCTGACCGAACAGGTCCGCCGCGCGACGGGCGAGCAGGCGCAGGTGTCGAAATACATCGCGGAGGCTATGGAAGAGCTGACCATGGTCGTGGAGCAGATCCGCGCCGCTTCGGACGAGCAGTCGACGGGCGCGGACCAGGTGCTGCGGGCTATTGAGACTATCAAAGAGGTCGTGGGCCGCAACCAGGCTTCGATCTCGGGCATCAACAGCGCCGTCGACCTCCTGGTGCGCGAAGCGGAGCTGCTAAACCGCGAGGTCGAGACCTTCCACCTGCCCGTGGCCGAGCGCGGGGGCCACATGCGATTCGCCCTGCGCTCCTCGCAGATCATACTCGACCCGGCGACCGTCTCTTCCATCTCGCGCGTCGAGGTGATGTCGAACATCTTTGAAGGGCTCGTGCAATTCGGCGAGCGCGCAGAGATCCGCCCGGCGATAGCCGAGCGGTGGGAGATATCACCCGACGGCCGTGTCTACACGTTCTACATCCGCGAGGCGGCGCGGTTCCACAACGGGCGGCGCGTAAGGGCTGAGGACGTGAAGTATTCGTTCGAGCGGCAGATGCGCCAGAACGAAGACGCGGCCGCGTGGGTCTTTCGCCCGATAGTCGGCGCCGAGCAGTTCATGTCGGGAGAGAGCGAGTCGGTCGCGGGCATTCAAGTGACAGGCGAGCAGGTGATAAGGTTAGAGCTCATCCAGCCCGTCGCCTTCTTCCTCTCAACGCTCTGCATGGACTACGCCTTCATAGTCCCGCGCGAAGAGGTCGAGCGCCCCACCTTAGACTTCTCGATCCGGCCCGTGGGCGCAGGCCCTTTCCGCGTCGTCGAGCCTATGCTCGGCAAAGAGGTCCAGATGGAGCGCTTCTCGAACTACTGGAACGCCGAGTTCCCTTTCGTCGACCGCCTCACGGTCCACTTCGGGATGAGCGCCGAAGAGATCTATGCGGCGTTCCTTGAAGGAAACCTCGATTACATTTCCGACCTGCCGCTCACTTACCTTACCGAGCTCAAGAAGCTGGCCGGCGAGTTTCACGTGCTGGAGACGGTGCAGCTCCAGACCCGCATGCTCGTATTCGACTGCGAGCGGCCGCCTTTCGCCGACCGCCGCGTGCGTCAGGCCATCTGCTACGCGCTAGATCGACACAAGTTCTTGCGCGAAGTCTATGGCGGCATGGCCGAGCCCGCGATCGGGCCGATACCGCCCGGCACACTCGGCTACGACACGGCCGAGCGCGGGTACGAGTACGACGCTGCGCGCGCGCGCGCGCTTTTGGAAGAAGCGGGGTACGGCGGCGGGTTCGAGACGGAGATATGGTGGCCGCAATCGGTGAATTCGGCGGTCGAGTGCTTGAAAGATGACCTGGCCGACGTCGGAATACGCGCGGAGTTTCGATACGTGGCGGCGGCCGAATTCCAGCGGGCCTTGCGGCTGCGGATGGTGCCGATAGCGGGCCGCGACTGGTACGCCGATTACCCCGACCCCGACAACTTCACTTACGTGCTGTTCAACTCGCGCAACCGCGATCTGTTCACGGGCACCTACGTCAACGAGCAGGTCGACGCGCTGACGGAGAAGGCTCGCTCAGTGATGAACCGTGACGAGAGGGCCGCGATCTACCAGGAGGTGACCAGGCTGCTGCTCGAAGACGCGCCCTGCGCGTTTCTGGCTCATCGGCGCAGCTTCGTGGCGCACAGGGCTGACCTTGAGGGAGTCACGCTGCACCTGCTCTCGCCTTTCATCACGCCGAAGGACCTGTGGTTTGCGAAGACCGGTGAAAAATAGCTCGCCCGCGGGAGGACGCGATGAGTGACAATGGAAAGATGAAAGTGGGCTCGGTCACATGGGCCGACCTGACGGTCGACAACGCCGACGATATACGCGACTTCTACAGTCAGGTTGTAGGCTGGCGGCCTGTAGGGGTGGACATGGGCGGCTACGACGATTACTGCATGAACCCGCCCGACATCGATAAACCCGTCGTGGGAATCTGCCATGCGCGCGGGGGCAATCAAAACCTGCCCGCGCAGTGGTTGATCTACATTACGGTCGAAGACCTCGATAATAGCGTGGCGAAGTGTGTGGCGCTCGGGGGCGAGGTCATCGCCGAGCCGCGAGATATGGGGGAGCAGGGACGCTACTGCGTCATACGCGACCCCGCGGGCGCGGTCTGCGGGCTGTTTGAGACTGCGAAGTGATTCGGTGACATAAAACGCAAGGAGCGCCTGAATCAAATTTCATATGAAATTTGATTCAGGCGCTCACTCGTTTCGTTCGTACGCTTGAAGCCCCCTGCTTACCTGAGATTCTTAAGCTGGTTGATTCGGTTTCGCATCGCTTTGACGTAGATCGCGCCTTCTGCGTCCGTGAACCCGCCCGCGCGGAACGCGTCGGCAAGCTGTTTATCCGACAGGCGGCCTATCAGGTCCCCCATCCAGCGCGCGTGCTCTACCGAAACGCCTTCGAGCACTTCGCCGCTCTTGCCTTCGTAGTGAAAAACAACTTGGCCGTTCTGCACGCCGTCTATGAAGGTTTGATTGGCGAACTGGTCAGGCTTGCCTTTCGACCCTGCGGGCGCGTTGGCGAAGAAGGGGATCTTTCTGATCGCGTTCCCCGTGGCGCCCAGCGTGCCGCCCAGGTCCGAGACGTAGTAGACGCGAAGGTTCCTGTCGCCGCCGCTCTCTTTGTTCGGGCGGATGATCTTGTTGTTCACGTCTTTGAGGTCCCAGTTATTGATCAGCGCCATCAGGACCCTCAGCCCTTGAAGCTCGCGCTTGCCGCTAAACGGGTTTGCCTTCCAGGCCCAGTTACCGAGCGTCTTATAGCCATCGTCCTTGCGCTCGAACCTGACGTCCCAGACATCGAATCCGCCGCGCCCTTCGATGTGAGCCTGCTGGACGAAATAGTTCTGATCCACGTGGTAGCCCGCGGCCCAGATTATCCGCGTCGCGGCCGTCTCGGGCCTCGCTTCAGCCCCGAACTTGACCGACCACTCACGCCCTTTCTCATCCTTGACTATGATCTTCTCGGAAGTGCCGCCCGAATCGCGCTTGACGAAGGTAAACTTGCCCGAAGGGCGGGGCGCGCCCTCGGCCCCGCCCGGCCCGTAAAACAGGTCGCGGCTTTCAATGTCTGTTGGCTCACGCCACAGGACGGCCTCTCCGGTGAGGGCTTCGTCGTCGTCGTTCTTATTAGATTTGTCTTTCTTGTCTTTGTCGTCCTTCTTGGCCTTATCCTGCGCGGCGGCGCTTGAGGTCGCCGGCGCAATCGCGGTCAGACCAGTCAGTAAAAGAATCACTGCGAGCGCACAAATAATCCTTGCTTTAAGCCACATCGATTTCGCTCCTCCTCAAAGATTAATCGATTGCACATTATCATCGTTCGGTCGCATGTGGCAAAGGGGATTGAACCGTTATGGCGCGCGGGCTGGGAGAAGGCGGGAGGGAGGTGAGGGCGGGTGACAGTATCCCGCCCTCATTCAAGTGATCAATACGAGCGCTCGATGAAGTCGCCGATGTTGACTTCGGCGACGGTCCGCGTAATCAAAGCGACGGCCGCCGTGCGATTGACTTTGAGCACGATGAGCTCGCCCAAGACCTTGCGCGGTATCTCGGGCCGCTCGCGCTTCACCTTGTCGCGCGACTCGCGCGTAGCGCTGCTGGCGTACTCGCCGCCCTTCCAGCGACGGCTGCCGTACCCGGCGTCGTGGCCATTGACTACGTCGTAGTCGGGCATCTTCGCGACGCCTTCGCGGCTGTTTATCTTGCGATAGATCGTAAAGTAATCGCCCGGTCGCACGCCCTGCCGCGTTCCAAGGTCTATGTAGACTACGTGATTTGCCGCGAGGTATTCACGAAACGTCGGAGACATGACGATCTGCCCTTTCGTCATCGTGTTAGACCCTTCGCCGTACCTGGGCAGCGGCCGGGCATCGCGCGCTTCCGGGCCGACCTTCTGCTCGTAAGGCTTGAGCACGTCACCGAGCTCGACCGAGTCGCACGAGACTGTTATCTCCGCCGTCGCGGTATAGTCCTGGACCTCGAAGACGCGCAGCATGCCTAACTCTCGGACGAAGTGGCCGAGCCGAGTCTTCTTAAAAGGGTGTTTGAATTCGCCGAGCGGCCGGAGGATGTAATAGACGGCCCCTGGCTGGACCCCCGCCTTGCGCCCTTTATTCAAGAAGACCACATCGCCCTGCGCGAAAGCGTTCTGCTGGTTCTCCTTATCGCCCCCCACGACCTGAAGGTCTAAACGCGGCTCCGCTTCTGAAATATAGCCTGTGCAATAGATGTCTGACCGTTTGACTACAGGGTCTTCCTGGCCCGCTTCGCTCTGCTGTGCCGCGGCCGGTCTCGATACGGAAAGGAATAGTAGGGCTGCCACGACTAGGGCAACACTGGCTGTCTGTTTCATTGCGACTCCTTACAGGTTTGTGAGAGCTTTTACACGTGGCGGTAGGGGCAGGGTTTGCGCTTCTCTTCCGGCAAAGTACCAAACTCTCAAACCCAAGTCAATAATTAACTGAAGGCGGAATTGCGCGGCTCGATAGCGGCAATGGGGGATATATTACAGATTACGATGGGGGGGTAAAATGGCTATTTTCTTCACAATTTTCTTGACTCCGGCGGAAATAAAGCGATAATGGCAGCAGTTATTTTGGGTGGGAATTATAGGCGAATGTGATCTAGTTCGAGTTTTACCGGGTAACAAGCATGAATGCAGCGAACAAGGAGTACAACGGGGGGTAGGTCCTTCATGGTTTTGACCACCAAAACTCCTGTGAAACTCGCCGTCGACGTTCGGTCGACCGTTGCTTTCGTGTCCGAATCCTACTGAATCTGCCGCCCTCAGGGAACAAGGTATAGGAGGCCCACAGTGTACGAGTATAAGGATAAGGTACTGAGATGTGTTGACTGCGGAGAGGAGTTTATCTTTACTTCAGGGGAACAACTTTTCTTTGCCGACAAAGGTTTGAAAAACGACCCGAAACGCTGTCGTCCTTGCAAAGTCAAAAAGAACGACCGGATCGCCGCCAACATGCAGGCCTATGGTCAGCCCTTCCCGCGCGAGCGCGTCGAGGTGACCATCAAATGCGCGTTGTGCGGCATTGAGACGACCGTGCCGTTCAGGCCGACTCAGGGCCGACCCGTTTACTGTCGCGATTGCTTTTTGAGAATGCGCGCATCGACGGCCCACGCGCACGCACCACTTCCTTAGATGGAGTACAAGCTGCTTTTCTTTGTCTCCACAGCGGATCGCTCACATTAAACTAAGTAATCCCGGCTACGTTCAGTGGAAGGGGATCGGTCTGCCAAAATTGTGATGCGGAGCACACAACGAGCCCTTACTCTCTGTCGGGAAGGGAGTTGAGGTAGTCGCGGACCTTCTTCATGTCGTCCCATGCCTCTCGCTTCTTGTCCGGCGAGCGCAGCAGGTAAGCGGGGTGGAAGGTCGGCATGACTTTGATCCCGTTCCAATCCCTCCACTCGCCCCTGGCCCTTGTTATCGTCTCTTTAGTCCTCATGATGCACTGGAAGGCGGGCGAGCCCAGCGCGACGATGACACTGGGGCGTATGAGCGCTAGCTGGCGAAAGAGGAATTGCTCGCAGGTCGCCACCTCGTCGCGCTCCGGCGTGCGGTTGCCCGGCGGGCGACACTTGACGACGTTTGAGATGTAGACCTCTTCGCGCTTGAGCCCTATGGCCTGAATTATCTTGTCCAGAAGCTGGCCCGCACGCCCGACGAACGGGCGGCCCGTAGCGTCTTCGTCCGCGCCGGGGCCTTCGCCTATGAAGACCAGCTTCGCCTGCGGGCTCCCTTCGCCGAAGACGATATTGTTCCGGTGCTCGTGTAGCTTGCAGCGGACGCACTCGCCTATGTCTTCGCGGATGGCTTCGAGCGTTGCGTCCTGCGCCTCGATGACGGGGAGCCGCGCGCCCTTCGGTTGCGCCTCCGCGCTGTCGTCGGCCGAGATGTCGCCGAACAACCCCGCCTGTCCTGCTGATGCTCTCTTCCTGGGCATGACTGCTTCGCTTTCGGCCGGCTCGGCCGGACCGGGGGCCACGATCAAAACGGCCTCCGCCCTGGAATCGGCCGTGGCAGCCGATTCCAGGGCGCTGCCGGCCCCGCCTATGTCCGTGATCCCTATCTCGCGGTAGAACCTCAACTGCTCTTCGAGCTGGCGGGCGATGCCGGCGAGCTCTGCTTTAATATCTTCAGGCATCCGTCTAGATTCTCCGACACGGCTCTGCCCAGGTCAAGCCGGCCTTGAGCGGTGATGGCGGGGCGAAGTAGAATCGATACGTAGAGCTACTCTGGCTTGCCGAGGAGATTAGTGGGAGACACCTTAGCCAGACCGCGCCGCGCATTCGATACGGTCCGCGCGCTCCGCCACCCGAACTACCGCATATATTTCTTCACCATGCTCATCTCGTTTACGGGGACCTGGATGCAGAGCACGGCCCAGAGCTGGCTGATCTATAGCCTGACGGCCTCGCCGTGGCTGCTCGGGCTCGTAGCGTTCGCCGGCCAGATCCCCGTCTTCCTGTTCGCCCCGGTCGGGGGCGTGCTGGCCGACCGCCACAGCCGACACCGTTTGATAATACTCACCCAGACTCTCGCGATGGCTCAGGCGCTCGTGCTTGCCGCGCTGACGCTCACCAACCACGTGACCGTAGAGGCCGTGATCGCCCTCGCCTTCGTGCTGGGCGCCGTCAACGCGTTCGACCTGCCGACGCGCCAGTCCTTCGTGGCCGAGATGGTCGGCCGCGAGGACTTGATGAACGCCATCGCCTTGAACTCTTCGATGATCAACGGCGCGCGCATCGTAGGGCCGGCGCTCGCGGGGTTGATAGTCGCATGGGTGGGCGAAGGGCACTGCTTCCTCATCAACGGGCTGAGCTACATAGCCGTGATCGGGGGCCTGCTCTCGATGAAGCTTACCAACAGGGAGGTCAGGAAGCCTACGGGGTCGGCGCTCACAGACTTGAAAGAGGGCTTCGCCTTCATACGGCGCACGCGCCCTGTGCGCGCCGTGCTTCTTCTGGTCGCCTTCGTCAGCATCTTCGGGCTCTCCTACATAGTCCTTATGCCCATCTTCGCCAACACTATCCTCGGCGGCGGGGCTCGCGCGCTCGGGACGCTGCTGAGCGCGGCCGGGCTTGGCGCGCTGGGCGGCGCGCTCACGCTTGCGGCCCGTCGCGAGGTGCGAGGGCTCGGACGCGTCGCAGCCATGAGCGTGGCTGCGCTCGGGCTGCTGCTGGTGGCCTTCTCATTCTCGCGAAACATTATTCTCTCGGCCACCTTGCTCGTGCCTATAGGCTTTACCTTGATGTTGCAGATGTCTGCGTCGAACACGCTGTTGCAGACGATGGTGCCCGACCGTTTGAGGGGCCGCGTGATGAGCTTCTACTCGATGAGCCTGATGGGGATGACGCCTTTCGGGAGTCTGCTGGCGGGCGGGGCGGCCGCGCGCGTCGGCGCGCCGTGGACGATCAGGGCCGGCGGGCTGCTTTGCGTCGTGGGGGCGCTGGTCTTCGGCATGCGCCTGGCCTCTCTCAGAAGCGAGGCGGCGCAGATACTGACTTCGCAAGTCGCCGCGCCCGGCGAGCCCGCGGAAGCCGACACGATCGAGTCGCTAAGTTAATCGTAGCTGAGATCCGCGCGCATCTATTTTTCGCGGGCCGAGATTTACTGTTATGACCGGCTGTGATAGATTCACGCGCAGGGACTCCTGAACAACTAGCCTGCGCAAAGGAGTTCAAGGAGGAGGTGCCCAATGTACCCGCACTCGCTTCGACTCCCGGCAATGTCGGCTCCGCTACTGGGTTTCGTCTTATCCGTCTTCTCGCTGGCACAGGCTCCGCCTTCGATCCAGTTCTTCATGCCCGATGGGTCGCTTCCGTCGCGCGAGCTCCGTTTCAACCTGAGGACAGAGGACGGACGCGTCGATACTTTCTTCACCGATTCGAGGGGGCGGTTTCTTATCACGCGCTCTCAGGGGCTGACGCCGAACGCGGGCTACATCATAACGGTCGAGAGCGATGGCCGCTCGTTCGACACCACGACGACGACATTCAGGTTCTATAATAATTTCATCTATCACATCACGGTCTTCCTGAGGCCGCTTGAGGCTGAAAAGGCGAAGGCGACTGGCGCAGTCGATCTGGCGGAGCTGGATTCGCAAGCCCCGCAGCCCGCGCGCGCGCATTACGAGAGCGCGATGGAGGCGCTCAAGGCCGGCAAGGTCGAGGTGGCTATCGGCAGCCTTGAAAAGGCGATCAGTATTTATCCGCGCTACTTCCGCGCATTGAACGATCTGAGCGTCATTCACATGAAGCTCAACCGCCTCGACGACGCCGCGCGCACGCTGGAGCAGGCCATCAGCATCGCCCCGCGCGTCTATTACGCGCGGCTGAATCTCGCGATAGTCAGGACCCGCCAGTCGCGGTTCAAAGAAGCGATAACGATGCTCGAAAAGCTACAGAAGGAGAACCCCGATCTGAGCCAGATTCGGGTCAGGCTCGCCGACGCGTTGATTGCCGACAACCGGCTGGACGACGCCGAAAGCCACCTGCGCGTTGCGATTGCGGACGACTCGCTGGAGCGCGATGTGATGGGCAACGCTCATTACCTGCTCGGGCTGCTGTTCAACCGCAAGCAGCGATTTCAGGATGCGGTCAAACAGCTTGAGAGCGCCGGAAAGCTGCTCCCCAACTCGCCCCGAATCCACCTACAGCTCGGCGCCGCGCTCTACCAGTTGAACAAGCTCGAAGAAGCTGAGCGCCAGTTGCTGGCCGCCTACCGGATCGGAGGGGCCGAGATGGGCGCCGCACAATTCCTGCTCGGCGAGCTTTACTTCACGCAGAAGAGGTACGAGAACGCGATGCGCGCCTTCGAGCAATACCTGGCCGACGTGCCGAAAGCGCCAAACGCCGCTCAGGTCCAGGCCGTCGTCGAAAAGATAAGAACCGCCCTCACTCAAAAATAATTTGGAAAAATCAACACCTCCTTCGGAGTGCGGTGACTTGTCGGCGCTTTTGAGTTAGCCAATACGGCTTCCCCTAAAACAAAAGCGCCGACAAGTCACCGCACTCCGAAGGAGCCGTCTCATACAATCGCAAACCGCTATAGTCGAGCGAAAAAAAACGCCCCGGCCGTCGAGATGGCCGGGGCGTTTGAGTCTCAAGACCTGGGAAGTCTCGTTAGAATTTCAACCGGAGCTGGAACTCTATCAATCGTCCGCCCGGATCGTTAGTCCCAGACACGGTGATGTCGCGGTAGGCGAAGCGCGTCTGACCGAACTCCGAGCCTATGCCTTCATCGTTCTGGCTGTTGTTGGGGTTGTCCAGGTAGAAGTTCGGACGGTTGAACGCGTTGAGGAACTGGACGCGGAATTCAAAGCTCGTCGTCTCCGTGATCCGCGTCGCCTTCATCAGGTTGAAGTCAAACCGCGCCGTCATCGGCCCGTACAGGAATATGCGGCCGCCTAGCTCTCCGGGCTTGGTCGGCGGGCCAATGTAAGGCAGGTTCGGGTTCAACGTCCCCTGGATTTCAAAGGCCGCCAGCGTGTTGTCTATGAGGCTCTTCGGCAGCCAGAAGACTACGCCCTGACACTGGCCCGACGTGTCGCAGACAGTCTCCTTGCGGATCTTCACCAGCGACTGTAGCTGCTCGCGGTCTATGTTGTGAAGCACGACGCCCGCGTCGCGGTTGTTGAAGGTGAAGCGCCCGCTCGTCAACAGCAGCGGCGAGCCCGTCTGTATGCGAGCAACGCCGCCCCACTGCCAGCCTTCCAGGAGCTTGCGGACGACCGGCATGTTCGTGTTCGCGAAACGGCGCCCCGGCCCGATCGGGAGCTCGTGTATCCAGTCGACCTTGAACGCGTGTCGGATGTCGAACGGCGACGGGCCTTTGTCATTCTCAAAGTCCCTGAGCGTCGTCGGCTGGCTGAATACCGCGCTGTCGTTGGCGAAGAAGTTCGTCAACGACTTCGACCAGACGTAACTGCCTTGGACCAACAGCCCGTTCGATAGCCTGCGGCGCAGGTCTATCTGGAGCGCGTTGTAAGTGTTGCCCGCCCCGTTGTCCATGATGAACGAGTTGCCCGACGTCGGCAGCGCCGTGCTCAGCGCCGCGAGCGGGTTTACGACGAAGTAGTTCGAAAGCCTCAGCGTCCTCGTCGGGTCGTTCGGGTCCTGGAGCGTGACGAACGGCACGAGCCCCGCGTTGATGAGGTTATTCATCCTCGTCACGCTGCTCGCGATGTTCGAGGCGAGACGGCCGGCCTCGCCGCGCGCGATCGTCGTGGCGAAGGTTATGTCGTTGGTTGTGCCGAGCGCGGTCGCGATTACCGGGATCGCCCTTTGGCCCGGCAGCCCCGTGTTGCCGAAGTTGTTGCTGCTCGGGTTGGCGGCCCTCGCTATGCGCAGGTTCTCCATGGCGATCTCGAATTCGCTGAGGAAGCCATTCTCGAATATGTTCACCTCGTTGACGCCGTACTGCCGCCAGAGGTGCGTGCCGTGGTTGCCCACGTAGCGAATCTCAAGCGCCGTGTCCTTTGACAGCTCGCGCTGAATGCCAAACGTCCACGACTGCACGTAGCCCGCTTTGATGTTCGGGTTGAAGTCGTTGATCGATTGGTTCTGGCGCGCGGTGAACGGGAATCGCGGCTCCGGCGCTGCGCGGAACGGGAAGACGCCGTCGCGGAAATAGACGCTGCCCGGCCCCTTGAAGCCGCCGGGCCCGACGAATTCGTTCGGGTCGGCAGCGGAGCTCAGACCGAGTGAAATGGCCGGCACTTCGTTGGCGCCGAACATGGTGTTGAACGAGTTGAAGCCCTCTCGCGCGTAAGCGATCGAGTAGCCCGCGCGCAGCACGGTCTGCCCCGCGCTGCCGAAGAGATTCGTAAGAACCCCGTTCTTGAAGTCAGGCTGCCACGCCAGACCTACCGTCGGCGCGAAGTCCTTGTAGCGGTCATCGAACGCCTTCTCTTTGCCGAGCAATCGGTACTGCGGGACCTCGCCTTCGAAGACGCCCGGCTGGAAGAGGTTTCCGGGGCCTGATATGCCGAAGATGCCTTCCAGTCCGTTCCTCGTGTAGACGCCGTTGTCGTTTATCGGCGAAGGCTGGTACTGCCACCGCAGGCCGTAGTTGAAGGTCAGGTTCGGCTTCATCTTCCACGAGTCTTGGGCGTAGACGCCGAGCTCGTTCTGATGACTGTACTCGTCGGTCGGGACGAACCCGAAGCTGTCCGTCTCGGGGTCGTAGGTCGCCGTGCGAGTCGTGGCCGTCACCCTGCCCGTCAGCAGCGCGTAGAGCCGCGCCGCAAGCGTGCGGTCGGTCGCCGTGCTGCCGGGGAAGTTTGCGGCCGTAAAGATCGAGGTGCTGCCGGTGTTGATCGGGTCGCCAGTGGCTATGCCGATCGTGATGCCGGGGACCGTGTGTCGGCCGACGGCCTCTGTGAACGAGGCGATGCGGGTGTAGTCGACGCCGAAGTTCATGGCGTGCGTGCCCTTGAGCCAGCTCACGTTGTCGGTCATCCCCTTGACCGGAGTGTTGCGCCGCGACTGCGTGCTGCGCGTCTGGAACCCGCTGAAGTAAGCGGTCGCCTCGGAGACGGCCACTTGGCCCCAGAAGTCCCAGAGGCCCGGCGAGAACTCGCGCGTGAACAGCGACGTCCCGTTGCCGGAGCTGGTCAGGCGGACTTCGTTAACAATACGGTTCGTGATCGTCCACCGCTCGGCCATCACGAACGAGAAGGCGTTGCGGTAGATGCTGCCCGTCAGGCCGGGGTGGCCCACCACTATGCCCGAGCCCGGATACGCGTTTATCTGTCCGTTGACGCCGTCCGGGTCCGAGAAGTAATGCTGGTAGTTGTGTATGAACTCCAGGTGGTGGTCCTTGTTGAGGTTGAAGTCCAGCCGCAGGGTAGGGAATCGGCGGATGTTCCTGCCGGGGTCCTGGAACGTCAGGTCGAGACGGTTGAAGTCGTTGTTCGTCCCGATGCGGCTTAACAGCGAGCCCTTCTTCGACGCCTCGTTAACTAATCCTAGCGCTTCGAGTATGGTCGGGTCGGGGGTCGTCGCGTAAGGCCGGACGCTTGCCGGCAGCGTGGGGTTGCGGGCCGCCGCCAGGGAGTACAGGTTGATGTTCCTGAGGTTTCCGGCGGTGTCCCTGTAGGTGAAGATCCCTTGAATCGCCGACTCCGTGAGCACGGTGCGCGCGCCGTTGTAGGTCTGGGGCAGGCGGAACTCTTCGAAGTTCACGAAGAAGAACGCCTTGTCGCGCCCGTTGAAGAGCTTCGGGATTATGATGGGGCCGCCGATGTTGCCGCCCGCCTGATTGAGGATCAAGTGGTCGCGCGGCAATCCGTCTATGTTGTTGAAGTAGTAATTCGAGTTGAAGATCCTGTTGCGGTGCTGCCAGAAGAGCGCGCCGCGAAAATCGTTCGAACCCTGCTTGGTGACGAACTTGATCTGAACGGCGCCGCCGCCCGCGCTCTCTGCGCCGGGCGTCGCGGTCGAGACGTAGACCTCTTCGACCGCGTCCGACTTGGCCTGTATGCTCGTGAAGAAGCCGTCGGACGATTTCAAGAAGTTGTCCTGGATGTTAGCGCCGTCAAGCTGTATGTTGATCGCGCTCTTTGGCAGAGAGTTGACGGAAGACGTGCGCGGGGTGCCGGGCGTTTGGACTCCGGGCAGAGTCAGCACCAACTGCATCGCGTCGCGCGTCGCCCATGGCAACTCACCTATCTGGCGGCCGACGATCGTCGAAGAGACGTTCGCGCTCTCGCTCTGAATGATGCTGCCGCCGCCAGTGACGATAACCTGTTCGGTCGTCCCGCCAACTTCGAGGTTGGCGTTGACCGTGGTGGCGAGCCCCGCGTCGACTTTGACGTTCTGAACGATCGTCGACTTGAACCCGGCCGCCGTGATCGTGACGGTGTAAATGCCGACGGGAAGCGAAGGGATAGACCATCCTCCCTCGTCGTTAGCTTTCAGCTTGTATTCGGTCTGGGTCTGATCGTGTTTAGCTACGATCTGAGCGTTGGGGATTACCGCGCCTTGCGCGTCTGTAACTACGCCCGTGAGTCGCCCGGCAGACAGGACCTGCGCCGGTGCGGCCGGGGTCAAAAGCGTAATCACAGCCAGAAGCAAGCCAAGTCGGCTTGTGAACCGCTTCTTCATAGTGCCCTCCTCCATCCTGATCAAGCAGGATCGGTCAATTACTGTTGTGAGTGAAATCTGTTGAATGTATTCAGCCGCAAGACGCCTGGTTTACGGCTGATACTCCTCGATGGGCGCACTCTACTCCTTCCCGTGAGGAATTACAAGTCAAAGTCGGGCTTTTGGGACAACCCTGATCTTCGGATTAGAGAGGCTCTAAGCGCAGCCGTAATCGTAGGTCGAGAACCGGTCCGAGCCGTGGTCTATCGCGGCGTCCCTTCTTCTGTAATCGATGTGGAGCGCCGATAGTGTCACGGCCGCGTTGCCGTCTATCAACCTCAACGTCAGCGGCCCCGCGCCTCTCGGGGCAAGGTCCGGGAAGAGTTCAGACATCAAGTAATGTTTACAGGCGTAACCGGGGACGGCCCCGAGCCGCTTGCTGGTGACGAAGCCTTCCGCGTTGAAGACTTCCAAAACCGGGTCGCCAGTTTTGTCCTGCTCCATGTTGACGACGCCCAGCAGCGCGTCCGTCGCCTGCCGGTCGCCCGCGCGTTTCAGCCGCACGCCGGAGACTATGTAATCCGACACGACGCCGCCACGCCCCTTCGCGTTTTGAAGCAGTCGGGCCGACCGCGCGCCCGGCCTGAAGTGAGAGAAGGCGCTGGTGCCCCAATTGTGTAGCCGCACTTCGACCTTCATCAAGACGTGCGAGGATTGGGGCGAGCAGGCGACGCCGATCGCGCCCGCGAACCCTTTCTTTAAATCCACCTTCTGAAAATCTATGTCACAGCTCTGGAACGGGCGGAGCTTGATCGCGCCTTTATCAAAGGTTCCCGGCGGCAGCAATAGACCTAAATCCGGGTCGTGGTTCGTCGCCCAGAAAATGGTCCCCTCGGCGTCCGACGTGTACGCGCGAAGCCAGAGCTCGTCCTCCAGCGGGCGGCCCGCGCTGAGGTAGACGCGGCTGCTCATATGAAGGTCGCCGATAGTCTTGTCGTTGAAGATGAAGGCGGAGTAGAGCCAGCCCCTCGCCTGAAACGAGTCGTTCTGGCCGAAGGGCGACGCGCCGCGCTTGATCTCGTAATTGCCCTGGTGGATCGTGTGCTCGGCCGCGAAGCTGTTATCCGTCTTCCCCTTTATCATCATGTATGCGAAGTTCTTCGCCGTCGTCTCGGTGTTTTCGACCGTCAAAGAGCCGCCGCTCTTGATCTCTTTCTTCGGCGCGACCGAGCGCGCGAAGATCGCTTTGCGCTCCGTGAGCATCCTGCCCGAGTTCAAATTGTAGAGCGCCGCCCCGCGCGCGGGGAGCCTGTAGGGCTGCTCTAAGCTCGCCGCACCTCCCGGCGCGTAGACCATGATCCGGCCTTCGCTCGCGCTGTCGTAAGGGTTAAACAGGCTCAGCGTGCAAGAATACTCTTCCAGGCTGGGGAAGGGCATGCTCGAAAAGTAGTGATCCGGCGTCTGGAGCTGCGGCGGGTCAGGGTGTGCGTGCAGAGCGTCGAAGCTATCTTTAAAACTCCATGTCGCGAAGGCGGCGCTGAACAGGTCCGTTACGAAGGAGGGCTGCTTGCCCCTGGCGAGCATGCGAATCCTCATCCCGCCCCAGAACGCGTCGCGACCCGCGAGCAGCTCGTTGCATTTGAGCTGCGTCGTGCGCATGGCCGGGACCGTCAGCCGCAACATCTTCTTCGCGCCGTCAAGCGCGACGGGGTTCCCGGCCGGGTCGAACAGCTCTATCTCGTATTCTGTCGAGTGGTCTTTATCGGCGTAGCCTTCAAGGCCGCTGAAGGATGCGGAGGTTAGTATCAGGCTCGTTTGAAGATCGATCGCCGGATCATGTATGACGAGGGGCACGCAGACCGTGAGCCAGCAGCCGCCGTTTGCAAAGCGCGGGCGGGCATGTGTCGAAACCATTCCCCGGCCGAGCGCGAGCGCGCCCGCCGCGCCCGCCATCCCTGTTACGAACTCTCTCCTGCTAATGAACTTCATCATCTTACCCTTTAGCTCGATTTATTTCTTGTTCAGCGCCTCGTTGAGCCTTCGTATAGACTCCTTCACCTGAGATGCGTTTGGCGCATCGGGCAGGTCGCGCAGATAAGTCGTGAACGCGTCTATCGCCTTCTGGTACTCCTGTTTCTGATAGTAGAGCTGCCCCAGCAACAACTGCGTGCCGGCCATCCTCGCGCCCTTTATCTCGTAGGCGCGCTGCAATGCCGCTTCGGCCTCAAGGAGCTTGCCGTCCTGCAACAGCGCCGCGCCGAGGTTGAAGTGGGCCAGTGCGTTTTGCGGCTCCTCGGCCGCGGCCTCGCGCAATACGGCAGCCGCCGACACATACTTACCCTGACGGAGCCTCACCATGCCTAACTTGACCTTGAGGTCGACCTGATCCAGCTCTTTGCCGCCGAGCGCCCTGGTTATAGCCGCGTCGGCCGCCTCCCACTGCTGAGAGCCTATGAGCGCCTCTATCAGCGGGCCATGCACCTTCCACAGGTCCGGGTTGTCGCGCTGGAGTCGCGTCAGCGCCTCGGCCGCCTCCTTGAACCTGCCCTGCCGGTTGAGCACTATGCCGAGATTAAGCTGCGGGATGTAGATCTTGCCGTTGATCTTTATCGCCTGCTGCAAAGTTACCTGGGCTTCGTCGAGCCTGTCCAATTTCAGGTAGAGCACGCCCAGGTCGTTGTGAGCATGGAAATAATCGGGCTGAAGCGCGATCGCACGCTTGAGCGGCTCGACCGCCTGTTCTAGCTGGTCCGCTTGCAGCAGCGTGATGGCCGAGTCGTATGCCTCTTTGGCCTTCGGCGTGACTTTCTGATCGACGTCGTTGACGTTGACCAGTCCGGGCGCGCGCGACGGCGCGGCCTTCGGCGCATTCAGATTTACGATTATGTAATTGCCCGAGTACGGGGGGACGAAAGAGGCTGTGGTGGTGTCGAAAGTCTCGTCGTCCGTCTCGACCGTTATGGTGTAGGCGGAGGTCAGGTTCGGCAGCGCTATGCGCCCGTTCGAATCCGTGTAGTAATAATCGCGTCGCGTCCCGTTATCGGTTGTCAGCGTGAAGCGTATGCGCTTCTGAACGGGCGCGCCGTTGGGCAGAAATATCTGGCCCCTTACACCGAACTGCGCGTAGGACGAGGCGGCTAGAGTGACTACGAATAACCCCGTGATGATCGCCCGTCTAAACAAGAGAAGTGACCTCGCCGGATGTCGATGATAGGAAACGGGAGCGCGCTTTTGAGCCGCGCTCCCGTCCGACTAGTCGGCCTAAGGGCCGGGTTAGAAGTTCACCCTCAGCACGAGCTGGAGCAGTCGGCCGCCCGGATCGTTCGTCGTCGAAACGTCGCGGTAGGCGTGGCTCGTCTGCCCGAATGTCAGAGAGCTTACTGTAATCGAGTTCTGATCGGTGTTGGCGACGTCGCCGGCGCCGACGTTGCCGATCATGAAGTTGGTGTTGTTAAACGCGTTGAGGAACTCGACGCGCGTCTCTATGTTCATAGACTCGCGGATGCGGGTCTTCTTGACTATGCTCAGGTCTGCGCGGAACAGGCTCGGCCCGTAGAAGTAGAAGTAGGAGCCGAACTGGCCCGGCGTCGACGGCGGCGCGAAGTGCGGGCCGGACGGGAGGCCCGGCCTCAGGCCGAAGGCGCGGAGCGTGTTCTCGATAAAGCTCTCGGGCAGCCACCTGACGGTGCCGCGGTTGGCGTCGTCGGGCTCCTTGCGAATCTTTATCAAGGACTGAAGCTGCGTGGCGTTCATCCCGACCAGCACCAGGCCCGAGTCGAACTGGTTGACTGTGGCGCGACCGCTGGTGAGCGAGAAGATGCGACCGCTCTGCCAACGGATGATGCCGTCAGTCTCCCAGCCCCCGAAGACCTTGCCGAGCACGCCGTTGCCGCCCGTGAAGTCGAACCTGCGTCCTGGGCCGAACGGCAGTTCATAGATCCAGTTGGCCTTGAACGCGTGGCGGATGTCGAACGGCGAAGGCGACTTGTCCATGCCGGGATTGCGCAGCGTGTGCGGCTGAAGGTTCAGCGCAGCCTGCGGCTGAGTGAAGAGGTTCGTCAGCGCATGGCTCCACGTGTAGTTGCCCTGGACCAGCAGGCCGCCCGAGAACCGGCGGCGCAGCTCGACCTGAAGCGCGTTGTATGTGCTCCACCCGCTGTCGGTCGCGAGCACAGCGTTTGCGCCCAGCAGGTTCGGGTTGACGATGAAGAAGTTCGGCGACAGTCCCGCCGCGATCCGGTTCGTCTGGAACGCGAGGTTCGCCGTCGAGTTCCCCAACTGGTTGGCGAGCGAGCCCGCCTGCCCTTGCTGGAGCAGTTGTATGAAGGTCGCGTTGCCGAAGTTGGCCGCCGTGGCTGACCCGAACGACGCGGTGAAGATCGGCAGGTTGACCTGGCCCGGCAGACCCTGGTTCCGGAAGTTGGCCGCGCGGCCCGCGGCGATCGCGATCTCCAGATTTCTCTGCGCCGCGATGAACTCCTGCAAGAACCCGTTCTCGAATATGTTCACCTCGTTGAGGTTATTCTGGATGCCCAGACCTATCGAGTGGTTCCCGACGTAACGGGCTTCGAGCACGGTGTCCCTGTTAAGCTCGCGCTGGATGCCGAACGACCATGACTGGACGTAGGGCGCGCGAAGGTTCGGGTCGAAGTCCCAGGCCGCGATGCCCGGCGAGCCGGCTAGCGGGAATGTCCGCGTCGGCAGCGCCCTGAGCAGGCCGGCGTTCCCGTTCCTCAGCAGCAGGCTGCCGGCAGTGAACTCTATGCCTGCCCTCGCGCCTGCGGCGGACGTGAGGCCCGGATTAGAATTCCACACGCCGTTGAAATCGGCGAACCCGCCCGTCACATAGCTGATCGAGTAGGCCGCGCGCAGAACGGTCTGCTCGCCTTCGCCGAACAGCCCCTTGAGCAGGGAGTTCTTGAACTGCGGGCTCCAGGCGATGCCAATGCTCGGGGCCCAGTTGTTCATGTCGTCATCAAACGGCTTGGTGTCGGCGTCGACGGGGAAGTATTCGGTCGCAACGCCGCCCGTCGACGTCGGGTTGAACAAGCCGTTGGTGCCGCTTATGCCGAACAGGCCCTCGAAGGTCGGCCGTACGTACACGCCGTTGTTATGCTTCGGCGCGAGCGCGGCCTCCCACCTCAGCCCGTAGTTGATGTTGAGGTTCGGTTTGATCTTGAAGTAATCCTGGAAGTAGAAGCCATACCCTTTCACGCTGTTGCGCTCGACGGCCGTGCCTTCGAACGAGTAGTCCAAGCTCTCCTCGTCGAGCTTGGCGTTAAAGGCGACGGCCGAGATCTTCCCTACGAGCAGCGCGTAGAGCGCCCTGGCGTCGTTGAGCTGCGTAGTGCTTGCGCCCTGGAAGTTCGCCGTCGTGAAGAGCGCGTTCGCCGGGTCGGCCGAAAGGATGTTGAACGAGAGGTTCGGCACGAGGTTCCCGCCCGAGCTTTGCTGATAGGATGTCGCCCCGGTGTAGGACGCGCCGAAGTTAAAGTTATGCCGCCCCTTGATCCAGGAGAGGTTGTCGTTGAACTGCTTGATCGGCGAGTTGCGCCGCGAGTTATTGGGCGCATTCTGCGGGTTCGCGTAAGCGCCGGGGAAGGTGAATGCGACTCCGCCGAACGGGTCGTAGGAGCCCGACGACATTTCGGGGAAGAAGACCACCGTCCCGCCCGTCAGCCCGAACCGCGCTTCGTTGACTATCTTACTGGTCAACTGAGAGCGCAGCGCAGTGGAGAGCGAGAAGCGGTTCGACCCCTGGCTGCCGAGGATCTGGGGGATCGGCTCGGGGAATGCCGGGTCGCGGCTGTTGAGAAAGTCCACCCGCGAGGCGAAGTCCTGGAAGTTGTAGATCATCTCTACGTGGTGGTTGCTCGTCACGTTGGCGTCGAGGCGCAACGTGGGGAACCGGCGCGTCTGGCCGCCCGTGTTCGTGAAGGTGAAGTTCTGCTGGTTGGGGTCGGTCAGGTTAGTGATCGCGCCCTTGGCCGTCGACTCGCGAATCTGAGACAGGATGTTCGCGACCGTCGGGTCTTTCGTGCCGGGTATGAGCGGGTTGTTGCGCGCCGCGGCGAGCGCCAACACGTTCACCGTCCTCAGCTCGCCCGCGCCCGTCAGGTACCTGAAGTTGCCGGCTTCGGCCTCGGGCGTGAGTATGACGCGGTTGCGAATCTGCTGTTCGGGCAGGCGGAATTCGTCATACGAAGCGAAGAAGAATACCTTGTCCTTGAGCCATGGGGTGACAGGGCCGCCCACCTTTATGCCCCACTGGTTCAACATCACCTGCGCGCGAGGCGTCTCGACGAGACACCCCGGCTCTGTGATGTCACAGCCAGGCTCGGACCTGATGCGGTTGATCTTGTTGAAATAGTAGTTCGTGTTGTAAACCCTCTGGCGGTTGTACCACCATGCGCCGCCGTGATACTCGTTCGTCCCGCCCTTCGTGACGAACCTTATGTGGACGGCGCCGCCCGCCGACGCCTCCGCGCCAGGGGTCGCCGTCGACACCTGCACCTCTTCTATGGCGTCAATGCGAGGACGGATGTAAGTGAAGAAGCCGTCTGTGGTTCTCAAGAAGTTGTCCTGAGCGTTGATGCCGTCGAGGCTTATGTTCAGAGCGCCCTTCGGCAGCCCGTTGACCGAAGACGATCGCGGGCGTCCGACGGTCGCCGTGCCAGGGAGCGTCATCACAAGGTCTAATGCGTCGCGCGAAGAGAAGGGGAGGTCCGTGATCTGGCGGCCGCTGATGACAGAGCCGACATTGGTCGTCTCGCGCTGAAGCACCTCCGCGCCGCTCGTCACCGTGACGGTCTCTGAGGCCGCGCCGACCTCAAGCGTGATCTGGACGGTCGAGGCCAGCCCGACCTGCGTTTTGACGTTTGTGACTACGGTCTGTTTGAACCCGGTCGCGGTGACGGTCACCGTGTAGGTTGCTATGGGGAGAGATGCGACGACGAACGTCCCGTCGTCTCCGACTTTGACCTTGTACTCGTTTCCGGTCTCGTCGTTTCTTACAACCACTTCAGCCGTGGGTACGATAGCGCCCTGCGGGTCCATCACCGTGCCGCTGATTCGGCCAGTGGTGACGATCTGCGCGTTGGCGAAGCCTGCGAAAGAGCCAAGCGCGAGCAGAACGGTAAGCGTATACACGGCTGCCTTTCTTGCGAGCAAGCGTGCATTCTTCATTGGGTGTTCTCCTCTAAAGGTAATCGAGAGGCCGCCCGGTGATCTCAAGATGCAGCCGGGGTCGTAGCTGATCTTTGCGCCTGAGTGCCGGACGACCTTCGGCGTTGTCGCGGGACGCCGAGCGCCCCCTACCCCGTCCTGAAAGCCGACTATGTCCTATATGAGCGAACCGGAGAATAAGGACAAAGAGATCAAATTATTTTTTGCCGGATGATTTCATTGCCTGCAGCGCTGAGACGCAGACAATCTTGTCAGGGGGTAGAACAGGATTGAGAACACCCCTGATAACGAACCTGTGCCGAACTCAAAAAGAGGTAGAGACTTCGCGAAGCAACTGTTGTACCCTCCCAGAACAAAGTGGGCCGCAAATTATAAACTAACAGAATACACGCCTTATAAGAGCCTCGGACCCGGCGTCCGACCGTACAACCTTCGAATTATCCAAAATTTTGAATTGAGTATACGAAAACTTGATTTTTTTGCAAGAGGAATTCCGAAGCCTGAGATTTGGAAGCTTTACTACGCTCAGGCTCAAGCCCCGACAGCCCGCGCGATCGTCAGCACGCGAACGCTCGCGGCTCCGGCTTCTAGCAATGCCGTCGCGGCGGCGGAAACCGTGCTCCCCGTCGTGATCAGGTCGTCGACCAACAGCACGGTAATGCCCCTCACCTTTCTCGGCTGCGTGACCTTAAAGGCACCCTCGACAGATCTCGCCCTGTCAATGCGGTCGACGCCCGCGCGGTGGCGGTCCGTGTGCGCCACGCGCGAAAGAGCTGAAGCGTCGAAGGCCAGGCCGAAGCGCGAAGAGATCATCCTGGCGATGATGGCCGCCTGGTTGAACCCGCGCTCGCGCTCCCTCAAGCGGTGCAGCGGGACCGCCATGACCAGCTCGCTTTCGATCGCGGATCGGTTGGAAATGTAAGTCCGGGAGAGTAGCTCTTTCAGTCGCGGGCAGACGTGCGGCTCTGATTTCAAGAAGAGGATGCTCGCTTCGAGCGCGCCCGAGTACGCCCCGCAAGAGCGCGCGGCTTCAAACGGCTGCTCCTTACAGCCGCCACAAAGACGGTCGCTAGAAGAAGGCGCGCCGCATTTTCGGCAGCATGGCAGGTCGAAGAACAGCTTTGTAATTTCGGGGTCTTCCCAGCACTCGCGGCAACAGACTCCGTCATCCCAGGACGAGACAGGGGCGCCGCACAGGCGGCAATGTTGAGGGTAGGCTAGCGTCAGCAGTCCATCTCTTACCGATCTGAGCGCGCGTGTGAGCATACGATACCCGTCGCGCAAGGACTAAGCGCTAGATGAGAAATAAAGAGCCGCGAGCCCCGTAAGGCTCGCGTCGTGTTAGCTCGGTTGTATGATGACAGGCCAAGATTAAATCTCTTTTTCAACCAGAAGTCCCTGCTCCAACAGCTCCTGACAGCGTATGCAGTGCGGGGTCCAGGGGATGGCGTCGAGCCGCTTCTGCGAAATCTCTTCTCCGCAGTTGATGCACTCGCCGTAGCTCCCCTCGGTGATCCGATCGAGCGCCTCCTCGATAAGCTTGAGCGTGTTCCGCTCGTTCGTGCTCTGAGAGAAGAGCAACTCCTTGGTGTACGAGTTAGACGCTTTGTCGGCGGGGTCCTGGCTGACGTCGCGGTCAGCCTCCCGGCCATAGTCTTCCGTGCGCTCGACCATCCCCAGCAACGCGTTCCTCTGCTCGACCAACTTCGTCTCGTACTGCTTAACTTTCTTCTTATCCATCGAATACTCCTGGCTTTGTATTTTGCCTTCTACCACCCTCAGCCCCAGGCAGGCTCCCTTTAACTCACCTGGATCACTTCTGATATGGCAGGTCGTGAATGATAGTGAACGCGCGGTAGACCTGCTCCAACAACAACGCCCGCGCGAACTCGTGCGTAAGAGTCATGCGCGACAACCCCAGGACAAAGTCTGCGCGCCCGCGGACCTCGTCGGAAAGCCCAAGGTGTCCTCCCACGACGAAGGTGATCTGCTTCGTCCCGGCCCCCCTGTGCCTGTCAATCAATCCTGCGAACGACGGCGAGTCGATCTGCTGGCCTCGCTCGTCGAGCGCTACGACGAAGCTGTCGTCGGCCGTGCGCGAGAGTATGTCGGCGCCTTCTTTGTCAATGATCGCTCGGCCCTCGCTCCCGACATCCGTGCGGTCGCGAAGCTCCACGACCTCTACGCGTCCAAATTTATTTACGCGCTCCAGGTACTGCCGGATCAATTCTTTTACCGAAGCGTTGCGAGTTTTTCCGACCCACACGAACCGCAGCTTCATATTCAGTCCTGAGTCCTGAGTCCTGAGTCCTGAGTAGCTGTCTTCACTCAGCACTCAGGACTCAGGACTCAGCACTAACTTGATCCGGCGCCCTGAGCCTTGCCCGGCGCGATGTCGTAGCGCCGCATCTTCTCGTAGAGGTTCTTGCGGCTTATGCCCAGAATCTCGGCCGCGCGAGTCTTGTTGCCGCGCGTGTATTCAAGGATCTCGCGGATGTAAACCGCCTCAAGCTCCGAGAGCGTAGGCTTCCTCGTGCGCGACTGCATGAACTTCCCGGCCGACCTCATATACTCGGGCAACTGTTCGGGCTCGACCGCCTCGCGCGTCGAAGAAAGCACCGCACGTTCTATGATGTTTCTCAGCTCTCTAACATTGCCTGGGAAGTCATGATTGACGAGCAGCGCGAGCGTCTCCCTGGAAAGGTGGACGCCGACGCGGCCGCTGCGCGAGGCGAACTGGCGCGTGAACTGCTCGGCTATCAGCGGTATGTCTTCGGCGCGGTCTACGAGCCGCGGCAGCTCAAGCGTCACGACCGCCAGCCTGTAGTAGAGGTCGTCGCGGAAGGCGTGGGCGCGCACGGCCTCCTTAAGGTTAATGTTGGCAAGCGCGATTATGCGCACGTCGATGCGGACGGGCTGTTTGCCGCCCAGCCGCTCGAAGGAGCGCTCCTCTATGACCCTCAACAGCTTCGCCTGGGCCGTGAGGTTGAGGCTCGCGATCTCGTCTAGCACAAGCGTCCCGCCGTCGGCCGCTTCGAAGCGGCCGGGCTTGGCGTCCGTCGCCCCTGTGAACGCCCCCTTCTCGTAGCCGAAGAGCTCGGACTCCAGCAACTCTTCAGGCAGCGCCGCGCAATCTATCTTGACGAAAGGCCGGTCCCGCCTCGGCCCCCGGTCGTGTATGAGCCGCGCAACCGTGTCTTTACCCGTCCCCGATTCGCCCAGCACCAGTACGTTAGCGTCGGTCGAGGCGATCCTGTCGATTAGCTCGGCCACGCGCTGCATGCCTGGGGAGTTGGTTATAAATTTCATAGCCCGTCCTCTTTATTAGTACGAGGTTAAAGGGGCAGTCCGACCGAAAGATTAAAGTATGATGGATGATGCATGAATAAAACAAGAATTATTCTTTATTCATGCCTCGTCTTTTATCTCAACCCTTCCAGCGTCGCGCCAGAGCCGCTCAAGGTCATAGAAGCGTCGCGACGCGCTGCTGAATATGTGAACGATGAAATCGCCGTAGTCTAACAGAATCCACTCCGCGCTGCTATAGCCCTCCGTGTGCAGGGGGCGTTTGCCGACGGCGCGCAGTTGCTCTTCGACCGAATCGGCGATCGCCGACACCTGCCGCGCGTTGGCGCCCGTACAGATGACGAAGTATTCGGTGAAGGACGCGACCTGGCGCAGGTCCAGTATGACTATATCCGTCGCCTTCTTTTCGCCGGCGGCCCGCGCCGCGATCATGATCGCTTCGTCGGGCTCGACCGTCTGCGGCTGTTGCGTCTTGTTTGCGATCCGACCCATTTATCTACCGCCTGTAAAGTTCATATTTCTCTATGTAGTCAAATACGGGCGGCGGGACCTTGTCCTTTACTGACCGGCCCTCGCCGACCGCGCGCCTGATCTCAGTGGAAGAGATGTCAGCCTCCACGTAATCGGTCAGAAATATCTTCGGCCGCTCGATTCCGCCCTCCGCCGCGGCGGGAGGCTTCGCGTCGCGCCCTCTGAGGTCGACGATCTCCGCCCCGACCTTTTCAGGCAGGTGCGAGAGCGAAATCTCAACCCCCGGCCGCGCGGCCACGACGATGTTGACGCTCGCGATCAACCGCTCGGGTTCGCGCCAGGTGTCGAGCTCCGCGAAAGAGTCCGCGCCCATGATGAAGAAATACTCTTGCCCGTCACCGTAAAGCTCGCGGAGCCGTTCGACGGTCTGGTATGTGTAAGGACGGTCGGGGGCTTCGAGCTCTACGGTTGAGACGAAAAGGCGCGGGTCGCCAATCGTAGCCAGGACCGCCATCGCGTAACGGTGGTAAGCGTCCGAGATAGAGCCGTGGTCTTTGTGAGGCGGTCTGCTTGTCGGGACGATCAACAGTTTGTCGAGATCAAAATTCCGAGCGACGCGGCGGGCGATCTCAATGTGTCCGTTATGAACGGGGTCGAAAGTCCCGCCGTAGATTCCGATTCGTTCGCTCAGTCTCTTGCTCACCTCTTATCAGCTTCTATGTCAACGCTACTACCAGCCACGCGCGGCTCAAGCCGCCTGGCTCTCTCTCTGGATTCGCTCAAGCTTAGACCCGAGCGCCATGACGAGCCGGCTTATGCCCGCCCCCGTTACGGCCGAAATCTCGAACAGGTCAAGCCCGCGCTCCTGGCAAAAGGCCCGCAGGCGTGCGACGCGGTCGGCGTCATCCATCGCGTCGAGCTTAGACGCGGCGACCGCCTGCGGCTTGTCGAGCAAATCCGATCTGTAGAACTCAAGCTCGCGCTCGATGGTCAGGAAATCTTCGACAGGGTCGCGGCCGGTCGAAGAGATATCGACTACGTGCAGGAGCAGCTTCGTGCGCTCGATGTGGCGCAAGAATTCGAGGCCGAGCCCAGTGCCTTCGTGGGCGCCTTCGATCAGGCCCGGTATGTCTGCGACCACAAAGGTGCGGTCTTCGTCGACGGAGACGACGCCGAGGTTCGGCTCAAGCGTCGTGAAAGGGTAATCGGCGATCTTGGGCCGCGCCGCCGAGATGCGCGAGATCAGAGTCGACTTGCCTACGTTCGGCAACCCGACGAGCCCCACGTCGGCAATCAGCTTCAGCTCAAGGTTGAGCGCCCTCGCCTCGCCCGGCCTACCGTCTTCGTGATGACGGGGCGCGCGGTTGGTCGAGGTCGCAAACTGCGCATTCCCGCGCCCTCCGCGCCCGCCTTTCGCTATGCACACGCGCTCGCCCGGCTGTGAAAAATCGTGAACTAACTCGCCCGTCTCCGTGTCCGTGACGAGGGTGCCTACGGGGACCATCACGACCGCGTCTTCGCCGTCGCGCCCGTGGCGGTTGCTGCCTTCGCCGTGCGAGCCGCGCCCTGCGCGCGTTTCGGGGTTGAAGCGGAATTGAAGGAGGGTGTTGAGCTGGTCCGTGGACTCCATGTAGACCGAGCCGCCGCGGCCGCCGTCACCGCCCGAGGGTCCCCCGCGCGGCACGAACTTCTCGCGGCGAAATGCCGTTACGCCGTTTCCACCGTCTCCTGCCCTGACTACTATTCTGGCCCGATCTAAGAACTGCATTTTAGTTCAGTTTTTAGTTTTAAGTTTTCAGTTTCTAGTTTTCAGCAATCAGATAATGGCTAAAAACTAAAGACTAAAAACTGAAAACTAACTACTGCTGCTGCGGATAGACGCTGATGAATTTGCCTTTGCGTCCTTTTTCTTCGAACTTGACGACGCCTGTGACGAGCGCAAACAGTGTGTCGTCAGACCCGCGCCCCACGTTCAGCCCCGGCTTAAACTTCGTCCCGCGCTGGCGCACGAGGATCTCGCCGCCGTTGACGGCCTGACCGCCGAAGCGCTTAACGCCCAGGCGCTGAGCATTTGAGTCGCGCCCGTTTCGAGAGCTCCCTACACCTTTTTTGTGTGCCATAAAACCTCTAGATTATTCGTTGGATTCGCCCGCCGCTTCGGCCGGCTCGGCCTCCCTGGCTTCCGCCTCCTCGGGCCGGTTAGACTCCGCGCCGATAGACTCTATCCTGACGGCTGTGAAGTCCTGACGGTGGCCGTGAGTCTTCTTGTACTGTTTGCGGCGCTTCTTTTTGAAGACGATTATCTTCGGGGCGCGCCCGTGTTCGACGACGACGCCTGTGACGCGCGAGCCGCCAACGGTCGGAGCGCCTATCTCTATCTGGTCGCCGTCGCTTGAGACGAGCACGTCGAATTCGACCGACGACCCGACCTTGGCCGCAAACGAAGGCACGCGGACGACCTGGCCTTCGGTGACCCGGAACTGTTTGCCGCCGGCTTGAATGATAGCGTATGCCACGGTTAACTCCCTCCAAAAATATGCTTGAGACGAAAGTCTAAAATTATAGCGGCCAAATTCGGCCACTGTCAACATTGATAGACCGTTCGACGCAGCCAAGATCAACTCTTGACGTGCCTTCATTTGGCGGTTATTATCGTCGCCATAAAAAGAGCTGGGGAACAGCCCGATTGGATTGCCCTTCTGATATATACTCCTCACGCGATATCGGACTAATAGGAGAGGTAGGGATTATGTCACTTAGCTTTCAAGAAGACGGCGCAGGGGATGCACAGGTTGTCGCGGGTGAAAGGCTCATCCTTCGAGTCCGCGCCTACGACCCTGCCGGGATAAGCCGCATTTATGTTCAGTGTTTCCAGTTCAGCATGGCCGCGTCGAATCGAACGAAGCTGGCGGTCGGAGAAGCCATCATCGCGCCGGAAGACGGCGTTTCAAGAGACGCGTTCGAGGTGCCTGTGCAGATTCCAGATAACGCCTCTATCGGCAAATGGGGCGTGCAGATGGTCGAGTTCACCAACGGGCGCGGTTATAAAACCTCTTTTTACAGGGGCCAGGGAAAGTTCGACACCATAGTCTTCGAGGTAGTCTCGCCTCCAAGCAAGGAAGACGAGCTGCTCTGTTTTAACGGCGTGGAGATCGCTAAGAAAGATCGCTGCGCATGAATTAAAAGCGCGAGACTCACTCTCTGTCCCGGCTAATCCACTCTCACTGTTGCTGCGCGTTCGCTTGATTGGGGATGCCCTTATGGTACTCGACAAGCATCTCGTAGGTGACGCGGATAGGAACCCCGAAGTTTGATCCACCGAAACTCTGCGTGCCGTCGGCCGTGGTCAGTATCGCGGAGTTTATCCCGATGACTCGGCCGTCGCGGTCAAACATAGGGCTCCCCGACCCGCCTTCGGTAGTCTGCGCCGTGTGAACGATGCGCATGAGCCGCGCGTCGCTGATCGTGCCCGTAGTCGTAAGCGGCCTTATCAGCCCGCGGCTCGCAAGCCCCGCCGCCACGTCCTCGACCGACTGCCCGTTGCGCTTGAGTATATCTCGCTGCTCGTTCTCTTCAATACGCTGCAACAGCCCGTCCACTCCCGTCGGGTAGCCGAGCAACACGACCGGCTCGCCTATGATCGAGCGCGGGTCGTCCTGGCTCGGCGTAAGCACGGGCAGCGCAATGTCGCCCGGCTCAAACTTGCAGAGCGCTACGTCGTAGGCCGGCGACGCCTTGACCTCCTTTAGCGCGAACGGCGTCTGGATGGAAGGGAAGAAGATGACCAGCGAGTTGAGCTGCGGCCTGAGCCCGCCGCCCTGCCCCAGAATGATCTGCGCTTTGCGGTCGTATTCCCATGGGCGGACGACATGCTTGTTCGTGGCGATGACGCCGTTATCGATGACAAAGCCCGTACCGGTGTAATCGATCTGGACCGGCGGCCCCGCGCCGTCTACGGAAAGCGTCATCCCGCCCTGGTCTGTCAAATCGTCGTTAGCCGAGTCGGCCGTCTCGTACCTGAGCACGCGGCCTGTCCCGCGCTCGACGAAGCTGTAAGAGCCAACCACGAGGCCGACGCCAGGGCTGAAGCGCTCGGCGATCTTCTGAGTGAACAGACGGTTCTGCTCTCCAACTTCGCGCAAGGTCTTCAGCTCTTCCTGCTGCTGGCTGATGATGTCCTGCGCGCGCTGCCGCTCGGCCTGCTCCTGCGCCATCTGCTCGCGTATGCGTTCGCTCTCGGTCGCGTTCCTGTGCAGCGCGATGATGAGGAAGAGGAAAAACCCTATGATTGCGATGCCGGCCATAGCCGCAAACAGCAACCCTACGAGCTTCACCTTGCGCGGTATTTCCGCCCACAGGCTGGCCGTCAGCTCTTTGACGAAGAGCGTCGCCGTCAGCGGGTGGACGGGCTGAGCGGCCACCTCGTCGATCTGCCTGCCGCCCCTGCGCGCGAGCTGGGCGGTCGAAAAATTCGCGGGCATCACTTGAAACAGCACGCTCGCGCTCGACAGCCCATGGCCGAAATGGACCGTGTCGCCGTCGCGCAGCATGTAGCCGGTCGCCGGGTCCGCGCCGTTCATCTGCTCGCCGTTTATGTTGATCGGAAGGTCGCCCGCCTCTTTCGAAGGGATCAGGTTATAATTGCCGTCGTCAAAGTCGTAAACCTCGGCCAGCATCCCGGCGGGCAAAGTTCCCCCCTCCTCGGCGACGAGCTTGAGATCGCACGCGTCCGAAGTCCCGACCGTCACGCGGTTCTGGCTGTAGATTCGCGTCTTACCCTTTTCGCTCCCGCTAAGGTAGACGAACATCAAACGGCTCATCGGCTATCGGGCCTCACACCTTCAGTAATACCGACCGTGGTTGAAACTAACAGTACAAGCTTCTATGCCAACTTACAAGTAGTATCATCCGAGCTTTCTTAGTTTACTCCGAGGGCGAACTGGTTGCTTTATTGTTCGAGGAATTTTGTTGTGGTAGCATCCTTGCCGCTATGCATGAAAGAAAGCCTATCCCGATCATTGTTTGTCTTCTCGCCCTCTGTTTGTCATTCCTCAGCCCTGCATTGGCCCGGCAGTCGAAGGATAAGAAGGACGATCAGAAAGACGAAAAGAAGAAGCCCGAGCCTTTCAAGATAGAGAAGCACACTCAGGGCATGGGCCTCTACACGTTCGGGCCGGTCTCGCCCGACAAGAGATCGATCCTGGTCGTGGCCAAGAAGCCTGAATCCGCGCCGAACCTTTACAGGATGGACCTGACCGACTTTTCGATCCAGGCGTTGACCCAATTCCCCTGGGGCATAGCTGACCCTCAGTGGTCGCCCGACGGGACGAGCGTCGCGTTCGCGGGGTTCAACGAGACGGCGAGCTTTTCTGATCTCTACACGCTCGACCTGAAGAAGGTAGCGATGCGCCGCATGACATCGAACAACTTCAGCGACAAGCAGCCCGTGTACGCCCCCGACGGCAAGCGCATCTTCTTCACGACCGACGAGAGCCCTCTGCCCGACGCCGCGTTCGGCATTCTGCACGTCGCGGTAGTCCAGACCACGGGCGGCAAATCCGAATTCTTTACGGAGGATGAAACCTCTTCGATATTGCCCGGACTCGCCGCCGACGGCAAAAGCCTGATGCTTGTAAAAGTCGACGAGCTGAGCGGGAGGCACTCGCTCTGGCAATACGGTTTTGATGGCAAGCCTATGCGCGACCTGACGGGAAGGAAGTTCGCGCGCATACACCGTTATCTTCAAAACGCCGCGACGAATCAGATAGTGATCTGGGGGCAGGAAGAGCCTGAGCAGCAGGACGGGGTCTATACTCTCGACGCCGGGAGCGGGGAAGTGCGCCCCGTGCCCGACGTGGACTCGCCTAAACGAAGCCCGTCGGTTTCGCCTGACGGGACGAAGATAGCTTATGTCGCTCAGACGGCGACGGGGGCGCACGTGTTCCTGTTCGATTCGAAATCGGGCCAGCTCCAACAGCTCACGACTAAAGGGCCGTTGAACTTCTCGCCAGTCTTTATCGCTGACGACAGAATCCTATTCGGCTCGAACCGCGAGGCGAACGAGAACGAGATCTATTCGATCAACCTATCCGCGCCCGCTAAAGATGAAAAGGAAAAGAAGAAATAAATACGTCTTCGGAACAAGCCTCAAAAGCCCCGTAGGGGCGCTATTCAATAGCACAGGGCAACGCCCTGTGTATGTCGGCCTAAATCAATTAAGCCCTGAAAGGGCGCGATAAGAGTATCGCCCTTTCAGGGCTTGTCGTTTATGACAACCCGTTTCCAGGGGCGGTGCCCCTGGCTTTTGAATCAGGCCCTTTCAGGGCTTTCCTTACACTTTTCAGACACCCTCTGAATACCGCCCCTGCGAGGCTTCCTTATTGAATCGCGCCTCTTCGAGGCTTTTTCTGTTCCGCGCTTCTGCGTCTCGGCGGTGAATTACTTCTCTTTGATGTAGTCTTTCAGTATTGGATACTCTTTGATTAGCGTTTCAGGGCCGGCGACCTTCTCGCCTTCAAGCTCCGACTTTATCTCTAACGCGTTTGCGATCCCTTTCCCGCGAAAGTGGTTGTTCGTTATCACATAAGTCTCTTTCGCCTGCTCGGAGACCGTCTTGATATTCGCCACCCACGGTTGCAGCTCTTCGGGTGAATAGAGGTAATCATATCGATCGGCGGGGCTGCGATTCTCTGCGAACCAGTTCTCGTAATTACGCCCGTGCAGCCGTACGTAACCGACCCTTGAAGTCGCGCGAGCCGAGGGCTCGATCGAACGGGAGAAGAGCGGCTGGTCGATGTTGCAGAACCCGACGCCGCGCTCTTCAAGCTCCTGGTAAACGTCAGCCTCGTTCCACGAAGAGTGGCGGAGCTCGACCACTTGGGGGTAGTCCTTAAACCGCTCAAGCAACCCCGAAAGGTACTCGCGGCTCTGCTCCGTGTTTTTGAACGACCAGGGGAATTGTAAAAGCAGAGCGCCTAGCTTGCCCGATGCGGCCAGCGGGTCTATGCCGTGGCGGTACGCAGATTCATCCGCCTTCGTAGCCTTGCCGCGCTCGTGCGTGAATCGCTGGAAGAGCTTCGCCGTGAACTTGAAGTCGCTGTTGTGAGCCGTCCTGCGCACCCAGGACTTAGTCATCACAGACGTAGGCGGACGGTAGAAGCTGCTGTTGATCTCGATCGTGTCGAAAAACGTGGCTATGTAAGCGAGCTGATCGAACTTCGTGCCAGCCTTCTCCGGGTAGACTACGCCTTTCCAATCGTCGTAAGACCAGCCCGCAGGCCCAACTCTTATCCGGCTTTTCATTCTTTAAGTTTAAATCAGCGCGAGCCGATGGTGAAGCTGCGGTCAGGGTTGTTTTGCGCGAAGCTGTGTGGCTTTCTGGTATTCGCGGTTCGCCTCGTCCCTGAGCCCCTGGCTGTAGAGCGCATGGCCAAGCTTCGTATGAAGGGTCGCGTCGGAAGGCTTCGCCGCCACGGCCTTTCTGTAGGCGTCGGCGGCCTGCGGCCATTGCTCTTTGCCGAAGTACTCGTCGCCGAGCGTGGCGAGTATGGCAGCGTTCGTAGGGTCGAGCCGCGCGGCGCTTTCAAGGAGCTGAAACGCGTCTGTACTCTTCTTAGCCTTGTAAAGCAATGCGAGATTGTATTGCGGCGCTGCCCAGTTGGGATCGATCTCGATCGCGCGGCGGTAGGCGCGCTCGGCTTGAAACTCGTCGAGCTTCCCCTGAAAGATTAAACCGAGCGCGTTTTCGGCGGCGGCATGTCGAGTGCCTGCCAGTTGCGCAAGCGCACGCTCGGCCTCGTCATAAAACTGCAAGGCGATCAAGGCTTGCGCCGCGCTCAGCTTTTCGAGCGCCGCCACGTCGGCCGCGCCGGGGGCGAGCGTCCTGGCCCGCGCGAGCATCTGGCCCGCGCGCCTGAAGTCGTCGACCTTGTCCGCCACGTTGTCGGCGCGAACATCGCCCGCCAGTATGCTCCGGCTCGTTTTCATCAACGCGTCGGCGAGCATCGGTTTCAATCTGGCCGCTTCCGCCGCGCCCGACTGCTCCTGCGCGAGCTTCTGATAAAGCTCCCACGCGCTTGCCGACTTCGGCTCGATCAGATTGCCCGAAGAGATCGCCGCTTCAAGCTGCAACACGATGGGCGATGGGCCGGCTTCCGGCCTGTTCACAGGCATGGACGCGGCGGGAGGCGCTGGCTGACCTGCTGTGGGCGTCGCATTCACCGCTGCCATTGATGGCGGCACGGCCGCCGGTGTCGGAGGCGGCGGCAACTTTTCGCTCGCGATGCCTGGGCCAGCGTTTGCGGAACCAGTCGGTTGTGGTTGAGTCGTAGCGACTCTAGCCGTTTCAGGTGGAGCGGCCGCGGTTCGCGCAGGCTTCGACTTTGCCGGCTGCGGTTGTGCCTTTATCGGCTCCGGCCTCGCAGGCTCCGGCTTAGACTCCGCCGGCTTAGACTCCGCCGGCTTAGACTCGACGGCTTTTGGCGGTTCGATCTTAGGCGATTCGGCCCGCCGATCAGCAAGAGGTTGAGGCTTTGCTTCTCTTGTTTCAACCTTGGGCGGCGGTGGCTCCGCCTTCGCGAGCGAAGCGGGAGCACTCTCTTTTACATCCGCCCGTTGAATCTCGCGCGCGGTCTGAGCAGGTGGCGGCTGAGGCTTTTGCGCTTGAGCAATGTCGTCCGCTTTCTTGGCGATTGCGACGGGCTGTGCAGCCGGCTGGACTGCCGTGCGCGACAAGACTAGCTGCGCGAGTCGGGCTTCGCTCTGCCAGGGGTGTTGCTTGTTCGACGTTTCCTGCGCCACGCGCGAAGAGACGAAGTCAAAGACTTCTCCCGCCGTGATCGCGCCGTCGCGGTCGTTGTCTGCGCCGCCTGAGAGCGCGTCGAGCAGTTGCTTAGTGAATACGCCGTGGCCTCCCCACGCGCGCCCTTCGCGCGAGAACTCTCCCGGACCGCTCGCGAGGAGCGCCGATAAGCCGTCTCGCATGGATGCGAGGCGGTTGAACGACTGAACGAACTGTTCGGCCGCCCCCGATTCGCTCTCTGGGAAAAGATCGCGACGGACCGCGTCGGCTATCAGAAAGACTCGGCCCGCGCGAACCCTGCGCGTCAGCGCGTGACCGATCTCGCTGACGGAGATGGCCGTGCCATAAGGGTCGCGCGCATCCGAATCCGCGGCCAGCAGATACGATTCGCCGAACTCGCGCTCGACAATCCCGTGCCCCGAAAAGAAGATGTAAACGGTGTCGGCTTCCGAAGCCGAGCGGGCCAGCCAGCTCCCTATCGCCGACTTTATCTGTTGAACGGTCGCGTCCGCGCCCACGAGCAGCTTTACGTTTTCGGCGCCGACCGCCGACTTCTTCAACGCTTCGGCGAACAGCGCGGCGTCGCGGTCCGCGAACTGTAGCTGCTGGCCGCCGGGAAGCCGTGCGTATTTCGAGACGCCTACGACGATCGCCCAGGTCTTTCCCGGCTGTCTTGCAGCGGAGTCGGCCTGGCCGGGCAGGGTTTGCCCGTCAGCCCTCACACCGCACAGCGCGGCGAGGGCCGTCAACAAGAGCGTGATTATTTTTGATCCAGGCTTTGACATATAAGAAAGGGCGCCAGCCTCTACTCGACGTAGACGGTCGCGCCCTTCGTTATCAATGAAGATTGGCCCTGCTTACTTGAAGCTGCCCACTGCCGTCTCTTCGTTGTCGTGCGTCTCGAAGACCGTTAGGAGCTTCGTTATCATCAACAGGTCTTGAATCTTTTTCGTCAGGTTCAGAAGCTTCAACTGGCCGCCCTGATTATTCGTAGTCGTATAAGAGCTGACCAGCTCGCCGATACCCGAGCTATCGACGTAGGACACGTCCCCGAGGTTGAGAAGTATCTTCCTCTTGCCGGCGTCGAGCAGGCCGCGCACGGCCTCGCGCAGTTGTACGCTGCCTTCGCCGATCGTGATCTTCCCCGAGAGGTCCAGTACGGTCACATCACCGTTCTCGCGTTCCTTGATGTTGAGCTGAGCCATCGCGGTTCTCCTTTTCCGTCCTCTGATTTTGCTATTCGGATGATCGCTTATTCTTCGTCATGCGAACAACGCTGCCGCCTTCCGGGTGCGTCGTGTAATCGACTTCGTCCATGAACGTTCGCATGTAGAAAATGCCACGCCCGCTCGGGTTGAGCAAGTTGTTGGGGTCGAGCGGGTCGGGCAGTTGGGAAGGGTCGAACCCCTCGCCGCGGTCTCTGACAGAGATCACAAGCTTTTCCTCTTCGATGTCAAACTTGACGTCAACTTGCTTGTCGGGCGCGTGCTTGTTGCCATGTTTTATCGCGTTGATGACCGCCTCGTGGACCGCAAGCTCGATCCAGCCTACGCTCTCTTCATCAAACCCCATCTTCGCCAGCACGCTCTTAGTCACTGAGCTAACCATATCGAGGAACTCAAGTTTGCTGTCGATTGAAAGCTCGATGGTCTCCGTCATCGGCGCTCGGAATGCCTTTCCTAAATGCCCAGAATCTGGGCGCAAGCTCGTAAACAAGGTGGTCACAATGCGCGACATTGTGTAACATGCCGGAAGTTGCAATGTCAAGATCGATAAGAATTAAGGGCCTCGCGCCGATCAAAGGCACCGTCTCGGTTCCCGGCGATAAATCGATCTCACACCGCGTTGCCTTGCTCGCTTCAATAGCCTCCGGCACGTCGGAAATCCGCGGCTTCGCTTCGAGCGCGGACTGCCGCTCTACGCTCGACTGTATAAAACGACTAGGCGTCGACGTGGAAGAAAGCGATGACCGGCTGGTGATTCACGGCGGCGGCCTCGGCGGGTTTCGAGCGCCGGGCGGCAGAGTCGATCTAGACGCGGGCAACTCGGGGTCGACTATAAGAATGCTGAGCGGGTTGCTCGCCGCGCAGCCTTTCACTTCGGTCATAGACGGCGACGAGAGCCTCCGCCGCAGGCCCATGCGTAGGATAATCGAGCCGCTCAGCCTGATGGGCTGCCGCATAGACGCTCGCGAATCTCGATTCGCCCCGCTGACAATTCACGGCGGCAATCTTACCGCCATCGATTACGCAAGCCCGGTCGCCAGCGCGCAGGTCAAGACTTGCGTCCTGCTGGCGGGATTGTTCGCGCGCGGGCGAACTACTTTCACCGAGCCCGCCGCGTCGCGCAATCACACGGAGCTGATGCTGGCGGAATTCGGCGCGCGGTTCGACAAGAGCGAATCGGAAAACCGTATGAGCGTCGAAGGCGGCGCCGAGCTGCGCGCCGTCGAATACCGCGTGCCGGGGGATCTCTCTTCGGCGGCCTTCTTCATCGCGGCGGCGACACTGCTGCGCGATTCCGAATTGATAATTCGCAACGTGAATCTCAACGCTTCGAGAACCGCTTTCATAGATGTCCTGAAGGACCTGGGGGCGAGCGTAGAGATAGAGAACTTCGCCCTGCGGCACAACGAGCCGGTCAGCGACATCAGGGTCCGAAGCGCCACGCTCAAAACCGACGAGCGCGGCCTGGTCGTGGCCGGCGAGATTATCCCTAACCTCATCGATGAAGTTCCCATCTTGGCGGTCGTAGGCTCGCAGGTCGAAGGCAGGCTCGAAGTTCGCGACGCCCGCGAGTTGCGCATCAAAGAGAGCGACCGCATACGCAGCGTCGTCGAGGCAATCAAATCTCTAGGCGGAGAGGTGGAAGAGTTCGAAGACGGGTTCGCCATCGAAGGGCCGCAGCGGCTGCGAGGCGCGACGGTCGACAGCGCGGGCGATCACCGCATCGCGATGGCATTCACGATCGCGGGCCTCGTCGCGGAAGGGACTACGGAGATACTCGACGCCGATTGCGCGGCCGTCTCTTTCCCGGAGTTCTACGACCTGCTCGCGTCGATCACGCCGGGCGGGACCGTCTCTTGAGGAGCTCATTGTGAAAGGCGAGCCCGACGCACCGATTTTCTTGATTGGATTTATGGGGGCGGGGAAGACTACCGTCGGGCGCATACTGGCCGACAGGCTCGGGTTTGATTTCATAGACCTGGACGAGGTCATAGAAGCAAACGCCGCGAAATCCGTGCGCGCGATATTCGCGGAGCTTGGCGAAGGCGAGTTCAGGCGGCTTGAGAGAGAAGCGCTGCAACAGATTCGCGGCATGAAGGGAGCAGTGATAGCCCTCGGCGGCGGCGTGTACATCTCTGAAGATAATCGCGCGATCATCGATCAAACGGGAGAAGCCGTCTGGCTCGATTGCCCGCTCGAAACCTGTCTGGGCCGCGTCGAGCGCGATGGCTCAAGGCCGCTGCTGGCGGGCGCGGCAGAGATGAAAGCGTTGCTTGACCGGAGGCGCCCTTTCTACGCCCTCGCGGATCATGTCGTTTCGACGGGCGAATGTTCAGCCGAAGAGGCCGCGCAAAGAGTCCTCGACGCGCTCAAAGATAAAGCTATTCGAGCCGACTGACCGCGCATCGCGGCTCGACCATAATGGTCTTGAACGAGGCGAGCCGCGCGAGGCCGGGCTTTGAGCGGGGCGGCTTTGATACGAACTTCTTCTCTGTGTAATGGATGGCGACCCTCGCCTCCCGCTTGGCCTGCGAGTAGAAGGCGGCGATCTCCGCCGCTTCTTTGATTGCGCGGTGAGGCACTTCCGCCCTGGTAGGGTTTCGTATGATGACATGCGAGCCGGGGTAATCGGCCGCGTGCATCCAGATGTCTTGCGGGCGAGCGACTCGAAAACTGAGCGCGTCGTTATCTCGGTCGTTCTTGCCCACGCCTATCTCATACCCGTCCGTCGATATGAACCAGCGCCCGATCGCCCGCTTCTTATCTTGCTGCTTTGACGACCCGCGCGGAGATTGCCCGGCCTGACGTCCCAGCAATGACTCGGCCTTGCGGCGGACCTCTTCGGCCCTCCCAACAGTCGGGTCGCTCTCAAGAAGGTTTGACAGATCGCGTAGCGAATCGAGCTCAGCCGCGATACGCCCTTTGCGCGACTCGATGGCCGCCAGGGCGCGGCGGCCTTTCTGGTAACGGTCGAAATAATCCCTGGCCGCTTCTTCGAGCGTCTTATTCTCACCGATCGCGATATCGATCTCGCGCAGCTCCGGGTCGTAGTAATCTATGACTCGCACGCTCGCCCCGCTCACGCGCGCCGTCGCAAGGTTGGCCAATAATAGGTCGCCCCATTGCTTTAACTGCTCAGGCTCCGCGAATCTCTCGCGGTCAGTCTCAATCGCTTTGCTTAATGACTCCCTCTTCTTTATCTCGTCGGCGAGGAAGCGCTTTACGCCGCCGTACCTGTCCTGAAACGCTTTGGCGCGATCTCTCGCGCGGTAGTACTGGTCCGCGGCCTCCGATAGCGAGTCGAATTCGAACCTCATCAGCTCGCGCGCCGAGGCGAGCTCGATGTGCGAAAGGATCAAATCGCTTTTTAGATTCATAGGCCGCGCGCCCGCCTCTTCGAGCGCAACGCGGCTGTAGACGAGAGGTCGCGGCCGTCTCTTGAATAAATCTCCGAGGAGCGACGCAAACGCTGTAGCAGGCGCGGCTTCTTTACAGCGCGCGATAAACTCTCTTTCAATCACCGGCCCGAAGACCGACGCGGGGCCGAAGAATTGATTCATTATCTCTTCACGGCTCATCGACTCGTCCAGACGGTCGAGCATCTCTTCGCGAGAAGCCTGACTTTGCGGCCAGTCGAATCTATCGCCGACTTCATAGCCGCCGCGTCCGTATAACATCGCCTCGATGTTCATATCGCCGTCGGTCAGGTAAGCGTTCGCGCTCCGGCCCGTCAGCGAGGCGATGATCTTTGCTCGCGCCCTGTCGCCCGCCGCGTCGAACCTCTCGAATTCAAGCGCGACGACGCGGTCCGCATCGGCTTTAGAGATTGAAATGAGCTTTGCGCCCGCGAGCCGCTTGCGCAGGAGCGCCACGAACGGATGCGAAGCTCGTAAATCAAGTTTCTCATGCTTAATGTCGCGGCTCGACATGTAAAAAGCCGGGCTTGAGGGATTGATCGAAGCAAGCAGCAGGCGGCCGTCGGCGAGCCGCAGGTCGATTATCAGGTCGGATTCGAGGAGCGATATTTTGGCGACGGACCTGCCGACTACCTCGGCCCTCATCTCTGGGACGAGGGCCGACAAA
>DATFGQ010000021.1:0-25039 GCA_035249305.1 Blastocatellia bacterium | reverse complement strand
GCGAGGCTGGCCGAGGCGAGCCTGGCCTTAGCCTTGAAGTCAGCCGACGAGGAAGCAGCGCGAGCCCGCAGGCCAATGACCGGGAGCGCTATGGCGGCTATGGCCGCCACGATCACCCCCATCATCACTGCTCTTTTTATTCTCATAATATCTTCTCCTTGTCCGGGCTAAAGATTTCCCTGGAAAGAATGGCAATTGCGGATTGTACTTTCAAAACTGGCGGACGAGCCTCGGGCACACACATGCAGTGTGACTTCCAGTAGATCTCGTGTCCTGGATAAAGCCTGCTCGTTTATGTGCGGGAAGTTATATCTTCCCGTCTCTTAATCCGCGTTCAAGGTGACTTTTGCGAAGAGGATCGAACCAGGGAGCATCCCCTGGCTATCGCCGTTAACCGTGTATGAAACGATGGCCGTTAGACTCTGCCGGCCGGCGCTGTAAGCAATCCGATCTATTCGTGAACCCATTTCGCCTACCGGATTCACGCCAACGCGATCTAGCGAAACCGAAGTGTCGACAGCAAAGATCCTGCCCGAGTGGGTCGATATCAGGCCTACGCCGCTTTGTCCAGCGACCATGTTCGAGATTCTATTCTCTTTCCCGAACGGCCTGTCAAAGATTCGCTGGCCGATCACACGGTTCTTTTTGTTTAACTGAATCACGGCGATGGAGGCCGAGCCCGGGAACTGTGTGAACGAGGGAATCCTGATCCTGCCGCCCCTCTCGACGAAGCTCGGGATACGGATTCTCAAGAACCCGCCCTGTTTTACGACGGTGATCATCTTTCTAGAGCGGTCAAACCTCACCGAAACGGGTCCCGGCTCCAGACCTTCATCTTGAGCCATCTCGGGCAACAGTGCGATCTGTTCGAGCACGCCCGTGGTGCTCTCTTCCCTGGCCCTCAAATCGACCTGGCACACGCCGCCGTTATTCGTTACGAAGTAGCCGAACTCTGGCGCCCCTGTAATCGGGTCGCTGCTGACCGCCGCGTTGCTCCCGGCCGACAGGAAGACCCCTTCGCCGAAATGTTCCGGCAGCAGCCGCTTGATCGTGTTGAGCGTGCCGTCCTTATCCAGCCTGATGAAGTAAAGGTCGGAAGTGTATTTCACACCGCCTTCGGCCCCCTCTATTCTGCGGCTCGTCGCGGCGATGACCGTGTTGCTGACTTCGTCTATGTCGAGGAACGAGACTTTGTTATCCGGTTTCGAGTCGATCCCGACCGAGTAGATAGCGCCATTCGAGACGTTATAAGTGAAAACGGAATGGCCGTTTGTAAATACGAGTATTCTCCCGCCGTAGGCGAGCGCAATGTCGGTCGGGGCTTCGCTGGCGAATTCCGACCCAAGGCCCGGTATGTGGATCGGCACGACAGAGTCCAGCCCGAAGGAAGGCTTGCCGTCCGCCTCAAAATTCAGGTGAGTGTGGGCGATGACCGCGCGCGTCTCAAACTGGCCCGGCCCCACTTCGACAAACTCCGTCCCGTGAACAAAGACATTGCCCGTCTCCGGATCGAAAACCACTTTCGTCGGGAAGTGAATTTTGAGGTCCGTAAACTTCGGCTGGCTCCCCGGCTTGCGGGTGTCAAAAAGGTATAAGAAGTGATTATCCAACTTCGCCAGGTCGTCGCCTTCACCTATGTCAACCGACGGCGCGAACGGCGCGACGATGATGTAGCGGTCGCGCGCGTAGACGGTGTTGTTCGCCGCCCCATGCACGCCCGGCAGCGTCACCTGGTCGCTAGGCATCGAATCGGTCAAAGATGACTTTGAAGGCGCAGCGCAGAGGCCAACCAGAAGTATGGCAAGCACCGAGGCTTGAGCAATCAGACTTCTCAACACCTTTTTATTTTTCATATTCGTCCTTAATTATCGTTGCCCGCGAGATGGGGCGATCCAAACTGCCTTCTTGAATAGCCCGCTTCTTTAGCATTCCTTATGCCAGGATTCGGTTCTCGCGGCTACCCTGGTTTCTTATTCTATTCAAAGGGCTTAACGTCTAAACTGCATTATTCGTGACGAGGTCGAGCCGGATACATTTTTCCCAAAATGCTGGTAAATCAGTACCAGTGGGAAATCGCTTTACACGTCGCTTCTGAATTCCGAGCTCTCAAACGGATCTGAACATCCTAACAGAACACTGATCTTATTTTCAGAAACACTTAAACGTCAAGTCTTTATACACGGATTCGGCATCTTTTTTTGCCCGCCTCAGGCGCGCTCTTCTCGTTCTATACCCAGTTGTCCCAGTTTCAACCTGAGCCCCCTTCGCGACAAGCCCAGGTCGATCGCGGTCCTGGAAAGGTTGTTCTTGTTCCTTCCCAGAGCCTCTTCTATGAGCTTGCGTTCGAGCGCCGCCGTGGCCTCCTTCAACTTCACGGGCCTGCCCGCGTTGCCATCGAGGGATTCGCGCTGCCCGTTTTGCGAAGAGACGCGGCTCCCGCCATTCGAGTGATATTCCCTGGCGCCGCCATACGAGGCCGCGGCAAATGAAGACCGCTCCTGTCTGGCCTGTCTTCGCGGGTGCGCGATCTCCGGCGAAAAATGTTCGAGCGAAAGAACCTCGCCGTCGTTGGCGTAGGCGACCACCCTCTCGATCTCGTTCCTCAACTGCCTGACGTTTCCGGGCCACCCGAACTCGGTCAGCGCGTCGACGGCCTCTTGCGTCAACATCACTCCCTGTTTGCCAGACCGTGACAGGAAGTGCTCAAGAAAATGGGAAGCCAGCACGGGGATCTCGTCGCGCCTCTCCCTTAACGGCGGCACGTGTATGCGAATGATGTTGAGCCTGTGGAACAGGTCTTCCCTGAACCGCCCATCCTCGACCGCACGCTCCAGGTCCGTGTTGGTCGCGGCGAGGATTCTCACGTCGACGCGTATGGGCTTCGTTTCGCCAAGCGGCTGGATCTCGCCTTCTTGAAGGAACCGCATCAGCTTCGGCTGGACTTCGAGCGACAGGTCGCCTATCTCGTCAAGAAAGAGCGTCCCCCCGTCGGCCGCTTTGATTATCCCTGGGTAGTTTGTGGTCGCGCCCGTGAATGCGCCCCTGCGGTGACCAAATAGCTGGCTATCGATGATCTCTTTCGGCGTGGCCGTGCAATTGAACGGGAGGAATATCGCCCGCGCCCGTGCAGACTCGACATGTATGGCGCGGGCGACGAGCTCTTTGCCGGTGCCCGATTCGCCCGTGATCAAGACGGTCACGTCGCTAGTACGTATCTTATGAATCCGCTCGATCACGTCGAACATGAGCGGGCTGCCGACTATGAACCCAGGCATCACCATATGCGTGTGGTGCTCGACGAGCGGGGGCGTGGCGTGGCGCGCGGCGGCCCTCAGCGAACATGTCTCCAGCCCGAGCTCCGCCTGTTTGAGCAGCGGTTGGAGCCTCGCGAAATCGACCGCGCCCCCGGCCCGCATGTAGATCGCCAGGAAAGACCTCATCCCATCCCTGACCCTTGTGATGTAACCGTCGCCGCATTGCGTGATGCTCTCGACGGCCGTGTAGTCTATCGAGCTTGAGAGAGACTCGGCCTCCGCGCGTCCGATGCCCCTTGTCACCATCCACGGCGGGCGCGCGTCGTCGCCGACGCGCTGGATGATTATCCCCGAGACGGCGAAGTTTTCGCAGATGACTGCCGCCAGCTCTTGCACGAGCAGCTCCTTCGACGAGGTCGCCTCGATCAACCGCTGCATCAGCAGCACGTCGCTCGGCGGGCTGACCCTCACGATCTCTGGCCCTTTCTCTTCCCTCTTCTCAAGCGAGCTCAGCGCGAGATTCGTCAGCGCTAGAATGGGCTCCGCGCCCAGCTTCTCGAAAGTGGCCTTCGCATGCCGCAGATTAGTCTCGGCGTCCTTCAGCTCGCCCGCCCTCTGCATCAGCAGCCCCATCTCGTACTCGCTCTTCGCGACTTCGTATGGCGCGCCGATCGTAGTGAAGATCGATAGGCTCTGCGCGATGTGCTGCTTCGCTTCGGTGAGCCTGCCGGATTCGGCCTCTATCTGGCCCGTCAGCCTTTGAACCAGCCCGGCCGCAAACAGCGACTTCTCCTCAAGCAGATGGCTCTGCGCCATCTCAAGGTACTCCCTCGATTGGTCGTAGCCGCGCTGCGAAAAGTGGAGCTCGGCCAGCCCTATCTGCACCAGCGACATCCCCTGTATGTCGCCGACCGAAGTCGATAGCGAGAGTGACTCTCTTAAAGTCTTCATCGCGACTTCTGGGCTGCCCGTCCGCTGATAGATCGTTGCGAGTATTCTGAGCGCGCCCGCGCGGATGTACTTCTCGAAATTCTCCAACAGCTCAAGGCTCCTCTTGAGGTGCGACTCGGCCTCCGCGAACTGGCCGCGCGCCGACTGTATCTCCGCGAGCGTGATTCGCGCCGTGGCCTCGCCCGTAGGCTTCGCGTACCGCTGCGCCGTGTCGATCGCCTTCTCAAGGCTGTCGACGGCCTCGTCCCACTCGCCCGCGCAAAAGAGCACGTCGCCCAGGTTGTTATAGCTGCGCGCGAGGTGGTCCTTCTGCCCGCCCTTCTCCAGGTGCTCGATCGCGCGCCTCAGATAATGCGCCTGCTCCTCCCTGTCGCTGAGGTCATCGTAGGTCGTGCCGAGGTCGAGCAGTATCGTCCCTATCAGGTTCGTCTTTAATGTCCCTTCAGCAAGATTGAGCGCCTTCAGGTTGTTCTCTTTCGCGTTCGAAAACGCCCCCTCGTAAAAATCGACCGCGCCGAGCCGGTTATAGATGCGGGCCAGCAGCTCTCTGTCTACAGTCGTCTTCTGAACGCTCGCCGCCGCGGCCAGGTAATCGCGCGCGATGCTGAACTCGTTTATGCGGATGTAGGTGTGCCCTATGGCGTAGCTGGCTTCGCTCACGCCCAGGCTCTCTTGAAGCTCTTTGTAGAGCTTCATCGCTTCGTTGAGCGAGGCGATAGCTTTCGGGTAGTTCTTGAGCCAACTGCTGACCCAGCCGATCCTGAGCCTGATGCGCGCCCTCGACTTCAAGCTCAGCGACGCGAGCGCGCGAGGGTCTTCGTACTTGCTCAGGACGCTGAAGGCCTCTTCGTACTTGCTCAGCTCTTCGAGCGCTTCGCTCAGGTAAGACCGGGTTGCCGCTTCCTCTTCGACCGAGACGGACTCTTCGGCCAGGGCTGCCATGAAATGCTCCGCGGCATTCTCATAACGAGATTTCGAGAGCGCCTCTTTGCCGAGCATGAGGTGAGAAGGCGATTGGCGGTTGACGCCCGCCGCGTGGAGCGCGGAGAGGTACTTCTGGTTGCCGTTCTCGTTGCGCTTGAGGATCTGCCTGACCGTGACATGGCTTATGCTGTTGACAATGCCGCGCTCGACCGCCGCGTTGGCGAGCTTCTGCGGCGTCCACTCTTTGAAGGGCAGGCCGAGACTCGACGGGGCGCTGTTGGCCAGATTGATGATCGCCGCCGTCTGGGCGGACGTGAAGTGCGGCCTCGGCCCGCCTTGTGGCCCGCGCTTTTTGACTACGATCCCGTTGATCCCGTCGCGGTTGAACTTCCTTATCCACTTCTTTATGTTCGACGGGTGAAAGCTGAGCGCCTGGCTTATCTCGGGGGCGGTCTTGCCCTCGGAAGAGAGCAGTATGATCTCGGCCCGCCCGGCCTCTTCCTTGTTGGAAGACTCCAGGCACCGAGTCAGCACCTCTCTCTCATCAAGCTCAAGCGGCCTTACGAAAAGCGGTTGGAACATCAGATCGTCTCTATGGGGTCGTTAATAAATCGAGTCTAAGGGCTTCGGGCGATAAAGAATTCTCACAAGCTCCGGTTATTAAGAATACTGCCAGTTCAAGCAGTCCCACGCCACTATGAATATTTCTACCCCGCTACCCGTTTTCACAATAAGGCTTGCAAAATAACAAAAAAGCCTCGTGTAGTCAATAAGTTTCTTTCCAGTTATTTCCGCTCACATGTATACACAGGTGACGTACTTTAAATTTTCTGTTGGACAGAAAAAGGGTGGATTGTTAGAATGTGCGGTCGAACGAACCAGTCAAGATTATAGGGGGAGAGAAAGGATAATGATTTACAAGAAGTCATCCGTGACGGGCAGACTTTTAGGCCCGTCTTTTTTGTTAGCTATTTTCTTACTGGCGGCGGTCTGGCCTGTGAGTAATTCTCTGATAAAAGTGAAAGCGCAGACCCCCCAGGCGATCGCGACGATCGACGTTAACCTGGCGCCGCTTACAGTCCTTGGGGCGAGCGAAAAAGATGAGCTGAGCGGCAACGGGGCCGCCCAGGATTTCGACGATTTCCCGCGCGCTCACGCCGTAGCGACCGGCGATTTCAACAAGGACGGCACGACCGACATAGCCATAGGCGCTCCGGAAGTGGACTTCACTCCGACCGGCGGGGTCACGCGCGACGGGGCCGGCGCTGCTTATATTATTTTCGGCAACCCGAGCTTCCCGAACCCTACCGTCAAGGACGCGGCGACCGATCCGGAGATAAAAGTCTTCGGCGCATCGGCGAACGATAACCTCGGTTTTTCGTTAGCCGTCCGCGACGTTAACGGCGACAACACGGATGACCTTTTGATAGGCGCCCCCGGCGTCAACTTCCCTTCGACAGGCGATGGCGCGAGGAATGACAACGGCGCGGTCTTCATCATCTTCGGGTCCGACTCCTCCACCCCGCGCACGATCGACCTGAACACGGCCAACGCGGCTAACGTCGCGATATTCGGCGAGCGCAGCGGCGACCGCTTCGGCAGCGCGCTTGCCGCGGGCGACGTGGGCGGCGCGACGGCCGCGGCAGAGCTGGTCGTCGGCGCACCCGGCAGCACAGGCCCGCTCGTCTCCTCCGGAAGGACCAACGGCGGCGCGGCCTTTCTCTTCTTCGGCGGGACGCCGCTCGCAAACACTACGACGACGACAAAGATAATAGACCTCGGCAGCACGACCGCCGGCGCGCAGACGGCCGACGTGAAGATCTACGGAAAGGTCGATAGCCGTTTCGGCAGCGCCATAGCGATCGGCGATCTTAACGCGGGCGGCTCGGCCGACATAGCCATAGGCGCTCCGCTCGACGACAGACCCGCCTCCCCCGCGGCCATTAACGAGACCGGCGCAGTCTACCTCGTTTTCGGCGGCACGAACCTCAACCCGGCTGCCGGGCAGACTTCAAAGACAATTGACATAGCGGCCACGCAGCAGCAGGCCTCGATTTACGGCATCGACGCCCAAGACCATTTCGGCGCTTCGGTCGCCATCGGCGATGTGACGGTAGACGGCGCGGTCGATCTGATCGCGGGCGCGCCTGACGCGGATGGCCCCGCCAACGGCCGTGATGGGGCCGGTGAAGCATACCTTCTTACGGGCGGGACGCGCTTCAACCCCGTCGCGCCCGCGACCGAACAGCGCATAGACATCGGGCCGGGCAACCTTAACCTGACCGTCTTCGGATCCGCCGCAAACGACCATCTCGGCGCGACTGTCGCGGCCGGACAGGTGAACATAGCGGGCAGCAACGACACGATCACAGACATGCTGGTAGGCGTCCCAGGGTTCGACCACACCGGGCGGGCAAACTCAGGAGCTACGCTCGTATTCTTCGGCGGGGCGAGCCTCACGTTCGTGCTGTCGCGTGACCTCGCGCTCGGCCAGGACGACGTGCGAGTCGTAGGACAGGCCGCGGGCGACGAGCTGGGTTGGGCCATCACTACGGGCGACGTAAACAAAGACAGGGGCGGCGACCTGATCGTGGGAGCGCCGTTCGCCAACGTCGTTATTGCTCCCGCGCCTTCGCGCGAAGACGCGGGCAAGGTCTACGCGCTGCTTGCCGCGGCGGGCGACATACCGCCTTTGAACGCGCCGCCTGACGTTACGTTGACCGACCCCGATGGCGGCGAAACGCTGTCGAGCGGCAGCACGTTCCCGATCACATGGACCGCGACCGACGCGAACGGTAACGACACGATCCAGCGGTTCGAGCTCCGCCTGTCGACTGACGCCGGGACGACATTCAACACCGTCATCGCACCGAACGTGATCGGCACGGCCCGCTCGTTCCAGTGGGACGTACCGCCCGGCTTAAACACCGCGACGGCGCGCGTCCGCATCATCGCCTTCGACACGGCGGGCGGCCAGGACCAGGACGACAGCAACGGGAATTTCACTATCACCGACAGCACGGTGACCGTGCAGTCGCCGAACGGCGGAGAGACGTTCAATTTCGGCCAGACGGTCGAGATCAGATGGATTGTCCCGGCCGCGCTCGAACCTCAGATCGCCGGGTTCGACGTCTTCCTTTCGACCAACAGCGGCGGGACGTTCAACATACCGATCGCGTTCCAGGGGCCTAACAACCCCGCGCTCCCCGCGGGCGCGCGCACGCTCAACTGGAGCATCACGGGCGCTTCGGCCGTCTGCACCTCGACGGCGAGGATACAGGTCGCGGCGCGCTTGTTGAACGGCACGACATCTCTCGATCAGAGCAACGCCAACTTCTCTATAGGCGAGCCCGGCCCGACTATAGACACTGGCGCAATAAACCTGACCACGAACAACACGCGGCTGTCGCTGAGGACCACTCAGCCCGCGGTCGGCAACGAGGTCAGGTTCATACAGGGCGTGATGGTCGAGATATCGACTACGCAGGACGGCAGCACGTTCGTTATGCCCAACAAGATCAAGTTCAAGGGCAGCGGGAGGAAGATCTCGACGAAGGGGTCGTTCGGCGATGTGTCGCTCAACGACCTGATCCCCGAAGGGGCGATCCGCACGCTGCGCGTCAAGAACCCGACTTGCGGCATCACCACGATTCGCGTGCGCCGCGTCGGCAGCAGGCTTGAGCCCGCTCCTCAAACGCCTCAATCGCTGGTCGTCTGGCAGTAACGCCTGGCGACGTTCTTCATAAACAGTTCGGGCCGATCAACTCTGATCGGCCCTTCTTTATTGTGAGAGGTGGCAAAGGAATTCAGATCGTTTATCGCTTCTCGTAGTACTTCATTATCAGCCCGTCGCGCCCGATCGCGTATCCGCGGTTCTTATAAAACGAGACTGAGAACAGATCCGCATTCGTCCCGCTCTCCTGCTCGACCCAGTTGCGCCCGCCGTCGTAGGTTCTGATGATCTGCCCTTTGTAACCTACAACCCAGCCCGTCTTTTTATCGATGAAGCTCATGCCGAAAAGCGGCGAGGTAGTCCTGAGCCGGACCCGCTGCCAGGTCGCGCCGCCGTTCTCCGTCCTCAACAGCGCGCCGTTGTCGCCCGTGACGAGCCCTACTTCATCCGTAATCAAGTATACGCGGTTCAGATCGTCGGAAGTGCCGGAGCGTTGCGGGTACCAGTTCCTGCCGCCGTCGTCCGTGTGCAGTATCACGCCGCCCGTCCCCACGACCCAGCCGCGCTCGTCCTGAAAACTGAGATGAAACAACTGGGCGTCGGTCCCGCTCCGCTGCTCGCGCCAAGAGAAGCCGCCGTTTGAGGAGGTGAGGATCAGCCCTTCGTCCCCCACGATGTAGCCCCTTTCGCCGTCCGTGAACTGGACCGAGTAAAGGTCGATCGTCTTGCTCGTGCCGGTCCCGCGACTCTGCTGAAAGCTCTTCCCGCCGTCCGTGCTCAGCAGGATCGTGCCCGCGTCGCCGACGATCCAGACGTCGTCCTTGCGGACGAACACGTCGTTCAGCCCCGCGTCGACATTCAGGTCGATCTTCTCGAAGTTGCGCCCATCGTCGTAAGAGCGCGCGACGAGCCCGTCCGCGCCGACTACCCATATCTCGTCGCCGTTGTAAGAGACGGCGTTGACCGTGGCCTCTTTTCCGCCTTGCTTGAAGATTTGCGCCTGTGACCAGCCCTGCTGGGCGAGTGCGGAGAGTTGGAATGTGGTTGCGACGAGAGTGATGGCGATCAATAAAATTATTCGCGGCAAAATTATTCGCGGCCTAATGCTCATCCGGTCCTCCATGCCGGCCCGCCTGTCCTTCCGCCCTGAGCTTGTACCTTTGGACCTTACCCGTCGAGGTGCGAGGCAGCTCCTGAATGAAGTAGATCTCTGACGGTACTTTGTGCTGCGGAAGGCGCGAACCTAAGAATTCACGTAGATCTTCCTTCAGCGCCTCGCGCTCCCTACCAGATCGGATGACGACGAAGGCCCTCGCCGTTGCCAGCCCATTGCCGTCGGTTGCCGAAACCACCGCCGCCTCGGCCACAGCCGGGTGAGCCAGTATCGCCGCCTCGACCTCGACGGGCGACACCCACATCCCGCGCACCTTGAAACAATCGTCCGACCGGCCTATGTGATAATAAAAGCCCTCCCCGTCCTTCCGGTAAACGTCGCCGGTCTTAACCCAGCCGGCGCGTATCGTCTGCGACGTGAGCTCCGCGCGCTTCCAGTAGCCCGCCGTCGCGCTGTTGCCTAAGACCCAGAGGTTGCCCAACTGCTCGCCTTCGACATCGCGGCCCGCGTCGTCGACCAGTCTCGCCGAGTAGCCTTCGACGACCTGCCCGCTTGAGCCCGCGCGCGCCGACCCGGCGCGGTTCGACATGAAGATGTGAAGCATCTCTGTCGAGCCGATGCCGTCGAGTATCTGAATGCCGAACTCGCGCTCCCACTCTTCGAACAGGCTCGCCGGCAGCGCTTCGCCGGCCGACACGCACCGGCGCAGCGACGACGTGTCTACGCGTATGCCCTGCGCCCGCAAGTCGAGCAGCGCCCTGTAAACGGCCGGCACTCCGAAGAAGACTGTGGGCCTCTGCTCTTCGAGCAGCCTGGCCACGCGCGCCGGTTGAGGGCGATCCGAGTCGAGTATCACCGTCGCGCCGGCAGCGAGCGGGAAAGATAGACTGTTGCCCAGCCCGTAGGCGAAAAAGAGCCTCGACGCGGAGTAGAGCCTGTCGTCAGGCGTCAGCGACAAGATGCCTTCCGAGTATTTTTCAACCGTGTAAGGGATCGAGCCGTGCAGGTGAAGCACGCCTTTCGGCGCGCCCGTGCTGCCCGACGTGTAGAGCAAGAACGCAGGGTCTTCGCTCGTCGTCGACGGGAAGGCGGGCCGTTCAGAGAGGTCTTCTTTCGGCTCAAGATGAGGGCGGGCCTCCGGGTCTACGATCAAGATCGAAGTCGAGTTCGGCCGGCTTGAGTCGAACTTGTGCTCAAGCTCCTCTTCCGCGATCACGAGCCGCGCGCCGCAGTCAGAGATGATAAAGATGACCTCGTCGGGCGAAAGGAAGGTGTTGATAGGCACGGCGACCGCGCCGACCGAGACTGTGGCGAGAAAGCTCGCGATGAACTCGGGCGAGTCGTAAAGCAGGATCGCTACGCGGTCACCCTGCCCCACGCCGCGGTCAAGAATTCTCTCGGTCCAGTAATCGACCTCCGTGCGCAGCTCGTCGTAAGTTATCCGCCCGCCGCGAAACTCTATCGCCGTTCGCCGCCCGATTTGAGCCAGGCGGTCGTCACCCAGGAAGTAATCGAACAGGTTGAAGTAAGGAGGAATCATCGTCATCCAGGGCAGGATTATAAACTACAGTCCGGTGTCGATAAAAGAAGGCGGCGTTCTTCCGGTCAGGGCAGGCGGTAAAGGTCGTGGTCGCCCCTTCGGTCCATCCGAAGGCGGCCTTCGGCGACGGCATAATCGAGGTGCGCTATCGTCTCCGACACCGCGAGAAAGCGGTGGTACCCGCCCGCGTTGGGGAAAAGCAACCTGGAAGCATCCCAACCCGTGACCCCGTCTTTAGGCAGAAGCGAAAGCAGTTTCGACTGGCGCTCCTGGGTGAATCGGTAAAGCCTGTTGAAGTGCTCATCGTAATCGAAAACGTCGTCGCCGTGGCCGCCCTTGAGGATCGTGGGCGCGAGCGAACGGATTCGCGCGAGCGAGACAAGGTATTCGCCTAGTGATTGAAAGCGACGCCGCTCGTCGAGCGGGTCGGGGCTGAGCACTGGGTTGGGAGTTATGTTCTTGAGCACCGTGTCTGAAGCGAAGACCAGGCGGTTGCTGGTCCGCACCAGACAGATCGAGCCGGGCGTGTGGCCGGGAGTGTGAACGACGGTCAGGCTCTCATGCTCGAAGAGGATCTCGTCTTCGTCCTCAAGCACCTCGACGCGGTCGAGCGGGTGGGCGAACCCCCTGAACTTCTCGTAGCCCGCTTCCATGCGATCGATCATCTCGCGCGGCACGCCCGCGCCGGTCAAAAGTTTTCTGTACGCGCTGTAATCGACTTCGGGGCGAACCGCGGGCGCGTCCCACGCGTGTATGTGCGCACTCGCGCCAGACTCTTCGACGACGACGCGCGCCAACCCGTAATGGTCCGCGTGGGCGTGAGAGATGATCACCCGTTTTATGTCAGAGAGCTTGTGCCCGAGCCGCGCGAGGCCCGACCGCAGCGCTTCGAGCGAGTCGGGCGAATTCGGACCCGCGTCGATGAGCGTCAGCGGGTCCTCTTCTATGAGGTAGACGTTTACGGGGCCGACGTAGAATGGCGTGGGAACACTTATTCTATGAATCTTCATAGCAGCGGGCGGCGGGCAGTTGTTTGAAATATCAAATCTGAAATTTGATATTTCAAACAACTGCCCGCCGTCTTCACAGGTTGTATCTTCCGGCTTCGATGATCGAGTCGGCGATCCTGCGCCGCGCCGCGATCGTGTTGACGGGCGTGAAGCGCATGTAGCGGCGCAGCATCGCAAGCATCGTGCGCAGCTCGTCGCCTTCGGCCATGGCTGCCAGCGCCTCTTTGGCGTGCTGCTCTATGCGCCCGATCGCGTCGTTTGCGAAGACCCGCGTGGCGTCGATCTGAATCGCGCAAGACTCCTCGCCGCGAAGGCCCACCAGCTTCTCCGTGCGAAGTATGGCGCTCTCCATCGCGAGCAGGTCCATAATGATGTCGCTCGCCGCCGCGAGTACTTCCTGCTGCTCCTGCACCTTGGTCATATACTTCTGAGCGGCCATGCCGAGGACGGCAATCGCGGCTTTCTTGCAGTTGGTCAAAGCCGCGCGCTCAGCCGCGAAGACGCCATCCCCGAGCTCTTCGCCGAGCGAGGGCTGGAGAACTTCGTCCATAAGCTTGCGCGCCGCCTGGAACAGCGCGAGCTCGCCTTTGGCCGCGCGACGCAGCATCTGGCCCGAGATGATAAGGCGGTTGATTTCGTTAGTCCCTTCGTAAATCCGGCTTATGCGCGCGTCGCGGTAAGCACGCTCGACGGGGTAATCCTTCGAGTAGCCGTTGCCGCCGAAGACCTGCACGGCTTCGTCAGAGCAGTAGTCCAGCGTCTCGCTGCCGACCACCTTTATCACAGAGCACTCGACCGCGTAGTCTTCGATAGCGCCGAGCACCTCGGCAGGCACGTCGCGGTCGACGGTGCCGAGCGCGCCTTCGATCATGCCGACAGTGCGGTATGTCATCGAATCGGCCGCGTAGGTGCGGATAGCCATCTCGGCCAGCTTGTGTTTTATCAACCCGAACGAGGCGATGGGCACGCCGAACTGGTGGCGCTGTTTCGCGTATTCGGTAGCGATCGCGATCAGCCGCTTGCAGCCCGTGATCGCGCTCACGCCGAGCTTGAGGCGGCCGATGTTGAGAATGTTGAAAGCGATCTTGTGGCCTTTGCCGATCTCGCCCAGAAGGTTTTCGACAGGCACCTGCGCGTCTTCGAGGTTGACCGCGCAGGTCGACGACCCGTGCAGACCCATCTTGTGCTCTTCCGGGGCGATCGTGACGCCGGGGAAATTACGCTCGACGATGAAGGCGGTGAACTTCTCGCCGTCCACCTTCGCAAAGACGATGAAGACGTCGGCGAACCCCGCGTTGGTGATCCACATCTTCTGGCCGTTGAGGACGTAGTGCTTGCCGTCTTCGGAGAGCACGGCCTTGGTCTTCGCGCCGAGCGCGTCGGAGCCCGATCCCGATTCCGTCAGAGCATACGCGCCGACAAGCTCGCCTGTCGCCAGGCGCGGCAGGTACTGCTTCTTCTGCTCTTCGGTCCCGAAGTAGACGATCGGGAGCGTTCCGATCGTGGTGTGCGCGCCGAGCGAGCCCGAGAACGACGCCTGCCCGGTCATGTTCTCGGAAGCGACCAGCGAGCTGAGCAGGTCGAGCCCCGCGCCGCCGAACTTCTCCGGGATGTCTATCGAAAGCAGCCCGAGCTCGCCCGCCTTCGCGAGCAGCTCTCGCGTCAGCTTGTAGTCTTTCGCTTCTATCCCCTCGTCTAGGGGCAGCACCTCTTTTTCGGTGAACTCGCGCGCGGTCTGCGCGATCATGCGGTGCTCGTCGCTTATGTCTTCCGGCGTGAAGACTTCCTGCGGGTCGTGGTCTTCAAGCAGAAAGCTCCCGCCCTGAATCACTTTCTTTGTCTCTGCGAAGCTTGTCATGGCGAATCTCCTTAAGTAGTTTTAATCGATTAAAGCAGCTCGAATATGCCCGCCGCGCCCATCCCGCCGCCTACGCACATCGTCACCATTCCGTAACGCGCGCTGCGCCGTTGCATCTCGTTGAGGATCGTCGCGGTGAGCTTCGCGCCCGTGCACCCGAGCGGGTGGCCGAGCGCGACGGCGCCGCCGTTGACGTTCAACTTGTCCTGGTTGATGCCGAGCTCTTTTACGACCGCGAGCGCCTGCGCGGCGAACGCTTCGTTCAGCTCGATCAGGTCTATGTCGTCGAGCGACAGGCCGGCGATCCGTAGAGCCTTAGGCACGGCGGCCACAGGCCCTATGCCCATCAGGTCGGGCGAAACTCCCGCCGTCGCGAAAGAGACGAACCGCGCGATCGGTTTTATGCCTAGCTCGCGCGCGCGGTCGGCCGACATCACGACTGCCGCCGCGGCCCCGTCGGAAGTCTGAGAGGAGTTCCCCGCCGTCACGGTCCCCCGCGCGTGAAAGACGGGCCTGAGCTTCGCTAATGCTTCGAGCGAACTGTCAGCCCTCGGCCCCTCGTCCGTGCCGAACTCAAACTCACGCGTGACGCGCTTGCCGTTCGAATCAAGCTCGACGAGCTTCACTTTAAGCGGCACGATCTCGTCTTTGAACTTGCCTGCGGCAATAGCCTCGGCGGCCTTCTGGTGGCTGCGGAGCGAAAACTCGTCGGCCGCTTCGCGCGTGATCGAATATTTCTGCGCGAGGTTCTCGGCCGTGAGTCCCATGTTCAGGTAATAATCGGGCCACGTGTCGACGATGGTCGGGTTGGGAGAGATCTTGTGCCCGCCCATAGGGATCAAGCTCATCGTCTCCGTACCGCCGGCTACGATGCAATCGGCCCAGCCGCACATTATGCGCTCCGCGGCAAAGGCGATCGCTTGAAGTCCGGACGAGCAGAAGCGGTTTATGGTCACGGCCGACGCCTCTTTAGGAATACCGGCGAGCCACGAGGCCTGCCGCGCGACATTCATTCCCTGCTCCGCTTCAGGGTTCGCGCAGCCCAGGACCACGTCTTCTATCATGTCGGGCTCAAGGCCGGGCGTGCGCTCGATGGCGGCGCGGATGACCGCCCCGGCCATGTCGTCGGGCCGCGTGTCTTTCAACGAGCCGCGCGGCGCTTTGCCCACCGCCGTTCTCAATGCTGAAACTATTACTGCGTCTTTCATCTTTGAATCTCCATCCGATTGAACTGTAGGGGCAGGGCTTGTCCCTGCCCGGATCGTGCGCAGCACGATGACCGTCCGGCGCTAACGCGCCGCCGGGCAGCCACAAGGGCTGCCCCTACAGGTTTATCCAACTCGCCCTAGTTCCTCAGCGGCTTGCCCGTCTTCAGCATGTGCTGAATCCGCTCTTGAGTCTTGCGCTCGCCGCACAGCGAGACGAATGCTTCGCGCTCAAGGTCGAGCAGGTACTGCTCGCTCACCTGAGTCTTCCGCGTCAGGTCGCCGCCCGTGATCACGTACCCGAGCTTTCGCGCGACGTGCCCGTCGTACTCGCTGATGAAACCTCCGCGAACCATCATATGAACGGCGAGCTTTATGGTCGAGTACGCTGGCTCGCCGAGCACAGGGATGTCCGCACGAGGCCGCGGCTGCGTGTAGCCTTCGCGCGCCATCGCGAGCGCCGTCTGCTTCGCGTCTTCGATCAAACGGTCCTTGTTCATCGTTACGGGGTCCGTCTCTCGAAGGAAGCCCATCTCTTTCGCCTCAGCCGCCGACGTAGCCACTTTCGCGGTCGCGACGATCTCCGACACTTTCTTTATGTGCGGGAAGAGGTCTTCGTCAGCCAGCGTGTTTTCCGTAGCGCGGAGCACCATCTCTTTCACGCCGCCGCCGCCGGGGATCAGCCCCACGCCCACTTCGACGAGCCCCAGGTAAGTCTCCGCGGCCGCGCGCGCGCGGTCGCCGTGCATAGTGATCTCGCAGCCGCCGCCTAACGCCATGCCGTGCGGCGCGACGACGACAGGCTTGGGCGAATACCTTAGCGCCATGTTCGCGTTCTGGAACTGGCGCACCGACAGGGCGATCTCGTCCCACTCGCCTTCCTGCGCGCCCAAAAGCAGAAGCATGATGTTCGCGCCTACGGAGAAGTTCTCGCCCTGGTTGCCTATGACCAGCGCTTCGTGATTCTCAGCCGTCTCTTTGACCGCGTAGTTCATCATAGCGATCGTGTCCGCGCCGATCGAGTTCATCTTCGAATGGAACTCAAGGCAGACGACCCCATCGCCTATGTCGACGACCGACGCCGAGGCGTTCTTCTTAATGACGCGCTCGCGCTCCTTGATCGATCTCAATATCGTCACGCCCGCCGGCTGCTCCACCTCTTTGTAATCGGCCGACGCGAGGTCGAAGTAGTAGCGGCGGCCGTCGCGATTGACATAAAAACTCTTCTTGCCCGACGCAAGCAACTGCTCGACTATCGCCGGTATTCGCTCGCCGTCCGCGCGCATCCGCTCCACCGATTTCTCGACGCCGATCGCGTCCCACAGCTCAAAAGTCCCTAGCTCGTGGTTGAACCCCCAGCGGACCGCGTTGTCTATGTTCAAAATGTTGTCAGAGATTTCGGGCAGGCGGTTTGCCGTGTAGATCAGGTTCTGACTGATCGTCTTCCAGAGGAATTCGCCCACACGATCTTTGCCGTATATCAGAGTGCGAATGCGCTCGGCCGTGTCTTCGATAGGCTTCGCGGCTTCGATCGAAGGGTAACGGCCCTTTTGAGGCGCGCGGTAATCCATCTCGACGTAATCGAGCACCCAGAACTCAGACTTGCCGCCTTCGCCGCGCTGCTTCTTGTAAAAGCCCTGCCCGGCCTTGTTCCCCGTCCACCCGCGCTTGACCATCTCGCGTAGGAAGTCGGGCGGGACAAGCACGTCACGCTTCTCATCATCGGGCACGGCCTTGTAGAGATTCTCTGCAACGTAGAGCGCCGTATCGAGCCCTACGATGTCCGATGTCCTGAAAGATGCGGACTTCGGGCGGCCTACCAGAGGCCCCGTCATCGCGTCGACCTCTTCGATCGTGTAGCCGCCTTCGACCATCACTTTGATGGCGTTGAGCGAGCTGAAGGTGGCTATGCGGTTCGCGATGAAGTTCGGCGTGTCCTTGGCCAGGACGATCCCTTTCCCGAGCCTGCGGTCGCAGAAATCCGATATGAAGCTCGTCACCTCGGGCAGCGTGTCGCGGGTCGGTATCACTTCGAGGAGCTTCAGGTATCTGGGCGGGTTGAAGAAGTGAGTGCCGAGAAAGTGCTTTCTGAAATCCTCCGACATCCCCTCGCCCATCGCAGAGATCGGTATGCCCGAGGTGTTCGAGCTGACGATGGTCCCCGCGCGGCGGTGCTTCTCGACTCGCGAATAGAGGTCACGTTTGATGTCGAGGTTTTCGATCACAGCCTCGATTATCCAGTCGACGCCCGCGACCTTGCCTAAGTCGTCGTCAAAGTTCCCCGTCGCGATCAACCGCGCGGCCGACGGCGAAAAGAATGCGCCCGGCTTGATCTTCTTGGCGCTCTCAAGCCCGGCATTCGCGATGCGATTCCTCACCTGGCGACTTTCGAGCGTAAGCCCGCGCGCCTGCTCATCCTTCGTAAGCTCTTTCGGCGCGATGTCGAGCAACAAGACCTCGACCCCCGCGTTCGCAAGGTGCGCGGCTATCTGCGCGCCCATCGTGCCCGCGCCGAGCACCGCTACTTTTTCGATCTTATAACTCACTATCATTCCTCCGGTATGAATCCGTCTACACGGTCGCCAGCTTCTGCGCTTCCTCTTCGTAAAGTCCCGCGATCACGTCCGCGTACTTCTTATCTACGACGCTGCGGCGCACCTTCAGCGTAGGCGTAAGCTCTCCCGACTCGATCGTCATCTCGTTTGCGAGCAAGGCGATCTTCTTTACCTTTTCGAACCGGGCCAGCTCGGCGGTGTATTTATCCACCTGCCGCTGGATCAAATCGATTATCTTCGGATTGGCTATCAGGTCTTCGTCCCGCTCGAATGGGATGCCCTTCAATTCGGCGTAGCTGCGCAGCATCTCGAAATTAGGGACGATCAGCGCGGAAGCAAACTTGCGGGAGTTGCCTACCACGACGACTTGAGAGACGAAGCGGCTCGACTTGATCAGGCTCTCGACCTGTTGCGGGGCGATGTACTTCCCGCCGCTCGTCTTGATCAGCTCTTTCTTTCGGTCCGTGATGACCAGAAAACCGTCCTCGTCGATGTGGCCGATGTCGCCCGTGCGGAACCAGCCGTCTTCCGTGAACGCGGCCAGGTTTTCCGAAGGCCGGTTGTAGTAGCCCTTCATGATCGTGTCGCCCTTGACGAGGATCTCGCCGTCTTCGGCGATGCGGACAAAGACGTTGTCCATCACGGGGCCGACCGTGCCTATGCGGTTGCGACTCTCCGTGTTGCACGATATCGAAGGAGAAGTCTCCGTCAGGCCATACCCCTGGAGTATCGTCAGCCCCGCGCCTTCGAACATGTAAGCGATCTCGGGCGCGAGCGGCGCGCCGCCGGAGATGAAGATGCGAACCCTTCCCCCGACCGCCTCGCGCCACTTCTTAAAGACGAGCATGTCGGCAATCTTATGCTTGATCTTGAGCATAAGCCCGCCGCGGCGACGGCCCTGCTTGTGCTCTGCCCACGCGCGCGCGACTCCCAGCGACCAGAGAAATATCTGGCGGCGCGGAAACTTTGCCGATGTGCCGCGCTCGACTATCCGCGCATAGATTTTTTCAAACATTCTCGGGACGCTCGTCATAACCGTGGGGCTTACCTCCAGGAGGTTTTTTGCGACGGCGTCAATGCTCTCGGCGTAGACGATCACCGTGCCCGATAGGGCGTAGTGATACCAGACTGCGCGCTCGAAGATGTGCGAGAAAGGCAAGTACGTCAGCGCCAAGTCGCGCCTGCCTTCAGGGTTGAGCCAGTGGTAGCTGTTGAGCGCGTTCGTAGTCAGGTTCTTGTGCGTGAGCATCACGCCCTTCGGGTCGCCGGTCGTCCCGGACGTGTAGAGCAGCGTCGCAAGATCATCAGGCTCGGCCGCGCGCCACAGCTTCTCGTAAAGGTCGGGCCTCGACGAATCCAAAGCCTTGCCGTCTCGCGTGAGCCGTGCGAGCGAGATCACTCGGTCGCTCTCAAGCCCGTCCGAATCGTCGAAAACGATGATCCACTCAAGCGCCTTGACGCGCTGCTGAATCTCCCTGGCTCGGTCAACAAACTCCGACGATACGCAGACGGCGCGCGCGCCCGAGTCGTTCAGAATGTATTCGACCTGCTGGACGGCCTGCGTAGAGTAGATCGGGACGTCGACGCCGCCGATCGCGAGGATCGCAAGATCGGCCTGGTTCCATTCGGGGCGGTTGGCGGACCAGATGGCGACGCGGTCGCCGGCCTTTAGCCCGAGCGAAGCCATCCCGAGCGCAAGGTCGCGGACCTTGCCGGCGAACTCTTCAAACGTGAGCCCTCTCCATTCGCCCGCCGCCTTAAAGCGGAGAAACTCGTCCGCGCGAAAGCGCTCCACGGAGAAATTGAACAGCTCGTTAAGTGTCCTCGGCTCCGGCCGCATGCTTTTACCCATCTCACTCTTCGGCGACGCCGCGCAGAAACAGATCGATCACAGGCTCGGCTGTCGCTATCAGGCTATAACGCTTGTGACTCAAGACCCAGTTGGTCACCATCTCGTCGAGCGCGCCGAACAGGACCTTCGCGGCGATCGTGGTGTTCAACCCGCGCCGGAAGACCCGCTTCGCCTTCCCTTCTTCTATCACGCTTCGGATCAGGTCTAGATACTCCGTCACTTTCGTGGCCGAGAATTGCTCCATGAACTTTGTCGATGAACGAAGCTCGACCTGGAAGACGACCGCCAGGTCGCGGTCGTTGCCGAAGCGGTTGAGGTGCGCGTAGACGATCCCCTTGAGCTTTTCCAGCGGGTGGTCGATCTCCAACAATCGAGCGCGGCCCGAAGCGAGCGCGTCGTCCATAACATAGTTGAAGATCGAAACCAGAATGTCGTCCTTGTTCTTGAAGTAGAGATATACGGTGCCGTCCGCAACGCCGGCCTCGCGGGCGACGTCGGCCACCTTCGAGTTGAAGAACCCCCCGCGCGCAAAGACCTTTATCGCCGCGCGAAGTATCGTCTCGTACTTGCCGTTGGCCCGCTCCTTTGCCTGCGAAGCCTTCTTAGCTGACGCCATCCTTGCCTCTCGGGGAAAATGAATGATGATTCATTCATTTAATTTGTACGCCAGGAGGAGCTGAAAATCAAGCCTTAAATCGCGACAAAAAAAGAGTGGCGCAGGCTGCTAACCTGCGCCACTCAGACAACCGCGCTGCGGGTCGCGAGTTATTGGCTCACGATCCTTACGTCGTCCACGCCGGCTTCGACCAGGCTCGCCGTCGAAGCGTCGGCGGCCTCTATGCGAATCCTGACCGTCTGGCCCGCGAACGAGTTGAGGCTGACGCTGGTCGTAGACCATGCGCCGTTGACGTTCGCCGCGGCCCCAAGGCGTTGGAAGACCGTCGTCGATGTAGTCCCGCTTACTATTATCACCCTGAAGAAGTCTGCGCTGGACGAGTTACTCCCATGGGCTAGATAGAAGCTGAACGAAAGCGTGAGCGCGCCGGTCGCGGGCAGCGTGATGTTCGGCGACGCTATCGAAGTCACGCCGCCGTCGATGTCGAAATCCCCTGCCGCTGCGCCCGCTAGCCTGCCCGTGACAAGATCGTTCACGCCGCTGATGGTCGTGCCGAGCTGCTTGATCCCGCTCGAATTCGTATCCTGCGGGTCGCCGCGCTCCCACTGCCCCGTCGTCGCCGTGTCAGTGCCGTTCAGGTTAGTCACCCACCCGAGGCTTGTTTCAAAGTTGTCGAAGAAGACTGTCGTCCCGCCGCCGCAATCGGCCGGCACATCGGTCGCCGCGTTGTGCGTAGTCCCGTTGTTGCCCGTAGCGGAGACGCCCATCCCGTGACGCGCAAAGACGGTCCATATCCTGCACCTGTTCGCGCCCCCGTTGACCGCCTGGTCGGCTTGCAGTATCCCGTCGCGCGCGTTGAGGAACGAGGGGCTGCAAGGTGTAAACTTCATGCCTTCGACAACCAGGCGGTCGGTTATGGCCGCTCCAAGCTCGTTGCGGAGGTCCCACAGCGTCGCGCACCAAACCTCGCCGTCGCGGTGCACTGCAAAGCCCTGGTTGCCCACGTCCGCGTACGAGTCGTGTATGGGGTTCGCCGGCACGGTGTAAGCCGCGCGCCTTATCCCGTTCGTAGCATTGTTTGTTACGTAGTCGCCGACGCGGCCATCATTAAAGAAGGTGATGGCCCAGTAGTCGGACCAGCCTTCGCCCATCGCGCCCGCCTGAGTCCCGCCCAGACAGCTCGTGTTCTGAGGCCCGCCGACGAGGCGGTTCGAGACGCCATGGCCGAACTCGTGCATAACTACGTCGCCGTCTTGCGAGCTGTCGCGGTCGTCGGCGAGACTGGTCGTCCCCTGCGTGAAGAGGAACTGCTGCATTCGGGGGCGGCTCCCGTCGGGCGGCGTCGCGAAGTTTGCGTTGTTCGTGCCGGAGCCGTCCTGCGCCTCGCCTCTGACCGAGTCGTTGCCGACGCCGCCGCGGCCGAAGTTGTTGGTCTGGAAATTCCCGGCCGATTCGGTGAAGCCGAGCCTGTAGTGGAAATCATGCGCGATGTTGATGAAGTAGAAGAGATTCGTCACGACCGCTGGCCGCTGCGTGCGCGGGTCTACGCCGAGCGTGAACGGGAACGTGAAATCCTGGTTCGCAGCCGACGCATGGCCGTTCGACAGGCCGGTCGTGTTGTTAGGGTCGGGCGCGTTATTCGCGTCCGTGTCGAGGTATGCTTCGACGTTATTGCCGGTCGTGACGGTCGCTGTGCCCATCCACCCGGCCGCGGTGTTGATGGTCGTGTCGCCGACGAACGATTCGAGCGTGCGCCCCCCGGCTGACGGGTGCTGTCTGAAGACAGTTCCCTGCGCCACGTCAGCGTAGAGGTTGTGGCGGAACAGGAGCGCGCCCGTGTTCGCGTCGATCAATATCTCATACCACTCGCTCGGCCCCGCGTCGACGTAGACGTGCCAGGCCAGCACGCCGCGGTCGCCCACGCGCACGACACGAAGCTCAGACAAAATGTCATCGTAAGCAGCCCCGAGCGGATTCTTGAACCTCGCCCTGTCGCCCCTCCTGCTGTGGCCTTCTACCGTCTCAAACGCCCCTGCGGCCTGACGGCCTGAATACTTGAAAGCCTCGGTCATCGCCTCTGATTCGGTGAGCGCCGGTGTAACATCGATTTCGCCTTCGGTGATCAGTTGCCCTTCCATGACGGAAAGGACTTCGCCCCTGGAGCCGACTGCGACCTGCACCTGCCCTTGAAAGACTTTCACGCCGTTAATCGTTTGGACGTAGTTTAAGAATGTGACGCCCTGGTCGGGGTCTTCGTTCTCCAGCTCGAGCTGACGAACGTCCCCGCCCTTGAGGCCGAATATCTGTGTGTTCTTTCTGAGAAAGCTCTTCGCTATCTGAGCGGCGGAGCCGTCGGCCGGCTCGGAGAGCGGCCCGCTCAGGTTGAAGAAGGATTTCGGGACCCCCGCCTCGTTGATCTCATAACGCAATCCGTCTTCGGCCCCCGTCGGCAGGAGCGCGCGGAAGCTCTCTATCGCCTTGACGCGCGCCTCGACCAGGCCGCCGTCTTGAGTTTTGCTCGACCCCGACAGGCTCTGTAACTCGGCCACCTCCTGTCTCAGGTCAAAGTTGGGAAGCCCGAGGATTGTGTTCTGCCAGGGACTTGCTTCGTTCTCCACGGGTCTATTGATGTCAGCGCCGGCGCTGCTCAGACGTATGAGCGACGGCGCTATCAAAACAGCGACTACCAGCAGCAACCATGTTTTACGCATGTGGTCTTCTCCTCTCAAATCTGAAGTGGCTGGATGGGCAAAGAATTGCTCTTGCCTCGTCTTTCGACTCTTCTGTCGAGCCGGCGTCAAAGGGAGGACGACGCCAGCAAGGAATTTGAACAACCCGATGGATAGAATTCTCTGTGTGATGAATTACGTGGACCGTTGTGATGGCCGCCCTTCCGCTGACGGGCTCACAACAGCGCTGATCTATAACACAACCGCGGGCCGGGCTCAAGGATTTTTCAAATCACATGGCTTTGCTATCATAAGGATGGTTATGGAATCGATGGACAAAGACGTAAAGAAGACCCTCAAGAAGCACCTCAAGGGTATCACGAGCGCGAACCTGGAATCGCTACTCAACCGGCTCGGCGGGCTCCCTTACGAGAGGGTGTTGCTGACTACAGACATCGGCGTAGCGCTCGCCGCCACGAACCTGCGGGCGGCGGTCGAGATGCTGCGGGCCGCGCCTGAGGTTTCGCGCCTGATCGAGGCCGGCGACCTGCGCGTCTGGGGCGAGGTCGGCAAGAGGCTCGCCGCGACGAGCGCCGACACGGCGATCAACTTCTTTCAATCGAGCGCGGCGATACTCGACCGCGTGGCCGAGGACATGCGCTCGCCCGTGCTGAGACTGGTCAACAAGCAGGCGGCGCTTTCGGCTAACACGGCGGTCGAAAGCTTCAAGGCCGCTCCGCGCATAATCGATTCGATCGCCGACCACGACACCGTCGCGCAGGTGCTGACGATCTGCCTTGAGCTGGCTCGGCACTCCGTCAAGCACAGCAACGACCTGTTTATGGCCGCGCCCGCCGTGATCGAGCAGATGGGCGAGGTCGGCAACGACAGGCGCGCGGAGCTGATAAAGCGCGCGCTCACGTTGACATCGTCGTTCGCGTTCCGCTCGGGCGGCACGGCGGCGGAGTTCTTCGCAGAGCTCCCTGCGGTCGTCACCCGGTCCGACCCCGAATCGGTCGATAAATTGTTTGAGATAACCGAGAGCTACCTTGACCGCTCGGGCGGCGTCGCGCTCCAGTATTTCAAAGCCGCCAGCCGCGTGCTGACGATTGCCGGTTATGAATCCTTCGACCGCTGGACCACGCTCGCCAAACGCGTCGCGCTCCAGGGCAACGCCGCGAGCTATCATTTCATGAAGCAGAGCCCGCAGATCGTCGCCGAGCTGGCGGCGCGAGCCGGGCGCGGGCGGCGCGCGGAAGTAGTCACGGCGGTCCTTGAGATCGTCGAAGAGATCGCCGAACGCAGCATCATCGCCGCGACGGAATGCTTCAAGGCCAGCCCTCTCGCGTTGAGCGCCGCGACCTTAGGCCAGTTCCGCGAATGGGCCGTGCGCGGCATTGATAGGACGGGCGACAACTCCCGCCGCATACAGGCCTACTACGCGCTCGAATCCAAGGCGAGCCAGGACGCGCTATTCACGATCGAAGGCGGGCTCAAGCTCGATTCCGTAGCGCACACGCTCAAGCTCTACGTCGAAGGGCTGACGGGCCGCGCGCTGAACATAAGCTCGCTCTCTTCGATACCCGACGAATCGAAGATCGGCGACGGCAAGACGATCTACCTGCCGTCGGTCGTGGCCGAGTTCGAAGACGAGGGCGAAAACTTCCGCCTATTCAAAGTTCTGGCCGCGCACGCCGCGGGGCAGGTCGAGTTTCAGACCTACGCTAAGGACACTCCCGATCTGCACGCGGCGCTCGCTGAAACGCGAGTGGCTTTCACTAAACGGGCGAAGATTGACTCAAGCCCGCCGACCGGGAA
>DATFGQ010000020.1:0-61684 GCA_035249305.1 Blastocatellia bacterium | reverse complement strand
ATTTTACAGCATCTCTCCTACAAACAGGTGAACTTTTGGCTGGAAAGGAGCTGTAAGCTAACTTGCTATCACAAAGAGCTTATTACCCAAGCGCGTGTCTGCCTCTTACTACTGCTTGGACATGTGTAGATACCAATGGGTTGCACCACCGGCTAATATCCCTTGCGCCTCCGGCGCAATTACTCAGGACTCAGCACTCAGAGGGCGTCTGAAAAGCCCCGTAGGGGCTCTATATTTGTAGAACAACAGCGTAAATGCACCCCAACTCCGTAGGAGTTGCATGTTTGATATTAAACTCCTACGGAGTTGGATAATGATTATGCGATCATCTACAAACATCTGGCTCCTACGGAGCCTAGTAAGTTGCTACTTCTCAGACGCGCTCTCAGCACTCTATTTGAGGCGGCCGTTATCCACGATAACGTCATTGCCGACGCGGACGGTCGCGTCGGGGAAGAATAACCACCTGATAGGAAAGCCGCGCGCCGCTCCGCCAAGCTCGCTGTTATCGCCCAGACCCAGCCTCACCACGCCCGCTCCGTAACCGTAATACGGCAGCCACCGCTCGCCGGCCGGAGTCACAAGCTTCGGGTTGAACCCTATGCCGAGCTCGCGGAACTTCTTGAGGCCCGGCCCTGACTCAAGCGCCTTCTTCAAAGCCTCTTCGTTCGCGCCGGCCGAAAACCGCGTGACCGCGCCTTCGTTGAATTCGAGCCGGATGTTTGTCACTTCGACCATGCCTATGCGCGCAGACGGTACGACCATGCGGCCGTTGACCGAAGTCTCTATCGGCGCGACGCGGAGCGCGCCCGCCGGGAGCTCTATCTCGCGGTCTATGCGCACGCGCGCAATCTTCATGCGCTCTTTCGACGCGTCGCCGCTCTGTTTCGTGAATGGCCGGTCGGCTACGCGGAACCGCAAGTCCGTCCCCGCAGGCGTCGTGACGGTGATCTCGCCCGACCTGAGCTTTCTTATCGCCGCGTCCATCCGGCGGTCGAGCGCGCCGTAGTCTATGTCGAGCGCGTCGAGGTAAACGCGGTCATAGGCCGCGGAGTGTCGGGCGGGCAGACCGTCGGCGGCGCGCGTGCCGTCGCCCCAATGAAAATGGACCTGGCGACCACGGCCCGAATCTAACCATCGGCCTAGCGCCTCGGCCTGCGCGGGAGGCGTCCCGGCGCGCGGCCCTGCCGGGAGCCAGACGTAGATGTCCGTCGAGGCGAGCTTCTGCTCCAGGTCCGGCGCGGGTCCGTAAGCGAGAGTCTCGACCACGGCTCCCGCCTGTTCGAGCAGCCTTCTCACCTTAGGTTCGAGCGCGGGCAAGGTCTCAGCGTCGAAGCGCAAGATGACGCGCTCGCCCCTTTCGGGTCTGAGCGCCGCGACTATGCGCCGCGCCATCGCGTCATACGAAATTTCGTTTAGTTGATCCGTCTGGTTTGTCGTCATAGGCGATAGCGGCAACATCAACGCAACGGCCAGCAACACGATCGTCTTCATTGCGCGCCCCCCGACGGAGCCGGCGCTTTCCATTTCAAGATCGGGTCGATGGCTGTGTAAGAAACCGAGTGATAAGTCGGCCTCGCCTTTGCGTAAATCCTCTGCGCCATCGCCATGCCTTCGGGCGTCTTCGCCATCTCGGCGTAGAGCGGCCTCAAGAATTTGCGGCGGCCCATCCCGGTGAGGAACTTTTCGAGCGCCGGGTAGGCGGGCTTGTACTGGCTGGCGATCGCGCGCAGCAGCCACGCGCTGAGGATCTCGGCGTTGCCGGTGTTTGTGAAATTGAACGCCACGTCGAGATCGGCCATCTGCTCGGGCTTCAGGTTCGGCGGGAGCTTGCTCAAGAAATGCAGCCAGTGATGAGTCGTCCACCCATCGGTCTTCAAATCCTTCGCGGGAGTGCCTTCGGTCCACGCCTTCACCTGCGCCTCGACTATCTCGAACTGCTTCGGGCTGACTCGCGGGCTGTTGTCGGGCAGCCCCCGGCCGTAGACCCATTCGTCTATCTTCAATTTGTCTTCCAGCGCCTTATCGCCCTGGATCAGGTTCTCGCGCAGGTAGGCGAGGAACCTCGTCGTCGTCATGCTCTGGAACGCGAAGGTGTCGAAGTACTTTCTTAAGAAGGCGTCCCATCGCTCGCGCCCGACCGACTCTTCAAGGAGCCTCAGGAAGAAGTAGCCCTTGTCGTAAGCGATCTCGGTGCTGCCTTCGTCGGGGTCGCGCCCGTCGAGATTGAGGAACAGTTTCGTGTCGTCCGGCTGCTCTTTCAGCCCCTCGATCTCTCCGAGCAATTCCTGGTGCGTGAGCTGCGCGAGCATCTCCGAATAATCGCGCCCGTTGATCGCCTCCATGATGCGGTGCTCGAAATAAGTGGTGAACCCCTCGTTGAGCCAGAAGTCGTTCCACGTAGCGTTCGTCACGAGGTTGCCCGACCACGAGTGCGCAAGCTCGTGCGCTATGAGCGAGACCAGCGAGCGGTCGCCCGCCAGAATAGTCGGCGTGGCGAAGGTCAGGCGCGGGTTCTCCATCCCGCCGAACGGGAAGCTTGGCGGCAGGACTATCACGTCGTAACGCTCCCAGCGGTACGGGCCGTAGAGCGATTCGGCGGCGGTGATCATCTTCTCCAGATCGACGAACTCGGCCGCCGCGCGGTCTACGGTCGCGGGCTCGGCGTATACGCCGCTGCGCGAGCCGAGCGGGCGGAAAGCGATGTCGCCCACCGCGAGCGCGAGCAGGTAAGAAGGCACCGCGCGGTCCATCTCAAACTGGTAGACGCCCTCGGCATTCTTCTCCGGCGTGTTCTTCGCGCTCATGACCGCGAGCAGGTCGGGCGGCGCCTTCACTCTCGCTTTGTAAGTCGTTCGAATGCCCGGCGAGTCCTGGCACGGGACCCACGTGCGCGCCAGTATCGCCTGCGACTGCGTGAAGAGGAAGGGGCGCTTGCCCCCGGCCGTCTGCTCGGGCGTCAGCCATTGCAGCGCCGCCGCATCGGGGCTGGTCATGTAGTGCACGTTCACAGATTTCGTCTCGGGCTTTATGTCTATGACTAGCGGCTTGCCTAGAAACTTCACTTCGTCGCCGAGCGAGTAGCGCGTGTCTGTCTCGGCGTCGTCGAGCGACACGCGCGCGATTATCAGGTCGCGCGTGTCGAGGTGAAGCTGGCTGGCGCCCGTCTTGTTGTCGATGCGCAGCGTGTTCTTGCCGAGTATGCGCCTCTTGTCGAAGTCGACATCCAGATCGATATCCATGTGGGTGACGACCACGTCCTGGGGCCTGGCGAACGAATGAACGTCCTTCTCAATTTCCATGGCTTTGGCCTGCGGCTGCTGAGACGGCTGCGGTTGCGGGCCGGAGCAGCCGGCCGCCAGCAGCGGGATCAGAGTTATGATGAAGATCAACGGGCGTGTAAGGCGCAACGACACTCTTCTTGACATTCAATCTCTCCTACTGTGACAGGTTCGGTGCCACTACATTATGGCGTATCCACAAGCAGTTAACCAAGAGCCATTCCTCCATGTTGCTTTCTATTAATTATTGCGATTTGCGATTGAGTGAATATTGTAGGGTCGAGGGCCGCCCTTAGCTGAAGTTCCTACGCATCAATTCGATGCCGCATTCGCGGCCTTCAGCGCCTCGATGCGCCAGGAGAATTCTTCTGTCAGTTTCTTCGTCCAGCCTTCTTTGACAAAGGCGATGCGTCCCTCTTTATCAACAAACCAGGTTGTCGGGAAACCTTGGATGACGGCTTTCGCATCCACGTAGCCGTCGTCGAATAGGACGTTGAAATCATACTTATTCTTCTGCATCCACTTGGGAACGTCGGCGGGGTTCCGATCATTATTGATGGTGAGAATCATTACCTCTTTATCGTCCTTGTATTTTTTATACAGCTCTTGAAATTCGGGCATCTCTTCGACGCACCAGCCGCACCAGATGCCCCAGTAATTGATGACCACGACCCTGCCTTTCAAGTCCGCCGAAGATAGCATCTTGCCGCCGAGCGTTTTCAGCTTAAAAGCGCTCATCTGCTTTGGCTCCTTGACGCGGTCGGCGAGGACTTTGGACTTGCGGTCGGCGGCGTCGATCTCATCGATTTTGGCGAGGTATTTGTCGTAGCCTTCGAGGCTGCCGTTCCGCAGCTCATAAAGCGCTTTGAGGGCCTTCGCATTCTTGTTCTCGCGGAGGACCGGCACAAGCGAGCCTTCGATGTAGTACCCCTCGGCTTTCGCGTAATCCTTTTTTGCCTGGTAGAGCTGCCCGACGTGATACAGGTGGATATGGTTTTCGCCGATCAGCGAATTCGCGTGAAGCAGTTCTTTCTCGGCTTCCTCCATACGCCCTTCGTTGAAGAAGACCCAGCCGAGCGCGTCGTGCATAGCGCCTGTCGTCGAATTGAGAGCTTTCTCATATTCGGCATCCGTACTATAAAACTGGCGATGACTGTCCACCCACTTTTTGGCTTCAACGATGCCTTCACGCGCTATGGCTTCAGCTTCGCGGAAGTGGATTTTGCGCTCCGCCAAGGCAATCGCGGCATTTGTATAGTTGCTGCCCACGTTTAACTTCTCGTACTGGACCATCTTCTTTGCGACGGTGAGCAATTCATCGTTGCTTGTCGCCGCGTCGTCTTTTATCAAGAAAAACAGATTGGTGTAAGTTTCGCCGAGCAGACCCTTATTGAAATGGCGCGGGCGGCTGATGTAGTCCAGCAACATCTTTCGATAGGCTTCTTGCTCGGCCGGGTCTTTTTGAGAATTCTCATGATTCATCTTTTCGGACAGTTGTCGGGCGCGATCGGTTAAGACCCATTCGGCCTCCCGGCCCATCGGATGAAGCAGCAGGATTCGGTCTTCAATCTTTTTCCTTTTCTCGCCGAGCCCCATCGTTTCATATTGACGGGCTACGCTCAGCAGCACGCCGGGATAGTTCCCGCGAAGCTGCATCAAGGCCTGGATGTCTGCATCAATCTCTTTCTGTTTCGCTTCGTCGCTCAAGTCAGACCTTCCGTTGACAGCCCGCCAGTAGTCTTCGTGAAGCGAAGTCGCGTTGGGCGATAGGGCCAAAGCCCTTTTCAAGATCGGATGCGCCTCGGCCGCCCTCTTTTGTTGGAGAAGGTAGTAGGCTTGCAGGTAGAGCGCGTCGATATTCTTCGGATCGGCTTTTAGCGCGTCTGCGAGAGCATCCTGCGAAGCCTTCATCTTCGCCCCGTCACCATTCTGCTGGTTGTTATTTTGCAGATAGAGCGCCCATGACTTGGCAGTCAGTAATTCCGCCGGATTCTTAACCTTATTTAGATTCCGTTCGATGAAATCGATGGAGTCTTCAAGCTTCACAACACGTCTGGTGATCGACGCCCGCAACCATAAGGCGTCATCGTTTCCCGGCAAGAGCGCCAGGGCCTTCTCGCTCGCCGCGAGAGCCTCTTCTTTGCGCTCCTCCTGATAGCTCAGCGCTGACGCAATCGCAAACAAACCCCAGCCATCCTTTTCATCAGCCTTCCATTTTTCGGCTAACTCAAGCGCCTCGTCCTCTCTTTCGATTCGGCAGGCGCTCAGGACAAACCAGACCTTCACCTGACCGGCATCAGGGTATTGCTGCATGAATTTTTTGCCCTCGACGTAGCCGCCTTCGTAGTCTCTGGCGAAGTACATGGAGCGCAGTCTCATAGCAGCGTCTGACGCGCTGTTACTCGTCGAGCTCTGCGCCGAAGCCGAGGCAGCGAACAAGCTAACCAGCAAAAGCGGAAGAATGATTAAGGACAGTTTTAGGCTGTTCATGACGGCCCTCCCTGACTCTAGAGACGTAAATCTCTATCAGGGTCATGCAGTTATTGAGAGGGCGTCTGAAAAGCCCCTGCGGGGCTCTATGTTTGTAGAAGTATCGCCTATATACCCTCCAACTCCGTAGGAGTTGTATGTCTGGTATGCAACTCCTACGGAGTTGAATGTGCCTGCCTGGCGATCATCTACAAACATCCGGCTCCTACGGAGCCGGGTAAGCTCCTACGCGGCCGAGTAAGTTGCCACTTCTCAGACGCGCTCTGAGTAGAACCTGCAACCGCGTGATTACGCAGCGGGGCTAACGACCGGTTAGCCATAAAAATGGAGGGCGCGAATCTCTTGTCGGTGCCCGGCGCTCTGATCGTCCGCTTCAACACGAAATCGAACAGCAGCGGGTTGAAGCTGTAAATCTCGTTGAGTTGCTCGCGCTCGGCTTCGGTGATGTAGCCGGCTTCGACTAGCGATTTCGTCCTTATGACTATGTTGATCGCCGGCAGCGGGTAGTCGCTCCCGTTGACGAGACGGTGATGCAGGTCGCCGCGTTCGATGAGCGTAGCAAGCGCCGGCCCCAGGCGGTTGTGCTGTGTGACGGCCGAGATGTCGGCGAACAGCAGCCCTTCGTACTTCTTATCATCCATCAACCGCATGAAGAGGTCGAAGTTCGGGACCATCTCGCGGCCGGGGCTGTCGAGGTCTTCGCCAAGTCCTAGCCCCGCGCAGTGCGCGATTATTACTTTCACGCCATGGTCGAGCGCGCGGCGCAAGAGCAGCGGGTTGCCTAGCCGCTGATCCTCCTCCGCGTCTACGGCCTCTTCGCGCCCCGCGTGCGCGAGCAGAATCAGGTCGAGCTCGCGCATCTTTTCATAGAACGGATCGCAGCGCGGGTCCGACGGGTCTATGCCCATCGCGTTCGGGAGCCACTTGACTACGCGCGCTTTCCGCGCGGCCCACCTCTCAAGCTCTTCGATGGCGTCCGGACGGTAAGGGTGAACGCTGATGCCGGGGATGAACTTGTCCGGGAACTCTTCGGCCGCGGCGAAGACGTATTCGTTCGGGACGTAGAACTGAGTCTTCTCTAGATTGACCGTCCCGTCCGCGTCGTAGTTCTTGTCGAACGGGAGCAGCACGTGTTTGCCGTCACTCTCGTCGTAGTGAATCAGATCGACCAGCCGGAGCAGGGCTTCGCGGTCGGCGTTCTCGATATTGTTGATGCCCGACGCGCTGAGGTAGACGGAAAATGTGAGGCGCTTGACCGGGTGCAGCCACGAGCGCATATCGGGGTGAACGAAATTGCCGGTCCCGCCCGCGCCGATCCCCGCGACGTGCGTGTGATAGTCGACCAGCTTTGTTGAATCGATACCTTCGAACGCGCGGCTCATCAGTTCGCGCGCCGCCGGTTTTAGATCGGAGCGCAGTTGGGCGGGCGGGCGTGGATTCGCGCCGCCAACTTCTTCCAGGATGAAAGGGCTGGCAACGATCAACGCCAGCAGAGGCAGGAGTGCGAAAATTAAATTTCGCATCCATCGTGATCGCTTCCTCTTCGCCATCAATCCTCAGCCGAAGCAGTAGAGCCGCCCGTCCTGCGACCCTATGACGACGCGGCCCGAAGCTATGGCGGGCGAGGCCGACAGCGGCGCGCCCGCGGTGAACTCCCAGACCTTCGCGCCGGTCTTAAAGTCTAGCACGTAGAACCGCCCGTCGTTCGACCCCACGAAGACGCGGCCGTCGGCAAGGCCCGGAGACGACTCGACGCGCGCGCGCGTCATGAAAGTCCACAGCTTCCGGCCGTTCGAGGCGCTCAAACAGTGGACCATCTTGTCGCGGCCTCCCACGACTACGCGGCCGTCGACGACGCCGGCCGAGGCGTAGAAGGGGAACTGCCGCTGCGGGTGCATGTAGCGCCACGCCAGCCGCCGCGTCTTTATGTTGACGCCGAGCACGTCGTTGTTGAACGTGCCGTAAAAAGCCATCGGCCCGACCAGCGCGGGGCTCGCCCCCGTGTAAGCGCCCGACGCCACTTTGAAGACTTCGTGGCCGTCGGAGATGCGTATCGCGCGAAAGACTTCGTCGCAGCCCGATATGTAAGCGACGCCGTCGAGCACGCCCGCGGTGCAGTGGACCGGGCCGTCCGTCTTGACCTTCCACAGCTCGTTGCCGCCTCGCGCCGACAGGCAATAAAAGTTACCGTCGTAAGAGCCTATCAAAACCCTGTCCCCCACGACGATGGGCGACGACTTTATCTCCGCGCCGGTCTTGAAGGTCCACAGGGGGCTCCCGTCGCCCGCGTTGACCGCGTGAAGCGTGCCCGCAAGATCGCCTATGTACACCACGCCGTTCGCCACGGCCGGGCTCGATTCGCCGACGGGGTCCTTGGTGCTGTACTTCCACCGCACAGCGCCGCTCTGAAGGTCGAGCGCGACGAGCTCCGCTTTTTGAGAGCCGACAAAGACGGTCCCGTGCAGGATCGCGGCAGACGATTCGATCGATTCGCCCGCCTCGTAGGTCCACAGCAGTTTCAAATCTCTCGGGACGGGCGTGAGCGATATTCCCGTCAGTTGGAGATTCCCGCGGAACTGCGGCCACTGGTCCGCGGGCGTGTAAATCTGCGCTTTCGCGCCGGTCGATAAGAGCAAAACGGCAAGTAAGATTTTCAAAACGCGCACTCGTAAACCTCCAAAGCGCCGGCCGCGTCGAACGGCCGCGGGTTGAACCGCCCGGTCCATTGCGACGCAGCTTCTTCGGCCAACATCTGTAGATTGTTCCTTCCGACCCCGGCCCCGCTCAGGCTGCCCGCCAGCCCCCCGGCCGCGGCCATCTGCTCCAGCCTCCGCGAGAGCGCCTCCCCCGGCTCTCCGTCACGAGTGATGCCTGAAACCTTCAGCAGCTCGGCGTAGAGCGGCCCGGCAACGCTCGCGTTCCAGCGGACGACCGAAGGCAGCAGCATCGCGATGGCGACGCCGTGAGTAGTGTCGAAATGAGTCGTGAGCGGGTTGGCGCACGCGTGGGTCGCGCCGAGCATGGAATTCTCTATAGCCATCCCCGCGTAATAAGCGCCCAACTGCATCGCGCCGCGCGCCTCGATGTCGGCGGGGCTTGAGAGCACGCGCTCGAAATTCGCTTCAAGCAGCCGCCACGCCTCGCGCGAAAAGAGCTGCGAAAGCGGGTTGCGCTTCGTCGTGACGTAAGTCTCTACAGCGTGCGCGATGGCGTCAAAGCCTGCGCTCGCGGTCACGGCCGCCGGCTGCGAGACGGTGAGCCGCGGGTCGAGTATCGCCACCCGGAACGCAGCCTTCGGGTCACCGCAGGCCATCTTCACGTGAGTCTCCGCGTCCGAGATCAAAGCGTAGGACTGCGCTTCGCTTCCGGTCCCGGCGGTCGTCGGCACGGCGATCATCGGCAGCATCGGGTGAGCGGCCTTGCCGAACCCCCAGTAGTCCTGCATGCGCCCGCCGTTGGTCAGAAGAAAGTTGATCCCCTTGGCGCAGTCCATAGAGCTTCCGCCGCCCAGTCCTATGACTGAATCGATCTCGTGATGCGCGGCGAAATCGCGCCCCGCCTCGATCATCTTCGTGTCGGGGTTGATGTCGAAATCATGGAACGGGATCGCAGTGATGCCGGCTCTCTTCAAAGGCAGGATCGCCTCTTCGACATGGCCTGACGCGAGCAGCCCGTGGTCGGCGACGAGCAGAGTCCGGCGGAGTCCGAGCTCGCGCGCCACGTCTCCGAGTCGTTCGACCGTCCCTTCGCCGAAGATTATTCGCGTCCGCAGTTGAAAATCGAAAGGCCCCATCTGAGAATTTGAGATTTGCATGGCGGATGATGCGCTTTCGCGCGCCGCGATTTGAAATTACTTTTGCCCTGCCTTGGCCGCGCGCTCGGTCCTGGCTTTCGCCACCATCTGTTTCACCTCGGCCAACAGCGTGGGCGCGTGGTAAGGTATGCCGTCTTTTATGGTCCACTCGACCCCGCCTGTGCGCGCGACCTTGCCGTCTTTAATCTCGTCGACGCCGGTCGGGTAGAGCACCTTCAGATTTTCAAGCGGGTTGCCGTTGACGATTATCAGGTCGGCCAAAAAGCCCGCGCGCACGCGGCCCAGCCGCTCCTGTTCACCAAGTATCTTCGCGTTGTTGCCCGTCGCGTGCTGAATGACCTTGATCGGGTTAAAGCCCGCTTCCTGGTGAAGCTCAAGCTCGCGTATCAAACCGAAGCCATACATCTGGTAGATGAAACCCGAATCTTCGCCCGCGCCTATCAGCCCGCCTCTACGCTCGAACTCGCGCAAAGCATTCATCCATATCCGGTAATTCTCCTTCCAGAAAGTCTCGTCCGTCGAAGACCACCCGATGAAGTAGGACCCGTGATTGGCGGGGTTCGGCTTGAAATACTCTTCGAGCGTGGGGTGCAGGTAATCTCTGAACCAGGGCTGCGACTGCGCGCGCTGAAGGTCGCGGCTCGCTTCGTAAATCACCAGCGTCGGGTCCCACGCGACATTCGCTTCGATCATTGCGTCGAGCACTTTAATCAGCCGCTCGGGGTCGGCCTCGCGCCACAGCCGGCCGGCGTAGCGAAAGCGGTCCGTCTCGTTGTTGTAGTTGTAGGATGAAGGGAAATTCTGCACGCGGTCGGTGATCGCGGCGTCAGGCACGCCGTACCAGTGCTCTATGCTGGTGATGCCGAATTTGATGTCGTCCCAGGCCGTCGTCTCCTCCACGCCGACGTGGTGAGCGATGCGGAGCCCGACCTTCTTCGCTTCGTCGGCCATCGCCGCCATGATGTCGCGGTCCGTGCCCGTCAGCTTTATCCCGTCAGCGCCCCATTGCTTCAGCTCGCGCACGCGTGCGCGAGCCTGATCGGCGTTTCGCGGGCGCGGCGGCTGGCCGAACAGCCCGTAGACGTAAAGCCGCGGCGCGACCGCCTCGCCGCGCTTGCTGCGCTCGCGCAGCTCGATAGTCTTTTTCGTATTGCTCCCCACGTCGCGGACGGTCGTTATCCCCGAGGCGAGCCAGAGCTTCAAACAATAATCCAGCGGCTGCGGTATGCCGCCGCGCTCCTCCTGCACGTGGCCGTGAGCGTTGATCAGGCCGGGCAGAACATACTTGCCCGTCGCGTCTATCTCGACATCGCCTTCGGGCCTTCTCGCGCGCCCCTCTTTTACGGCCACGGGGTCTATGCCGACAACGTCTGTGATCGTGTTGCCTTCGATGACGATGTCTTTCGGCCCCGAAGCCGGAGTGCCGTTGCCGTCGACGACGATGGCGTTTCGGATGACGAGCCGCTGGTAACGCTTACCGCTCGCGGGCGCCTGCTTCGGCGCCTGCGCCAATGCCGGCGCGACGAGCGAGGCTATGATTAGCAGGAGCGCGCAAGATCGAAAGCCATTGAAAGCCTTTTGACCTGTGAGGCGCGGGGAATTAATCAACATAGCCGCCATCTCCTGAAGGTAGTTTGCACGCTTCATTCAGTTTGTTCTTTTGTAGCCTCAAGTAATGCTTCTAGCTCTGGAAGAACGAGCCTGTCTTTATCGCGTCCCGCAGCGCGTTTTGCGACTATAAGTTTATCAAGAGAGATAACCGAGCATTCAACGCCAAAAAGAATCACTTTAATAGCAGCGTCCCGCACTTGGTCGTATGCCCCGATACCGGTTATTTCGCCTAAAAGGTCGAGATCGCCCAGATCGGTCCGCAGCGTGAAGTTCAAGCCCTTTCGGAGTGTCTCTGCGTCCCATATGAATCGGAGTTCTGAGGGTGCGCCGCGTAAACCGGGGTTGAGCGGAGCGAGAGTTTCAGCCAAGACTTCAATATTCAGCTTGTCGCGCGCATAACATATATCCAGGTCATTTGTGATATAAGAAGATCCGTGCACTGTTGCCGCCACCCCGCCGACTATCACGAACTCCACCTTCCCATGTGCGAGGCGAGTCACGATTGCTTCCAAATCAATCATTAATTGGCTTGCCAGGCTTTCTCGCCGCGCCACGAATCTTTGCCAGTGAGTTCATTGCCCGCTGTAGCTCGCGCACCCGCTCATCAGGCGTTAACCGTAAACGCTCGATGACAAGCGTAAGATCAATGCCGAACTCGCGGGCTGCTTCTATCGGGCTCCCAGGCGCGGGATTCAATAATCGTTCTTCGACTTTCGTGCTCATGCAAAAAAACAGCGCGGGGCGAGCGTGCCGTTCGCCCCGCCGGTCGATCATTTCGTTTGAGGGGCGGCAGCTTTTCCCGCTGCTCCCGCGGCATTCGACAGAGCAAAGAGCTGGTTGCGGTTGACTATGAACAGCGCGCCGTTGGCGGGAACGGGGCTGCAATAGACGCTGCTGCCCATGTTCATCTCGGCTAGGACCTTCTTCACCTTGCCCGCCTGCATTATCACCACGTCGCCGTCCTCGTCGCCTAGATAGACTTTGCCGTCGACCGCGAGCGGCGAGCCCCAGACGGCTGCGAACATGTCGTGCACCCAGTAGACCTGGCCCGTCTTCGCGTCCAGGCAATGCAGAAAGCCGCTGAAGTCCGGGTAGTAGATCAGCCCATCCATGATGGCCGGGGTCGAGATGCTGCGGCGGATCTTGTCGTAGTGCCAGACCTGCCCGCTCTTGGTTATGTCGCCGCGCTTCGTTGCGTCTATGCAGTAGAGGTGCCCCACGCCTTCGCCGTGCTCGGGGTCCTGCCCGTTTGCGACGTAGACTTTGTTGTCCCAGATGACGGCGGTGCTGATCATCTCGTTTCTCGTCTTAGGCCACACGGAGTCTTTCGGGTTCGAATCGAACTCCCATAGCTTCTTGCCCGTCAGCGCCTCGTACCCGCGAATCCAGCCGTCGCCCTGGCCCATGATCACCTGGTCGACGCCGCCTATCTTGCCCACCGTGCACGAGGCCCACTGCCCGTGAAGAATGCGCTCGCCCACGGAGTTGTCTTCCCAGACCAGCTTGCCTGTGTTCTTGTTGACGGCGACGATGCTCGGCGCTTTGGGCGAGGGGATGTTGACGTGAGACTCGTCCTGGCCGTTCGACGTGCTGACGTAGATCAGGTCTCCGAACGAGACGGGCGAAGAGTTCGACAGGTTATGCGGGTGAGAGCCGACCTCTTCGACCATGTCGAACTTCCAGACGATGTCGCCGTCTTTAGGCCCCGTGAACTTCTCGTCTTTGAACGGGCCGTCGTTCTCCTTGTCCATGAACCCTTGCGTGTCGGCGCAGACGAGCTCACAGCGGTTAGAGACGTAATAGACGCGGTCGCCTTCGACGAGCGGCGAGGAGGCGATGCCCTGGAAGGGCCAGTCGTTGACGCGGCCCGCGCCGAGCTTTTCGTGCGTGATCTGCCAGAGGAACTCTCCGTCCGATTCACGAAAAGCCATCACGACGCCGCGGTCGTTCGGCTGTTTCGGGTCGCGCACCAGCTCGTTGTTCGTCCCGACGAAGACCATGCCGGCGGCCACCGTGGGATTGCCGTAGCTTTGCGAGCCGAGCTGTGCCATCCACTTGATGTTCTTTTTAGAAGACACGTCCCAGCTCGTAGGCAGCCCCTTCATGTTCGACGTCATGTTGCGGTCGGGCGTCCCTCCCCACATCGGCCAGTTGCCCGTGCCGGGGTCTGAGGGCGGCTCGACGCCGGTCCTGTTGGGGGCCGACGCCGAAGATGCTATTGAAGCGATGAGACAGAAGACGAGAGTTAAAATACTAATCTTTGACCTCGGGCTTCTGCGTGCGCGGTTCGATATGTATCTTTTCATCATTTGTTGCTCGTTACCTTAAGGTTATCAAAAAAGAGTTCGAAAGGAGCGTCGGCGTAGATGCCTGGGCTACCTTGGAGATTGGGTATCGGGTCTACGCGCTCGACCGTCCACTGCGCAGGCTCGGCTTCCGAAGCGAGCCATGCTTTACCGCGAACGCGGACTTTGCCGTCTGCGAGGTTTTCGACCCGCAGCTTCAGCCTGTACCAGGTGTTTGCCTTCCACGCGAAAGGCACTTTTATCGTGCGTGCGGTTTCGGGCTGCCACGATTCGAGCTCCAGCCGCTGGTGGTTTCCAAACAGTACGAGCGAGTACCGCTGCGCGACTATGCCGGCGTCGCCCATCTGGCGGCGCTTTTCCGTGGCGAGCACGTCGGCCTCGACCGTGTACTCCTTCATATCCGAAGAGCCCACGTAAGAGCGCGCGCGTTTGGTCGCGGGGTTGTCGGCGAACTTGACCAGCACCTTGTTGCCGTCGACTTCGCGCACTTCGTACTTGCCCCTCGTGTTGATCCAGTGCGGCGGGACCGTCTTCGGCGCGAGGGAATCAAAATTCTCGCTATAGGGCAGAGGCGGAATGACGCGCACTCTCGCCACACCCGAAACGCTTCCCACGGTCGCCTTTACGTTTCCGGCTTGAGCTACGGCGTCGGTCGCGATGGTGAACTGCCCGCCATCGCTCACAGCGCCCTTCAGCCCTTCAAGCGACCAGGCGGCCTTCTCTTCGCGAATGAAGTGGCCCTTGTTATCGAAGAGCCGCGCGCGGAATTGAACGCTCTCGCCCGGCTTTAAGACGAGCTCGGTAGGCACGACCTGCACGTGCGCGACTTCCGCGCCGGGGGCCGCGGCGTCCGCAGCCTGCTGGTAGACGGGCAGCGCGGCCGTAGACTTCTTCCCTATGCAATAGAGGGCCTGGTCTGTTACCAGGAATACGCGGCCTTTGTAGACGGCCGCCGAAGCGATGATCTGTTCGGGCGCGCCTTCCGTGCCGAGCTGGTCTTCGTCGAGCACCTCGCATTTGTCCGCGCCGGGTTTGAGTATGAAGAACTTCCCGTTCTCAGTGCCGACGTAGAGCTTGCCGTCGGCGAGCACGGGAGAGGCTTTCTGTATTGTCCCCAGGTTCAGCGTCCAGAGCTGCTTGCCTGTCGCGATGTCGAAGGCGAACAGGTTAGCGCCGTTGTCTATCTGGTAGAAGCGGTCGCCGTCGATCACGGGGGAAGAGAAGCCGCCTTGAAACCCTGTCTTGCTCCACTTGATCTGGGCTTTGCCGATTTCGCCCGTGGCGGTCGCGTCGATGGCGGCGAGAAGTCCCATCTCGCTCGTATCGAGATTCTCTTCGCTGTGGCTGATGATGGCCGTAGTCCCTTTGAGGACCGCGCCGGTGTTCAGACCACGCTTGCTGATGACGTACTTCCATACGGGCTCGCCGGTATGCGCCTTGATCGCGTGCATAGTGCCGTCGCCGCCGCCTGCGATCAGTATCCGCGCGCCATTGATTTCGGTGATGACGGGCGGCGAGTAAGTAGTATCGAAGGGACGCCCGCCCGGCGCGCTGACCCACATGGTCTGCCCCGTCTTCTTATCGAATGCCATGAAGCGATGGCCGGCTACCGATTGATTCCCCCAGCCCGTGGTGATGCCGCTTACGATCAACAGATCGCCTTCGATCAAGGGCGAGACGGTTCGCCCGCCGTGCGTGGTGACCAGGCCGAAGTCTTCGACCAGCGACCGCTCCCACAGGAGCCTTCCGTCCGCCGACAGCCCTACCAGGGTTCCGCCCACCCCGAAGGCATAGACATTGCCCGTCGTCGGGTCGCCCACGGGCGACGCCCAGCCTATGCGGTGAGGCGGCACGTCGCTCGAATAGACGTTGAACAGGTGCTCCCAGACCAGCTTGCCGTTGTCCGCGTTAAAACACATGACGCGCTCCTGGAGCGTCTCGCCTTTGCCCTTGCCGTTTTGCAGAAAGAGGCGGTCGCCCATTACGATAGGCGCGGATCGGCCGCCGTAAGGAGCTTTCCACGAGAGGTTCTCGCCCCCTGGAGACCAGCGCGTCGGCAGCCCTTTTTCAAGCGACACGCCGTCGCGCAACGGGCCGCGCCAATCCGTCCAATCGCTCTTCGACGCGTTGTTGGCAGGCGGGACCACGAACATTGCCATCAGTAAGAAAGAAAGGGGTATCGACAGAATAATATTCATAATCGTTCTTCAATGATACGCGGGTTTAGCTCAGGTTCGTAAGTAAGTACGAAACCGGCCCACTGTAAAGTTGCGGCCTACTGTTATTTGCTTGACTTCACTTATTTCAAGATATAATTTTGGCCCTACGACAGTCAAGCTGAGATTATTTCAGAACATATCGAGCAAGAAGGGCGTTTCCCCGTATGAGACACTCATTGCGCGGCGGGCGTGTCCCGAAAGCGCGTTCCAAACGAGATAGAAAAAGGCACAGCGGTTCGTTGAGTATGGACCTTCCTCACAGGGGCGTTGGGGGTAAGACTATGAAGAGCAGACGAATTCTAGCCGGATTACTTGTATTACTCTTTCCCGTCTTGGGGCTGGCGCAAGACCTCAAGGAAGAGTTCTTTAAGGCCGTGCGAAAAGGCGACGTCGAGGCGGTGAAGTCCTACCTGGCCAAAGGCGTCGACGTCAACGCGAAGGTGAATAACTACGGCGGGACGGCCCTGGCTTTGGCCTGCGACCGCGGGCACACGGATGTGGTCAAGCTCCTGGTAGAGAAAGGCGCCGACATCAACGTGAGGGACACTTTCTACGAGGCGACGCCTATCACATGGGCGGCGATGCGCGGTCACACGGAGATAATCAAGACGCTGCTCGATAAAGGCGCTCAAGCCGGCAAAGACGAGCTGCTGATGACGGGCCTCTACGGCCATCACACCGCGATGATAAAGATGCTGCTCGAACGCGGCGGGATAACACCCCAAACCTTGACGAGCGCTCTGGCGCAGGCCGAGAACAACGGGTGGGCTGACGTGGCCGATCTTCTCAAGAAAGCCGGCGCGAAGTCCGTGGCCGAAACCAGCTTTAAGGTCGACGAGGCGACGCTCAAGAGCTACGAAGGTGTCTATAAGAACGAGCAAGTGGGCGATCTGACGTTCGCTCTAAAAGATGGGAAGATGATCGGACGGTTGACCGGGCAGGATTCGTTCACGGTCGCGGCTCGCGATCAGAGCACCTTCACCGTGGTCGAGTTTGGCGGGATCGAGATCAAGTTCAATTCCGAGGGCGGGAAGGTAATCAGCCTGACGCTCAAACAGGGCGGCGGCACTTACGAGTTCAAAAAGACCGAGCAGAAATAATCTAAGAGGAAAACAAATGAGGCGCATTATTCATATCTCGCTTTGTCTCTGCATCATCACGGTCGCGGCCCAGGCGCAGAACTGGCCGGGCTTTCGCGGCCCGAACGCGTCGGGCATAGCCGAGGGCTACAAGACGCCCGTCTCATGGGACGCGACTAAATCGACGAATGTCTTGTGGAAAGTTTCGGTGCCGGGGCTTGCTCACTCTTGCCCGATAGTATGGGGCGACCGCGTCTACGTCACCACGGCCGTTTCGAGCGATCCTAACCCTTACTTCCGTCATGGCAATTACGGCGATGTCGACACGGCCGACGACCTGATTAAACATCAGTGGAAGCTCTACGCGCTCGATAAGCAAACGGGCAAGATCATATGGGAGCGAACGGCTCACGAAGGCATTCCAAAAACCAAGCGCCACATCAAGTCCACGCACGCAAACTCGACGCCCGCCACCGACGGCAAATACGTGATAGCCTTCTTCGGCTCCGAGGGGCTCTACTGCTACGACATGGCCGGAAAGCTCGTCTGGAAGAAGGACCTCGGGGTGCTCGACGCGGGCTGGTTCTACGACGCGGATTACCAGTGGGGGACCGCCAGCTCGCCGATAATCTACAAGAACCTCGTCATACTCCAGTGCGACGTGCAGAAGGACTCTTTCATCGCCGCCTTCGACATCAAGACGGGCAACCAGGTGTGGCGCACTCCGCGCGAAGAGATACCCTCGTGGGGCACGCCGACTGTTTACGAAGGCAAGGCGCGCGCGGAGCTTGTCACGAACGCGACGAAGGCCGTGCGCGGTTACGACCCGATGACTGGCAAAGAGCTGTGGCGTCTTTCGGGCAACCCCGAAGTGACGGCGACCACGCCCGTCACCGGGCAGGACATGATCTTTATCGTTAACCACTACCGCCCGAACCAGCCCATCTACGCGATACGGCCGGGCGGGACGGGCGACATATCGTTGAAAGACGGGAAGACTTCGAACGAGTTTGTCGCGTGGAGTTATCAGCGCGGCGGCGCTTACATGCCCACGCCCGTAGTCTACGGCGACTATCTTTACATCTGCCCGAACAACGGCGTGCTGAGGGTCTTCAACGCGAAGTCGGGAGAGAAGGTCTACGAATCGCGAATAGGCGATAAGGGCGGCGCGTATTCGGCCTCGCCCGTTGCGGCCGACGGGAAGTTATATTTCCCGAGCGAAGACGGGGAGATTTATGTGGTGAAGGCCGGGCCTAAATACGAGCTGTTGGCGACCAACCCGATGGGCGAGCTGATAATGGCGACCCCGGCCATCTCCGACGGGATGATATTTGTTCGCACGACGCGCAGCCTCTACTGCATAGCCGAGCGCGGCGCGAAATCGCAGGGCGCAAAGTAGCCTCAAATCAGCTTGGGCCGGTGAGAGATTTAAATCAATTTTGGCTTAAAGGGAGAGTGAATAAATGAAGCGGTTTTCTGTTCTAGCTATAACCATCTGCTTGCTCGCGGCATTGGCCGCAACGTCGCTTGACGCATCGGCCTCAAGCGGCTCGTCGAACTGGGCTCAGTGGCGCGGCCCGCAGAGTCAGGGTATTTCGGACGACAAGAGCCTCCCCAGCGAATGGGGCGCGGCCAAGAACGTCCAGTGGAAGACGGCCATCGAAGGCAGCGGCCATTCTTCGCCTATCGTTTGGGGCAAGAGAATCTTTTTGACCACAGGGATCGAAGGCCCGAAGATTGAGAACCCCAAGCCTCCCCGGCACATGATCGAAGGCAAGGAATTCCAACACCCTGCCTGGGCCGGACACGATCACTCATGGACCTTTAAGGTCATCTCGGTCGATGCAACCACAGGAAAGGTGCTCTGGGAGAAGACGGCTTACGAAGGGCCGACGGTCGATTACCGTCACAAGAAGAATACCTACGCGTCGGCAACGCCCGCCACCGACGGCAAACACGTCTACGCCTACTTCGGGTCGGAAGGCGTCTACTGCTACGACTACAGCGGCAAGCTCGTGTGGAAGAAATCGCTCGGGCCGATACTGACGCTAGGCATGGGCGCGGCCGCCTCCCCCGTGCTTTACGAAAACCTGCTGATACTCCAGTGCGACCAGAACCTCGGCGAAGCGTCGTTCATAGTCGCGCTTGACAAGAAGACGGGCAGTCAGGTCTGGCGTGTTAAGCGCGAGGTCGAGGCGAGCTGGACCACTCCGATCATAATCAACGAGGGCGGGCGCACGGAGCTCATCACGAGCGGCAACCAGTGGATAATCTCTTACGACCCCGCGACGGGCAAAGAGATATGGCGCACGAAGGGCGTCAACAGCAACGCGATTCACACGCCCATGGTCGGGCACGGCATGGTCTACGTGTCGGCGGGCTACCCGGAGAAGCGCACGCTGGCGATAAAGCTCGGCGGGACGGGCGACGTGACGGCGACGCACGTCGCGTGGAAATACGAGAAGGGGACGGCCTACGTCGCCTCGCCGATCCTTTACGGCGATTACATGTACCTGCTGAGCGACAAGGGGCTGTTGACGTGCCTGGATGCGAAGACGGGCGAGGTGAAATACGAAGGCGCGCGCGTCCCGAACCCCGCGACCTTCATGTCTTCGCCCGTGGCGTTTGACGGCAAGATACTCATCAGCAGCGAGGACGGCGACACCTACGTGGTGAAGGCCGGCCCGACTCACGAGATACTTCGCACCAACTCGCTGGCCGAGCCTATCTACTCGACGCCAGCGCTGGCGGGCGGCAAGGTCTACATACGCGGCGGCAAGAATCTCTACTGCATATCGACCGGCGCGGGAAAATCATAAAGAAGTCCTGAGTGCTGAGTCCTGAGTGCTGAGTTAAATACTCTCACTCAGGACTCAGGACTCAGGACTCAGCACTAAGAGAGAGGGGCTAAGAATGATGAAGCGGTTTCGTAAGAATATCTGTCGCGCGATGGCGATCTCGTTGCTCGCCGCCTCTGTTTTTCAGTTGAACGTCGCGGGCGCGTCCGACGCTACGAACTGGGCGCAGTGGCGCGGGCCTCAAAGCCAGGGCATCTCCTCGGAGAAAAACCTCCCGAGCGAGTGGGATCAATCGAAGAACGTGAAATGGAAGACGGCTATCCCCGGTCGCGGCCACTCGTCGCCCGTCGTCTGGGGCAAGCAGATTTTTCTGACCACGTCGATCGAAGGCCCTGCCGTCCCCGACGCGAAGCCTTACGTGCATATACTGTCCGGCAGAGACGGGAAGAAAGAGGAGTTCAAGCACCCCGACTGGGCGGGCTCTGATCACACCTACGCGTTCAAAGTGATCAGCCTCGACCGCGATACGGGGAAGATTCTCTGGCAGCAGACCGCCTACGACGGGCCGGTCTTCGACCACCGCCATCGTAAGAACACTTACGCGTCGCCTACGCCTGCAACCGACGGGAAATACGTCTACGCGTTTTTCGGCTCCGAGGGGCTCTACTGCTTCGACTTCAAAGGGAAGCAGATCTGGAAGCTCTCATTGGGCGGAATACCTCAGCTCGGCATGGGGCCGGGGAGCTCGCCCGTGCTCTACGAGAACCTGGTCATAGTGACCGCTGACCAGGACATGGGCGAAGGGTCGTTCATGGTCGCGCTCGACAAGAAGACTGGCAAGGAGGTCTGGAAAGTCTCGCGAAAGACCCGCGCCACGTGGGCGACTCCCGTGCTTGTCCGCGTTAAAGACCATACGGAGCTTGTCGTGAGCGGCGCAGAGACAAGCATCTCTTACGACCCGGCGACGGGCAAAGAGATCTGGCGATGCGCGGGCGTCGTGAGCCACGCGATCCCGACTCCCGTAGTCGGCCACGACATGGTATTTCTGACGGCGGGCAGCCAGGCCAAGCGCGCGATGGCGGTCAGATTAGGAGCCACGGGTGATTTGACGAACACGCCGAACGTAGTCTGGAAATACGAGAAAGGGACGGCCTATGTGCCGTCGCCGATCCTCTACGGAGACTTTCTCTACTTGATGACCGATAAAGGGCTGATCACCTGTCTGGACGCAAAGACGGGCGAGGTGAAGTACGAGGGGGGCCGCGTGCCCGTGCCCGCGACTTTCACCGCTTCGCCCGTGGCGTTCGACGGTAAGATATTCCTGACGAGCGAAGACGGCGACACGTTCGTCCTCAAAGCGGGGCCGACTCACGAAGTAATTCGGACGAACTCGCTTGGCGAGCCGATATTCGCTTCGCCGGCCATCGCCGCGGGGAAGATATTCATTCGCGGCGAGAAGCACCTCTACTGCATCACGAACGATGCGGGGAAGTGAAGCTCGCCCGTCGCGGCTTAAGAAAGAGAGTGAGCTTGGAGTAGTGTTATGGCAACGAAGTCCTGGTACAAGCACCCGGCCGCGATAGTTGCGGCCGGCGTTTTATTGGTAACTCTTTTCGTCGGGGCATTGTTTGTGACCGGCCTGCTGCCGGACCTCTTCGTGGGCACGCGCAACGAGGAGCATTACTCGGAGCTTGAGCGCCACCGCGCCGAACAGCGCGCAAATGCTCCCGAAGCCGCGCCCGCGGCCGATGGCGCCGCGGCGTCACCCGAAAGCGCGCCGCCCGGCACGACGAGCGCGGACGCGCCCGCCGCTGCGCCCACGCCCGGCGCAAAACCTGTTCGGACTTACTGGACCGACTACCGCGGGCCTAACCGCGATGGGCGGTACGAGGAGGTGAAGGTCTTGACCGCATGGCCTTCGGGCGGGCTGCAAGCAGTCTGGCGGCAACCCGTAGGCGGCGGCTACGCGTCGTTCGTCGTGGCCGACGGCGTCGCCTTCACGATAGAGCAGCGCCGCCAACAGGAGGTCGTCGCGGCTTATGACATTCGGACGGGCCGCGAGCTTTGGACGAACAGTTGGGACGCCGATTTTCGCGAGTCTATGGGCGGCGACGGCCCGCGGGCCACGCCGACCTGGCACGAGGGGCGAGTCTACGCGCTGGGTGCTACAGGCGAGCTGCGGTGCCTGGACGCGAAGACGGGCAAGGCCGCCTGGTCGCGCAACATACTCAAGGACAATGGCGCTCAGAACCTTGAATGGGGGATGAGCGGCTCGCCGTTGATAGTCGACGACAAGGTTATAGTGCTGCCCGGCGGAACGTCCGGGAAATCGGTCGCGGCCTATAACCGCCAGACGGGCCAGCCCGTGTGGCAGGCGCTCAACGACCGCCAGGGATACGTCTCGCCTATGCTCGCAACGCTGGCGGGCAAGCGGCAGATAGTCGTGGTCAGCTCAACCCGCGTCGTCGGGCTTGAGGTCGGCGATGGCTCGCTGCTGTGGGAGTACCCGTGGAACACTTCGATGGGGATTAACTGCTCGCAGCCGATCGTAGTGAGCGATAACCGTCTGTTCATCTCTTCGGGTTATGGCAAGGGCGCGGCGGTGATCGAGCTGGCGAGAAGCGGTGACAATTTTTCTGCCCGCACGGTCTGGGAGAACACGGCGATGAAGAACAAGTTCAACAGCTCTGTTCTTCACGAAGGGCACATCTACGGGTTGGATGAAGGCATACTGACTTGCGTAGACGTGGAGACGGGGGCGCGCAAGTGGAAGGGCGGCCGTTACGGTTACGGCCAGCTTTTGCTTGCGAGCGGCCACTTGATAGTGTTGAGCGACGAGGGCGAGCTGGCGCTGGTGAAAGCGACGCCGGAGCAACACGCGGAGGTGGCTAAGTTTTCTGCGCTCGAAGGCAAGACGTGGAATTATCCGGCGCTCGCGGGCGGCCGGTTGCTGGTGCGCAACGCGACTCACATGGCCTGCTATAATCTGTCGAGTGATTAATGCCCTGGAAGGGCCTGGGATATTAGCCGGTGGTGAAACAACAGGTCTCAGTTCTAGTTAGGCGTGCAGAAGTTTGCCGCCTCAGCAGGATGTTGCAGACACAGCAGCGAAGGATTGGAAAGTTTTCACTAATTACGTAAAGTGAGTGTGAGTGATCAAATATGACTACAGCAACCGAACATCTTTACGTTGTGACCGACGATAAAATACTCGGCGGAGAACCGATAATTAAAGGAACCCGCACCCCAATTAGAGCTATTGTCGAAATTTATCGTCTGGGTACTACCCCTGAAGAAATACCTGGTCATTTACCACATCTTACACTTGCTCAAGTCTTTGACGCTCTTAGTTACTATAACGACCATCAAGACGAGATTAATGCCTATATAGAACGGAACCGCATTCCGGATAACCTAGTTGATCCCCTAGTGAAGAGTTTATGAATCATCTCTTCATTGAACTGTACCTTGATGAAGATGTTGATGTGCTGGTAGCGGATTTGCTGCGAGCCCGAGGCTTCAAATCAACTACAACACAAGAAGCCGGGCAACTGGGCAAAGGTGATGATGAGCAATTGGTCTATGCAGTAACCCAACACAAGACGTTCTTCACTCACAATAGGAATGATTTCGAGAGAATAGCTGAGGAATACTTTGCAACACGCAAAGAGCATAACGGTATAATCATTGGAGTGCGTCGTCAGCCTTATGAGATTGCGCGCCGACTCTTGACTATATTGAATAATGTCACAGCGGATGAAATAAAGAATCAATTGCGTTATATGTGAAACGGAGCACGTCTATCTAATGCGTGCAACGGAGCGGCGCGAGCGAGTTTCGTATGCGTCCATCAGTACTGCGCGCGCCGCCCGCTGATACGGGACGTTAGACGGCTCACATGCCATGTTAACTCGGGGCATTGGTCCTTCATTAAGAAGATTAAAGGGAGCTTATGCCATACTCTGAACTTGCAAAAGAAGAAAAAGCAAAAGCCTGGAAAGTTATTGAGCAATACTTGGGAACTATGAGCAAGCCCACTAAAAGACGGGATTGGCGCATCACGAAAGATGGAAAAGTTTTAGTGGCTATTATCTTTTCCAAGTACTACGAAATAAAGCAAAGATTTTTGGTATGGTTTGAAACCAAATGATCTTGCCCAGTGGTTAAGATATGAACATTCGTTCATAGTATTCCTTATTGGAAAACACCAAGAACGACTCATAGTTTCTATTATTCAGATTCACTCACACATTAGGAAAGCTAATCTCAAACTTGCAAAAGGGGATCAGATTGAACTCCATATCATCTTCGAAAGAGAAAGATATTTATTTAGGGAGTTTCGAGATTTTGACACATCAGAATTTTACCAGAATGATTTATTGGTAACTAAAGGGGTAAACAAGCCGTTTCTACAAGCTTTATCTAGATCTTCTCCTGAAATCTCACAATTGCCTGAATATATCCCTGTAGAAACTGAAACTATATCTAGTGCTGTGAAGAGAATTCAAGAAGATGAAACAGATCAAGTCTTCGATCCTAAAGTTAAGAAAGATGCAAGGGAGCGCATCGCTGCGTCAATTGTACGCCGAAGAGGACAACCGAGATTTCGGAAAGAGCTATTGAATGCCTTTGAAGGCAGATGTGCGATTACTGGATGCGATGTGAAAGAAACACTTGAAGCTGCACACATCGTTCCATATAAAGGCGATCACACAAATACTCTGGCAAACGGTCTTTTATTGCGTGGAGATGTACATACACTTTTTGATCTGGGTCTTATAGCTATTGATACAACTACAATGACGGTGATTCTAGGGCGTACGCTTGCAAATACCGAATATAGAACGCTCAAAGGTTCAGAATTGAAGGCAAAGCCACAGGTCTTGCAAAGAGTCAAGGAGGCTTTAGATGAGCATCGTACCACTTACTTTTTTGATCCCGAGGATCAGGATTAGCCTCTTCCCCAAGCCGTCTAACAACCAAGCGTCGTCAACCAATCACGTCGCGTCAGCGACGGCTGATTCAACCGTCGCTGACGCGACGTGACGGTTTGTTCACGATCGGTTCCCGGCGTTAAAACGCCGCGCTAAAATCACACCGCCGCTACGCGGCATTTTATCAGAACACTTCCCTTCGGGCTTAAAACAGCAGCTTCACGCCGAGCTGTATGTGGCGCGGGCTTTGCGCCGACAGTATCTGCCCGAACGTCGGCGACCCTAGGAAGTTATCCGGCAGGTTGAAGTTCGGGTGATTAAACAGGTTGAAAGCCTCTACGCGAATCTGCAACTGAAACTCTTCCGACAGCCGCGTGTTCTTTATCAAAGACGCGTTCACGTTTTGAAAGCCAGGCCCTTCCAGAATGTTTCTTCCCGCGTCTCCGAAACTCCCGCGCGGCGCAAAAGCGAACGCCGCCGTGTTGAACCAGCGGCTAGGGTCTTTGTCCGACAGCTCGGGGTTGCCGACGACGTTCGGCCGATCATTGGCCCCGAACCCGAGGCTCGACCGCCCCGTGTTGCTGTTATCGATCTCGGGCAGCAGGGCCACGGTGAAGGGTCTTCCCGTCTGCAAAGTGATGATCCCCATCGTCTGCCACCCGCCTAAGAGCGCGCTCCCGCGAGCAATCGGCAGGTCATAGGTGTAGCTGAGCGAGAAGCGGTGCGCCACGTCGAAATTCGACCGTCCCCGCTCGGCCTGAACGTTCAGACTGTCCTGCGGGAAGTTGGGATCGCCCGCGCTCGTGAAGAAATTCGACGCGTTGTCTATAGACTTTGACCATGTGTAGGAAGTCAACAGCGACAGCCCGAAATCGAGGCTCTGCTGCAAACGCAGTTGCAGGCTGTTGTAAGAAGAGTTCGCGCGCGACTCCAGGATGTTTATGTCGTCAAACTGCGGGAGCGGCCGCGGGTTGAAAGGCGCGGGAGACGGGCGCGGCTGGTTGATGTCGCGCGCCGCCAGAAGCTTTGTCCCCTTGCTGCCTACGTAAGCAATCTCGGCGACGCGGGTCCGGCCAAGCTGCCGCTGGAGGCTCAGGTTCCAGTGCTGCATGTAAGGCGTCCTCAGGTCGCGCTGGAACGCGAAGGCCGAGTCCGGAAGCGCCAGCGGGAACTGGGCGGGGAACGGGTCTGCGAGCGTCAGCGGGTTCTGTGGGTCTACGGTGAAGAAGAGATTGAAATCGAAAAACGGCGGGTTGAAGTAAAGCCCCTCGCCGGGCGCTAGCGGCGACTGGTCGTAATAGATGCCGTAGCCCGCGCGCAACACCGTATCGCGCTCTTTGCCCAGCGACCAGGCGACGCCTATGCGCGGCGCGAAGTTGTTTTTGTCCGACTCGTACCCGCTCGACGGGACGCCGTTGGCGCCTACGCGAACCAGCGTGCGCGTCGCCGTGTCAAAGACGTTAGCCCGATCGTCCGTATCGACGGGCGGGGAGTTGAACTCGTAACGGAGCCCCGCCGAAAGCGTCACCGCGGGGCTGATGCGGAAGCTGTCGTTCACATAGAAGTTGTAGCTTTCGCTCCTCAGGTGCTGGTGGTTGTCTAACCGCGCGCCGCCCGTCAGAGCAGGGATACCAAGAAGCAGGTCGGCGAGCGCGTTGCCCGTGATCGGGGCCTGGCTCGAAAAGGTGATGAAGCCTCGCGATTGCACGTCGCGAAATGCGTTCTGCTGCGACACGCGGATGTCCGTCCCGAATTTTACGAGGTGCTTGCCGCGCGCGTATGACGCGTTGTCGAGCAACTGGTAGACGTTCGTAGTGCTCTGCTGAGGGTTGTTGAACTCTTCGCCGAGCGGCGAGAACCCCGTGATAGTGATGAAGCTCAGGCCGAAGTCTCGCGGGTTGCTCGAAAGCTCGGGCAGCCCCACCTGCCGGTTCAGGCTCGTGCCGCTGTTTTCCGTAAGCACGGCCGACGAGACGCGGCTGAAAGCTATTCGCGCTTCGTTTATCAGCGCGGGCGAAAAGACGTGAGTCTCTCCGAGCATGAAGTTCTGCGCGCGCCGGGGTACGTTGTCGCCGAAGCCCGGCACCAGCGAAAAGGTCGGCCCCGTGAACGGCTCGAACAGGTCGCGGTCCGCGAAACTGTACCTGCCGGTCAGCGTCGAGGAGTTCGAAAACGAGTGATCCACCCGCACGTCGAAGCTGTCGTTGCGGTCGCGCTGCGTCGGCGACGAGACGAAGTTCTGAAAAGGCGCGTTCCGGTTCGGCTCCGGGAAGAGCGCGGCGATGGCCACGCCTATCGGGCTTAAGAAAAACTCCGGGATCTGGTTGCCGGGGAACGGCTGCTGCGTGAACGGGTTTATCGGCGGCGCGAAGAGCGACTGCGAGAAATCGCCGCGACGCTCGGCCAGCGTCGGCACGTTCGTTATCCGCGTGATCCCTTCACGGACCCGCGTCCCTTCGTAGTCGGCGAAAAAGAAAGTACGATTCTTTACAATCGGTCCGCCGTAGGAGAAGCCGAACTGGTTCCTTTGATATTTCGGGTCGGGCTGGTCGGCCGGGGCGAAGTAGTTGCGCGCGTCGAGCGCGGCGTTGCGGAAGAATTCATAGATAGTTCCATGCGAGCTGTTCGACCCGGAGTTCAAGACTACGTTGACCTGCGCCCCCGCGTTACGGCCGAACGCCGCGTCGTAGGTGCTCGTCAGCAGCTCGAACTCTCGTATGGCGTCGACGGGCGGCTTGACCCCCAATGTGTTGAGCTTCGGGTCGACGTTGTAGACGCCGTCCAGCAGAAAGTTGTTGCTGTCTTCGCGCGCGCCGTTGACGCTGAAAGCGAAATCCCCGCGCACGCTCCCGGCCGATCCGGGCGCGGCGGGGACCGCGCCGGGGACGAGCAGGCTCAGCTCCAAGAAGTTTCGCCCGTCCAGCGGAAGCCCGCGAATCTGGCGGTTCTCTATCACCGTGCCTAAGGCGGGAGACTCTTTTCTCAAAGGGACCGTGGGCGCTTCGACTGTGATCTCTTCGGCCAGCGTACCGGGTTCTAAAGCGACATCGACGCGGACCTCCTGATTCACCTTGAGCGAGATTCGCTCGACGTACTTTTTGTAGCCCGTCATCTCGATCTCAAGTCGATAAGAGCCCGGCGGCAGCAAAGACGCGGCGAAGATGCCCTCCTCGTCGCTTGAGGCTGTTCGCGTCACGGCCGTCTCTTCGTGGACCAGTCTCACCATTGCGCGCGCGATCGGGTCGCCAGCGGTGTCGGCCACCGTCCCGCGCACAGACCCGCGATGCGTCTGGCCGTAGGCCGCCGTTTGCAGCGATAAACAGATCATTAACAGTGCAAGAAAGGGATTCGCTTTCACGATTGCTTTTGCTCTCCTTGGTTGATCTTTGACGCGACTCTTCCGATAGAGATTTGAATCCGGCCTTTTCCCCTGCGCCGAAATGGGATCATAGCAGGCCGAAAGCCTTCGGCAAAATCGGGCCTGGGCGCTTGAGCTTCTCTTGAATTGCAACCTGTCGTTGTAGCCAGGCGTGACCGCGGCCATTTGATAACGGTTATGACTGTACTGCTTTCGTATCGGCGCAGACACTGCCCTAGAGGCTCTACGTTCGGTCGCGCGATAATGTTTAGCGATTCCACGCCGGTCAAAGTTGATCGAATCCAGGCATCGGGTTCGGTCAATTTGATCGTCGGACCGCGCCCAAACTGGCCGGTTTTTGCGCCCTGTCAGCCTTTATCGCCAAGCGCCTGCGTGGCATCCATCTTGCTCAATAGCGGGCGAAAAAAAGGTGAGCCCCCGGTCCGTTAGCGCCTGTTTTTCGAGAGAGTGCAGCAGCTTTATTTAGAGATGACTCGGTAGATGCCATTAACTCAAGCTATAAATAAAGGTGATCTCCCGGTGGTCGACGCCACGCGCGACCGCGAGACCCGCCCGCTCAATAAGGTCCTGGCTCAAAGGGCCGGCCTTCAATTACAGAAGCTCAAAGCTCCGCTGCCGCAAAACGAAAAGGCGAGAGTCGAGGCCCTCCATTCGTTTAAGCTACTCGACCGCGACCCGCAAGAACAGCTTGTAGAGATCACCCGGCTCGCGGCGAAGCTCTGTTCGTCCGCGCTCGCCGTGATGAGCTTCGTCGATTCAAGCAGGGTCTTTTACAAATGCTGTTTCGGGCTGAGCATGAGCGACATGGCGCGCGACGGCTCTTTCTGTTCGTGGGCGATCCTTGAGCCCGAGCAGTTCGTCGTCACGGACGCCCGCCAGGACGTGCGGTTCGCCTCAAACCCGCTCGCGACCGCTCGCCGCGCCGTCACGTTTTATGCCGCCGTCCCGCTCATCACCTCCGACGGCCTTGCGATCGGCGCGCTCGCCGTTATGGACCACAAGCCGCGAGACCTCAAGCCCTCACAGCAGGAAGCGCTCGCGGCGCTCGCCGCTTCGGCGATGGCGCACATAGAGCTTGAGCGCAGCAGCCGCGCCCTGGAGCAGGCTTTGGCCGAACGCCATCAGGCTATCGAATCGCTAACGGCGAGCGAAGAGCGCTACACGCTCGTCGTCAGGAGCGGCAACGACGGGTTGTGGGACTGGAACCTGCAAACGAACGAGATAGATTTCAGCCCCCGGTGGAAATCTATTCTAGGGTTCGGCGAGCACGAGCTCGGCTCTCTGCCCGACGAATGGTTCAGCCGCATTCACCTGGAAGATGTCGAGCGCGTGCAGGCCGACATCACTTCTCACCTGCTCGGGTTCACGCCTCACTTCCAGAGCGAGCATCGCCTCAAGACCCGCGACGGGAGCTACCGCTGGGTGATGAGCCGGGGACTTGCGGCGTGGGACGCCAACCGCGGCGTCTACCGCATGGCGGGCTCTATGACCGATGTCACAGAGCGTAAAGAGTCTGAAGAGCGGCTGCTGCACAACGCTTACCATGATGTGCTGACGGGGCTTCCGAACCGCGCGTTATTCATGGACAGGCTTCAGCGCTCGCTCGACCGCGCCAAGGACCGGCAGGATTATCTCTTCGCGGTTTTGTTTCTCGACGTGGACCGCTTCAAGGTCGTCAACGACAGCCTTGGCCATCAGGTCGGCGACCAGTTGCTCGTAGCCATCGCGCGCAGGCTCGAAGGCACGCTGAGGCCCGGCGACATGGTCGCGCGGTTAGGCGGCGACGAGTTCGCCATCGTCCTGGACCACCTCAAGGTTTCGGCCGACGCCACGCAGGCGGCCGAGCGCATTCAAAAAGAGCTGAGCGCCCCGTTCAGCCTGAGCGGCCACGAGGTCTTCGCCTCCGTCAGCATAGGCATAGCCATGAGCCTGACGCCTCACGACAGGCCCGAAGATTTCATACGCAACGCCGACACGGCCATGTACCGCGCCAAGGACCAGGGCCGCGGCCGGTTCGAAGTCTTCGACAAGGAGATGCACGCGCGGGCCATCGCCCTGCTTGAGCTTGAGACGGACCTGCGCAGGGCGATAACGCGCAACGAGTTCATGGTCCACTACCAGCCCATAGTCTCGCTCGAAAACTGGCGCATAGCCGGGTTCGAAGCGCTCCTCAGATGGGAACACCCCGAGCGCGGGTTCATATCCCCAACTAAGTTCATACCCGTGGCCGAAGAGACGGGGCTGATAATCCCCATAGGCCGGTGGGTGTTGGCCGAAGCCTGCAAGCAGCTCCGCGAGTGGCAGCAGAAGTACCCGTCCGACCCCCCGCTTACGGTCAGCGTCAACCTGTCGGGCAAACAGTTCTCTCACCCGCACCTGATCGAAGAGATCAGCAAGATACTCGAAGAGACGGGGCTCGACGCGCGGAGCTTGAAGATAGAGATCACCGAAAGCGCCATCATCGAGAACATAGAGCTGGCCACCGCGATCCTCAAACAGCTCAAGGCGCTCGGCATTCGCATCTCGCTCGACGACTTCGGGACGGGTTATTCGTCGCTCAGCTACCTGCACCGCTTCCCCATAGACACGCTGAAGATCGACCGCTCTTTCGTCACCCGCATGAACTTGCCCAAGAACTCGGAGATCGTTCACACGATAGTCACGCTCGCCGTCAACCTGGGGATGGACGTGATAGCCGAAGGCGTCGAAACGCGCGAACAGGTGATCCATCTTACGGGCCTCGATTGCGAATACGTGCAAGGCTACTTGCTGTCGAAGCCCGTCGACGGCCCGGCGATGGAAGAGCTGATAGAGCAGACCTACCAGAAGGGGCTCGGCCAGGGCGCAACCGATACGGTCAAAGGCTTCACGGAGCTGGTCGGCGCGAAGGCGCAGCCCGCGCCCGAGAAGGTCGCCCCGCTGAGGACGGTCGAGCTCGCGCCGGCCGAGAAGTCGCTTGATGTACTCGACAACGCCGTCGAGCCTTACGTGACCATAGATGACGAGTTCGCCATCTGCGGGACGGGCGAAGAGACTTTGAGCCTCGACCGCCTGCCTTCGCAAAAGCATGTCTACACCGAGTCGGCCTCAAGCGCTGAGAATGACAACCGGCGCAGGTGCGAACGGTTCCGCCTCGCGATCCCGGTCCGCGTGACGGGGTTCGACCGCAAGAACGGCAAGTGGACTGAGATGACCAAGACCTTGGACGTGAGCCGCACGGGCGTGACGATAAAACTCAGCAGGCGTGTGCGACACGGGATGGTCCTCCACGCGGTATTGCCCCTGCCGATAAAGCTCCGCAGCCATGGCTATTCCGACTCAAGCTTCAGGGTCTACACGCTCGTCCGCCGCATAGACCCGGCCGTCTCGGGCCAGCGGCTTGTCGCGCTCGAATTCGTAGGCGAGCAGCCGCCTTCGGGTTTTCTGGAGAAGCCATGGGCCGTCTTCAGGGAGAAGAACTGGAAGGGCAACGCCCGCCGCCGCGAGCCGCGCGAGGAGCGCAGCGACATCGTGACGATCGAATTCCTTGACGAGGAGGCGCAATCGCTCGGGCAAGAGCTGGCGCTTTGCGAAAACCGCAGCCCTTCCGGCATGCGCGTGCGCTTGAGAAAGCCGCCGCCCGAATTCGACCTGATGCGCGTCATCTGCCTGAACGCGGGAATAGATAAGATGGCGGTCGTGAGCAACCGCTTCGTAGGCCACGACGGGGCCGAAAGGCTCTGCCTTCGCTACGCCGATAAATGAATTCTCAGCCGCGGACTACTAGCCCCCATCTTTAGCCCCCGCGCGGGCCGCCGGCAGCCTCCTCCGGCGGCCCGCTCTCATCTCTCCTGACCGATCCCCATCAAGTTTGGCTTTTCAATCGATCCGCGTTAGTATGAAATCCCCATCTCAACCGAGGAACAATTATGAAGACTATCTACGGAAGGATGAGCCGCGTCTTCGTCACTCTCGCGGCCGTCGTGTTGTTTGCCGCCAGCGCCCCCGCCCAGACTATAGACTCGGCCGGCGTAGACCGAATCATGGAAGAGGCGCTCAAGGCCTGGCAGGTTCCGGGCGCTTCGCTGGCCATCGTGCAGAACGACAAGGTCGTTCACCTCAAGGGCTACGGCGTGAAAGAGAAGGGAAGCAATGCGCCCGTCACGCCGGACACGCTTTTTGCGATAGGCTCTACGAGCAAGGCGTTCACGACGACTGCGATGGCCATGCTCGTCGACGAGGGGAAGATCAACTGGGACGACCCCGTGCGCAAGCACATAGAGTTCTTCCGCCTCTCGGACCCGCTCGCAAGCGATCAGGTCACGCTGCGCGACATCATCACACACCGCACGGGGTTGAGCCGTCACGATCTGCTGTGGTACCGCTCGCCCTGGAGCCGCGAAGAGACGATCCGCCGCATCGGCTACGTCAAATTGACGCGCCCGTTTCGCTCCGTGTGGCAATACCAGAACATTATGTACACGACGGCCGGCTACGTCGTCGGCGTCGCCTCTAAGAGTTCGTGGGAAGAGTTCGTGAAGAAGCGCATATTCGACCCGCTCGGGATGACGGGCGCAAACTTCAGCGCGACCGTAGCCGAAAAGGCCGCCGACCGCGCAAGCCCGCACGTCAAAGAGCGTGACGGGAGCGTGAAGGCCATCCCATGGTTCAACCTAGACAACGCTGGCCCCGCCGGTTCGATCAACGCGGGGGCGCGCGACATGAGCCGGTGGGTCAGGTTCCAGCTCGGCAACGGGACCTTCGAAGGAAAGCGATTAGTGTCGGCCGCAAACCTCGCGGAGATGCACACGCCTCAGATGGTCCTGGCCGTCGACCCCGCGGCCTATCCGCACACGAACATGATGAGCTACGGCATGGCCTGGTTCATACACGATTATCATGGACAGCATATGATCGCCCACACGGGAGGCATCGACGGGTTTCGCGCGCGCATCGTGCTTCTGCCGAAACAGAATCTCGGCATCGTGATACTCACGAACTCCAGCGTCGGGACGAGCAGCGCTTCGATGCACGTGGCGGCGACAAACAGCATCGTCGACCTGTTGCTCGGGCTGCCGAAGACTGACTGGAACGCGCGTTACGGCGAGCAGGTCAAGAACATCGAAGCGCAGGCGGCGCAGTTCGAGCAGAGGCGCGAGGCGAGGCGGCAGAAAGATACTCGCCCTTCGCGCGAGCTGGCGTCGTATGCGGGGACGTATGAAGACGCCGCTTACGGCAAGGTCGAAGTGTCGGTCGAAGGCGGCGCGCTCGTCGTCGAATGGAGCCGCTTTAAAGCGAAGCTCGATCATTATCATTACGACACCTTCCTGGCTAAAGACGAGAGCCCGCTCGATGGCGATATGGTGGTCTTCCACCTCGGCGCGGGCGGCGAGGTGGAAGAGGTCTCGATGCTCGGCACGGAGTTTAAACGTGTGAGGGTTAAGAATGGAAATTGAGGACGCCATGAAAAAAACGACTCTCAAACTCTCTCGCGCAATCGTGCTGTGCTCGCTGCTCTTGTCGGCCGCGCCGGCGGCGGTCACGCAGTCGCCCTCCGCCGCTGCGCCGCCGAACGGCGCGGCGCTCCAGAAGCTTGAGCGCGAGATTGCGCGGCTGGCTAAAGTGGCCGGCGGCACGGTCGGCGTGACGGCCATACACGTAGAGACGGGCCGGCGCGTGTCGCTCAACCGCGCAGAGCGGTTCCCGATGGCGAGCACTTTCAAAGTTCCAGTCGCCGTCCAGCTTCTCACGCGCGTCGACCGCGGCGAGATCAAGCTAGACCAGATGATCGAGATCAAAGCGAGCGACCTCCACCCCGGCAGCGGAACGCTGTCCGAGCTTTTCAACAAACCGGGGGTCGCGCTTTCGGTCCGCAATCTGCTTGAGCTGATGTTGCTGATAAGCGATAACAGCGCGACCGATGTCGTCTTGAGACTGGCGGGCGGGGCGGAGGCCGTCACCGCGCGGATGAAAGAATCGGGGATCGAAGGCATAAGCGTCGATCGGTCGACGGCGCAATTGATCTCCGACTGGGTTGGGATCACAAAACTCCCGCCGGAGAAAGAGTGGAACTTAGAGCTCTTCACGGCGGCGGCCTCCGCATTAAAGCCCGAGGAGCGAGCCGAGGCCGCCAAACGGTTTGACGCGGACCCCCGCGACACCTCGACGCCGGACGGGATGGCCGCGCTGGTCGAGCGCATACATCGCAAGAACCTGCTCAAGCCTGAGACGGCCGAGCTGCTCGTCGACATAATGCGCCGGTGCCAGACCGGGACGGCGCGGCTGAAGGGGATCTTGCCGGCTGGGACCGAGGTCGCGCACAAGACGGGCACCATAGGCGGGACGACTAACGACGTAGGAATAATTACGCTCCCCGACGGCGCGGGTCACGTAGCGATAGCCGTCTTCGTGAAGGCGTCGGAGAAGGACATCCCGGCCCGCGAGCGCGCGATCGCAGAGATCGCCCGGTCGGTCCACGACTTTTTTCTATTCCAGTGACGTTTCGGGAGCGATTTTTTTTGTGAATCCGTTCGTCTAACCATTGAGTAAGCATGGAAGCAGGCAAAATCTATCTCTTTGAAACGTTTGAAAGGAGCAGATCAACATATGCGTAAAACTTTATTTGCAGTCACAATTGCTTTCGCACTGGCGCTGGGTGCCTTCAGCGCCGCGCCCGCGCTAGCGCGGGGCAATTCGATGATGTCGTCAAAATCCGACAAGCCGGATTCGCTCTATAAGAGGCTCGGCGGGAGGAAGGCCATAACGGCAGTCGTAAAAGAGTTCATCGGCATAGTCGTTGCCGACAGCCGTATCAACGGCTTCTTTGCAAATACGGTCAAGGACCCTAAGCGTGCCGAGAAGCTACAGAACAACCTGATAGACCAGATATGCCAAGCATCTGGCGGTCCTTGCAAGTACAAGGGCAAGGACATGAAGACGGCGCACCGAGGGATGGGCGTGAGCGAGGCGGACTTTAACGCGCTGGTGGAGGACCTGGTGAAGGCTCTGGATAAGTTCAAGGTGGGCGACAGGGAGAAGAACGAGCTGCTGGGCGCGCTCGGGCCGATGAAGGGCGACATCGTCGAGAGGTAAGAGTAAAGAGGCTCCAGAGAGTGAGAAGGGAAGCGAGTTTCGCTCGCTTCCCTTGTCTCTTGAGATTAAAGACCTCTTCTAAAATAGAATGCAACCTGATACTGCGCTGATTACTATTACCGATAATCTGATAAAGATACGGCAGCTCCTGAATGAGCTTGTCCTACAGCCGAGAATAAATGCAATCAAGTGGTCAAGAATCACCAAACAAACACCGAATATAAAAATCGGGTACCCCGGTCAGCATCTTGCTTCTCTAATAACTGGAATGGAAGGAGAGAGAACCGGAGCGAGAGGAAATGATCTGTGTGACGGTTCTGAAGTCAAGTCTTGTTCCAGGATCGATCAACTAGATAAATGTAACGAGTGTGGCGCTCCGGTCGCCAGGTTAGAAGAGTTATGTCCTGAGTGTAATACGGACAATATTAAACGTAACAATGATTCTAAATGGCTATTTGCTATTAGGAGCGAGGATGAATTGAAGCTTCTGACAGAAGACGTTAAGAGAGTCTTATTAGTTATTGGTGACTACTTTAACTTTGATGAAAAAGACTTCAACACTTTACGCTTTCAGACCTTTGAAATCTGGACCAACAGCCCAAGAGGCAGAGTATTTAAAGAATTAATGAGTAACTACTACAACAATATCTATTCGAAACATAAAGAAACTAATCCTGGAAAGACACCCGCTCCAAAGAACTTCTGGCCTTATACCTTTCAGTTTTATATGTGTAACCCTATACGCACATTTGCCTGCGTTATCACGAATGCGAACACTGATCCGAGAATAGATATCCAACATTATGTTGAACCGGACGCTGACCGTTCAGCGCTTGAATCAGTACTAATGCCGTTAGGGGTTCTTGAAACCGGAGAGCTCTATCAAATAATTGATAGAGCCACGTTGGCTGAGTTGAATGAGATGCTTAAAGATAAAGTTCGCTCAAAAGCCGAGCTATACGCATTGGGAGCTGAAGGCGTGCGGGCAAACTTTAAAGGGATTAATGAACAGCTACGCAGCTATCTCACGTTGAGAGATACAGATAGAACTGCAATCGCAAAGAAGCAATACGTGAGACGGAAAAAAGCTTAAAAGAGGCTTCCTTGAATCACGACGGGGTCGGGCGTCTCCTCGCAGCTTGACGCCTCTCCTTGAACGGTATTGCTGAACTGATATTTGATTCGCTCTCTCGCTACCTTGACATAATCCTTGTCTTTTTCGATGCCGATGTATCGCCTGTTAAGTCTCGCACAGGCCACCGCCGTAGTCCCTGATCCTAAGAACGGGTCTAAAACTATCATTCCTTCATCCGTGCTTGCTCGGATTAAACGTTCTATAAGTTTGACCGGCTTTTGCGTGGTGTGATATCGCTTCTCAGAATAAAAATCGATGTCGTCCCAAACATCTGTAATGCCCATTTCGATGTTGAATGTCTGAGCTATGTTCTCATAAGGGTAAGTAAACTCCAGCACCTCCTGAAGCTTTTCCCACATCTCTTTAGTCGGGACTTGCGCCAATATATTCTCGCCGGTGTAAAGTGACCACACGCCGCCTCCGTTTGTCTTCACGCCTAACCGCGAGTTTATTGCGTGCGCTGTCAGCCCGAGCTCCTGCTGTCTTTTCTTGAGCAGCTCTTTTATAAAAGGCTTACTGTCGTAAATGAAAAAAAGAATACTCTCGGTAACATTGGGAAACATCTTATATCCCTTTGTCGCTCGACCCCCGAGAGCCTGAATGCCTTTATGAACGATAAGCTGTTGCCTAAAAATAAAGCCTAAATCCAGAATGTCTTTGTAGAGATATACGAGGTTCCTGAGATACCCGAACAAATAAAGGCTGCCCGATAGCTTTATGACTCGGCTAATCTCTTTGAACCACTCAAAGCACCACTTGGCATAATCGCTTTCTGTTCTCCACTGATAATCCCAATGCTCGCTCACAACTTTCCAATAAGGGGGGTCCAGTATGACCAGGTCTATACTCCTGTCCGGAAGTTTTTTCAGCTCGGCGGTGACATCCCCACAGATAATTTGGCTTTCTAGTCTGGGACTAGTCTGAATCACTGTCCGCTCTTTTCGAGTTCTGCTGACCACTGTACGCGACTATACCTTTACCATCGAGACCTTGTCTAGAAGTATTCCGGGGATTACTTGCCGCCGCGTGAATCCATCCGTTTAGTTGCCAACGTAAGCAATAATCGGGGAGAGAGAAGTTAATCTCGGTAGCGTTGGAATCATCTCGACCCGGTTGTGAAATGCATTGGAGCAAGAAAAATCTATCTCTTTGAAACGTTTGAAAGGAGCAGATCAACATATGCGTAAAACCTTATTCGCGGTAGCGATCGCCGCCGCGCTGGCGCTGGGTGCCCTCGACGCCGCGCCCGCGCAGGCGCAAGGCAATTCTATGATGGGGTCGAAATCCGACAAGCCGGATTCGCTCTACAAGAGGCTCGGCGGCAAGCCCGCCATAACGGCAGTGGTCAAGGAGTTCATCGGCATAGTGGCGGCCGACGGGCGGATCAACGGGTTCTTCGCCGACACGGTCAAAGACCCTAAGCGAGCCGAGAAGCTACAGAACAACCTGATAGACCAGATATGCCAGGCGTCTGGCGGGCCTTGCAAGTATAAAGGCAAAGACATGAAGACGGCGCACAAAGGCATGGGGGTCGGCGAGGCCGATTTTAACGCGCTGGTGGAGGACCTGGTGAAGGCTCTGGATAAGTTCAAGGTGGGCGACAGGGAGAAGAACGAGCTGCTGGGCGCGCTCGGTCCGATGAAGGGCGACATCGTCGAGAGGTAAGGGCAGAGAAGTAAGAAAAGGAGTTTGAGAGAATGAGAAGGGAAGCGAGCCAGTCTCGCTTCCCTTTTTCTGTTTCGGGCTAGTTGCTCTTTGTCACCGTGTCTATGTCGGGGTGGCGGGGGAACTTCAGCCACGGCAGACGCACGCCGCGCACGAAGACTTTGTCCGTGCGTATCGAGGGGTCAGACTCGAAGCCCGCGCTCCCGAACCCGACGACGATGTCTTCCTGCTCGCCGCCGTCGCCGCTGCAACCGATCCCTCCGACCAGGCGGCCGTTCTTATAAAGCGGCACGCTCGCCTGTCGAACTTGCAGGCCGTTGGCTATGTTAAAGCCGAGCACGTTCGGGTCGGGCGAGCAGCTAGTCTGAAGCGTATCTCCCTGGGTCTGGCCCGTCACCAGCAGGTTGACGGCCGATTCGAGGAGCCGGCTTATGACCAAATCGAGTTGCAGGCCCGTGTTGAAGGCGCTGTTGTCTTCGATAGGGTTCGAGAAAGGTCCGTTCGGCGTGTCGTCTATCCCATCGGGCAGGAACGGGCGGCTCAAGAAGATGACGCCGCGCCCGCTGATGGCGATAGAGCCATCGAGATTAATGCCGTCGCGTCTGGCCGCCTCCGCGTATTTTGCGAACGGCCTGTTCGGCAGGAATGAGCCGCCCGACGCCTGGCGTAGCTGGTTGCCCGCCCTCGAATTGCTCAGGAAGGCTGCCGTGCGCGCTTTCTGCACGGCGATGTCGTAACTCGAAATAGGCGCGTCGGTCGTGCTGACGGCCCCCAGGTATTCGCCGTTTTGATCGACGACGCCGACGCTGACTTCGATGTGGCTGCCGACGGGCTGGTGGATGATGGCGCGCGTGACTAAGGCCTGGCGAATCCCCTGGGTCAAAATTCTTTCGACCTCTGCTTTCGTAAGCCCGCCCGGCGCCGAGCTCCCTCGTATAGGCTTGTCTATCTTCGCCCTCACCGGAATGCCGTTCAGGTTGATGATCTCGAACTTCGACGCCGGAGTACCCCTGATCGAAAAGGGCGCGACGATGTCGCCGTCAAGGTTGTTAAAGGCTCTCAAGGGGACCGCGGGCGGCATCTGCTGGTTCACGTAAGGCAGACGCAGCGCGTCGGGGAAGAGCGTGTCGGCGATTGCGGCGGGCGGCTCGAACCCGCGAGTGCCGGCGATCGCTATCAGCTCTTCGACAGGCTTGTCCTGACGCTCTTCGCGGCGGTTGGCAAGACCGTATTTGCCGTCGCCTTCAACGCCCACACCGCCGACGGGCTGGCCGTTCTTGTAAAGCGCGACGCCGCCGGGGTCCGCTGCTAGCCCCAGGGGGAGCGAAGGATTTATGTCGCTGCAAGCCAATTGCGAGAACTGCACCCCGAACAGCGGGCCGGCCGGCGTGCCGGCGATTCCGGGCGGCAGGTGCTCCTGGAGCAGGAAGTTGGCGCTGCGCGTGCTGAAGGCGCCGCCGGCCGTGCTCAGCACGCCGGCCGTCCCCGCTTTAGAGATTGCCGCGGCCGTCGCCAGCCCTTTGCCGCAAAGCCCTTCGAGCCCGCACGTCAGCTTGCCCTTTATCGGCTGCGAGAAGTCTTTAATGCATGCCTTCGTGCGAGCGCAACGGGTGCCTATGCCTATGGTGATACGGTCTGTCGCGCCTCGCATCCTGAAGACGCCCAGCACGTTGCCCTCTTTGTCCGTGACCGCGACAGTAACTTTCAAGTTGCTCACGTCGGCCTGCGCGACGGCCTGGGCGATGATCTTTCTCACGTCGTCGGCCGTCAGCACGCTGCTGCCTGGGATCGGGACGATGTTGGCGCGGACAGGGAGCGACGAGACCCCGTCGGGGTTGACCACCGTGATCTCGATCTGGCCCTGGAGGTCAGACTCTGATACTCCGGTGATGATTAATTTTTTAGAGCCTTTGACCTTAACTCCGCCGTAGCTTACCGCCCCGGCTTCGTTTCTTATGATCGCGGTCGCGCCCGACAGAAAATTCTCGCCCTTGATCGTCAGGCTGCCCGTCTCAGCGTCAAAGACGACCCCCGAAGGGTCTACGACGGGCGCAGGCCCCTGGCTCAACCAGGCGAGCGAATTGCCGCCAAAACAGAGCATGACGATAGTTATCAGGACGGCGAGGCTTCTTAACATTCTCTGTCCGCCGTGCTTGAGATTAGGAAATATCATTGCCGTTTATCCTCCCTGGATCGTATTGGAAAGGGTTTAAATTCTGGTGTCAAACCCTAAAGAGCCTAATTAATTCGGAATCGATTCCTGCAAAAGCGACGCTGCTTTTATGGGGCGACAGTATATCGGAGGGGAAAAAACGTTGCAAGCAAAAACCCTTCTACTAGTCCTGAGTGCTGAGTCCTGAGTGCTGAGTTTGAACCGGGAGCGACGCGCTGACGGACTTACTCAGGACTCAGGACTCAGGACTCAGCACTGAATAAAATCAGCATTGGTTCCATCACTTGCAGGATTGCGGATCGGGGCCAGGGTTGACTTCGCTCATCGCGATATGTTATACCCCCGCCGAACACATGAGCTTTTGAAATGTAAACGGAATGGCCACGCAGGATCATTGCTCGCTTTGCAATTGAGCTATTCTCGCTGATTAATTGATTCCCTCAGAATAGTCGTCATGGCCTGGGGTGCTTCTCAAGCGTGAGGAAACAAATGAGACTCAAGGCACTGGTTATTGCTCTATATGGGCTTTTGTTTCTCATATGCATGGTCTGTTCGATGCAATCACCTGCATCGGCCGACTCGAACGAGCCGGCGCAGGCCCAAAGAGTCACAATGCGGTTCGACCGGATAGGGAGACGGGGCGAGGTCATCTTCGATCACAAGAAGCATGAGGCGCTCTTAAACCCGTATCCGGGCTTCCCGCACACCGCTCCTGAAGGCGTCGCCTGCATAGGGTGTCATCACACGGTCAAAGAGACTACCGACGCCAAGCAGTTCCAGAAGTGTACCGACTGCCACACGCGCGAGGAGGGGAATCCACGTAACCCCGACGACCGCGAAGGCTACGACCTGAACGCGCGCGAGGCTTACCACCGCCTCTGCATCAGTTGTCATAAGGGGTCGAATTTCCGCACTTCTAACGAGTACGTCCAGAACGCGGGCTTCGCCAGGTGCGGCGAGTGCCACCTGAAAGACGTGCGTCTGCCCGAATACGTGGAGGTGGCCGAAGTCATCCCCCCGCCCGACGACCCGCCCGACCTTGCGGCCGAGACGCGGCCTCGTAAGGTGGAGAACCTGACGACGCCCGTAGACCCCCCGCGCGGGTTCAGGGGCGACGGCCTTGGCATCACCGACGGCAACGGCAACGGCGAGAACCCCGACGCGGGCGATTTCGTGCCGCGGCCTGACCGCTGGGCCATAGGTTTTCCCACGGACCCGAGGTTTGAACAGGGCGCGTGGTACAACCCTTACAGGCAGAACGTCCTCAAAGGCGATTACCCGATCTACAAGCAGCAGAACTTCCTCGTGCTGACGCTGGAGAGCGACACGCTCTTCTTAGCGCGCCGCCTGCCGTTGCCGAGCGGCGCTTCGAGCCAGCGGCCCGACGTCCCGGAGTTCTTCGGCCGCGGCGTCAACGCATTCGCGCGGCAGAACTTCAACCTCTCGATCGAGTGGTTCAACGGCGACGCGGCCTTCAAGCCCATCGACTGGCGCTTCCGCTTCTCGCCCACGATCAACGTCAACTGGCTCAACACGCAGGAGAACGGCATCGTCAACATAGACGTGCGCCGCGGCGCCAACCGCGTAGACGGTTACGTGGGCTTCCAGGAGCTGTTCGGCGAAGTGAGGCTCGGAGACACGACCAGGCTCCTGCCTTTCCTTCGCGGCAAGGGGAACTCCGACGGCAAGAGCCCTTACTACGACACGACGTTTTTGCGCGCGGGGATACAGACCTTCCTGAGCGATTTCCGGGGCTTCATCTTTAACGACTTCAACCTCGGCGCGCGCATATTCGGCCAGTTCGGCAACAACCGCTATAACTTCAACGCGGCGGCTTTCTACCTGCTTGAGAAAGACACGAACAGCGAGCTGAACACGCGCATAAACCTGGGAGAGTGGCGCGACCAGACCGTCTTCATCGCAAACCTCTACCGCCAGGATACGAAGTGGAAGGGCTACACCACGCAGTTCAGCTTCCACTTCAGCAACGACAAGCCGAGCGTGCGGTTCGACGAGAACGATTTTCTCGTCCGCCCCTCCGCGATAGGAGACGCCGTCCGCCATGGCATCAAGTCCTACTACCTGGGCTGGGCCGGCGACGGTCACATAAACCGCCTCAACATATCGCACGCCTTTTATCAGGTCTTCGGCTCCGACAGCTTCAACCCGATCGCGGGGCGCAAGCAGGACATAAACGCGCAGCAGGCCGCCGTCGAGCTTTCCGTAGACCGTGACTGGCTGCGTTTCAAGGGCTCGTTCTTCTTCGCCTCGGGCGACAACGAGCCGTTCGACGACACCGCGCGCGGGTTCGACGCGATAGTCGACATACCGGAATTCGCGGGCGGGCTGTTCAGCTACTGGGTGACGAACGGCATCAGGCTGTTGGGGACCGGCGTCGGGCTCAAGAGCGGCGAAAGCCTGCTTCCCACGCTGCGCAGCAGCAAGTTCGAAGGCCAAGCGAACTTCGTCAACCCCGGAATATTTGTCTACAACACAGGCCTCGAAGCCGAACTGACCCCGAAGCTTCGCGGCATAGCCAACTTGAATTACTTGCATTTCCATCACACCGACCCGATACAGGGGGTCTACTTCCAGCCCGACATACGCCGCGAGATCGGCATAGACGCGGGGCTGGGGTTCCTCTACCGCCCGTTCTTGAACGAGAACTTCGTCGTCACGGGCGGCGTCTCTACGCTACTGCCGGGCAAAGGATTCAACGACATCTACACTTCCAACTGTGATGCGCTCGGGTGCGGGCAGAAGGCGAAGACGCTCTTTTCGGCGTTCGGTCGCGTGAAGTTCACTTATTGATCAAAAGCGGCATCGCGCAATTTGCTGGGAGAGAGGGATGAAAGTATCGAAGAGTAGCGCTCTCAAGCTGTTGTTCATCATTGCGGCAGTTTCGATCTTCACATTCGTCGGCTTTGCAGACTCGTCAGAGGCGCCGGAACCGAATTCTGATAAAGGCGCCTCGCAAAACTCGACCGCCGCTCAGACGCAGCCGCGCCCCGTCCGCTCGGCGGGGCTCTTCGGGCTGACGGCCGAAGACGCACAGCGGCGCAGCGCGGGCTGTCTCGATTGCCATAACGGCATAGAAGACATGCACAGCGGCGTGATAAACCTCGGCTGCATAGACTGTCACGGCGGCAAGGCCGACGCCAGGGCGCAGGGCATGGCCAAGGGCTCGGCCGGTTACGAGGAGGCGAAAAAGAACGCGCACGTTCAGCCGCGCTTCCCCGAAGAGTGGAAGACCTCGGCCAACCCCGAACGCAGCTACACCTTGCTGCTTAAGGAGAGCGCGGAGTTCATTCAGTTCATAAACCCCGGCGACCTGCGCGTCGCCGCGAAGAGCTGCGGCACCGCCGAATGTCACCAGGGCGACGTGCACAACGTACGCAAGAGCATGATGACTACGGGCGCGATGCTCTGGGGCGCGGCGCTTTACAACAACGGCGCGTTCCCGCTGAAGAACTATCGCTTCGGCGAAAGCTACAGCCCCGACGGCGTCCCGCAGAGGATTCAGACCAACCCGCCGCCCACGCCCGAGCAGACCCAGAAGAAAGGCATTCTGCCTTACATTGACCCGCTCCCGCGCTGGGAGATATCGCAGATCAGCAACATCCTGAGAGTCTTCGAGCTTGGCGGTCGCAAGGCCGCGGAGATCGGCCTGCCTCAGATCGCAGAGCCGCCGGGCAAGCCCACCCAGAACCTGCTCAGCCCGCGGGGCCTCGGGACGAACCTTCGCACAGACCCCGTCTACATCGGTCTGCAAAAGACGCGCCTGCTCGACCCCATGCTTTCGCTTTTGGGGACCAACGACCAGCCGGGCGACTATCGATCGAGCGGCTGCACGGCCTGTCATGTGCCTTACGCGAACAACCGCGACGAGTTCGAGGCGGGGCCGTGGGGCAAGTTCGGCCACACGGGCCTGAGCGCGAGCGCCGACCCGACGATCCCGAAAGACGAGCCGGGCCACCCGATCAAGCATCAGTTCACGCGCGCCATCCCTTCGTCGCAATGCGTCGTCTGCCACATGCACCCTGGGACGATCGTGCTGAACTCTTACTTCGGCTCTACGTGGTGGGACCTGGAGACAGACGGCGATTTGATGTATCCGAAAGAGGAGAGGAATCTGAGCGCCGAACAGCGGCGCGAGATCATCCTGAGAAACCCCGAAGAGTCGGCCTTGAGAGGCAAGTGGGGCGACGTTGAGTTCCTAAAGAAGCTCCGCGAGGATATCAACCCGAAGCTCAAGAAGACGCAGTTCGCCGACTTCAACGGGCACGGCTGGGTCTACCGCTACGTCTTCGCCAAGGACCGCAAAGGGAATTTCCTGGACGCCTCGGGCAAAGTCATCAGCGAAGTGACCAACGACAGTTTGCAGCGGGCGATCAAAGAGACTACCGACAAACCCGAGACGAGAGAGGGCGTCCCGGTCCACCTGAAAGACATACACATCGAGAAGGGGATGCACTGCGTCGATTGCCACTTCAAGCAGGACAATCATGGCGACGGCAACCTTTACGGCGAGGTGCGCAACGCCATCGAGATCGACTGCGTCGATTGCCACGGGACGATAACGAAACGCGCGGACCCGACATCGCGCGACGCGCGCACGTCGGCCGCGGCGGGCGGCAACCGCATGCTCGATTACAGAAACCTGCCTTCGCGCAAAGACCGCTTCTTCAAACGTGACGGCAAGCTCTTCCAGCGCGCGGCGGTCGCGCAAGACAAGGACGGAAAGCCGGTCGTCTGGGAAGTCAAACAGGTGATGGACACGGTCACGGTCGGCAACGAGAATTACAACGAAAAGGCCGCGCTCGCAAAGACGATTCTCAAAGACGGTAAGAACTGGGGCAACACTTCCGTCAGCGAAGAGAACCTCGCGCACGCCAACCGGAGCATGACCTGTTTCGCCTGCCATACGTCGTGGACGCCGAGCTGTTTCGGCTGCCACCTCAAGCAGCAGGCCAACCAGCAGAAGCCTATGCTGCACAACGAAGGCTCGGAGAGCCTGCGCAACTACACCTCTTACAACTTCCAGACTCTACGCGACGACGTGTTCATGCTCGGTAAAGACGGCACGGTGACGGGGCGGCGGTTCGCGCCGGTCCGCTCCGCGTGCGCCGTCGTCGTGAGCTCGCAAAACGCGCAGCGCGAGTGGATCTACTCTCAGCAGCAGACCGTCTCGGCGGAAGGTTACTCGGGCGTCTCCTTCAGCTCGCACTTCCCGCACACCGTCCGCACGCGCGAGACGCGCGGCTGCACGGATTGTCACCTGTCGGAAAACAACGACAACAACGCCTACATGGCCATGGCCCTGATGCAGGGCACGAACTTCTACAACTTCCTCGGCCGCTTCGTGTACGTAGGCGTAGAGGCTGAAGGCTTTGAGGCCGTCGTCGTCACCGAGCGCGACGAGCCGCAAGCCGTCATAGGCAGCTACCTGCATAAGCTCGCGTACCCCGAGAGCTACAAGAAACATGAAGAGGCGGGCAAGAAGCTCAAAGAGTTCTACGAGCATCCGGGCAACGACATCATAAACGCGCTGAACCCGTTTAAGAAGAAAGAGAAGACCGAAGTCCTGAGCCTGACGCTCCGCGGCGAGTTCCTCTACGCCGCGACGGGCGAAGGCGGGCTTCGTGTATACGACGTTGCCAACATCGATCAGAAAGGCTTCTCCGAGCGAATGACTACAGCGCCTTTCTCGCCGCTCGGGCAGAGACTTTATGTGAAGACCAAGTTTGCGACTGCCGTGGCGAGCCCCGCGACTATCGCCGTCGACCCGACGCGCAAGCACTACCCCGAAAACGAAGAGGCGCAGAACCGCGACGACAAACAGGCCATCCCGCTCGTCTACGCTTTCCTTTATGTCACGGACCGCGAGGAGGGCTTCATAGTCGTAGGCAACCCGCTCGACGACAAGAACGGGCCGGGCGTCGCCACGCTGCTCGACGGCAACCCGCGCAACAACTTTATACAGCGCGCGGTGACCTTCAACCCCGACGGCAAGCTCAAGGGGGCGAACAACGTCATCATCGCGGGGACCTACGCCTACGTCACGGCCGACCGAGGGCTATTTATCATAGACCTCAACGACCCGCTCAAGCCGCGCATAGTGAGCGAGATCGGCGAGCCCTTCTTGAAGAAGCCGCGCGCCGTCCAGGTGCAGTTCCGTTACGCGTTCGTCTGCGACGAAGAGGGCGTCAAGGTGATCGACGTGACTAACCCCGCCGCCGCCCGCCCGATCGAAGGCGAGAAATCGGTCGTCCCTGTCAAAGAGGCTTATAACCTTTATCTGGTGCGGACGTATGCATACGTCGCGGCGGGCAAAGACGGGCTGGTCGTCATCGACATTGAGAAGCCCGAGGAGCCGAAGCTCGTCGAGGCATACAACTCGAAGGGCAAGATCAAAGACGCGCGCGACGTTAAGGTCGGAATGACGAACGTGAGCCTGTTTGCTTACGTGGCCGACGGCGAAGGCAAAGCGCTTCACGTTATTCAACTGACTTCGCCCGAAAAGACGCCGGGCAATTTCGGGTTCAGCCCGAAGCCCAAGCCCGAGCTGATAGCGACGAAGGCATTGCTCGGGCCTGCGCTCGCAATCTCTGAAGGCACGGACCGCGACCGCGCGGCGGACGAGAACGGCTACCAGCTAGCCGTCTTCGGACGCCGGGGGGCGAGGCCTCTGAACGGCGCGGAGATGCAGCGGATGTACATGAAAGACGGCAAGCTCTTCACCGTGCCGGAGATCAAGGACGGGAACATAAAAGAGAACACCGACATCCGCCGCCGCTACGGCAGGCCCGGCCAGCCCGACACGGCCGCCGAAGAGCAGTTGAAGCAGGAGCGGAAGAAGGGCGAAGAGCCTAAGAAGTCGGCGAGCCTCGTAGGCCCCTCCGGCTTCACGGTGAGCGGCGAGCTGATCGGCCTGGCGATTCTGTTCCTGCCCTTCCTGGCTACGTTGCACAGGTGGCGGCGCGGCGGCAGGAGAGGGTAGATTTCGAGGGATCAAATGAGAACAAAGCTGGCCGTTATCACATTGTACTTGATGATGATCGTCATGCCGGTGGCGCTGTTCGCCGAAACATTAGCTCAGCCAGCAGACGCTCAACAGGCGACCGCCGACGCTACGAACAAGGTCATAGTGCTTGACGACTGGGGCCGGCGAGGGGTCGTATTCTTCGACCACAGAGGGCACGAAAAATTGTTAAGCCCCGACCCGGAATGGCCGCACAAGGCGAAGCAGGGCGCGGCCTGCGCGGGGTGCCACCACACGATAAGCGCGAGGGGCCTTCCCCAACTGTGGAAGTGCAACGTGTGTCACCACCGGCGCGAGGGCGACCCGCGCAATCCTAAGAACCGCGACTTCGACGAGGTGATGGCCGAGCGCGCTTTTCACGACAGTTGTATTGAATGTCACAGGGATTCGAACAAAGGGCCGGTGACCTGTAGCGGCTGCCACAAGCCGGGCGTGTCGCCTACGGTCGGCCAATGACGTTTTGAGTTAAGGATGAGTTGGCGATGCTGGGAACTAAAAAGATAATACTTGCTTTAGCGTGCTTCATCTTGATGGGCGCCTACTTCAGCTCATCCGACTCCAGGGCGGACGAGGCTCCGAAAGCAGAGACGCCGACGGGCGCTTTTTTCGCCGCCCAGCGCGGGGGGACGACCAAGGAGCGCGCCACTTTCACCCACGCCCGCAAAGAGCACGCGGACATAAACTGTAACACCTGCCACAGGGTCACCCCTTCGCAGGTCGACGTGGTCGGCTGGCCGGGCCATGCGTCGTGCGCGGGCTGTCACAACTTCGCGGGCGAGTTCTTCCGCCGCGGCGTGGCCTTCTGCGGCATATGTCACACGGGGCCTTCGCGCACGGCGCTGTTCGACTTCCAGGACAAGACCCGAAGGCTTCAGAGCCTGTTCGGCAGCGACTTCGGCATAGACTTCTCGCACCCCGATCACCGCAAGCCTTTGCCCGCCGACTTTCAGATACAGCGCATAGCCAACAAGCCGGCCGGGGTGTCGGACGTTTCGATCACGCCTGGCGATATCGCTAAATGCACCGACTGCCATAAGCTCATCAAGCCGGCGCCCGCGGGCGGGCGCGAGCTTTCGATCGAAAAAGGTCACTCGACCTGTTTTCAATGTCACGGCATGCGGCCGGAATCGGGGGGGCTTGCGAACTTCCCTTACATGAACGACTGCCGCGAGTGCCACGAGATCGGAGCGCCGAAGGGGTCGAACCTCAAAGACATCGCCGAGTTCAAACACTCGGACCACGAGTACGACATACGGCCGAGGCGAAAGGCCGAATACCGCGTGAAGCGGCCCGCGGACTTTTTATGCGCCGAATGCCATAAGTCCGTCGAGCAGGCCGAGAGCCTTGCCCAGATCAAGGCTCCCACGGACGAGAACTGCGCCGCGTGCCACAACGGGCGTATAGGACAACCCGACGCCGTGGCTCAGAACATCTTGGACAAACTTCGACAGCAGTGATTAGACACGCCAGAGGGCTGCGTGATGATGAAAACGAAGAGATTGAAATTAATCGCACTGGGCATAATCGCGATCTCGCTCGGGGGCGTTTATGCTTGTCGCAGCACTCAACAGCCGACGGCCAACACGGCGCCTGCGCTCCCTCAGTCGCAAACGCCTACGACGCCCGAGTCGGTCTTCAACATCAAGGAATCCGTCGTCATCGAGCGCAAGTCGCCGTTCGACCACGTGCGGCCCGAACACCAGACCAAGACTAAGGACTGCGGCTTCTGCCACCAGCGGGCCGACAACAGCGTGACGCCGGTCTTCCCCGGCCACAACGCCTGCATCGAGTGCCACGCGAAAGACTTTACTAACCCGGCGAGCCAGATGTGCGTGGTCTGTCACACGAGCCCCGTCGACGCGCAGGGGACGAGGATAAGCTTCCCGGCGAAGATGAGCGAGTTCGGGTTGAAAGGCTTCTCGCACAAAGACCACATGGACCCGAAGAAGATGGAAGGCCAGAACGTTTCGGCCAACTGCTCGACCTGCCATCAATTCCCCGACGGCGTGCGGTCGACCTTCCCTGGCCACCAGCAGTGTTACAGTTGTCACGCGCACCAGCCCCAGCAGAAGCTGGGCGAGTGCGGCGTCTGCCACGCCGACACGAAGGCGAGCCTGAAGTTCACCAAGGGGTCGCTGCCCGCGCTCAGTCTCTATAACTTCAAGCACGCCAGCCACACGCGCGCCGCGAGCTGCGACCGCTGCCATAAGAGCATAGACGTGCCCGAACCTCAGGCGCGCGCCGACATAGTCGAGATAAGCACGGCGCGGGGCCAGCGCCACTCGTCGGCCTGTTGGAGCTGCCACAACCAGAAGCGCGAGTTCACCTGTACGAAGTGCCACAGGGGTTCAATCCCATTCTCATTCTAAATCGCCTGCCTCGGGATGGGCGAATTACGGGCGGGGCTTGCCATCGACGGCGCCCCGTCTGCATACTGTTTGACTCAGGTTAAAGCTTGTTATATTGTCCGAAGCCCCTGATTCTTACACGGAGGGAATTAGAGTACTTTCGAGCAGAAAGGGTTTATTATGCCGAAAGAGCAAAAGAGTCGTCGCGACGTAATAAACGCGATAAAATCGGTCCCCGCAATCTCTGCTTTGCTTTCGGCGCACGAGGGCCACTTCGATTACGAGCTCGACCTCGAAGTGACCGTCTACGGCCGCAACTACAACGGGAAGAAGGTCGGCCCTTACGTCAGGCTCCTGACCTACGACCCCGGCGAAGAGGTCATAAAGATAGGCGATTGGGGAGGTAATACATTTTACTTTCTCGTAAACGGAACCTTAGACGTTTTTGTTAAGCCCCCGAACAACCACGGCGAGCTGAAGGTCGCCGAGCTCGCGCCCGGCACTCAGTTCGGCGAGATGAGCGTGCTGGCGGGCGTCCCGCGCAACGCGACGATCAAGCCACCGCCGGGCGGGGCGGCCCAGGTCCTCGAAGTGCAGCGACCCGCGCTCCGTCTGCTGCGCAAGCTGCCAAAGTTCAGCGAGAACCTCGACAACACCTATCGCAAGCACGGCAGGGATTCCAACCTCGAAAAGATCAAGATCGTCGCGGGGCTTCCGCCTGACGTGATAGAGCAGCTCAAGCTCTTTTCGGTGTTCCGCGTCTTCTCTAAGAACCATCTGCTCTTCAGCCAGAACGAGCCGGTAAAGCGGCTCTACATAGTCACGGAAGGCTGGCTCCATCGCGTGCAAGAGACGCCCGCCGGCGCCCTCGAAGATTTCCTCGGTCACAATTACTGTCTGGGCGCCGAGGGGCTGACGGGCGACGCGCGCTGGCCTTACTCGATGACGCTGATGGGCCGAACAGAGGTGATCGAAATCTCCCTGTCGCAACTGCGCGCGCTGCCTCAGCTCCGGGACGCGCTCGCGCGCACGGTCGCGCCCTACGGCCCACCGCCCATAGGCTCGCGGGTCAACCACAAGCCCGCCGTGCGCGAGCGCATGCTTGAGGCGCAGGAGCGGATCATCGAGACGGGACTGGTCGACGGCACGAACCTGCTTGTGATGGACATGGACCTCTGCGTCAGGTGCGGCAACTGCTCGCTGGCCTGTCACAAGATACACGGGCAGTCGCGCCTCACGCGGCGCGGCATTCACGTGACGAGGCTCGAAGCGCCGCGCGTGTCTGCGCACCAGAGCGTTTTGTCGCCCGAAGTCTGCATGCATTGTAAAGACCCCGAGTGCCTGACGGGGTGTCCTACGGGGGCGATAGGGCGGTTCGGCCTGGGCCAGGTCGACATAGACCCTAAGACATGCATAGGCTGCGGCGACTGCGCGACGCAGTGCCCGTACAACGCAATCTCGATGGTCCCGCGCAAGAGCAAAGAAGCGCCCGCGAAGGCGGGCTTCGGGTGGAAGCTCCGCGACCTCTTCGGGCTGAAGCCTGACCCGTTGCCGCCGCCCGTAGACGCTACGGAAGACCTTGTCGCCATCAAGTGCAACCTGTGCAGCGACCGCGAGACGCTGAACCCACCGGGCAAGAAGAGCCGCGCCTACAGTTGCGAAGAGAACTGCCCCACGGGGGCGCTTGCGCGCATCAACCCGCGAGAGTACTTCCGTGAGATAGGCGCGATCGAAGGGCTCATGATCGCCGACAAGACCCATGCCTTCGGCCGCAACATCCATCGATCGGACCCGCCGAAGAAAATAATTCACACGCTCGGAATCCTGCTGACGGCGCTTTTTACCGCGGCTACGATTTACGGGCTCGACCGCTACGGGTTCGGCGCGGCGATCTACAGCTTTTTAAACATGCGGTGGCTCACCGGCATAGTCGGGCTCGTAGGGATAGCTGTAGTGATGATCTACCCCGCGCGCCGTCAGGTCTACCGCAAGCGGCGCGGTCCGCTGCGTTACTGGATGCTCGTGCACGCTTACGCGGGGTTGATAGCCGGGATACTGATTCTGCTGCACGGGGGCAACCAGTCGGGCGGGCTGCTTACGACGGCCTTGATGATCAGTTGGGACCTGGTCATCTTCACAGGCATAGTGGGCATAATCAGCTACCTCGTAGCGCCGCGCATACTGACGAGGATCGAAGGCACGCCGCTACTGTTAGATGATCTGAGGGCGCGGCGCGAGGAGCTGCAAAAGGAGGTCGCATCGGCGACCGCTTCGGGCTCCGACCAGCTCCGCAACCTCGTTAAGAAGAAAGTCATCCCGCGCTTCATGTCGTTCGGCTACCTGCTGCGTCAATACCTGAAGCGAGAGGACCTGGACAAGATGATCGAGGCGGCCAAGCAGCGGTTCGCCAGGGAGCGCTCACAACTGGTCAACGAGAAGGACCGGATGAAGCTCGACCGCGCTATCGAATCGGTCACGACGCTGCGCAGGATAGACGCGCTCGTCTACCTCCACCGCTCGATGAAGCTGTGGCTCCCGCCGCACGTGGCGACGACTTCGCTGATGCTCGCGCTCATGATCGTCCACATCATACAGGTCATCTATTACGCTTCGCGTTAAGGTAAAGCCAGGGGTTTCGAGGTTACTATGTCTGTAAGGACCAAGGCGGCAAAAAGCAGATTCATCATAAAGCGGAAAGACCAGGAGGTCGACGAAGTCTACCTCGAAAGCGAGGGCCTGACGATCGGCCGTCTCACGGGTAACGACCTGGTCCTGAATCACCGCGCCGTGTCGCGCACGCACGCGGGGATAAAGGAGTTCAACGGCGAGTACTGGATCTTCAACCTGAGCGAGTCTAACGGCACGCTGTTGAACGGCGAGCTGGTCGACAAGACATCGCTCGCCGACGGCGACGTGCTCCAGATCGGCCCTTACACGCTTCAGGTCAATTACGCTCAAGGCGCGCTCGCGCTGACGGTCGAGATGGAGATCGAAGTCAACCCCTTGCAGCCGGGCACGACGAAACTGCTCTGGGACGCGGGCGCGGAAGACTCGTCGACAAAGACCGTCTTGATCCAGATACCTTCGGTGGCCAAGAAGAAAGCCGTGGTCACGCCCGGCGGGACGAAGCGACAGCAGGGCACGGGGCTGCTGACGAACGTGCTCGCGCAGGTCGACGAGCAGGCGTTGAACGTCTTCTGGGGCAAGAGAAAACGTGAGGCCGGCAAGCTCGCGCCGCAGACGCCCCTCCACCCGCGAGGCAATAAGCAGGTAGGCAAGGCGCAGTTCAACTGGAGGCCCACGCTCGACTTGGCCCGCATCTGGCGCAAGTCATATTTCTACTGGGGCGTCGCCGTCGTCGCGCTGCTTTCGATCGCGGCGGTCATCATCTACGAAGAGGCGTACTCGCCCGGCGAGATCACTCTCGCGCACCAGTCCAGTCTGCTCCCCGCGGGCGGGACGCCCGTCGCGCTGCGCCCCAACGCGAACTCCTGCGCTAACTGTCATGGCGTGACGCAGGGCATGCAGGACAAATGCATAAGCTGCCACCAGACGGACAGCTTCCGCGCCGTCGTGTTCGACAAACACTACAACGCCAACGTCGGCTGCGTCGGCTGTCACACAGAGCACCAGGGCGAAAGCTCCGAAGTCGGGTTGCTCAGCAATCAACTCTGCTCGAACTGTCACAACGGGGCCTACACGGTCCAGGCGGGAGAGAAAGCCGGGACCGTCTTGCCCATCGCGCACGGCGGCGACATAGGCTACCCGGTCGAGAACGGCAAGTGGAAGTGGATGCTCGACGCCAACCAGCTTAGGATTCGCCGTCTCCCCGAGACGTGGGCGGGGCCGGGGTGGGACGCCAACCGCCAGTTCCATACGATCCACCAGATGGGTCGCATGAACGGCAAGATGAGCTGTAAGGATTGTCACACGAGGGGCACGCGCGGCGACGCGACCTTTCGCACGACCCCTCGCGACGAGTGCGCCAAGTGTCACAACGTCACCTTCACGGGTCAGACGACCGAGCTGAGCCAGCAGGCCAACTGTTACACCTGCCACCGCCAGCACGGCGCCAGCCCCGATCTGGCGAGGCTTCTCGAAGAGGGCAAAGACGAGAAGCGTCTGAAAGATTACGTAGACAAGGTCGAGAAGGGCGTCATAGATAACCCCGGACGGGTTGCCACGGCGAGCACCTTCAAGGGCATAGGCACGGCCTCGGAGATACGCCAGGAGGGAGACGTTTTCAAGGCGGAGCTCGACGAGAACCTCGGGGCGCTGCCGTGGTATGGCTGGGCGGGCATGGTCGCCTTAGTGCCCGTCGCGGGGCTTGTGGTAATGGCCGTGGGCACGGCGCGGCGCAAGTACCTGCTCGACGCGGCGAAAGCCGACGCGACCATGAACCCCGAGGCCGCGCGCGCACTCTCGATGGTGCTCGACATAAAGAAGCTTGAGGCGGAAGGGCCTTCCTACCCGCACCCCGTAGTAAACCCGCTGACCTGTATCGGCTGCCACGCGTGCGTAGAGGCATGCCCGCACGACGTTCTGGCGATCGTCAACGGCATCTCGGTGCCCGTGGCCCCCGACCAGTGCATGGAAGACACTTCCTGCCAGGTCGAGTGCCCCACCAACCCGAAATCGTGCGTGGTAATCAATACCAAGAAGGTCATACCGAAAAGAAAGGTCCCCGAGCGCGACCAGCGGTTCAAGACGAACGTCGATGGCATCTACCTGATCGGCGACGTGTCGGGCGTCCCGCTGATAAAGAACGCCATCAACGAGGGCGCGGCCGTCCTCGACAGCATACAAGAAGACTTCCAGCGCGAGGGTCCTAACGCGAAGGCCGACTACGACGTGGCGATAATCGGCATCGGGCCGGGCGGGCTGTCGGCCGCCGTCATAGCCAAACAGCGCGGTCTGTCTTACATAGCGATAGAGCAGGACAAGGTCGTCGCCACGATCCAGCAGGTCTACCCCGCGGGCAAGTTCGTCTTCTACAAACCTGACACGGTCGAAACGAAAGGCGGCATACCTCTGCCCGGCGCGGGCGGCTCGAAAGAGGAGATGCTCAAGGGCTGGCTCGACTCTATGAGGTCGAACAACGTCGTCATAAACGAGGAAGAGAGCTGCAAGGACATAAAGCAGGAAGACGGCGTCTTCGTCGTGTCGACGGAGAAAGGGAAGGTCAAAGAGAAGGCGAGCTACAAGGCGCGCAAAGTTATCATAGCCATCGGCAACCGCGGCACGCCGATGAAGCTCGGCGTGAAGGGTGAAAGCATAATGACGGTGGTGACGCCCGAGCCTCAGCTTGCCAAGTTCTGCCCGACGTGCGGGAGCAGCCGCAAAGGGACGCAGAAGTTCTGCGTCGCCTGCGGGGCGCAGATACCGCTCAAGACGCAGCCGCCTTACGAAACGGGGAAAGTCCAGTACAAGCTGACCGACCCCGACGATTACGTGGGGAAGAATTGTATAGTCGTGGGCGCGGGCAATTCATCTATCGAAGCGGCGGTCGACCTTACCGGGCTCAAGCGCGACGGCGAGCGCATCACCTTCACGCGTAACAACAACGTCACGCTGGTCGTGCGCTCGGACTTCAAAGGCGACCTCAAGCTCGGCAACAAGATGAACGTCTACGACTGCATGGACGCGGGGAAGATAAAGGTGTTCTTCCGCACGGAGATCAAAGAGATCACCGAGGGCGAGGTCGTCCTGATGGACGTCAGGACCAAGGAGGAGAAGGCGCGCATACCGAACGACTTCGTCTTCGCCCTGATCGGCGGCGAGAAGCCGACGAAATTCCTAGAAGCCATCGGGATCAAAGTCGGCTAAATGGGATTTGCGCGCGCTACGGGGCGGTGTAGTATTCGGAGTGTCGCCTCTTTGACACGGGAGACAACAGGTGAAGATCAGGCTTCTGCCAAGCTACGCCGGGCGAGATTCGCAGCTCCAATCGCTGACCTCTTTTCTGGTCAACGACTGCGTCTCTATCGACGGCGGCAGCCTGGGGTTCGCCCTCCACCCCGAGGAGATGAGCTCGGTCCGCCACGTCATCGTCACTCACGCGCACAGCGACCACACGGCCTCGCTGCCCATCTTCATCGCCGAAGCCTACACCAGCCTCGACGAGCCCGTGATCATCTACGGCACCTCGGAAGTAATCCGCGCGCTTAAAGATTTCGTCTTCAACGACCAGATCTGGCCTAACTTCGAGAACATCATGCTGATGAACAAGAGCGGCCCGACGATCGAGTTCCGCGTCATCGAGCCTCGCCGCAGCGTCACGATCGCCGGGTTGCGCGTCACGGCGATCCCCGTCAATCACGTGGTCCCGACCGTGGGCCTGATAGTCGAGCAGGACGGCGCGGCCGTCGCCTTCACGTCAGACACATTCACGACCGACGAGCTGTGGGAGACGGCCAAAGGCAAGGAGCTTTTGAAAGCCGTCTTCGTCGACGTCTCTTACCCGAACGAGCTCGAACAGCTCGCCAGCGACTCGAAGCACCTGACCCCGCGGCTGCTGGCGTCGGAGCTTGAGAAACTCGGCCGCGACGTCGATATATTCGCCGTGCACATAAAGCCTTCGAACCGCGACGAGGTGATTCGCCAGCTTAAGATGCTTGAGAATCCTTCCGTCTCAATAGGGGAGATCAACCGGGTTTACGAGTGGTAGAAGTATGGACAGGGCCGCAAGACTATTTGTGACCGATTGCGACACGGGGCTGACCACGGAGCACGAGCTCGGCGAGGGCGATACCCACATAGGGCGCGCCGTCACTCGTAACGACGTAGTGCTTGACGACGGCCAGGTCTCGCGCGAGCACGCGCTGGTGCGCCCCGCGGGCAAGACGCACCTGATCATCGACCTCAACAGCGCGAACGGGATTTACAAGAACGGCGAGCGGGTTCAGGAGACCGTTCTCAAAGGCGGCGACATCGTAACGATCAGCAAGTACAGCATCCGCTACGAAGAGGCGGTGACGACGCTGTCGTTCAGGTTCGACAACCAGGCCATAGGCAACACGGTGCTTCTGCGCTCCGTGGGCCAGATCATGTCGAGCCCCCTGCCCGACATAGACAAAACGTCGCTGTCGAGCATGGACCTCAGCTCTCAGGCGCTGCTCGACGACATCGTCGCGCTCAAGAAGAAGGCCGAGACGCTCTCGCGCATCTACGAGCTGAACGAGATGCTGAGGACGGTCTTTTCGCTCGAAGACATCTTCAAAAAGATAAGCGAGATGCTCTTCCGCCTGACGATCGCCGACCGCTTCTTCGTGCTGCTCAGGGAGTCCCCGTCCGCCCCCCTCGCGCCGTTCGCCGCCGAGTACCGCAACCAGAACAGGGGCGTCGCGAAGGAAGAGGCGTCCATCAGCCAGACCGTGCTAGACCGCGTCCTGTCGGAAGGGATGAGCCTGCTCACTTTCGACACGATGGAAGACGAGCGGTTTCGCATGGCCAAATCGATCATCATGCAGCAGGTGCGTTCGGTGATGTGCGCGCCGCTTCTGGGCAAGGAAGGGATACTGGGCGTGATGTACCTGGACTCGCGCCAGATCATGCAGACCTTCACCGAAGACGACCTCGATCTGCTCAACGCGCTCGCGGCCGAGACTTCCATAGCCGTCGACAACGCGATAACTCATAAACAGCTCGTCCGCGAAGCGCTGGCGCGCGCCAAGTTCGGCCGCTTCATGCCGCCCTTCATAGTCGATAAGATTCTGGCTAACCCGGAAGAGATAAGTATGGGCGGGTCTAACCATGTCGTGACGATACTCTTCTCGGACATACGCGAGTTCACGACCATGGCCGAAGACCTTCCGCCCGAGGTCGTCGTCCAGATGCTCAACGGCTACTTCGCCGACATGACGCCGATAATATTCGGCCACAACGGGCTGCTCGACAAGTACATAGGCGACGGCCTGATGGCGCTGTTCGGCGTCCCCTCGCACACAGAGACGGCCGCCGTCGACGCGGTCGGGGCCGCCATAGACATGATGCGTCGTATGGTATTCGTCAACGAGGATTTGAAGAGCCAGGGGCTTGAGGAGATCGCCATAGGCATAGGGATAAACACGGGGATGGCGACCGTCGGCTACATCGGGTCGGAAGAGCGCACGGATTACACGGCGATAGGCGATTCGGTGAATCTGGCGGCGAGGCTCGAAAAGCAGGCGCAGGCCGGGCAGATAATCATCAGCCATTCGACCTTCTTAGCCATAGCGGGCCGCTATCCGACAAAGCCTTCGGGCGAGGGCGAAGTGACCGTCAAAGGGAAGAGCGAGCGCGTGAGGGTGTACGAAGTCTTATGGCAGGAGGCGCAGATGACCGGGTCCGGCGTACTGCTCTCGCCCGGCTATTCGTCCCGCCCCACGAGGACTGATTGAAAAGCAAGTAGGGGCAGGGCTTGTCCCTGCCCGGATCGCCGAAGGCGATGATGATTAGTCCTTATTGACGGTTTAGCTTGTTTCGCAACTCTTCATCGCGCTAACGCGCGATCCGGGCAGGGACAAGCCCTGCCCCTACAAACCCCGTCCGGTTCGTCTACTTCATCCTGAAGAACCCTTTGATGCGGCGCAGAATGGTCTGCGTCTGTATGCGCTTTTCGTCTTCGGCCACGGCGCGGCTCAACTGGGCGAGCTCCGCCTGGCGGTCGGCGATCTTGCGGCTCATCTCTTCAGCCAGTTGCGCGTTGTCGCCGAGCAGTTGCTCGATTACGCCCTTGCGGATCTCAAGTATCTCCACCTCTCCGACCGCGCTCACGTCGGCCGTGCGCGGCTCGCCGGTCAACAGCGCCATCTCGCCGAAGAAGTTTCCCGGCTCTAGCACGGCCACCTGTTGCTGGTCGCCGTTGTTGCTCGGGAGCCGCACCTCCACCTTCCCCCGGTGGATGATGAACATCGACTCGCCTGGGTCGCCGCGCCTTATTATGATCTCGCCCGGCGCGTAGACCGATCGCACCATGCTCTTGACGACCGCTTCTTTCTCTTGCGCGGAGAGCGGCTCGAAGATGTGCACCTGCTCCAACGCCCTGCGGTAATCGGCCTCGCGGGATGATGAGACCTCCTGCTCGCCCATGAGGATCGTGCGGATGGGGAAGGGGATCTCTATGTCGCTGCGGCTGTAGACGTACCAGATTCGCTCCCGTATCTTCGCGTCCGTGTCGGGCGTCCACATGTAATCTTTGACCCAGTAGAGGAGCTCGTAGGTTATCGATGAATCGGCGAACTCGTGTATGCGGACGACGGGCGTGATCTCTGTCGCCACGTTGGGCATGGTGCGGACGGTCTCTCTCACCATCTGGATGATGGTCTGCGGCGGTATGCGGTAAGGCGCGGGGAATCGCATTATGCGCCGGTTCAGGTTGCCGAAGGGAAATACTTCAAGCGGCTCGCGCGCCACCTTGCTGTTGGGGATTATGATGATCGTGTTGTCGTTGGTGCGGATAGTAGTCGCGCGCCATGTGACCGCCTCCACCCGGCCGAGCATGCTCTCGACGCGTATCGCGTCTTTGATGTGGTAGGGCTGCTCTATGTGGAGCGAGATGCCTGCGAAGAAATTGCCGAGCGTGTCTTGCAGCGCCAGCCCTATGATGACCGATACGACGGCGGAGGTCGCGAGGATGTTGCCGAGGTTCTCTTTCAGCACTATCCAGTAGGCGAGCATCAGCAGTATCAGATAACCGATTATCGATACGACGCCGCGGAGCAGCGCGGGGGCTTCGCGCCCTTTGCGCTTCTGGAAGAGAACGTCGAACAGCACGAACCCTATCGCGCGGACGAGGAATATCCCCAGGCTCAAGAGCGACGCGGTGAGGAGCCATTTCTTAGCATCGTCGTTGAACAGGTCGGGTTCGGGCAGCGTGGCTACGCCGTAGATGAGCGCGAGCAGGGCGCTCAAAGAGAGTGGGATGATCAGCTTCTTCATCGGTCGTGCTTCTGGGCCGTTAACGGCTGCGCGCCGCGACGCGCGCAGCCCCGAGCAGGGCCGTCTTGTCGTTTCGAACTACCTGGACTCTGATGGTCTCCAGCAATGGCGTGAGGCGGCCTTTATCGAGAAAGGCGCGCATGAAGGTTCCGTCCTTGAGCTTCTCTAATATCTTCGGCGCGATGCCCCCGCCTATGAAGACGCCTCCGGTCGCTTTAAGCATCAGCGCGACGTTGCCCGCCGTCGCGCCGTAGAATGACGCGAACATGTCGAGCGCCTTTGCGCATAACTCCGACTCGCCCGCCATCGCCGCCTCGGCGATCACCTTGCTGGGGTCCTCGCGCCTCATGCGCTCGCTGACGGCGGCGTCCTCTTCGCCGTGGCCGACGGAGCTTAGAAAGCGGTATATGTTGAAAAGGCCCGGACCTGAAAGCACTCGCTCGATCGATACGTGGCGGTATTCTTTTAGCAGGAAGCGGAGCAGCCCGATCTCCAACTCGTCGCGCGGGGCCAGGTCCATGTGGCCGCCTTCCGACGCTGAGGGCTGAAACGAATCCCCGTCCCAAAACAGGCTCGCAACGCCTAGTCCCGTGCCCGCGGCGACGAGCGCGGCGTTGCCGCTTCCGGCCCCGCCCTCGTTGAGCGTCACCATCTCTTCGGGCTTCAGCTCCGCCAGCCCGTGAGCCGTAGACTCCAGGTCGTTGAGCAGGGTCACGCGCTCTAGCCCGAGCATGCGCGCGAGGCTGTGAGAATCGACTACCCATGGGAGGTTCGGCGTGACCGAGTGGCCGTCGACTACAGGGCCAGCGACGCCGAAGCAGGCGGCCTCTACGCCGCGGGTGTCGTCGGCCATGAACTTCATGACTATGTCCTCAAGCCCGCTGTGGTCCTTGCTGGGATAGCTCTGCTGTCGCGCGGATGCGAGCGCGCCATCGGCCACTTCGAACAGCCCCAGGTTAGTCTTAGTCCCGCCAATATCCCCCGCAAGAATCATCCGGATTCTCCTTCGACGCCCGCACTAAAAGCTCAGCATCATGTGCGCCTCATTCTTGAAACCGTTGAAATAGGCTGCGCCCCACAACGGCGTCCTGTCCAGGTAGTAAAGCCTTCGGGTCCCGAGCTCGTAGATCACAGGGAATTCGAAAGACCCCAGGTGTTTCGGCGGCGTCTCGTTCGTTATCGAAATGGCGGTCGCTTGGTCGACCGTGTCGACGATGGCCACCGAGTAGCACACTAACGAGGCGAAGAAGCCGAGCGGCAGCGGAGACTCCTTGGCGCTGGTGGCGTAGTTGTAGCAGTGTGCAGAGAATCTGCCCAGGCTCATAGGGTCTATCGAAGAGAGGTACTGGAGAACGAAGAACCTCTCGAACATGCCGAACTTCGACAACTCGAATCCGCCCTTGTGGCCGACGGCCGAGAAGACCTGCCCGCCGTATGGCACGTTCTCCGCGCAGCGGAACCCCTGGCCGTAGAGCCGCTGCAAAACGCTCTGCGCGTACGCCCTTAAGAAGCTCTCCTTTTGTGGTTCTTGCATTTCTCTTTAGTCCTGAGTCCTGAGTCCTGAGTGCTGAGATAGTGTCTGAAAAGCCTCGTAGAGGCTCTATGTTTGTAGAAGGATCGCATAAACAATCTCCAACTCCGTAGGAGTTGAATGTACCTGCCTCGCGATCATCTACAAACATCCGGCTCCGTAGGAGCCGAGTAACTTGCTATTACTCAGCACTCAGGACATCTTTTTGGCCATCTCGCCCGCACGTATCACGGCCTGTTCGTATACGCGGTCGTGGCCGAGCAGGTCGAGCTCTTTGCCTATGAGCGCGCTTTCGCTCCAGTCTTCGTAATCCAGCACGCGCTGAAATCGCTTCTCTTCGCCGAGCGTCGCGCCCGTCTCGATCCTGTTGCCGTCGCCACTCCTCCTGACGGTAAAAGACGCGGCCTGATCGGCGGTCGTCCCGAGCGTCACGAGCGCGAGGTGGCCCGGCTCTATCTGCCGGCCGGTGCGCGCGAACTCCATAGTCAGCCGCTTATCACCCGCCGTCAGCTCGAATAGTGTCGCTTCGGCGGTGGATTTGTCGACATCGCCCACGCTCCAACCCAGGCGGCTCGCGAACCAGCCGCCCAGCAGCAAGGCGCGCGCCGGTATCGCCTCGCCCCCTTCGAGCGGCGAGTATTCGATCACGACGCGGTTCAGTTGATCGAGCAGAGGGCGGTACTCGGTCACGTCGTAAAAGCCCGCCAACAGCGCGCGCCAGGCGGTCAGACGCGCCCAGTTCAGATCGCTGAAGGCCGCCCACCGCGGGTTGTCGCGAAGTATGTCGGCCAGGCTCGCCAGGTCACGATAAGGCGCGTGGAAGTCCGCCGAATCGATGACGACGCGGTTCGAGATGTCTACCAGCCGCTCGAATGCTTTGTCGTCTAACC
>DATFGQ010000019.1:0-37219 GCA_035249305.1 Blastocatellia bacterium | reverse complement strand
GTTCAAAGGTGTGCAGGTGGCGGTCGTCAGCGAGGACCGCGACACGGGCGCCAGGGCTATGTTCGTCAGGCTGCCGCCGAACAAGGGCGCCGCCGCTCAAGCTGAGGATTACCACTACCACACGGTTGCGGCTCACACGCTCGTGCTGGAGGGTACCGTAAACAGCGCGGTCAATGGTAGGCGAATAACAGGGAAAGCGGGTGACTACTTCAGGGCGCCCGCCAACTGGGTGCATGCCGATTCGGGCTCCGAAGTCGGCGCCACCATGTTCATGATTACCGAAGGCAGTCGCAGGGGAGTCGCGGCAAAGTTCGGCACGGTCGTTGTCGAAGACTAGAAGAGAATGGCGGCGCCGGCCGCGTTCCTGCTCGCATTGTGCCGGGCCTCTCAGTCCTCACGGCCCGGCACAATAATAGGATTGCGATGGGGCGAATGGTCGGCGGAAGACGGCTCATAGTTAAGAGCGTTTCACAAGAGTTGCGTTCTGTATCTTCTTGCGTATGTGCCAGGTCAACAATTCTGCCTTTATTGGCAGCCCGGCCACGGTAACATTTGCAACGGCCTTCGATCAGGCTAGTCTACATAATATGCAGACGCTATCGTATTGCCCTGCGTCGTAGACATAACATTTCTCAAGGAGATCAGATGGCTATAAGCGCGAAGAAAAAAAGTAAGGGCCTCGCCTCCAAAAAGGCTTCGCTTTCTAGAACGCAACCCGGTGCGAACAAGTCGCCCGCCCGCCCGGGATTCTTCAGTCTTGATGCGCTGAAGTGGGAGAAAGGTTCGGGGCCATTCAGGGGAGTGCTCGTGGCGGTCGTGAGCGAGGACCCGAAAACCGGGGCCAAGGCGATGTTCTTGAAGATCCCCGTTAACAGAAAGGTCGCCCCGCGTGCGGACTACCACTACCACACACGGATTTCGCACTCGTTCGTCATCGAGGGCTCGACCATGAGCGAGGTGAGCGGCAGGCGCATGATTGCCAAGGCCGGAGACTACTTCAGAGCGCCGGCAAACTGGGTTCATGCGCACGCGGGGTCGGATACCGGCGCCACCATCTTCATGGTCATCGAAGGCAGCGGCGCTAGAAAACGCGCCGCGAGGTTCGAAGCAGTCGCCTCCGAGCAGTAGCCTCATCCTCAGGGTGGCCGGACCGATTGCGCGAGTGAGGGTTGATGCGAGTACTAGAGATAGTGTTGCTGTCGCTGTATCTGATCGTCGTGACTCTGATAGGCGTCTTCTCTCGGCACAGCAAAGACGACGAGGATTTTGTCATCGGCTCCCGCAACATCGGGCGTCTCGGAACGACGATGACGCTCTTCGGGACGCTGGTAACGGAATCGGTAATCTTTTTCGCGGTGATTCTCACGGCGGTCTACGGCCCGATCGGCGCAATGGCCGGAGTGGTCGGGCCTTCGCTGGCGCTGCTGACCCTTTCGTTCGTCGCCGCGCGGGCGCACGCGGACGGCGCGAAGAATCGTTACATATGTATTTCAGAATACTGTAGACAGAGGTGGGGGCCTGTGAGTGGTCGCCTCGCCCGGTTCACGCTGCTGATGCTTATGGCCTGGGTGATCGTCTTGCAGATAAACCTGAACGGTAAGCTGCTAGTCGGGATCACGGGCTGGACGCCGGTCGAATCGACTCTCCTGACGGTAGGAGTGGTGCTTTTCTATCTCATGGTCGGCGGCTACAAGGCTGACGTGCGCACGGACGTATTCCGGGGGATCGTCGTGGGCGCCGTGTTGCTCCTGCCGCTGGTCATTTCGCCCCGGCCCGATCTGGGCGCCGTCTTAGACGCCCGGTTTTTTTCCGTAGACGTGTTTCTGATCTTTATCACCTCGTTCGCTCTTACCATAACTCGGCCGGAGATGTGGCAACGCGTTTACAGCGCGGCCAGCGGGCGTAAGGCCGCGCAGTCTATGCTCATAGTGGCGCTGCTCTATTTTTGTTTCGGCTGCTTCGTCATTTACTACGCCATAGCCATACTTCAAGCCGTGCCCGAGCTGACGCCGGACCAGGCGTTCGCCGTGGGATACCGCCGCGTCTTGCCGCCATTCTTTCAATCGCTTTTCCCCGTGCTCTTGCTGGCGGCGATGATGTCGAGCCTCGACTCGGCCACATTCCTGCTCTCGGCCGACCTCGCCTCGCTCGGGCGGCGAATGAAACGGCGCCGGGTACGATGGTCGCGGATATTCATAGTCGTCATACTCTTGGGCTCCGGGCTTGTCTCGCTGACCATCTTCGACTCGTTAGCCTTCGCCTACAAGCTTAACGGAATTGTCGCGCTCTTCGCCGTCCCGTTGCTGATGTCGTTTTGGGTATCCATCCCGGGCGCTCTGCTCGGGGCCAGCCTCGGCGCGGGGCTGGCGACCTACCTGGGCCTGTTGTGGAGCGGGAGGCTGGACCGTAACCCCGTCGAAGCCATCATAGCGGCGTTAGTCAGCGGGGCCATCTTGCTGATCGGATATTGCGTCAAGCGGTATTTGCTCCCGAGGCGCTGGTTCGGTCCGATCTTTGAGGACGTGACGACCGGCGAGAAGAGGGAATTATGATTAAGGAGCTCGGGAGGGTTAAAGCCCTCTTCAGGTATCCAGTAAGGTCTATGGCCGGCGAGCAGTTGGAGTCTGTTCGGGTCGGGCCGCATGGCTTCGAGACCGATCGGAGGCTGGCGTTGTTCTACGTGGGAGGCGGCGAAACTCTTCGCCGCCTCAAGGCCGAGCAGCTCCCGCAACTCGTCCGGTACAAGCCCCTGAGCAAAGACGGGGGCGGGCCTGATGACCTGCCCACACACACCATAACGCCGGATGGGAGAGAGCTGGCGTTGCAAGGAGAGCAGTTGCGCGGGGAGCTGTCAGCCGCCTATGGCTCGCGGCTTCAAATGATGCGGGTGGAAGGCGCGGAGATTCCCGAAGCGGGCATCTCGCTCATAGGCGTGCCGACTATAAAACTGTTCGAGCGAAGCATCGGAAAGAGCCTCAGCCCCCGGCAGTTCCGTCCGAATATGTTAATTGAGACGCGAGGGGGGAATGCTTTCGAGGAAGAAGGATGGCTCGGCAGGGTCATCAAGCTCGGCGCAGGGGCCGAGGCTCCCTCGATAAGAATAACGATGCGCAACAGGCGGTGCAGGATCGTCAACATCGACCTTGAGACGGGCGCTGAAGACACAAGGGTCCTCAAGACCGTCATGCTCATGAATAATAAGTACGCGGGGATCTACGCCTCGGTCGTCAGGACCGGGACCGTAACGGTGGGAGACGCGTTGCTGGTCGAACAAGCATAGTCGCCCGGCGACGAATCGGGATGACGCGCAACGGCCCTGTCATGCGCCTATGCGGTGTAGCTGATATAATCAGCTCTTCGAGTAATTCATAGTCAGGAGAATAGATTGCCTTTAAGGAAACGAGAAGTAAGTCCCGAGTTGGACCGGATGCGCCACTCTACAGCCCATCTAATGGCCGCCGCCGTGCAGGAGCTTTGGCCCGAAGCGAAGTTCGGGGTCGGCCCGACGACAAAAGACGGGTTCTACTACGACATAGACCTGCCCACCCCGCTTGGGCTCGCCGATTTAGAGAAGATCGAGTCTAAGATGCGAGAGATCCGCAAGAAGGGGGTAGCCTTTCAGCGCAGGGAGCTTCCCATTGACGAGGCCATCGGTGAGATGGAGCGGCTGAATCAGCCGTATAAGGTGGAGTTACTGCGGCTGCTGAAGGAGAAGGGGAGCACGGCGATCGTCAAGGAGTTCGGCGACGAAGGGGTTGCCGACGAAGCAGGCGCGGCGGGCGCCTCTCAGGTCTCCTTCTACCAGACGGACAGCTTTTTAGATCTCTGCCGCGGACCGCACCTCGACAACAGTAAGCAGATCGGACCATTCAAGCTCTTGAAAGTGGCCGGGGCCTATTGGCGCGGCAGCGAAAAGAACCCCCAGCTACAGCGCGTCTACGGGGTGGCCTTTGAGAAGCAGGAGGATCTCGACCATTACCTCTGGCGGATGGAAGAGGCAAAGAAGCGTGATCACCGGAAGCTTGGCAAAGAGCTCGAAATATTCTTCTTCTCCGAGGAGATCGGCCCGGGCATGCCTTTCTGGCTGCCCAACGGCATGGCTATTCGCAAAGAGTTGGAGAAGCTTGCGATCGAAGAGGAGCGCAAGGACGGTTACGTCTGGATCAGCACTCCTGTCGTCGGGAAGGACCAGCTCTACTATCGCTCAGGCCACCTGCCATACTACAAGGAAGACATGTTCGCGCCCCTTGAGATAGACGAAGCGGAGTATTACCTGCGACCGATGAACTGCCCGCACCATCATCTGGTTTATGCGTCGCGGCCTCGCTCATACCGCGAGCTGCCGTTGCGGCTGAGCGAATGGGGGCTGTGCCACAGGTACGAGGCGAGCGGCGTCCTGAGCGGGCTGATGCGCGTCCGCTCCTTCTATCAGAATGACGCCCACCTCTACTGCACCTACGAGCAGGCGAAAGCGGAGTTCATTCGCGTCATGCAACTGCATGCGCGCTACTACGACTTGTTTCAGATAAAAGATTACTATATGTCTTTTTCCCAGCCCGACCTCGACCGGTTGGATAAGTATGTCGACGCGCCTGATAAGTGGCTTGAGGCCATGGATATAATTCGCCAAGCCATGGAAGAGACGGGCTTCCCTTACGAAGAGCGGGAGGGCGAGGCCGCCTTCTATGGGCCGAAGATCGATTTCATAATCGAGAACGCGATCGGGAACGAGTACGCGATATCTACTAACCAGCTCGACTTCCTGGCCACCGAACGCTTCAACCTTACCTACGTCGGCAGCGACTCAAAGGAGTATCCGGTTTACGTGATTCACCGCGCCCCGCTGGGCTCGCACGAGCGATTCGTGGCCTTCCTGATAGAACATTACGGCGGCAACTTCCCCACATGGCTTGCGCCCATACAGGTGCAGATCGTGAGCATCAGTGAACGCCACCTCGACTACGCCATGAAGGTTCGGGAGGCATTATTCACGGCGCCTGTCATGACGGCGACCGGCGGGCTGCGGGTGCAGGTCGACTTCTCGTCCGAGCGCATGCAGAAGAAGATCCGTAACGCGACTTTGATGAAGATTCCTTACATCCTGGTCCTAGGGGACAAGGAGGCGGAATCCGGCCAGGTGGCCGTCCGGCTGCGCAATGGCAAAGACCTGGGCGCTATGCCCATCGAGACATTCCTCGAACGTCTGCGCGAAGAGATCGACTCAAGGCGCGACTTAGAGTGATGGCCGCGCCTTGAGTCTTTGCGTCTTAACTTCTGAAACCTAGGATTGGTCGAGCTTCAGGCCACGCAGCAGTTTTTGGAAGCGCTCGTTCTCGCGCAGGCTGTCGAATACCGGGTCCACGCTCGTGTAGATGAGAATGCTGTGTCGCTCTTCGTACGTCCTTTCGAGCCAATCGATGGCCTGATCGATATCGCCTAGCCCCAGATGGAGCCGCGCCACGCTGTAGGGCGAAACGAACTCTTGCTTCGAAAGTTTATCGACGCGCTCTAGAATCTTGACCGCCTCTTCCCGATGGCCGGAGATCGCGTAAGTGTAGCCGAGCGCCGACATCGTCTCGGAATCATTCTTCGCCAGCGCGAGCGCTTTCTTATACTCGGCGATCGCCTCGTCGTACATCGCCTTCTGATGATAGATCTGCCCGAGCCTGCGGTGCGCCACGACGAACGTGTCGTCTATCTCAAAGACCTTCAGGCATTGCTCGATGGCCTCGTCATACCGGCGCGCGAAATAGAGTATCCTCGCCACGTTCAAGCTTATTATCAGCGAAAGCGGGTCGAGCTCCTCGGCGCGCTTGACCGTCAACAGCGCCTCGTCGAGACGGCCGACCGTGGCCAGGTTCAAGGCGTACCAGACGTAGGCCGTCGCGTAGCCTGGGTTGACCTCTATGGCCCGCTTGTACCTCAGCTCCGCGCCCGCCCAGTCCCAGTCGTACCAGGCCCGGACGGCCGCCAGAGAGGTGTGCGCCTCGGCCAGCGCCTCGTCGAGCTTCAGCGCCTTCAACGCCGCCGCCTTCGCTACGGGGAAGACCTCTTCGGGCAGATGCGAGCTGTATCCGGCCAGCAGCACGTAGCAGTCGGCCAGCCCCGCGTAAGCCAGCGCGTAGTTCGGGTCCGCCGTGATCGCTTCGTGAAAATGCTCTATGCCCTTCTTGATCCCATCTTCCGTCCGCTTGTTCCAGTAGTAGCGGCCCTTCAGGTAGAGGTGATAAGCGCGCGTGTTCTCCGTGTGCCGTTTCGTCAGCCGCTTCTTCTGCTCGCCCGAAAGCTTCAGCCGGAGCTTCTCGGAGATCTCGCGCGCGATCTCCGCCTCCATAGAGAAGATGTCGGCGACCGGGCGGTTATACTGCTCGCCCCAGAGCTGCGCCCCGTCCGACGTGTCGACAAGCTCCGTCTTTATCACCAGCCGGTCGCTTCGCTGCAACACCCTGCCCGTGAGCACCGCGCGCACGTTTAAGTCGCGCCCGATCTCTTTGGGATCGACTTCGCGGTCTTTGTACCTGAAGACGGTCGAGCGCGCCATGACGCGCAGCTTGGGAAGTTGAGACAGGTTGCTGATGATGCTCTCGGTGATGCCGTCCGACAGGTAGTCTGCGTCAGCGTCGCGGCTGGCGTTGATGAACGGGAGGATGGCGAGCGAGTCAATGGCCTTTCTGGAGCGTGGGCGGCGTGTCATCTGTGTCTGCCGGCCCGAGGCGAAGGCGATCTGGCCGGAGTCGGAGTCGCGCTTGAAGGACTGGAGGTCGATGACCAGCTCTCGCGTCGACTGGTAACGGAGGTCTGGCGATTTCTCCAGGCACTTGCGCGTTATGCGCTCAAGCTCCGGAGGCACGCTGTAGTTGTACCGCGAGGGGGGAAGCGGGTCGTCGTGAGCTATGCTGTCGATCACCTCAGTGAAGCTTTCGCCTAAGAATGGCAAACGGCCAGCGAGCATCTCGTAGAAGACGACGCCGAGCGAGAAGATGTCTGTGCGGTGATCGAGCGCGCGGCCGAAGGCCTGCTCAGGCGACATGTAAGAGAGAGTCTCCGGCACGTGGCCGAAAGTCGTCTCCTGGCCGATCCTCTGCGTGTTATCGCCCTCGCTCGCTTCGTTGACCGGCTCGGCCACTTTCGCGACGCCGAAATCGAGCACCTTGACCATGCCGCGCTCGTTGATTATCAAGTTCGAGCTTTTAATATCGGCATGGACTATCCCGAGCGAATGAGCTTCTGCGAGGGCGTCGGCCACCTGCGAGGCTATCTCGACGGCCTCGCGCATGCCTACAGGCCCGCGCTCGATACGCGCGGCGAGCGATTCGCCTTCGACGTATTCCATGACGATGAAGATCGCGCCTTCGTGCTCGTCTATGTCGTAAATCGCCGCGATGTTCGGAGAGCGCAATGCCGAAGCGGCGCGAGCTTCTTTAAGGAAGCGGGCGTGGCGGTCCGGGTCGTAGTGGTAAGAAGCCGGGAGGAACTTCAAGGCGACCTGGCGGCCCAGTCGAGTGTCTTCCGCCAGATAAACCTCACCTATACTGCCAGCGCCGAGGCGTGCAAGGATACGGTAGTGAGAGATGATCGTATCGGCGGGCAACAGCTCTTTCATCGTTCATAGACATTCTACCACATCAATGAAAGAGTCCCATCCGCTCCAGGAGGTCTTGAAACCGGGGGTCGCGGCGGAGGTCGTCAAAAAACGGCTCTATGTTGATAAATACCATCGGGCTCGAACGGTTCAGGCGGGCCTTTTCAAGCCATTCGAACGCCTTGTCGTCATCCCCAAGCCCGGCGTAGATCACGGCCAGGTTGTAAGGCGCGATGGGGCGGCGCGCGGACAGATTCTTTAATTCCTCGAGAAGGCGGCGGGCTTCCTCCGCCCGGCCCGCCACGGCGTAGGCATGGCCGAGTATTCCCATAATCCACGCGTCGTCGGGCGAAAGCTCGTTCGCTTTCTGATACATGGCTATGGCTTGTTCGACCCTGCCCGTAGCCTCGTAAGCGAACCCCAGCACGAAATGCGCGGGGACGAACTCGGCGTCCATCTCAAGCGCCTTGCGGCAGAGCCGCACCGTGCGGTCGTACTGGCCCGCCCAGTAACATATCTCCGCCATGTCGTTGTAGATCACGGTCGACAGCGGGTCGAGCTTGTGCGCGAGCTCAAGCTCCTCGATCGCCTCGCCGAATCGCTTCATCGCCGCCAGGTTGTAGGCGTGCCACTGGCGCGCGGTCGCGTACTTCGGGTTCAGTTGAATGCTGCGGCCGAATTCGACCTCGGCCGCCTGCGGGGTCCAATCGTAAACGAGCTTTGAAAAGGCCAGCGTCGAGTGGGCCTCCGCCAGCCCATCGTCTATCTCTAGCGCGCGCTCCGCCGCGGCCCTCGCTTTAGGCATAACGTCGGCCGGGTGAAGGTCATTCCAGACGCCTAAGAGCAGGTACGCGTCGGCCAGCCCCGCGTAAGCCAGCGCGAAATTCGGGTCGAGGTTGATGGCCTGCTCGAAATGCTCGACGGCCTTCTTCATGCTTTCGGCCGTGCGGCGGTTCCAGAAGTAGCGCCCTCTGAGGTACGCCTGGTAAGCTTCGGCGTTCTGCGTCCGCCGCTTCGTGAGCCGCTTCTTCTGCTGCCCCGAGAGCTTCAGCCTGAGGTTGTCAGATATTTCGCCGGCGATCTCTTCTTCGAGCGCGAATATGTCGGAGATCTTTCGGTTGTAGTGCTCGCCCCACAACCGCGACCCGTCAAACCCGTCGACCAGCTCGGCCTCTATGATCAGCCTGTCGTTTCGACAGATCACCCTGCCGACCAGCACGGCCCTCACGCCGAGCTCCGTCGCGACGGCGCGCGGGTCGGGGACCTGTTGCGCGGCCGCCTCTCCGCGACTGGCGCGCTGCTTATACCTGAACACAGTCGACCGCGCCATGACGCGCAGCTTGGGAAGTTGAGACAGGTTGCTGATGATGCTCTCGGTGATGCCGTCCGACAGGTAGTCTGCGTCAGCGTCGCGGCTGGCGTTGATGAACGGGAGGATGGCGAGCGAGTCAATGGCCTTTCGCGATCGTGGGCGGCGGGCCACCTGAGTCTGCCGGCCCGAAGCCATAGCCATCTGGCTGGTATCCGAATCGCGCTTGAAGGACTGGAGGTCGATAATCAACTCTCGCATGGACTGGTAGCGGAGGTCTGACGATTTCTCCAGGCACTTGCGCGTTATGCGCTCAAGCTCGGCGGGCACCCTGTAGTTGAAACGCGAAGTCGGCAGCGGGATGGCGTGAACGATCTTATCGATAGTCTCGTTCGGCCCGTCGCCCTCGAATGGCAAACGGCCAGCGAGCATCTCGTAGAAGACGACGCCGAGCGAGAAGATGTCAGTGCGGTGATCGAGCGCGCGGCCGAGCGCCTGCTCGGGCGACATATACCAAACGGTCCCGAAGACTGCGCCAAGGGCAGTCTGTCTCACTATCTTCATAGTGCGGTCGGAGTCCTCGTTGGTGTCGCGCTCCTCGACCTTGGCGATGCCGAAATCGAGTATCTTGACCATGCCGCGCTCGTTGATTATCAGGTTCGAGCTCTTAATGTCGCGGTGAATGATGCCGATCGAGTGGGCCTCGTCGAGCGCGTCGGCCACCTGCAAGGCGATCTCTATCGCATCGGGCACGCCGAGGGGGCCTCGCTCGATCCTGGTCGACAGCAACTCCCCTTCGACGTATTCCATGACGATGAAGATCGCGCCTTCGTGCTCGTCTATGTCAAAAATCGCGGCGATGTTCGGGGAGCGCAATGCCGAGGCGGCGCGAGCTTCTTTCAAGAAGCGTGCGCGGCGGTCGGGGTCGTACTGGTAAGAGGCCGGGAGGAATTTCAGGGCAACTTGGCGGCCGAGCTTTGTGTCTTCGGCGAGGTAGACTTCCCCCATCCCGCCCGCTCCGAGCTTGTCGAGTATGCGGTAGTGAGAGATTGATTCCCGGATTGGCTGCTCTTCTTGCATATGGGCCAGTTGTCGACCGACGGAGATTTATTTTAGCGCGGGAGGGGTGAATTTGGCGATTGAAACAATTGTAAACGTGAATATGTTTTGAAAAGTCCTATGAAAAGCCCCGGACGGGCGCGGATTCGATAGGAAGCTTCGAAGAGGCGTGATTCAATAGGGAAGCCCCGCAGGGGCGGCATTCAATAGCCGTAAGCCCCAAAGGGGCGACGATTCAATAGCCCGGCGCAACGCGCCGGGTCATGCGTCATACGAGACGAAGCCCTGAAAGGGCGATATAAGTATCGCGCCCTTTCAGGGCTTGAATAATTTAGGCCGACGTACACAGGGCGTTGCCCTGTGCTATTGCATAGCGCCCCTTCGGGGCTTGCGAGCGGTCTTTCCAAACAACCGGTGAAATCTTTATTCATTCCAGCCCGACGCGGCGGGCGAGCTCTGAGAAGCGTGGGTCCTGGCGAATGGGGTCGAAACTCGGCTCCACTTTCATGTAAATCAGAAAGCCGTACCGCTCTTCGTAAGCTTTCTCTAACCACTCGAAAGCCTGATCCGTATGGCCGAGCGCCGTGTGAATGCGCGCGGTGAAATATGATGGGATGTATCTTTGCGTGCCTAACTCGGCGAGCTTGTCTATTACGTCGTAAGCTTCCGCTTCTCTGCCCGACGCGGCGTAAGCGTGGCCGAGCGCGGCTATCGACTCGGTGTCGCCGCCGAATATGGCGAGCGTTTTTTGAAACTCCGCTATGGCCTCGTCATACATCCCTTTCTGCTCGTAGGTCTGTCCAAGCCGCCTGCGCGCCAGAATGAAGTTCTGGTCCATTTCGAGGGCCTTTTTGTAAGCATCGATCGCGCGGTCGTATCGGCGGGAGAGGTGATGTATCCAACCCACGTTCGTCATTATCGGCAGGCTGAGCGGGTCGAGGTCTTGCGCGCGGGTTGTCTCCGCCTTCGCTTCTTCCAGCCTCTCCATGGCCGCGAGATAGATTGCGTTCCACTGGTGCGCGGCCGCGTAGCCGGGGTTCAACTCTATCGACCGGGCGAACTCTCGCTCGGCTTCGGCGAAGTCCCAGTCGAAACCGAACCTGACGAAGGCCAACGACGCGTGCGCCTCGCCAAGACGGTCGTCTAGCTGAAGCGCCCGCTCGGCCGCCTGCTTGGCCTTCGGGAACGCGTCTTTGGGGGCCATCGCGCTGTAGCTGACCAGGATGTTGTAAGAGTCGGCCAGCCCCGCGTAAGCCAGCGCGTAACCGGGGTCGACGGCGATGGCTTGCTCGAAGTACTGTATGCCCTTCTTCAACTCTTCTTCTATGCGTTTGTTCCAGTGGTAACGGCCCTTCAAGTAGAGTTGATAAGCTTCGGTGTTTTCGGTGTGGCGCTTGGTCAGCCGTTTCTTCTGCGCGCCCGAAAGCTTCAGCCGAAGCTTCTCGGAGATCTCTTTCGAGATCTCCTCCTCGATGCTGAATATGTCCGCCATCCGCCGGTTGTACTGCTCGCCCCACAACTGCGACCCGTCGACCGCATCGACGAGCTCCGCCTTTATGACCAGATGCTCGCCCCTCTGCAACAGCCGTCCCGTCAGCACCGCGCGCACGTCCAGGTCGCGCCCCACCTCGCGCGGGTCGCTTTCGCGCCCCTTGTAGCGAAAGACCGTGCTGCGCGCCATCACGCGGAGCTTGGGAACTTGCGACAGATTGTTGATGATGCTCTCGGTGATGCCGTCCGACAGGTAATCCGTGTCCGGGTCGTTCGAGGCGTTCGCGAACGGGAGGATGGCGAGCGAGTCTATGGCCTTGCGCGAGCGCGCGCCGCGCCCGGCCTCGGTCCGCCTCTGGATTTGCGAAGACGTGAGCGCGCCCGAATCGGCGTCGCGCTGGAGGTTGCGCAGGTCCGTCACCAGCTCGCGCGTCGATTGGTAACGCCGCTCGCGGTCTTTCTCCATGCATTTGCGCGTGATGCGCTCAAGCTCGGCCGGCACGTTGTAGTTGAACCGCGCAAGCGCCGGAGGCTCCTGGTGAACTATCAGGTCGACGACCGCCGACGAGGTTTCGCCTTCGAACGGCAGCCGCCCCGTGAGCATCTCGTAAATGACGACGCCCAGGCTGAAGATGTCCGAGCGGGTGTCTACATCTTTACCGAGCGCCTGTTCGGGCGACATGTACCAGACCGTGCCGACGACCACGCCCAGAGAGGTCTGCTGGCCGAGCATCACCGTGGGCTGGCTCTCGTCACCGCCTCCGCCTTCGCGCTCCACCATCTTCGCCAGACCGAAATCGAGCACCTTCACGAGCCCGCGCTCTGTGACCATCAGGTTCGAGCTTTTTATGTCGCGGTGAATGATGCCTAACTCGTGAGCCTCGTCGAGCGCGTCGGCCACCTGGCGGGCGATGTCCATCACGTCTTTGACGGCGATGGGGCCGCGCTCAAGCCTGCGCGAGATCGTCTCGCCTTCGACGTACTCCATCGCGATAAAGCTCGACCCTTCGTGCACGCCTATGTCATAGATCGCGGCGATGTTGGGCGACCGCAATGCCGAAGCGGCGCGGGCCTCTTTCAAGAAGCGTGCGCGGCGGTCGGGGTCATACTGGTAAGAGGCCGGGAGGAACTTCAGTGCTACTTGGCGGCCCAATCGAGTGTCTTCAGCGAGGTAGACTTCCCCCATCCCGCCCGCTCCGAGCGGCCTGACTATGCGGTAATGTGATACGTTTCCTTCGATCATCTGCTCACAGCCTACGAGCGCGGACTTATGACAATACGTTATGAGCTTACAAATCCGATGCGTCTGAGCAGGTCGGCGAACCTGGGGTCCGGGCGAAGGTTATCAAACGCCGGCTCCGATTTGATGTGGACCAGAAACCCCGCCCGCTCTTCGAAGGCCCGCTCCAGCCATTCAAAAGCCTTATCTCGCTCGTCGAGGTTAGCATATAACTCGGCCATGAAGTAGGGCGGGAAGTATGTCTCGCTCGACCGTTCCAACGCCATGTCGAGCCGCTTCTGCCAGAAGGCCCGCATCCCGCCCTGACGGTAAGCCTCCCTGAGCGCATCGGCGATGCCCGGCGTGCTGCCCCACATGACTATTGCCTTCAAATACTCTTCGACCGCCTCGTCGTGCCTGCCCGTCATCTCGTAGCAGACCGCGAGGTGCTCGCGCGCGAGCAAGAAATTCGGGTCGAGCTCCAGCGACTTCTGAATCTCTTTTATGGCCCGGTCGTACTGCCGCGTGTAGTAGTAAGGCATCCCCATCGCGCCGCTTATGATTACCGACAGCGGGTCGAGCTGTTGCGCGCGGCGGATCTCTTCGATCGCCTCATCGGGCTTGTCCATCGACATCAGGAAGAACGCGTACATGTGATGAGCGTTCGCGTAACTCGGGTTCAGCTCGATGGCCCGCTTGTATTCTCTTTCGGCCGTCGGCCAGTCCCACTCGTAAAAGAACTTCGCGTCCGCGAGCGAAAGGTGCGCCTCGGCCAGCCGCTCGTCTATCTCGATCGCTTTCAGCGCCGTCGCCGTGGCCTTCGGGAGCGCCTCTTGCGCCGGAAGATAATTGAAGTACCAGAGCGCGCCGTAAGCGTCGGACAGCCCCGAGTAGGCCAGCCCGAATTGCGGGTCTAATTCGATGGCCCGCTCGTAATATTCGAGCGCCTTGTTGAACCCCTCCTGGGTCCACTTGTTCCAGTGGTAGCGCCCCTTCAAGTAGAGTTGATAAGCTTCGGTGTTTTCGGTGTGGCGCTTGCCCAGTTGCTTCTTCTCTTTGCCGCTCAGCTTCAACCGCAGCTTGTCCGATATGACGCTAGATATCTCTTCCTGCACGGCGAACAGGTCGGCGAGGTGGCGGCTGTACTGCTCGCCCCACAACTGCGACCCGTCGTTCACGTCTACCAGCTCGGTCGAGATCAAAAGCGTCTCGCCCCGTTGAAGGACCCTGCCCGCGAGCACGGCCCTCACGCCGAGGTCGCGCCCCGTCTGTTGAGGGTCGGCGGGCTTCCCTTTGTAGCGATACATCGTGCTGCGCGCCATCACGCGAAGGCGCGGCAGTTGAGACAGGTTGTTGATGATGCTCTCGGTGATGCCGTCCGAAAGGTAATCGGTGTCGGGCTCGTTAGAGACGTTCGAGAACGGGAGGATGGCTATCGAATCGATGGCCTTGCGCGTGCGGCGGCGCGAGGTGGTTGCCGGGCTCGTCAGGCCCGAAGAGCTGTCTTCCGCGCGCACGACCTCGCCCGTGCTTCTCGACGCGAGCGACCCGCTCGACTGCTCCAGCCGCGTTGTCCGTATCAGGTTCGCTTCGAACTCTAAAGCCTGCTTCAGGTTCTTGAGGTCCACGCCAAAGTCTTTGGCCGTCTGGTATCGCTCCCGCCTCTGTTTGCGCAGGGCTTTCGCGACTATCCATTCGAGGTTGGCCGGCACGTCGGCCGAAAAGCGCCCGAGCGGCGGCGGGTCGCGCTCAAGTATCGAGACGATCAGGTCGCTTGTGGTCGCGCCCTCGAAGGGCCGCTTGCCCGTGAGCATCTCGTAGAGCACGACGCCGAGGCTGAAGGTGTCGCTGCGCTGATCGACTTCGAGCCCGCGCGCCTGTTCGGGCGACATGTAAGAGGCTGTCCCCAGCACCACGCCCGGCAAAGTCTCTTTGCCGAATAGCATCGTGCGGTCCGAGCTGTCGTCGTCTGCTTCCGTCTGCTGGGTCAGAACTTTCGCGAGGCCGAAGTCTAATATCTTGACCAGCCCTCGCTCCGTGATTATCAGGTTCGAGCTCTTAATGTCGCGGTGAATGATGCCGATCGAGTGGGCCTCGTCGAGCGCATCGGCCACCTGCAAGGCGATCTCTATGGCTTCGAGCACGCTCGTGGGGCCGCGCCGCAGTTTGTTCGAGAGCAACTCGCCTTCGACGTATTCCATCACGATGAACAGCGAATCTTCGTGCTCGCCTATGTCATAGATCGCGGCGATGTTGGGCGACCGCAATGCCGAAGCGGCGCGGGCCTCTTTCAAGAAGCGTGCGCGGCGGTCGGGGTCGTACTGGTAAGAGGCCGGGAGGAATTTCAGGGCGACCTGGCGGCCGAGCCTTGTGTCTTCGGCGAGGTAGACCTCCCCCATCCCGCCCGCTCCGAGCTTGTCGAGTATGCGGTAGTGAGAAATCTTTTCGGCAATCACCGGATCACCCCTCGTCGGGCTCTTTGTTATCGTCGTCCTTAGAGAAGAACTCTTTATCTTCTTCTATGACGCGGCGCTCGTACCGCGTGATGATGTAGACCGTGACTATGATTATAGCGGCAACCAGCAGTATGACCTGTATGCGTTGCAGGTCGCCTATGAGCGTGTCTATGCCGCTTGCGAACGTATAGCCGAGCCCGGCCAGCACCAAGACCCACACGGCGCAGCTCAAAACAGTCAGCCACGCGAATCGAAGGAACCCGAAATGGGCCAGCCCCCAAAAGATCGCGCTCGTCGTCCTCAGCCCATAAATGTACTTCACGATGAAGACCGACAGGATGCCGAACTTCTGCATGAGCTTTTCAATGCGAGGCCGCGCCCGCTTGAAGAAGCGCAAGCTGCGCGCTCGATCTCGAAAGCGCGCCCCTATCCAGTAGCTTATAGCGTCGCCTATGAACCCGCCCGCCGTCCCGACTAGCATCGCCTCGCCGAAGCTGAATACGCCCGCGCGCGCCAGCACGCCGGCCAGCAAAAGCGTCAGGTCGCCTTCGATCATCGTGCCGAAAAAGACCGCCCATAGCCCGTATCTTTGCAGTAACTCGTACATCAGGTAGTTTTTAGTTTCTAGTTTTCAGTTTTTAGTTTTCAGCTTTTGATTACTAAAAACTAAGAACTTAAAACTAAAAACTATCCCCCGCCGGGTTTGTGGATTTTAGCGCACTTCCGTGGAATTGGCAGCAGCGGAATCGCTTTTTCTGTTCCGCAGCGTCTCCCAGTCGAAGAACCGCAAGTAAGGGTCCCCGTAATGCTGGTACGCGCCCCAGGTCTGTACCCCGTTCGGCGTGTTGGCTATCGCGATCCGGGCCTTGCGCATAGCCGCGTGCATGCAATCGGGCATGTAGTCGTCATCCGTTGACGCGCGCTCGTATCGATTCGGCTGGTCGGGTAGCTCCGCGAGCCCAAGCAGGTTCGAGTAGAGCGTGATGGCGAAACGGCGCGCGGCCACGTCGTCTACGGGCCAGGCCGTGCAGACGAAGTTCGAAACGCCCCGCTTGAAGAAGGCTTCGGCGAAGCTCGGGGCCAGCTCGACCGTGCGGCTGCCGGCCCGCTCGGGCGTTACGCCCGATTCGCAGGCGTTCGAGAAGACGAACTTCGGGATGCGGTCTATGCGGTTAAGCTCGTTCGCCGTAAGGTACTCGTCCTTGCCGAATATCCAGCCCGACGCGCTCGGGTTTTCGGCCTTGTAAAAACAGTGGCCCGCGTAGTGGAGCACGTCGTAAGAGCGCAGCATCAGCTCGCGCAAGACGCTCGTGCGCGTCGCCTCGCGCGGCCCGCTCAACCGGACCACTTCGACGCGGTTGTCCGAGAGATTCCACACCTTGTTAAAGCTCTCGAAGAGCTCGGCGACCTCGAGCCCTTCCTCTTCTGCGCCCGCAAGCGGGGCGTTGGCCGCCGGGTCCGCGACGACCAGCACGCGCAGGATGCGGCGGGGCGGCGGGGGCGGCTCGGGCGGGGGCGCAAAGGTCGTGCGCAACTGGCGCGTGAAGCCACGGGTCGTGCCCAGGAAGTTATCTTCGTATTCGACATTGCCCTGTGAGCCGGGGACCGGCAGCGAGTCGGGCTGCGCCATGGCCTCCCAGTGTATGCGCGCCGTCGTCGAGTCGAGCATCATCACCAGCGGCGAGTTGGACGACATCGCCGGCCGCAGGTCTTTAGGGATTAAGAGCCCTTCCAGAAAGCGCCCGCGTTCGAGCTGTCCCGAACGCGTCGCTTCGGCGGCCATCTCGTCGTTCGCCTGCTCGACCAGCGCCATGTCGAGCGGGATGTCGCGCTCGGGTATCGAAGCGTTCTCGGTGATCGCGCCGAACCGGAAATTGCCTTCGCTGATCTCCACGGTCATGCGCGTGGGCACGGAGCTCTCCAACTGGCTCTCCTGCTGTTGCTGTTGCTGACTCTTCCAGTCCTCCTCATTCTTTTTCGCTATATCAGGCTCAAGCTTCTTCAACTCGCCCTTCGTCAGTTTCTGATAAATGATTTTGAGCTTGCTGTTATTGTCGGGCTTGCTGCCCTCGTCCTTGATAGCCTTTTCTATCGCCTCCTGGAGGGGCCTGATCCTGCGCGGGTCGTACTCTACGAACGTGATGCGCTCTAGCTGCCGCGCTTTGTCGTGCGGCGAGCCCGACAGCGCGTGCCTTATGCCGCGCACCCAGCCGGAGATCGCGTCGGCTATGGAGAGGTTGCCGTTGCCCGAGCCTATCAGCACGGTGGCGAGGTGCTTTTTGCCGAGCCTGCCGAGCGACCAGCAGAGCTCTCGCACCGTCACGGTCAATTCTGGCATGCCGAAGCGGCCGGGCACTCCCATGCCCGCCAGCGCGATCAAGCGGTCGCCTCCACCGCGAGGGTCGTTGAGGAAGAAGGGCTGGCCCAACTCGCCGCGAATGATCCCGCGGGCGGTGTATTGCGTCAACAGCAGGTCCGCCTCCGCGACCTCGTCATCTTTCCCGCCCACCTTGCCGGGCAGATCCCTGCTGATCGATATGTCCAGCGCCAGCTCCGCGTCCTGCGGCCTGACGCCGAGATAGTGGCCGACCGAGATGGCATCGATCACGGGCGTTTTCCTTCTCGCTTTAGGGTTATTCTGAATCTTGCGTATGTCGCCCGGCACCAGCGCGAGCTTGATCTCGGCAGGCGCCTGGTCCTCTTGTCGGCCTTCTTCGTCACGCCGCTTCTCCTGCCCGGTCGAGGCGAGGAACCCTCTCAGCAGGCTCTCGGCGGCCATGACCTCTTCGCTCGAAAGCCTGCTTGACGAGACGGCGCCCACTCCCCTGCTGATCTTGTCGACATCTACTCCGGGCGAGAGCGTTTGACCGCGGCCGCGCGAAGCCGAGTCCGCGCCGCCGAGAAGCGAGATCGTCCGGTCGAAGCTCTGCTCGTCATACTCAATCTCGCTCTTCAGCTCTTTGAGCATATCTCGCTTGACGGCGTCGGTCTCGCCCTGGGCCGAGCGCGTGGCCAGCGGGTAATCTCTCAACTGACGGGTCTCGCCAGTTTCAAGCAGCTCGTCGATGGCCGAAAGAACGGTCGAATTCCTCGGGAGGTCGCCGTGCGCCTCTTCGACGTAGTACGTCTTGACGGCCTTGCCCGCAGACTTGAGCGCCGCCCGGTCGTGCGTGACTCGCCCGTCGCCTTTTCTCGTCACGTCGTAAGAGTCGATAGAGTTCAGCCGCCCCCAATCCTTTATGCCGCTGAAGGTGATCTGGTTATCGCCCGCGACGAAGATCATGCGACCAGTGTCGACGGCGTCCTTGAGATACTTGTGGTGTTCAAGCGCCCTGTCTAATAGCCTCTGCGGTATGTTCAGGTCGCCGTAGGTCTCGGATTTGTAGAGCTTCTTAAGCTGGTCGTCGTCCAGCGGCGAAGGCAGCATCTGGTAAGAGCCTGCGAAAGAGTTCACCACCCTGAGCACGTCGTCCAGCCCGTTTTGCGGGTCGAAGCCGGCCAGCTTTCTGACCTGGGGTTCGAGCCCTGTTATGAGCTGCGGGATGTTGAACGAGCCGTGATTGGGCGTGCCGAGCATCACGAGCCTCCCGCCCAGGCGGCCTTCGGATTTCGAGTCCCACATCGCCTTCCAGCGCTTCGGGTGGCGCTTGACGAAGGTGCGCGAGACGAGGCCGCCCATCGAATGCGCGACCAGGTGCACGGGCGTGTCGTCGCCGAACCAACTGCTGATCTGCGCGTTCAGCTCGTCGGCGGCGACGTTCAGGTCTTTGCGCCAGTCGTACCAGAACGCGCGCGCGTTCCACCGCTCGTTCAGCGCCAGGATGAGCTCGCCGTAATACTTCTTCATTATGCCCGTGGCGCGCACTTCGTAATCGCCCCTCGGCCCATCGTCGCCGAGCATCAGGCGGGTTATCGACTCGCGCCCGAACAGCCCCCAGTAGCTTACCCACAGCAGCTCGGTCGCGCTCGTCGGGTTGATGACGCTCAGCTCGCTCCCCATCATCCCGTGCAGGACGACCACGTTGCCTTTCCGCTGAGGTCGTGCTGCGACGCCGCGGCTCTTCATGCGCTGTCTTAAAGCCATGCCGTGCATGCGCTGATAGCGCGCGTCTCCAAGATAAAACCGCAGCGCCTCCTCCTGCTCCTTCCCCGGCCGGGCGAGTATGGCGGTCAGCTCTTCGGCGTTGGCCGACTCGACGTGCGCGAGAAACCCCCTTACGTCAAACGGTTGATCAGCCATCTATCTCTCCTTCGCTGTGCCCGCGGCCGCGTTGATAGGCTTGAGCGCCACCGTCATGGTCGGCGTGATTACCATCTCCCCTTCCGGAGGCGCGGGATGTTTTTCGCCCATCGGCGGCGGGAATATCTCGATCGTCCAGTCGTCCTTGTTTACTTTGCACCGCTTCAGCAGCTCGTCGAGCGTAGGCGACTGCCGGAGCGTTACGGTGAAGACCTCCGCGTTGCCGTCCATGTCCATCAGCTCGACTTTGTGAGTGGCTAAATCTGAAGAGAGTAATTCGGCGACAGGTATCTTCCCGGCCAGCACTGGGTACCAAACGCTGGGGTCTTCGACGTGCAGGTTGATCGAGTTGATGCCGCCGGCGCGGGCGCGGCTTATGAATCTTCTGACGCCGCGTATTACCTGCACGAAAGGGTGTATGGGGTGCCAGGCTCTATGGTAACGGCTCGAAGCCACAGGGCCTATGTGGACCACTTTGAAACCGGCCTTGTCTATCAGTTCCAGAGTCGTGCAAACCGCTTCAGGGATGATCCCTAAATCGCGGGGGTCGTACTTCTTGCCTTCCGAGGCGAGCACAGGGTCGCGGCTGCGCGCGGCCACGGCGAAAAAGCCCGTCTCTTTATCCGGGTGCTTATATCGAAAGGCGTAGGACGGGGCGGCGTCTAAAGCCACCCAGTTTTTTCTTGAATAAGGCCCCAGCTTTTCCGCCTCCATCACTTCGCGTAAATGCTTTTCGGCCTCCCCGCCCGGCGCGGGGCTGTTCTTGTCGCCCTGTCGACCGGCGCTCACGACCAGGCACTCGCGCTCGGCGACGTGGCGCGGCAGGCCGGATTTCGAAAGCCTTATCTTTAGCTGGCCTGCTTCGCGGTCGGACCGCTGCGCGTCGACGGTGAAGGCCATCTCGTCAGGGTTTATCGCGCGGTCGTAACGGTCGCGCTCCGGGGCGTAGCTTGTGAACCGCGCCAGCTCTTCGAGATAAGCCGGAAGCTCGCTGTGATCCTTGTAGAAGACGGGCACTATCCCCAGCCGGTTTTGAAGGAACCAGGGGTCAAAGCGCTTTGCGTCTTTCTTCCATAGCAGGGCGAAGTGCGGGTGCGGCCCCGGCCCGTGGTAGTGAATTATCTCGCCGAACAGGTTCACCAGGTAGTCTTCCAGCAACCCCGAGCCGAGGAATAAGAGCGAGCGGCGGCGAAAGACTTCAGCGAACGCCCGCCTGAAATGCTCCTCGGCGTTGATAACCCTCTGGTACTGCTGGTGCCCGACTACCAACTGGTCGATGAGCCCCCGTCGCCGCTTGGCGTCGCCGACAATTACATCCGACCTCTTCTCCGACTGGCCGCCTAAGAACCCTTGCAGCGCCCAGAGCACCGGAGGCGTAGGCTCGTCTAAAGAGCGGAGCACCTGGTAGCAGTCCTCAAGCCTGCGGCCGAGCACGAGGGGCGGACCCCAGTTCTTAGAGGCCGCGCTCCAGTAGAGGTCGTCATAATTCGTCGTCAGGACAAGCGGCCAGTAGCACTGCGCGAGCGCTTCGCTTTGCGGCGGGGGCGAGGCCGTCTCGTCGGGGTTGCAGGCGACCAGCGCCCTGCGGTACTTCGCCGACCTCTGCTCGTAGGGCAGCGGCCGCAGGGCGCTCACCGTCTCGTCGGCGAGCCTTGACAGCACCGAAGGCTCGATCCGCTTCTTTTTCGCGGAGAGCTTTTTAGAGACCTCTTCGACCGACGCTTCCAGCGCGAGCTTTCTCAGAAACTCCGCCCAGCTCGTGCATGCGGGCAGGCTCATGCCAGAGCCTATGAAGGGGACGAGCAGGCTGCGGCGGTAGAGCGTGGCGATGTGCGGGAGGATGTCTTGAAAGCCGAGGGCGGCGTCCGACCGTTGCTTCCGTTCGCGCATAACCCTGTCTCCCCCTGAGTTGTTTTCGACCATAAAACGGGCGCAACATATATCACATCGAGCATACGGCCGCAATTGAGCCGCCCCGTGGCGTGCGCTTGCGACTTGCCGCCAAAATTGACATCCCTTTGACGGCTGGGTTATTCTGAAAATTCCGGCTTGTCGATTGATTGCGGGCCGAACCCCTGGAATCTGACTAATCGGGTACAGCTTTATGACAACCAGCCAGAGTAATGACCCTCTCTTCGTCGGCATCGATTTAGGCGGCACAACGCTCAAAGGCGCGCTCGTAACCTCCGAGGGCGAAATAATTCACGAGATCCGCATAGACACAGAGCACAAGAGCCCGGAGGCGTTGTTCAGCCAGGTCGTCGAGTCGGCGCTCGCCTTGAGAAACGACGAGCGCGCAGGCGGGCGGGTCGCCTCCATAGGCATGGGGATACCTGGGCTGGTCAACCGCAAGACGAACCGCGTCGAGATCATGCCGAACCTGCCGCCGCTCACGGACATAGACATACCCGCCGAGCTTTCGCGCGAGACAGGTCTGCCCGTCATCTTAGACAACGACGCCAACGCCGCCGCCTACGCCGAGCTTCAGGTCGGCGCGGCGCGCGGCCGCCGGAACGTCTTTTTCGTCACACTCGGGACGGGCATCGGCGCGGGGTTGATAATCGACGGCCACGTCTACAGGGGCGCGGCGGGGTTCGCCGGCGAGTTCGGCCACATGACGATGGACCCGGAAGGCATAGAGTGCGGCTGCGGCAACATCGGCTGCCTTGAGACGATAGCCAGCGGCCCGAACATCGTCCGCCGCACGCGCGAGCGGCTCTACCGCGACCGCACCAGCTCGCTTTCGCGCCTGGCCGTCCCCCGCGACCGCGAGTTTACGGCCGAAGACATAGCACGCGCGGCCCAGCAGGGCGACGAGATGGCGCAAGTCATGATGGAGCGCACGGGAATGTTCTTAGGCATAGCCATAGCCGCGGTCATAAACCTGCTCAACGTCGATATGGTAGTGATGGGCGGCGGCGTGATGGAGGCGGGCGACCTGATACTCAAGCCCACGATCAAGGAGACGCGCCGTCGCGCATTCCCCCCATCGTTTAATAGCTGCGACATCGTAATAGCGCGCCTCGGCCCTTCGGCGGGCATGATCGGGGCGGCGCTTCTGGCCCGCGACCAGGCAGGCTAGTGATCCTTAGACGGGTGACTCTGAAATGGCGCTCAGGCTCTTCATAGCCTTGTCGAAGACCTGACGAAGCCCGCCCGCCCGCGCAAGAAGATGGAGCTCAGGGGGCGGACCCGCGAAGGCTACTACACGGCTAAGAATATTAAATAGAATTTGGCCTCGCCTCATCCACTGCTGGTATACTTACCACTTAAAGATTTCAAATCGCAGAAGGCAGGAGATGACCGCGCTGTTGCCAGGGCTTGTCAGAGAAAACGGTACTGATGGCAGAGCTTTCACAGATAAGAAACTTTTCGATCATCGCGCACATCGATCATGGCAAGAGCACGCTCGCCGACCGCCTGCTCGAAGTGACGGGCGCGCTATCGGTCCGCGAGATGAGCGAGCAGGTCCTGGACGCCATGGACCTTGAGCGCGAGCGCGGCATCACGATCAAGGCCCATGCGGTCAGGCTCAACTACAAGGCGCGCGACGGCCGTGATTACCTGGTCAACCTGATAGACACACCCGGCCACGTCGATTTCTCTTACGAGGTCTCGCGGTCGCTTTCGGCCTGCGAGGGGGCGCTCTTAGTCGTCGACGCGTCGCAGGGCGTCGAGGCGCAGACGCTGGCGAACACTTACCTCGCGCTCGACCACAACCTCCACCTGATCCCCGTTATAAACAAGATAGACCTGCCGGGCGCGGAGCCCGAGCGCGTGCGCGAAGAGATAGAGCAGACCATCGGGCTCGAAACCGATAACGCGCTGATGATCTCGGCCAAGCAGGGCATAGGCATCGAAGGCGTGTTGGAAGCGATCGTGCGCGAGGTGCCGCCGCCCGCGGGCGACCCGACCGGCCCGCTCAAGGCTTTGATCTTCGACTCGTGGTTCGACTCATACCGCGGCGTGGTCGTCTTGATGCGCGTCATCGATGGCGTGATACGTCCGGGCATGCGCATCCGTTTGATGGACGCCGAAAAAGAGTATCAGGTCGACCAGCTTGGCGTGCTCACCCCGAAGCCGCGCGAGATAGACGAGCTTGGGGCGGGCGAGGTCGGCTTCTTCACGGCCTCGATCAAGACGGTCGCCGACGTAGAGATCGGCGACACGATCACCGAAGCCGCGCGGCCCACGTCGACTCCTTTCCCCGGCTTTAAGCGCATCAAGCCCATGGTATTCGCGGGGCTCTACCCGATAGAGTCGAACCGCTACGAAGAGCTGCGCGACGCGCTGGATAAGCTGCGGCTGAACGACTCGTCGTTCTTTTACGAGCCCGAATCGTCGGCCGCCCTCGGGTTCGGCTTCCGCTGCGGCTTTCTGGGGCTGCTGCACATGGACATAGTACAGGAGCGGCTCGAACGCGAGTTCGACCTTGAGCTCATCACGACGGCCCCGAACGTGCGCTACAGGGTGACGACCACGGCGGCCGAGGTGATGGAGATCGACAGCCCGTCGAAGCTCCCCGATCCGGGCAAGATCGAAAAGATCGAAGAGCCCATCATCCGCGCGATGATCATGAGCAACGAGGAGTACGTCGGGCCGCTGTTCGCCCTGCTCGAAGAGAAGCGCGGGACTCAGTTGGGGTTCGAGTACCCCACGCCTAAGCGCGTGCTGCTCACTTACGAGATACCGCTGGGCGAGATCATGTTCGACTTTTACGACCGCCTCAAGTCCGTCTCGCGCGGGTACGCGTCGTTCGACTACGAGCTTACGGGCTACCGCGAGGGCGATCTGGTGAAGTTGGACATGCTGGTGGCGGGCGAGCCCGTCGACGCGCTCTCGTTAATCATCCACAAGGAGCATGCCTACACTCGCGGGCGCGCGCTGGTCGAAAAGATGCGCCAGCTCATACCGCGCCAGTTGTTCGAAGTCCCGATCCAGGCGGCGATAGGCAATAAGGTGATCGCGCGCGAGACCGTAAAGGCGCTTGGCAAGAACGTCCTGGCCAAGTGCTACGGCGGCGACATCACGCGCAAGCGCAAGCTGCTCGAAAAACAGAAAGAGGGCAAGAAGCGCATGAAGCGCGTCGGCCGCGTCGAGATACCTCAAGAGGCCTTCCTGGCAGTGCTCAAAGTGAATGAGTAGCCAGTAGCCAGTAGCCAGTAGCCAGTAGGAACGCTCCTTTCTACTGGCTACTGAGAGGGCGTCTGAGAAGTGGAAGAAAAAGCCCTGAAAGGGATACATTCAATGGAGCCTCGAAGAGGCGATATTCAATAGCCCGGCGCAACGCGCCGGGTCATACGTCATACGAGAAGAAGCCCTGAAAGGGCGCGATAAGAGTATCGCCCTTTCAGGGCTTCTCATTACTATTAACCCGTTCCCAGGGGCGTTGCGCCGGGCTATTGAATATGTCCCCTTCGGGGACTTTTCAGTCACCCTTTGACTACTACTGGTTAAGCTTAAAGACGAACGTGATGATGCCGGTCACTCGCACGGGCACGCCGTTGAGCAGCGTGGGTTGAAAGCGCCACTGGCGCGCGGCCTCCTCGGCCGCCGGTTTCAGCATCGGGTGGCCGCTTATGGCGCGCGCCACCTCGACGCGGCCTTCGGGCGATATGACGACTTCGACCGCCACCGACCCCTCGACCTTAATCTGGATTGCCATCCTCGGGTAGACGGGCGTTCGCCGATCGATCGCCTTCCCCTGCAAAACCACGGACGGGATTTTTAGCATCGACTGAGCGTCAGGCTTAGGCTGCTTGTTTGCTACGACAGGGGGCGGCGGGGGCGGCTCCGCGGGCTCGGGGGAGGTTCTGTGGCCTGGCCCCGGAAAGATGCCAGGCGAAAGGGGGTCGCCGCCCGTAACAACTCCGTCCGGGTGGCCCGGCCCGCCGATCAGGGGGCCTACCGGCGGATTGGTATTAGTGGTAGGCGGCGTCTCAGTTTCCTGTTTAGGGATGGGCTGGTCGAGCGGCACGGGATTATAAATGTCGGGTCGGGTCGGTCGCGTCGCTTGCTGCTGTTTCGTGTGCGGCGTGTCGGTATTGCCCTTCGGCGGCGGGATCACGTTGGCGGTGACCGTCAGATTAGAAGGATGAATCATCTCGGGGTTTGCCAGGACTACAGAGGCGACCAGCGCCGCTGTCATCGCGAGCAGGTAGAGCAACGACGTGCCGAAAAAGTATCTTAAGAACCTGCGCTTGCGTCTTTCGGGTGTTGAATCAATCAGCTTATCAAACATTGCGCCTTCTCCTTTCAGGCGACACCACGCCTCGGGGCATGTTGTCTCAGGCGCTCTGTTAGATTGTGATTGGGCGCTCTTAGGAAGGGCGGATATGAAATTTCAAATTTCATATCCGTCAATGACGTTCAGCCGCTCACGTCCATCTTCTCTACAAGGACAACGATGCGGGTCGGGACGGGCCGGCCTTCAACCATAGCCGGCTGGAAAGTGCGGTCCGACACCGACCACCACAACTGCTCGACGAGCTGGGGCGGGAGCGGGTCGTCGCCTAGAACCTCGACCAGCTCTCCCCGGCCATCGGGCGAGACCTCGACCAGCACGGCGATGCCTCCGGCTTGCTGATAAGAGACATGGCTGAAGCTGACGAGCGGGCTGTCGTCGAGCACGCGCGGAAGCTCGTAAGAGTGCTCGTCGTCGTTCAAGCTCTCGTCCAGAGGAATATCGTTGTACGCGTTGTACTCCTCTTCGGGGCTGGTCACGACCTGTATCCGCTCGACCGGCCGGCTGACGACGCTCGACGCCCCGACGACGGGGATCGGTTTGACCGCCGTCAGTATGAACGAGAAGAGGACCGCCGAGACTACTACGCCCGCCGCGTAAGAGAGCGGTCGCGGGTTGAGCCTCAAGAGCCACTCGAAGAGGCTCTGGTCGAAGCTGACCTCGCGCGCCGCGTACCGCTCGACTTCGTTCATGACGTAGCTGTGGAGCTCGCGCGGCATCTCGGGCCGCGGAGTTTGCTTTATCGAGAGCGACACGGCCTCAGTCTCCGACAGGTGCGCGCGGCAGGCTGCGCAGACGGACATGTGTGAGCGGTACTCGTTCGCTTCTTTTTCGCCGAGCATCCGGTCCAGGTACTCGGAGGCTCGCGATCTGTACTTCTTGCAGTTCATAACAACACCATACTCAGTCCTGAGTGCTGAGTGCTGAGTCCTGAGTTTATGCCCCTGCTCAGGACTCAGCACTCAGCACTCAGCACTCATAGCAGGTCTTTCACGCGGCGGCGCAGCTCTTCGCGGCCGCGCGCTATGCGTGATTTTACCGTCCCTATGGAGATGCCAAGCGTCTTGGCGATCTCCTCGTAGGAAAGTTCTTCGATCTCGCGCAGCACGAGCGTGACCCTGTACTCCGCTTTGATCTCGGCCAGCGCCTTCAGTATGCTCCGCTCGCGCTCGGTCGCTATAGCCAACTGCTCGGGCGAGGCGGAACCGGCCGGCAGCATGTTCCCGAGCGTCTCAGAGTCGCCTCGCGTCAAGTCGAGCGAGACCGTCTCGTCGCGGTGCCGTCGCCGCCACCACCGCTGCTGGTTCATCGCCTGGTTGATCGCTATCCTGTAGATCCAGGTCTTAAGACCCGCCTCGCCGCGGAAGCTCGAAAGCCCGCGGTAGACTTTTAAGAAAGTCTCCTGCGCCGCGTCGCGCGCCTCCTCGGCGTCGCCCAGCAGCCGGAAGCAGAGCGAGTGGACGGGCCGCTCGAAATGGTGGAGCAGGTCTTCAAAGGCACCGAGCTCGCGCGCGCGCAGGCGTTCGATCAGCCTGGCCTCGTGATAGTTCTCTATCGCGCGAGAGTCAAGCTCGATTCCTGCCAGGGCGGTCTGCTCTAATGCGGCCATATCTCCGGCTGACATCGGCGCTCCTTGATTTGTTTACTGACCGGAGTGGGCCAACGCTCGCGACCATTGGAAGCCGAGCGCCGTTGTAGCTCCAAGTGTAACGGGCGGTGGCCCTTGCACCTCACTTGTCACTAAACTTAGACACCCCACCGGGTCAGAATGTTCCAGGTACTATAACTCTACCACATTCGGCGGTTTTTCAAATCCTTAAAGCCGCTATCTAAGAACGCCCCCGGCCCGCCCTGCTTGCAAAGGGTCGTGATGAAGTCGGGGAGCGGGACTGAGCCGGCTGCTCGTTTCTTGACAATTGATGGATGGGGCCGCTATGTTGTCGTTTGCCTTTTAGGTCGCCGAGGCCGACAATCAGCCAGCCCTGACAACCAGGCCCGGCGTCCGGTTTCACACAGGAGGAGAGTTTTGGCAAGGACAAGAAGCAAAAAAGGCCGCATCCACGTCAAGGACATGAAGCACCGCAACGACCCGATGATCCGGCTTTACGACAGGACGCAAGACTATTTGCAGGAGAAGGGCCGCCCGATCGTCATAGCGCTCGGCGTCGTAGTCGCCGCCGTGGTGCTCTACGTAGCCTGGGACCTGTTCAGCTCTTACCGCGAAAACAAGGCGGGCGTCGCGTACGCCGAGGCGGACGAGAAGGCTAACGCGACCGTAAACGACCCGACCGCCACCCCGCCTCCCAACCAGACCGGCAAGACCTACGACGACGAGCGCGTGAAGTGGCAGGAGACGGCCGAAGCTTTCGAGCGCGTGGCCAACGACTACTCCGGTTATTACGGCGCGATGGCGCGCTACCGCGCGGGGGCGGCTTACCTTCACTTCGACCGCGACAAAGGCATGCAGTTGCTTGGGCAGGCCGTCTCGAAAAACGAGCGGCCCGCCAGCGAGCTTGCGCGCGTGGCGCTGGCCGAAAACTATATGAGCAACGGCGAGCACGAAAAGGCCGTCGCCGAATACAAAGAGCTGCTCAAAGCTCCCGCCCTGGCTCAGGTGGCCCAGCTCGGGTTAGCCCAGGCTTACGAAAAGTCTGGCAGCACGGAACAGGCCGTGGCAGCCTATTTCGAGGTCGCGAAAGAGAACCGCACGTCGCCCGCGGGCCAGAAAGCCGAAGAGCGGCTCCGCGCGCTCGCCCCGGAACGGATTAAGGAATTGCCCGTCTCCGACCAGATACCTTTCCCCGAGCCGTAGTCGGTCACGGGCGGCTGATGGAGAACCTGGCGCACACACTCCTGGGTCTTTCGCTCGCGAAAGCGGGCCTCGAACGCACGACGCCGCTGGCTACGACGGCGCTCGTCATCTCTTCAAACCTCCCCGACGTAGACGCTGTAGTACGCCTCCGCGGGTTAAGCTCTTACCTCGAACACCACCGCGGGTTGACCCATTCGCTCGTAGGCCTGTTGGTCCTGGCCGCGGGGCTGGCCTTTCTGCTCACCTACCTCGACCGCAGATTCCGCCTCGGCCGCGACCCGTTCCGCCGCCCGGTCAGGCCCGCGCGGTTGTTCGCCGTTTCGCTCGTGGGCGGGCTCGGTCACACCTTCATGGATTTCACGAACACCTACGGCGTGCGCCCGCTCTTGCCCTTCAGCAGCCGCTGGTACTATGGCGACCTGGCTTTCGTCGTCGACCCCTGGATCTGGCTGATACTCGGCTCGGCGGCCGTGTGGCTGACGACAAGCTCGGCCATCGCGCGCCCGAACTCTCGCGTAGCGCTGAGGGCGATCTTCTGGCTGGTGGTTGGCGTGCTGGCGTCGCTGCTGGTGGCGTTGGCTTTTCGGACCGGGACAGAGGCGCAGCCGGCCATACCGACCGCCGTGCGCGTGATCTGGTTCGCCGGCTTAATAATAGTGATCGCGGGCGCGGTGCTCGGCTGGGGTCGCGCGGGCGCGAGGCTTGCGCGGTATTCGTTACTGCTGCTGGCGCTCTATTACGGCGGGCTGTATGCGGCGCATCAATCTGCTAAAGAGAAGGGCGACCAGGATCGGCCGGCCGAATCCGCCAGGGCGCTTGCCGCGTGGCCCACGCCCGCTAACCCTCTGGCCTGGCAGGCGGTCGCGGGCGGCGACGGGTTCTTCTACACGCGCCACCTGTCGCTGGGAGGCGCGGCCTACGACTGGCGCGAGATGGCCGCCGCCGACCCTGAGCTGGTCCTCCAGCTTCGGCAGTGGGAAGAAGCGCGCAAGTTTTTCGACTTCTCCCGTTTTACTACTGTCACGGAAGAGGGCCGCGAAGACGAACGGCGCATGCTGTTTCGCGACCTGAGATTCCCCTTGCAGATGAGCGTTGTCTTTGACCGCGACGGCGCGGTCCGAAGCCTGGACGTGCGGTGGTTCTAACTATTGCCCGGCGCGCGGTTCGACAATAGAATAAGGCTGCGGTGAACGAGAAGATAAAGATTCGACCTGGGTTCGTGCCCTACGTGCTGTCGGCGGCTATGCTGTTGACGGCCGGGTCCGCGCTGCTCAAAGGCGGGCTCATCTGGGGCGCGTTCGCCTGCTGGGCGCTGGTCGCGCCGATAGTGGTCGCGGCGCTGTTCGACCACATAGAGTTCGACGGGCGCGCGATACGCCACCGCGGCCCCCTCGCCTTTGTGATGACGCGGCTCGCCAGGGTGCGCCGCGAGCTGCTGGTCACGGAGATCGAGACCGTGACGACCGAGACGAGCAGCCTGAGCTTTGCGAGCGGCGATGCGCGGCTGATCTATCACACGCGCATCAGCGGGGCGGGCATCGAGATCGTGATACGCTCGCACCGCGCCGCGTACGCGGCCTTCATCAAACAGCTTTTTCGCGCCGTCGGCCCGCACAAGCTCGACCCCCGCTCGTTCGAGCTGTTCGAGTATTTCCAGAGCGGCAACTCGCTTAAAGGCTCGCCCGTGCTGCGGAGCGAGATAGCCACTATGCCCGCGCCCCTGCTCCGCCGTCTCGCCAACTCGCTCCGTCTCGCGGGCCGGCTTGCGCAGGCCTCAAGTTACTTCCGCATCGCTTACGAGCGCGAGCCGCGAAACCCCGAATTGCTTTACGAGATGTCTCGCTTCTTTCATTCGTCGGCGCAGACCGAAGACGCGCGCCTGCTCCAGCGGTCGGACGCGTGCCTGCGCCTGGCTTCGCGGCTCGCGGGCGCGACTCCGGACCTGCTTGAGCGGATCGGCGAAGCCTTTTTCGAGCGGCTGGATTACAAGCGCGCGTCCGACTGTTTTCGCCGCGCGCTGGCCGAAGACCCCGCGCGGTTCCGCGCCAACGTCGGGCTCGCGGAGATCGCGCTGCGCGACGGCAAGCTCGCGCACGCGGCGCACTTTTACAACGCGGCGGCGGCGAGCTCCGACACGGCGCTCGCGCGGATGGCGAACCGCGAGGCGCGCTACTACGAGCGGCTCGTAGGGGATGATGATTTTCTCGAAGCGGAGTTGCGCCGCATACGCGCGGCCAACCAGGTCAGGTGGGTCCGCAGGCTTTCGGCGCTGACCTTCTTCGGCTCGTGGTTCATAGCCGGTCTTGTCGGGCGGTTCTACCCGATCATCGAAGATTTCGGGTGGGCCGTGATGGCTACGAGCGGGTTGGTGTGGTGCGGGGCCGCATTCACCATGCGCTACTTCCGCCGGGGCGGCCCAAATTGAATGTGTTATAGTAACGAGTAGCCGCAAAACTTGAACCATAACAGGGAGTATGTATGACTACTACATTGCGTTGGACCTCAGCCGACCTTGAAACGCTGCCTGAAAACGGGAAGCGTTATGAAATCATCGATGGGGAGCTGCACGTGTCTAAACAACCACACTGGTATCATCAGAGAATATGTTTTCGGATTGGGATGGCGCTTGAAAGCTGGAGCATACGTACCAGCGAAGGCCAAGTCAATCTCGCGCCGGGCGTGATCTTTGCCGACGATGAAGATGTTGCTCCGGATGTGGTGTGGATAAGCCGCACGAGACTCTCCGCCTCGCTGTCCCCTGACGGCAAGCTCCACGCAGCGCCCGAACTTGTAGTCGAAGTGTTGTCACCTGGCAGTCTCAACGAGCGGCGGGACCGCGAAGCTAAGCTCAAGCTCTATTCTCGCAGAGGCGTGCAGGAATATTGGATAGTCGACTGGCGGGCGCGGCAGGTAGAAGTCTACAGGCGAGAGCAACAGGCGCTGCGACTGGTCGCAACGCTTTATGAAGCGGACACACTACAAACACCGCTTTTGCCGGATTTCGCGCTTTCAATCGCCGCTCTGTTCGAAGACATACCTAGAGACGTTTAGCCTCAAGAATCTCATTCTTGTTAATCAATCTTGCCTCGCGGCGACAAGATGATCAGGCCGCCTTCACGCTTCTCCACGTCGGGAGAGATCTTCAGTTTAATCTTGCGAGGTTTTCCATCCGGCCTCGGGCCGAGCGGCCGGTATTCGACCGCGTACTGCTTATGAAAACTGTCGATCATCTTATTCATCTTCGCCCTGGCGTTATTCTCCTCGACGGGCAAGACCACGCCGCCTGTCTCTTCGGCGTAGTGGCTCACAGGCCCCTTCGATCTGTTGTTGAAGACGTAAGCGGGCCTGTTCTTAAGCTCCGGCATGATTAAACCGCACAGGACGGCGCGAGACTCCGCCAGCTCTTTTCGCACTTCGTCGCGCGAGGGAGTTTTGTCCTCGTCGCCCGCCTTGCTTATCCTGTCGTCGGTAATCAATATTATGAGCCGGCGGTTATTCGCGTTGGCGGATAGCCGCAGGTGCTCGGCCGCGAGCAGGACGGCTTTATTCAAGAACGTCTGCTGGCGGACTTGGCTGTGAGTCAGCTTTTTTATCTCGGCGCCGATCAGCTTCTTATCTTTGGTGAAGTCCCGTATCAGCTCCGCCTCCATGTTGAAGATTATTAGAGCGACCTCGTCTTCGGGCTTTAAGGGGTTGATGGCTTCCAACGCCACGTCTTTGATCAAATCCAGGTAAGAGCGCATGCTGCCGCTCGCGTCTATGAGGATGATCATCGAAATAGGCTTTTCGCCCGAGCTGAGTCGAACGACTTCTCGCCCCTCCCCGTCTTCGTCGACCGAAACGTCGGCGGCCTTCAGCCCGTCGACGAAAGCCCATGTGTTTTTGCTCAAGACCGAGAAGCTGACCGTTGCCGGCTGCGGGTCTTGCGAATAAGCCGAAGAGGTGATTGTCAGAATGAGGGCGAGGAAAAGAGAGATCGCGGCCGGTTTCATAACCTATTTCACCTCTTGGTTGACGGCCGCGACGGGTACGATCAAGCGGAAGCGCGTGCCGTGACCTTCGATGACGGGGCTCGTCAGGTCGAGTGTGCCATTCATCTCCGCCACGCGGCGCTGAACTATCGCAAGGCCGAGCCCCGTGCCACGCGCTTTCGTGGTGTAGAAAGGCTCGAACACGCGCCGCTGAGCTTCCGCTGAGATCCCCGGCCCCGTGTCGGTCACCAATATGATCAGTTTTTTGGACGCTTCGACGGCCGCTTCCACTTCGACGCGGCCTTCGCGCTCGTTGGCCTGTATGGCGTTGACTACCAGGTTGCTCAGCGCCTCGCGGAGGGCCGCCGCCTGCGCGCCCGTCAGCGTCACGTCCGATTTGATCTCGGCCGTGAGCGCGACGCCGCGCTCGCGGGCTTCGTTGCCGAGCAGGGCCATAGTCGAGTCGATCAGATCGCGCAGCGCTACGGGGCGCGCGTCGGCGTTGCTCGGTCGCGAGAAGGCCAGCAACTGTGACACGGTGCGGTTCAGCCGATCTATCTCGCTTACGATCAACCCCAGGTCGCGGTCGTAGTCGCTGAGCGCGGCCTCTTCGCGCATGACCTGGGCTATCGATTTGATCGACGAGAGCGGGTTCTTTACTTCGTGCGCGACCGTGGTGGCCATCTGCCCGAGCGTCGCGAGACGTTCGCGGCTCGCAAGCTCGCGCTCAAGCCTCACCTTCTCTTCTATCAGCCGAACGCTTTCGACCTCCACGGCGACCTGGCCCGCGAGCACGTCGAGGATGGCGCGCTTTTCTGAAGTGAGGGAGCGCGGCGGGGCGGAGATTATCATGATGCCCACGAGCTTGCCTTCGCGCCTCAGCGCGTAAGCGATGGCCGCCTCTAAACGGTCGAGCTCTTCGTCCGTCTCGACCACGTCCGTCTCCCAGTCTATCATCTTCTGCGCCAGCCGCCGCATCGGCCCGCTTTCAAGCTCCGGGCCATAAGGCACTATCTCCACCCGCGTCAAATCGAGCCCCTGGCGGATTGTCTCTTCCGTGTAGCGCACGAGCGAATCGAGCTCGCCGAACCCCGCGGCGCTCGTCGACACCTGCCGCACAACGTCGCGGTAAAGACCGATCTCGCGCACGAAGATGCGGTGGACGCCCCTGTCTATCAAGCGCACGAAAGGCCCCGTCAGCGCGACCATGCCGAGTATCAACAGGACCTCGACCACGCCGGGCTCCGAGCCCAGTTGCCTGACAAGAAATTGATCGATCCGCCTGACGCCATAAGTGTAGACCGCGATAAAGACTACGGCGAACGCGGCGTATACGAGGCTGTCTTTGATCGCGAGCTCGACCAGCTTGTAGCGGTAAACGTGATAAGCGACCGCGAAAGGCGGCAGCAGCGAAAGCAGCACGTAGGCGACCCAAGGCGCGTCGTTAGGCCCCGACTTGAGTATGACGACGACCAGGAATTCCAGCGCGCCGATCATGAATAACAGCAGCGCCAGCCGCTTGAAGAAGCGCCGCTCGCGCTCGGCCCAGTTCTCGAAGCGGTCTTTCATCGCCCAGTCGATTGCCGCCGAAGACCAGACCGCGAAGACGAACCAGACAGAGTAGGGGATCAGCAGCGGCCGGAGCTTGAAGAGGAAAGGCTGGTACTCGCCTTTGAAAAGCAGGTAGAGCGCAAACGGCAGCCCGACCATCGGCAGGTATATCAGGATCGCGGACAGCCGGACGTGGCGCGGTTTGAGGAAGCGGTAATTGTCTATCGACGACCAGAAGGCGACGTGCGCATGAAGCAGCGCGGCCGGGAAGAGCGCTATCCCGACCATCGTCATCGTGTCCCACACGCGCAGCAGGCCGGTCAGCCTGTCGCGCAGCACCAACAGGTGGAGCACCGTGAAGAGGTTGCCTAAGAACCACGCGCCCATGCAGAGGCCGAGCGTTATGAAAGTGCGCTCGGTCTGCGTCAGCGCCTTGCGCGAGCCCAGCCGCCTGTGCCAGATCAGCCACGCGATGTAGAGGTAGAGCGCGGCCCCCATCGCGAAACCAACAAGCTTCAATATCTCTATCAGCGGCATATCGAATATCGATGGCCGGCGCGGTCACTAAAGACGCTACCTGTCGAACCTCTGCGCGTCGCGGCTCGCGTACGCCGCCACGGCCAGGTCCGCCGCCGCGGTCGCGCGGAGATTGTCGACCACCTCACGGAGTCTGGCGGCAGGGATCGCGCAGGTCATCTCGCCGTTCGGGAGATTCGTGCGCACGCGGCTCAACATGCAGCCGACGCTCACGGCCACGTCGTTGTTCTCTTTCGCCATCGGGATGATGTGGCACTGCGGCTTGCCTTCGAACTTGAGCCCCGGCACGGCGTCGTGCAGCACCATGACTTGCTTGGCGTTGAGCCTGAGGAAGACCACGTCCGGGTCGGCGGCGTCGGCCAGCGGGCCGTAGGTGATGAACTCCGCACGATCTTTGACGACGGGAATCTGCGGGACAACGTCCATCGTCACCCAGCCCGACTCGACGAGCGCGGCCACGTCGGAGTTGCCCGCTACTTCTTCGATGGTCTTCAACCCGTGTGTGAGACTGCCTACGCTGCAATTGGCGTGGTCTTCGGGCCGCGTCGTAAAAGTCTTGTCCGCGGCCTCGACCCAGAAGACGCACCCGGCCGGGACCTTGCCCGTTCGGCCATCCGGCATTGGCTCGGGCGTTTGCGCTTCAAATGGCGCGACGCCCTCGGGGGCCGCGCCGGAAAACGTGATCGCCAGCGGCGTCGATTGCAGTCTTAATAGCTCGCTGAGCTCCGAGGCCAGCCCTTTCCAATCAGCAGTGGTCATCAATCAATCTCCTTCAGCAGGATTATAACTTCGGTCTATTCACCAGGCGACGGCGTAACGTCCACGTCGCGGGTCCGCGCCGCCTTCGATCACCCCCGTGTCGACCCTGAACATTATGACCGTCGGGGCCGAGGGGTTGCCCCACGCCGGCTGCGCCTCGACTTTGTGGCCGCGCGATTTCAGATCGTCAAAGACTTCCTTCGCGATGCGGTCTTCTAAGTTGAGCACGCCGGGGTTGAAGCGGTGGTCGTCGAACGAGCTTACGAGGTGAAGCGTCTGAAAGCGCGGAGCCTCGACGGCTTCCTGAACGTTCATGCCGAACTCGATTATGTTGAAGAGTATTTGAATGAGCGACTGGTCCTGGTTGTCGCCGCCCGGAGTCGAGAGCACGAGAAACGGGCGGCCGTCTTTCAATACGAGCGTGGGCGTGAGCGTGACGCGCGGCCGCTTACCCGGCTCAAGCATGTTCGGGTGGCCCTCTTCGAGAAGGAACGATTGCATGCGCTGCCCCATCAAGACCCCTGTGTCGCCCGCGACGACCGCGGGCAGCCACGCGCCCGACGGCGTCGCGCTGAAGAGGTTGCCATCTTTGTCTATGACGTTCACGCATGTGGTGTCGTTGGCGCGCTCGGCTTCCGGCACCTGTGACGCGCCCGTCAGGGTCGGCCGCGCGGGCGTCGTCGGCAATGCTTTATTGTTTACGGGGTCGCCGGGCCGCTGGTCCAAGGACGCGCGCGCGGGGTCTATCAGAGCTTTGCGCCGGGCGGCGTACTCTTTCGATAGAAGCTCGACGCCGGGCACCTTAACGAAATCTGGATCACCGTAATATCGATCGCGGTCGGCGAACGCCAGCTTCAGCGCTTCGGTGACGGTGTGGATGTAGTCGGCGGAGTTGTGTTTCATCGAGCGCAGGTCGTAGCCTTCGAGCATGTTGAGCGTCTCTAACATCGCTGGCCCTTGCGCCCAGAAGCCCGTCTTGTAGACTTCCAGCCCGCGGTAAGTCGTGCGGGTCGGCTCTTCGACCCTCGCTTGAAATGCCGCGAAATCGCCCGCGCGCAGCAGGCCGCCGTTCGCCTCGGCAAACTCGCCGATGCGTTTTGCGACCGCGCCTTTATAAAAATAGTCGCGCGCCGCTTTGAGCGCCTGGCTGCGGCCGCGACTGCGCGCCTGGCGCTCGGCCGCGACTATCTGTCGGAGCGTGCGCGCAAGATCGGGCTGCGAAAAGATCTCGCCCACGCGAGGCTCGCGGCCGCCCGGCAGAAAGAGCTTCGCGCTCGTAGGCCAGGCCTCGAATATCTTCCGGGTGTTTTTGATGTAGGTCACGCGCAGCTCGTCTATGGGGAAGCCGTCGGCAAGCTCGATGGCGGGCTGCATCACTTCGGCCAGCGACTTCGTGCCGAAACGGTCGAGCGCGACGACGACCGCGTCCAGCACCGCGGGGACGGTGGCGGGCAGTATCCCCGACGAAGGGATGGTGCCCGGACGCGCGCCGCCCGCCGAGATCGAGACGTATTCGGGAGCGCCCCTGTAAACGAACTCGCCGGCCTGCTCGCCCTTCCCGGCGCGGTCGAGGAAGAACTTGCGGTTCGCGAGTCTTGGCGCCTGGCCCTGGCCGTTGATGACGACCGGAGGGCCGCCGCCGGTTTTGATTATGATCGGCACTTCGCCACCGAAAGAGAAGTGCGAGAACTCTATGACCGATGCGGCCAGTATCGTGGCGCAGCCGGCGTCGACGGCGTTGCCGCCCTGTTGGAGCAGTCTGAGCCCTGCTTCGGCCGACAGCGGGTGGCCGGCCGTGACGACGCCCCGCTTGCCCCTTACGACGGGGCGAAACGTGTCTGCTTCGGGCGCGACCGCGGAAGCCATTAAGACGGCGACCGCCGTTGTGATAGAGATCAAAACGGGTACTGTTCTCATCGGTCCCTCCTCGCGAATTGAGATGGCTCTCAGGCCAGTTTCTGACTTTGATTGCCGGTTGTCAATGTGAGC
>DATFGQ010000018.1:0-217799 GCA_035249305.1 Blastocatellia bacterium | reverse complement strand
TGATAAAGCCGATAGAGTACCTGAGAAAACGAAGCAAAGGCCAGGCTATCAGCCCGGCCTGCTTTTTCAGGGATTCGATTATAGAAGGCGGGACAAGCTCCTTCTTAGCTTAAAGCCTATGGGGCTTGTCCCTGCCCGGATCGCACGTCAGCGCGATTACGTCATCGTCCTTCGGACGATCCGGGCAGCCACAAGGGCTGCCCCTACAATTTCACCATCTGGGCCGCCATCGATCAAAGACTCTCGGGAGAGAGCCCGACCGGCGACAGACGGCGCGTTGAGTTTGCGGCCGCGTTGTATTAGAAAAGAGGTATGTCGCAGATTTACGGTCTTCTACCCGTGCTTGAGGCGTTGCGCGCACAGAGCCGCCGCATAGAGCGCGTGATCATCGCGGAAGGGACGAAACACGAAAGGCTCTCGGAGGTAGTCGCGGCGGCGCGACGGGCGGGGGTCCCGCTCCGGCGCGAGCCTCGCGCAGCTTTGAATCGATTGAGCGGGAACGCGAACCACCAGGGCGTGATGGCTATAGTCTCGGCCGCCAGCTACGCGGACGAGGACGAGGTGCTGTCAAACATCTCGCCGAATACGATCTTTGTACTTCTGGACGGCGTGGAGGACCCTCATAACCTCGGCGCGATCATCCGCACGGCTGAGTGCGCAGGCGCAAGCGCAGTGATAATCCCCGAGCGCCGGGCCGCTCATATCACGGAGACGGCCGCGAAGACCTCCGCGGGCGCGGTCGAATACTTGCCCGTAGCCCGTGTTACGAATCTCGCTTCGTTCATCGAGCAGTTGAAGAGGGCGAACGTCTGGGTCGTAGGGGTCGAAGGCTCGGCCGAGATGAGCTATACGGAATACGATTACTCAGGCCCGGTCGCCCTCGTCTTTGGGAGCGAAGGCCACGGGCTCCACCGGCTCGTGCTCGAGCGGTGCGACGCGGTCGTGTCGATACCTATGCGCGGCAAGATCAATTCGCTCAACGTCTCTGTGGCCGTAGGCGTCGTCTTATTTGAGGCGGTCCGCCAGCGGAGCGCGAAGGTAAATGCGAATGAATGAGACTAGGTGTTATTTCGGAGTGCTGCGACTTGTCGCCGCTTTCGAGTTAGGTAAGGCCGTGGTAACTAACGCCAAAGCGGCGACGAGTCGCAGCACTCCGAAGAAGAGCGTTTAGCCGCGAACTAGACGTACCGAGACATAAAGGATTGCGATTGCGAGCAGCGTCGCAATCGCCGCAGCCATAGACCCGCCGCGATTGCCGGGCGCGCTCTCCCGGTCGCCCTCGTGTTGACGCGCCGCGCGCGTGCTCGTGATGTCGTGATAGAGCATCAACGCGACCATCAGCGCGATCAGAATCAGTTTCCATGGCAGCCACGTGGCGATCGGCTCGTACACTCTCCGCGGGTCGAAGGCTTCGCCATTCAGCAGTTGATGTAGACCAACAGGCGAGGGGCGCAGCATGAGATTTCCGAGCCCCGTGATGACAAGCAAGATGATCGCCCCCCAGCCTATGGGCCGGAACCTGCGGCCCAGTCCGCGAAGAATCCGCTGCCGCTCCTCGCCCCCGCGGCTCACCGCGAACGGGACGGCAATCGCCGCGGTGTAGACGAGCCCGCCGACCCAGATTGCCGCCATCAAGATGTGTATCCAGACGCTGATCTCGTACATGGTTTACCCCCGGCCTTCCACCCCGAACGATTCTTCTTTTCCGCTCACCGTCCCCGGCTGCAAAGTCAAAGCTATGCCGAGCGCTAAAAGCATGATTACGCCTCCCGTCCAGAATGGCGTCTTGCCGTAGTTGACATCCCTCACCGCGTCGCGTCCGAGCAGGTAGCCGCCGAGCACCGGCCCGATGATGCGCGCGAGGCTCGCGGCCGACTGCAAGACGCCGAGCACCCTTCCCTGCCACGCGGCGTTCACGCTCTTGCTCGCCATACCGTTTAGCGTCGGAGTGACGAGGCTGTTGCCTATGGCGATGCCCGTGCTCGCGACCAGCAGCATCGGGACGCTCTCGCTCACGGGCAGGGCGAACATGCTGATGGCCATCAGCAGGATTCCCGTCACGGTCAGCGTCTTGTCGCTAAACATCTTCACCAATCTTCTGAGCAGCCCTCCCTGAATCAACGCGCCGATCAGCCCCAGGTAAGCGAAGACGTAGCCGTTGTGCGTAACGTCGAAACTGAACCGCTCGTTTTTGCTCGTGAACAAAGCGTAGATGGCCGTCAGGAGCGCGAACGACACGGTCGCAAAAAAATATGTCGCCATCACGCCAGCCAGTTGCCAGCTACCGGATTCTCTGAAGACTTGCGCGATTGCGCCGCGCCGGCTCGCCTCGCCGCGGGTTTCGGCAGAGAGGCTCTCAGGCAGCAGGAGATAGAGCGCGATTACGTTTGCCGTCGCCAGCGCCGCCGCGAAATAGAAGGGCGCGGAGAGCGAGATTTGACTCAGCAGCCCGCCTATCGCGGGGCCGAAGATGAAGCCGAGCCCGAACGCCGCGCCGATTAATCCCATCCCGCTCGAACGCCTCTCGGGCGGCGTGACATCCGCGATGTAGGCCATCGCGGTTGAGATGTTGCCCCCGCTTATCCCGTCGATGATGCGCCCGATGAAGAGCCAGCAGAGGACCGGCGAGAGCCCGAAGACGGAGATGGCCGGGAGCGACGGCGCGAGCCCCATTATCAAGAACCCGATAGCGGTCCCTATGAGACTCAACAGCAGCACGGGCCTGCGGCCCACTCTGTCCGAGAGCTTCCCCAGGATGGGCGCAAAGATGAACTGCATGCCCGAGAAGATACCGAGCAGGATGCCTATGACCTTTTCAGACGCGCCTTCCTGCGCCGCGTACAGCGGCAGCACCGGGATGACTATGCCGAAGCCGACAAGATCGATGAATACTGTGACGAAGATGATGGCTAGCGGGGACCGGCCTTTTGCCCTCAAAGCTGTCGTTTACCTTTCAGTCTGTAGATCGAAGATTGAGTTTAACAGATAGTTCACACATGCCACAGAGACACAGAGGCACAGAGAATTATAATCCATACTCTGTGCCTCTGTGTCTCTGTGGCAAAAGTACTAAAAGAACTGGTAAGCGCGGCGTAGCAGATCTCTCTTCAGCGTGACATAGCTCTGCTCGCCTATCAGGGCGTTTATCAGGACCGTGCGCACTCCTCTGTGGTGCTTCGCCAACCGCACGACCGCGTCTGTGAAGACGTGACCGAAGAAATGTCCGTGGTAAAACTGCGGCAGCCTGTAGGAGGCGTGTTCAAGCTCGCGGCCGAAGCTCTCGCGCCACAACCGTTCGTACAGCGCGGCGGATCGATCATAATTGCCATCGAGCGATTCGGACTCTTCGCCCGCCAGCAGCGCGTCGGCGAGCAGGTCGGCCGATTTGAAAGCGTAGAAAATTCCTTCGCCAGTGATGGGGTCACAGAAGCCCGCCGCGTCGCCTACGAGCGCCCACCCGTCGCCGACCGCGCGCAGGTCTTTCCAGGCCGCGAGGTCCAGAGTCGGAATCTTCGCCCCGAAAAAAGTGACCCGCGCGGGGTCAGGCATTCGGCCTCCGTAAAAATCTTGAACGAAGCCCGAAAGCAACGCTCGCAGCTCGTCGGAGGATCGCTCGCCCAGTTTTGCGGCGACTCCGAAGTTCATCACGCCCGGCCTCGGGAAGGCCCAGAGATAGCCTGTAAAGTCACTCGGGAATCGCACGACCACGGTGTCCGGCCCCGGCGATCCATTGAGCCCGCCATTACCGGGCCTGACAAGCTCTTCCGCCTCTTCGGCGACGTTGTAGCCGAAGGCCAGCGCGAGGTCGCGCATGGGGAAGATGCCCACCAGCCGCCTGCGCGTGAAGCTCGCCGCGCCGTCTGCGCCGATGAGGAACTTCGCGCGCCACTCGCGCCCATCGCTCGTGGTGATCGACCACCCATCGCTTACGCGCTCGAACGCGGTCACCCCCGCGCGCACGAACTCGGCCCCGGCCTCAAGCGCGCGATCGAGCACCAGCCCATTCAAAACCTTGCGCGAGTAGATCGCGAAGGGGCGGTCGAGCTTGAGTGAGACTTTGCGGCCGATGGGCGAGATCATAGTTATGCGGTCGATGAGCTTGTGCGGGTAGTTCGAGTTTTCAAGCAGGAACGCGAATTCGCGGATGGCGCGGGTCGGGACGCCGCCGCCGCACGGCTTCTCCCACGCGCCTTTCGGGTCGAACATCAAACATTCGCGCCCGCCCGCGGCCAGGCGCGATGCGAGGTGCGAGCCCGCGGGGCCTGCCCCGATGATTGCGAATTCGGCTGAGACTTTGCCCATGAATTGAAGAGTCTAGCGAGTCGAGCCGGCTGTTATCAAGCTCGGCCTTTACGCCGCGGGTCGTTCAGAAGGGAGAGTCCGGCAGTGTGATGCCGACCTTCTTTTTGCGCTCGAAGCCATCCAGGCGCAGGAGCCACATCCCTATCCCGGCCGCGCCCTGCATATAACCGATCTGCGCCACCAGCAACTCGGGCTTGACCCTGTGCTCCGCCTGAACCCAGCTCGCCCCTTTGGCGTTGCGCGACGCTCTGGCCAGGAGGTTAGTGGTTACACGCTTCGAAAAATCGAGGTAAGCGCGGTCGGGGATGATCTGATAAAGGCTCAAGAAGAACTCCGCCACGCCGGCCGAGCCGCAACACTGGCTCACGTTGTTCCAGAGGCCCGCTGTCTGCTTTTCGGGTATGCCGCTTTCGATGATCCCCCTCGCAGCTTTCTTTACAAGGTCGAGCCATTTGCGATCATTAGTAACCTGGAAGAGCCTGTAAAAGAGCCTCGCGGTACCTACGGGGCCGTGACACCAACCAAGATAATAAAGCTCTTTGCCGTCCGGCTCGTTGTGAAAGATCATACAGACATCGCCTTCGGTCTTCGCGATCGATTGCAGATACATGGCCCCGGCCAGCGAGGCTTCGAGGAGCTTCGCCTCTTTCGTCTCCGAGTAGACAGTCGCCAGGAAATAAGCTATGCCCGCCGTGCCGTGAGAGAAGTTAGGCATCAATCGAGGGAATCGCGGCGACATCGCCCACTTCAAACCGCCCGCTTCGGGCTTGCCTAGCTCGATGAGCCTCAGCGCGGCCTCCGAAGCAGTCTGGCGGAAAGCGGGCTCTTTCAACTCCCTCGCGGCGTACAACATGAAAAGGCCGACCCCCGCGCTCCCGCTTATCACGTCAGTAATGTCATTCCATTCCACGCCGCCGCCCTGCTTGATCGCGCGCTCGCGAATCAACTCCGCGCATCGACGCGCGCCTCTGCGGTAGCGCTCGTCGCCCGCGACCTTGTAAGTCTCCTGTAGGGCGAAGCCGATCCCCGCGAGCCCCGTGTAGAGCCCCGCATCTTTCTCTTTGTCGAGCGCCGAGAGAAGATGATCCGCGCCCGACCGTGCGTCGTCCAGGTACGACTTGTCGCCGGTCGAGCGGTAGGCTTCGAGGAAGAAGAGTATTACTCCGGTCGTTCCGCTGTAGAGAGAGGTGTTGAGTGTTTTCGGATCGCGAGGGTCGGAAGGCCAGCCTATCCCCGCGTCGGTCTTGATCGCGCTCGCCCTGATCCACCGCGCGGCGTCGAGCGCCGCCTGTCGGTAAGCGTCGTTCGCGGCGCCGGCTTGCGCCGTCAATACCAGGAGCAGCAGCGAGGCGATCAGAATTCTCATATCTATCCTACCGCGGTTTAGTTGGTAGGATAGGATCAGGCGGCTGTCAGGTCAAGCACACGTCGGCCTCAGGTCGATTGATAGACCTTCCCTTCGAGCACGACGATCACCTTCTTACCGAGCGCGAAGAACTCTGCGAGCTGTGGCTTATCCGCGACAAGCTTGAAGAACTCTTCGCTGCCGAACGTGACGTCGACTTTGGGCAATCGTGCGTCGGCTTTGTAATCGGCATCGACCCAGACGCCATCTCTCATCAGGAAAGTCTTGCTGCCGACCACGCGCACTGTCGAGAGCAGATCCGCGATGCCATCATCTCGCTCGGCCTCTTTTATCTTCCGCTCTTCCCGACTGCGCCTGACGGCCATCTCGCCACTCGCAGGCGCGTCGCGGCCGGCCACCTGCGGTTGCATGGCTTTGAACGTGCTGTCCATCTGATTCGCCCTCGCGCCGAACCGCGCCAGGTCCTTCATATCCTCCGTGACCAGGAACGACGTGTACGGGGTCACGATGCCGAACCGCGTGCCGAGGCTTACTATCTCGTCGACCAGCTCGCGGTTCTCGCCGTTGAGCCTTATCTGTTCGAGCAGGTGCCCGACCCGCCGCGTCGCCCAGAGTCGAGGCAGGAACTGGTTATCTTTCTCTTCGGCCGGGAAACTGTGGCCCGCGAAGCTCAACGTCTCGGAGCGAGCGCCCACCTTCCCCGTCAACCTGAGGGTCGCCCTGTTTACGCTGTTCTTGTAGCGCCCGACGATCGTTAGCTGTGACCCTTTGAACAGGTCGGGCAATGCGCGCGGGTATTGCATCTCCGCTTCCACGCCGCCGAGGTCGAGGCCGAGGTCCGACAGCACAGGGTAGTTCACCTTCGCGAAGAAGTTCGAGACTTTGACTTCGAGGTCTTCGCCCGGCGCTATGTAATCGCTCACACCCTGATTGTCCGCCGAGAGCTTGTCCAGCAGATTGGTGTTCACGTCATAACCGACGCCGAACGAAAAGAGCCTGACCTTGGCGCGGTTCGCGCTGGCGACGTTCTTAATAATCTCTTTGATGTCGGTGGTCCCGACCGTCGGCAGCCCGTCGGTCATAAAGACGACCATCTGCGGCCTGTCGCTCGGCTCGAACTGTTTCAGCGCGGCGACGAGCGAATCGTTTATGTTCGTCCCGCCTTCGGCGCGTATGCGCTCGACGAATGAGAGCGCATCCTGCTTCGCCTGCCGGTCGGCTTCGACGAGCGAAGATTTCATCAAGTGCTCTTCGCCCGAAAACGAGATGATGTTGAAGCGGTCGCGCGCGGCGAGCGCCTCGACGCCGAAGCGCAGAGCGGCCTTCGCCTTCTCGATCTTCTCCCCGCTCATCGAGCCCGACGTGTCGAAGACGAAGACCACGTCTTTCGGGGCGCGCTCCTGTTCACCGATGTTCACCTTCGGCGAGATCAGCAACAGGAAATAACCGTCCTTGCCCGGCTCGCGGTGCGTGAGCAGCGACAGCCCGAACTCTTTTTCCGAGAGGCTGTAATAGAGCTGAAAATCTTTCTGCGCCTCTTCGCCCGTGCCCTCGAAACTGAGCGTCGCCCTCCGCTCGCCGTGTCGATTCACGGAGAGCTTGTGCGAAGGCGAGAAGATCGACTTCAAATCGACGGGCGAGACTATCTCGACGCTCGCGGCGATCTGCCCGATGGGCTGCGAGAGGATTCTGCGGCCCGAGCCTAGCTCGTAGCGGTAGGAGACCGTGCCCGCCTCATTCTTCAAGACCTGTGTGTAAGAGAGCTCTATCTTTCTAGTCGTTCGCGGCTCGATGGGGAATACGTTCGCCTGGAACAGGTCTTTGCCGGCGTACTCAAGCAGGCCGGGGTCGATCATCTTCCTGACGATCTCGTTATAGATCTGCCGCGCCTTGTTGCGCTCCATCACCTCGGCGGCCATCCGTTTGTCGCCGTCGAAGATCGCGAAATCGGTGATCGAGGCGCTTTCGGGTATGGGGAAGAAGTACGACCCTTCCAGCCTGTACGGCGTGTCGTTTTCAAAGACCTGCTCGACCTTCGTCGTAGCCACCTGCGCGTCTATTTTTGTAGTTATCTTTACGGATTTGACCTTGAGCGCGCGCGGGATCGGCTGTGGGCGAGGGACAGGTCTGGGAGGACAGGGGCGGCAGTCGGGGATTATAACCCCCTGCCCGTACGCGACGCCGGATAGCAACACTACCAGCATCAAAGCACGATAGAGTCTCATTTTCACATCCTGAATCTTATTATTATGCGGCGGAGGCATCTCAAGAACTAATCGCTAACGCTCCAGCCCGTGCTCTGGCTTGAGAGCCCCCGCTACTGATTGAACGCACCTTCAAGAATTCTTTGCCAATTTTTTTTGAGCGCGTCGGCAGACTTTAATCTTCGTCGTGCTCGTTGCCGTCGTAGTGCATCACGAGCGGCTCTTCGTCGACGACCGTCTCCAGGTGCACGTCCCTCCCCCACAGCTTGTGAACGTACTCAAGCGTCTTGCGCGCGTACTTCATATCCAGCTCGACGCCCTCGTAGCGGTGCATCAGATAAAGCTCGCGGTTGCCGTCGTAGTCGCCGTCGGTGACATCTATGTATGGGAAGCCGAAATTCGTCATGTTCGCCACTAGCTGGTCGCGGACCCTCTGCCAGTTCTTCTCACTCACGGTCCACTCCTCTTCGTCGACCAACTGGTAGACGAACAGGTCAAGCTCTTCGCACAGCTCTTCGGTGAGGTAGTTGCGCAGGAACGAAATGTCGTTATCAAGCTCGCGCACCTCCATCACCTTATCCCAGCCTTCGCCGCCGCGCCGCCCGTACAATTCCTGCTCTTCCTTCGTCGGCTTGTCCCAACGCCTCTCGATGTTCTCGAATATCTTGTAGCCGAGGTAGTAAGGGTTGAGCTGACCTTTGTGCGGCGACACGACCCCCGCGTGCAGCTCCGCGAACTCGACGTGGTCGCTCGTCGACAGGTCCATCTCGCGCATGATCCTGGAATGCATGATCGAGGCGAAGCCCTCGTTCATTATCTTCGTCTGCATCTGCGGGACGAAGTACTCCATCTCTTCGTGAAGCATCGCGATTATGTCGCGCTGCCACTCTTCGAGAATGGGCGAGTTCTTCATCAGGAAATAGACCAGGTCTTTCTCGGGGGTTTCGATGCTCGGCTTATGCCTGTGGTCCTCGTCGGCCTCCTTCGCGACGGCGCCCCCATGGCTGATCTCGTCTTCGGAGAAGAGGTCGTCATAACGCCCCTCGCGCTTCCGGCGATTTGCCTCCTCCTGCTTCTTCGGGTCGCGCGCTTCGCGCTTGATGAAGAAGTTAGGATCGATGTGCTCTTCGATCGACAGGACCGCGTCGAGCAGCTCTTCGACGACCTTGCGGCCGTGCTTGAACTCGTACTCGGCCATGCGCCGGGCGTGCATAGCCGCCTCGTCGACCATGCGGCGGTTGGTCCGCGAGAAGTACGCGTTGTTCTTAAAAAAATCTACGTGGCCCAGGACGTGGGCTATGACCATCTTGTTCTGGATCGGCGAATTCGTTTCGAGCAGAAAGGCGTACGAGGGGTTCGAGTTGATGACGACCTCGTAAATCTTCGAGAGCCCGAAGTCGTACATCATCTTCATGCGGTGGTATGCCTTGCCGAAAGTCCAGTGGGAGTACCGGCCCGGCAGCGCGTAAGAGCCGACTTCATACATCACCGACGCCGGGACGATCTCGAACCTCACCGGGAAAGGGTCGAGGCCGAACTTTGTCGTAGCGATGTCCCAGATCTGCTCTATAGCCTGGTCGAGCTCTTTGACTTCCCTGTCGATCATAAGTAGTCCTGAGTCCTGAGTGCTGAGTCCTGAGTGAGAGTATATAACTCAGCACTCAGCACTCAGCACTCAGGACTTAATTAAGCTCTTTCGCCCCGCTTTCCGAAAAACTCTTTCAGCGCGGGGTAAACGTCTTCTTTATCGTCTATGCGGACGCCGACGAATCGATCCTGGTCCTTGAGCCGGTCTTTGAAGATCGAAAGCAGCGCGCCCGAAGAGCGGCGGTAGCTCGACGCGCCCTCCTCGCCGATCTCGCCGTAGCCGAAAAGGTTGCACGTAGAGATCAACTCGTCGGCCAACCGCACGGCCTCGTCGTTGTCTGAGTAGTAGTTATCACCGTCTGAAAAATGGAACGGGTAGATGTTCCAGTCTTTCGGCGGAAACCTCTCGGCGATCACGTCGAGCGCGAGGCGGTATGCCGACGAGACGACGGTGCCGCCCGATTCGCCCTGCGTGAAGAACTGCTCCTCGGTGACTTCCTTCGCCTCCGTGTGGTGAGAGATGAAGACTATCTTCACCTGATCGTATTTCGTCTTCAGGAACCGCACCATCCAGAAATAGAAAGACCGCGCGATGTACTTCTTGAACTCGCCCATCGAGCCGCTGACGTCCATCATGCTTATGACGACGGCGTTCGACTCGTACTTGACCTGCTCCTCCCAGGTCTTATACCGCAGGTCTTCCTTCTTGAAGCGGCCCATCTGCGCGTTGCCCGTCTCGCGCGCCTGCCGCTTGATGTTCTCCATTATCGAGCGGCGCTTGTCGAGGTTGGCCAGTATCCCCGAGCGTCGTATCTCCGTGAACTTCGTCGTCTTCGACTGCACGGCCTGTTTAGCCTTGTCTTCCAGGTATGGCAGGTGCAGGTCTTCGAAGATCAGCTTCGCGATCTCGTCAATATCGACTTCGGCCTCGTAGTACTCTTGTCCCGGATGGTCGCCCGCGCCCGGCCCCTGCCCCGGCCCCTGACCGGGTTGGCCCTCGCGCGCTATCACGTCGCCCACCTGCGTGTTGCCGTCGCCCGTGCCGACGTGCTTCTTCTTCTTGTAATCGAAGCGGAACTTGTATTCGTCCAAAGACCTTATAGGGACTTTGACGATCCGCTTGCCGTCCGACAGTATGATCGATTCGTTCGACACGATCGAGCCGAGGTTCTTCTTTATCGCCTCGCGAACGCGCTCCTTGTGCCGCTCCTGATCTATCTGCCCTTTACGCTGTAGCGACCAGTCATTTCGTTGGACTGACATATCTAATCCTAAAAAGCGGCCCGCACACTCTTTAAGAGGTGCGGGCGTGCTTGCCAGCAGGTTGAGTGGCCCGCCCGCTCGCTTAACGCGAAAGCAGCGTGCCGACGTAGGTTAGCAGCTCGTTTGCGCAGACGGTGCAGTAGCCGTGCTGTGTCACCAGCCGGTCGATCACCTCGTTGATGCGGCGAAGCTGGTCTGCGTCAGGCGTCTTGGCCGAAGTCGTGATCTTGACCACGTCCTTGAGGTCCGAGAATATCTTCTTCTCGATGGCCTCCTTCAATCGCTCGTGGGAGCGGTACTCGAATGGCTTGCCTTTGCGCGCGTGGCTCGATATGCGGATGAGTATCTCTTGCCGGAAAGTGTTCTTCGCGTTCTCGCTGATGCCTATCTGCTCTTCGATAGAGCGCATAAGCTTCTCGTCCGGCTCAAGCTCCTCTTCCGTGATCGGGTCTTTGAGCTTCTCCTTGTTGCAGTAGGCTTCGACGTTGTCGAGGTAGTTGTCGCAAATGCCCTTAGCCATCTCCTCGAACGAGTAGACGAACGCGCGCTGCACCTCGTTCTTGGCGATGTCGTCAAACTCCCGGCGAGTCGAGGCGATAAGGTTCAGGTAGCGGTCGCGCTGGTCCGTAGAAATCCCCGTGTGCTGCTCGAACCCGTCCTTGATCGCGCGCAACGCGTCGATCGGGTTTATGCAGGTGATGTTGTCGCGCACGAGCGCGCCCGACAATCGGTTTATGATGTAGCGCGGGCTGATGCCGTCCATCCCTTCGCGGACCGTGTCTTCCTGTAGCTCGCGAACGTCCTTCGTCTTGAAGCCTTCGACATCCTCGCCGTCGTAAAGCTTCATCTTCTTGACTATGTCGATGTTGGCCTTCTTAGGCTCTTCGAGCCGGGTCATCACGGCGAACATCGCGGCGATCCTGAGCGTGTTGGGCGCGATGTGGATGTTGCGCAGCGCCTCGGACTGTTTGAGCAGCTTGTCGTAGATGCGCTCCTCCTGAGAGACCTTCAGGTTGTAAGGGACCTTGATCATGATGATGCGGTCCTGGAGCGCTTCGCTCTTGCGGTTCGCCACGAACGCGCTGTACTCGTTCTCGTTCGTGTGCGATATGATTGCCTCGTCCGCGTAGATCATCGCGAAACGGCCGGTCTTGATGTTCTGCTCCTGGCTGAGCGTGAGCAGGCTGTAGAGGAACTTCTCGTCGACCTTCAGCATCTCGACGAACTCCATCAAGCCGCGGTTGGCGATGTTGAGCTCGCCGTCGAAGCGGTAGGCGCGCGGGTCGCTCTCGACGCCGACCTCGCCTATCGTCGACAGGTCGATCGACCCGGTCAGCTCGGTGATGTCCTGCGACTTCGGGTCCGAAGGCGCGAAGGTGCCGATGCCTATACGGTCTTTCTCCGAAAAGACTATGCGGTGGACGAGCACGTCCTCGTGGCGGCCGTGGTAGACGTGCTCCAGGTTGTAGCGGCACTGCGGGCACAGCTCGCCTTCGATGTACATGCCGTAATGGCGTGCGATCTCAGGGCGAAGCTCGGGCGGGATCAGGTGGAGAGGCTCTTCATGCATCGGGCAATCTTTGATCGCGTAGACCGAGCCGTTGTCGGTCCGCGACCATTTCTCCAGCCCGCGTTTCAGCATCGTCACGATCGTCGATTTGCCGCCGCCGACAGGCCCCATCAGGAGCAGTATTCGCTTCCTGACCTCAAGCCGCTGGCCCGCGGACTTGAAGTACTCGACGATCTTCGAGATAGGCCCTTCGATCCCGTAGAGTTCGTCGCTGAAAAAATTAAAGCGGGTGATCTCGTCGCGCGAGCCTTCGTTGATCTTCTCGACGCTCGCGGCCAGGACCATGTCGCAGATCCGCGCGTGCGAGAGCTTCGATATGTTCGGGTTCTGTAGGACCAGCTCGAAGTAGTCGCGGAATGTACCCTCCCAGGCCAGTCGCTCGCGGTCGCGGCGATGCGTCTCGAGGAGGTCGCTTATGTTTACCTTATTTTCTTCCATCTGTTACCTCCGATTCCATGCCGTGTGCTGACCACTCTAAGGGCGATAGGGTCAGGTCCCAGTCTACTCCTGCAACGCACTGGAACTATTGACGGCCTCACCACTCTTTACTGCGAGAGTTAGGACGACACTCAGTCTTCGCCCTCGCGGGCGCACAGTCGGAGGTAATATCCGGCTGCTCATGGCTCGACTGGATGCACGCTCAACCTCGATCACCGAAAGCGAAACATCTGTCAAACTAGCTCGATATCAATTATCAAACAATCGTCCGCCTAAAACTGAAAGCATTATATCACAGAGCGCAAGCAGCCCTATGAAACAGCCTTGAATCGCTCCAAATGGCTTTCAGTGCAATCATTTATCGGACTTGCTGCGGCCGCGAAACGACTCAGGAGTAAACGACCACCCGAGGCTTAACGACGCCGCGCGCCTTATCGAAATCCCCGACGGCGACGAGCCCCCCCGCACGGTCCAATATTCGCACAACGGCGTCGGGCTCAAAGGCCGCCTCAGATGATAATTCTATCTCCCTCCCGTTCGTCACCGCCTTGACCGCGTCGGCGTCAAGCTCGACGGCAGGCAGGTGAGCAACCGTTTCGGCCATCCCGATCAGGCAGCTATCGACCGCCTGGCTTCCAGCCCGCTCCAGTTCTTCTAGACCGATTGCCCGCGAGACGGCGAAACTGCCCACGGCGGTCCTTCTCAAAGCCGCGAGGTGGCCGCCCGCGCCTAACCGCTCGCCTATGTCGTGCGCGAGCGTCCTGACGTAAGTGCCGGACGAGCATCTTACTCGCACGACGAAGTCGCGGGTGCCGTCCTCATTTAAAGCGCGCGGGTTCATACCGTCTTCGATCAAGTCGATCGAATAGACGTTGATAGCGACCGGCTGCCTTTCGACTACACGGCCGGCGCGCGCCGCGCGGTAGAGCCTTTCGCCCGCGACCTTCTTAGCCGAGAACATAGGCGGCGTCTGCATCTGCGGCCCTCGGAAATCGTCCAACACGGAACAGAGACCTTCGAGGCCACGATTGTATGATGATTCGAGAGGCGTTATCTGTTTCCCTGTGAGGTCTTGAGTATCGGTGGCGAAGCCGAGCCTGATCGTCGCGACGTACTCTTTATCCAGGCCGACGAGGAACTGTGATAGGCGCGTGCCTCTGCCAACGCAAACAACCAGCACGCCCGTCGCGAAAGGGTCGAGCGTGCCCGCATGCCCGACCCTGCGCGTCCCCGCGACTCGTCGCACGCGCGCAACTACGGTGTGCGAGGTGATGCCTTCAGGCTTGTCTATTATCAGCGACCCGTCCATTCTCAGTCCTGAGTTCCAAGACGGTGAATGAAAAGCCTCGAAGAGGCGTAATTGAATGAGCCTCGAAGGGGCGATCATTCAATAGCCAGGGGCATCGCCCCTGGTAACCGGATGATATTAATGAAAAGCCCTGAAAGGGCGGTACCCTTATCGCGCCCTTTCAGGGCTACGCGTTGTATGACGCGTCACCCGGCGCGTTGCGCCGGGCTATTGAATATCGCCCCTTCAGGGCTCTCGCGCGGGCTTATTGAATCACGCCCTTCCGCGGCTTATCGACAAGCCTTTCAAATACACTCTGAAGTCAACTTCGCGTCAGCGGGCTTTGAGCCTTTCGGCCAGCCCCGCCAGCGAGCCGTTCAGCTTCTTGTAAAGCGATTCGATCTGCGAGCGGCGCTCGTTCGATGTCGGCGCGTCCGGCACGTAGCTGGCGATGTAGAGGTCGAGCGCGCGCTTCTCGTCGCCCGCTTCGTGTGTGGCGACGGCCAGGTGCCACACGGCCGTTTGCCGCTCCTGGCTTGCGGGGTACACCTGAACAGACTTTTGCAGGTTTTCGACCGCGCCTTTTGAGTCGCCTTTCTTGAGCAACGTCCACCCGAGCACGTCATGTGCGCGCCCCAGGAATACCGAGCGGCGGCCTTCGCGATCAAGCAAGGGCGCGTCGCGCATGTAGCCTTCGGGCTCTGTCGCGCGGTCGGCCACGGTTATCGCCCTGCGCGCAAGCTGCTCGGCCGCGTCGAGCGCGATCCCGTTGTCGGCCAGCTTGCGCGCGACCCAGACCATGCGGAAAGGCTGGCGACCGTCGTCGAGCGTTGTGAAGGTCGTAACGGCCTTGAGCAACTCCGCCACACCCGGCAGAGTTGCGTCCGCGCCCGCCGAGAGCGGGCCGCTCAACGACCCCTCGGTCCCGGAGGCGGGCGCGCGGCGAGGGCGCGTCGCCTTCTTCAGCTCGTCGCCCGCCGCGTTGCCTTCAGACGCGCCGGCAGAGCTCGCCTGCTGCGCCCGCGCGCGACGGCGACTCGCCGCGCCGGCAGGCTTGCGCGCCGCTTTGGCGACTTTCAGGTAATAGTCTATCCGCCCCAAAGCTTCAGCCAGTCGATACTGCATCCCCGTCGTCGGGTGCTCGTTCAAGAAGAGCGCCGCCTGTCTCTCGCGCTCTAACAGCAGGTCGAGCCTCGGCGACCGCGCCTTCTCCGCCCCGCCCAACAGGGCCTCGAACTCGCCTTCGGGCGAGAGCTGGAAAGCTTTGTTCATTACCTCGATCGCCTGGTCGTAACCGTCTACGGCCATCAAGGCTTTCACCAGCTCGAACTGCAACGTCGGGAACGCGCCGAGCGTTTGCGCCGAGATGAGAGTCGTCAGCGCGTCACCGTACTTGCTCTCAAGGAGATCGATGTTCGCCTTCGTGATGTGCGCCCACGCGTAGCGCGGGTCTATACGCGCCGCGCGCTCGATGAGCGGACGCGCGACGGCCGTCTTCTTCTTGGTCGCGTAGAAGTACGCCAACTGAGTCAAGAAGCGATAGTCGTTGCGCCCGACATCCATCGCGCGCTTGATCTCGCGCTCTGCCTCCTCTTCCAGCCCCAGCGCGAGCAGCGATACGGCCAACCCGCCGCGCGCTTCCGAATCGTCCGGTTTGAGCTCAATGTGCTTGCGGTAGTAGGTGACTGCGCGCTGGTGGTCCCCGCGCGCGCGCGCGACCTGCGCGAGGTTGAGGTTCGCGTACTCGTCGCGGGGGTTGAGTTGGAGCGCGCGCTCAAACTCCGCCGCGGCGTCTTCGAGCCGAAGGTTTATCAGGTAGGCCGTGCCCAGGCTGTTGTGTGCGCGGTGGTCTTCGGGCGCGAGCTGGACCGTCTGCTCAAGCACTCTGACCGCCTCAAGCGGGGCTTCGATCTGAACGTAGAAGAAGCCTATCTGCACGAGCCTGTTCGGGTCCGCGCTAAAGCGGCTCTCGAACGATTTCATAAGCTGGACAGACTCTGTGCGATAGCCGAAGGCGTTCATCGCCATCGGCAGCGGGAAGATGTACTGGCCGAATATCTTATCGGTGATCGTGGGGGGCGTGAGTCGGAAGACGTTCTTGAAGTCCTGCATCGCCAGTTGGGGGCTGCCTTCCCGGAGGTTCTGCTCGCCCCTGAGCGCGTACTCGCGCATCAACATCTCGCGCGCTTCCGCCTCGACGTCCGAACCCTTGCTCGATTGCAGAAACTTTTCGAGCAGATCGATCCGCTCTTTCTGCGAAGTCGACGCGCGGACCCTGTCTAAAACGTCGCGCGGCGTCAGCGTCTGCGTCGCGGGCTCGGCGGGCGCAGTCTTCCTCGGCCTCTTAGCCTGACCCGTGGATGCGAAAGTTGATTTCGATGCTCCCAGTATGATCGATGTTAATAGCATCACCGCTATCGATGAAGATATGAACGGACGGATGTACTTCATGCTTGATTACTCCTTAGACTCCCACCAATCGCCCTACTTGCGTTGTTCGATCGCTTCAAACAGCACGCGCCCCGTCCGGTTCGAGGGCATCTCTACGCCGAGCAAGGCGGCCAGCGTCGGCGCGAGATCGGAGGGCGAACACTCTACGTGATAGCGGCCCGCGCGCACGCCAGGGCCATAGAAGAGCACCGGGACGTGAGTGTCGTAGTTGTAAGGCGAGCCGTGCGTAGTCGCCAGGTTGCCCTCGGCGACAAAAGAGAAAGGCTTTGTGATGATCCACACGTCGCCTGACCTCGCGCGATGAAACCCGTTCACGACCCGGCGGGCTATCGGGCCGTCGGGCATGCGCCCTTCGACGATCTGCGTGCGAGTGTAATAGCCGACTATTCCCGGCACGGTGAGCGCGGCCTCGCCCGCGACGCGCTCGATCTCGGAGGCCATGACGCGCTTGTCGGCTATCAGCTTGCGGTCGAAATAGAGCTGGTCGTTGACAAAGCTCACGACCCACTTCTCTTCCCCGAAACGGGCTGCCAGAGCCTTGTTCACGGCTTCAGTCAGCGGCCTCGCCTCAATGCGGGCCGCGTCCATACCAAGCGAAGATACGTACTCGGGTACGGGACAAACGCCGTGATCTCCGGTCATCGCAATCAGCGTGTTGGCGAGCCCGACTCGCCGGTCGATGTAATCGAGCAGGTCCGCGAGCACGCGGTCGAGCCGCACATAAGTGTCGAGCACCTCCTGGCTGTCGGGGCCAAAGGCATGGCCTATCAGGTCGGGTGATGAAAAGCTGATCGACAGAAGGTCTGGGAACTGGTCGGCGCCCAGAGACTCTGCCTCCATCGCCGCCTTTGCGAAGCCGGAGAGGAAATCGAGCGCGAAGGGCGTGAACTCGAACGCCGAGTAGAACCTCGGGCCGGGCTGCTCTTCGCCGCCCGTCAATACATACGGAAACTTGTTGCCGAGCGCCGACCGCTGCACCGACAGGTTTTCAGCCTGGGCGCGTTTATAGGCGTCGGGGCCGAGGGCGCGTTCCCACTTCGCGCGGAAATACTTCTTGGGGTTCTCTTCCGACGCGTTGAACTTCTTGACCCAGGCGGGCAGCTCTTTCGAGTAATAATCACTCGTCACAAACGTCCCGGTCTGCGCGTTGTACCAATAAGCGCCGTTCGGGCGCTGGCCGCCGGGCAGCACCGCGCTGCGGTCCTTCTGAGACAGCGCTATTACCTTCGACTGGAGGTTGTTCGAGAGGCGAATCTGGTCGCCGATCGTCGTCCCTATCAACACGCGCGGGCTTGCGACCCCCGCCTCGCCCACGACCCCCGCGTCAGTCACCAGGCGCGAATTCATGTCCGAGACCATTATGCGGGTGCGGCCGGCGTCGCGGTCGTACCAGAGGTTGCCGACTATGCCGTTTTGCGCGGGGACCGAGCCCGTGAAGATCGCCGCGTGTCCCGGCGCGGTGTACGTGGGCACGTAACCGTAGTTGGCGTTCGTAAAAAGAGCGCCGCGGTCTATCAATCGCCTGAACCCATTCTTGCCGTAGAGGTCAGAGAACCGCTCAAGAAAGTCATAACGGAACTGGTCGATTACGATGACGACGACCAGGCGGGGCTGACCGGCCGCGGCTTGAGCCGCCGGTTGATTGCGCCCCGTGGCCTGTCTTTGTACGGCCGCGCCTTTTGCCGGCAAGAGAATCAGCGCGAGGAGCAAGAAAACAGAAACAGCTCTGTAATTTGTCTTAGACATGGCGGTTGCTATTCCTTTTAGTTTCATTGACTGAAAACCGTAATTCACAGCCGCGCCGTATGTCAACCTGCGGCCGGTCCGGCTCGCGGCGTCAGTTAATAAAACTATAGCTCCAATCGTCTCAAAGTTTCCATTTTTTGTTTGGGCGTGAAGGAAGTTGTGATATAAGTTCACGCACTGGAGTCCTGGTTATGACGGCAATTCATAAAGAGCTCGATCGCAAGCCTTCAAATCCTTCGGGCATATACCTGACGCGAAGAATAATCCTCGCGGTTATTGCGGTCGCGGCCGTCGCGGCGATCGTGACGGCCGTCATAGTATTAAATAGAGATTCGGCCGCCGAGCGCGGAACCAAAGCCCTTGTCAAGGCATACAGCAAGAGGCGATTGGTCGAGCCGAGGCTGTCGGGCGGTTTCAAGGCCGGGGTCTACAACGACGCGCCCGACCTGACCGACGTCGACGCAGAACAGGTGGACGAAGCCTGGAAGTACATCCTTCAGACTGCGAACAGCCCTCAAGACATTCAAGGGCGGCTTACACACGGGCGTTTTCTGCTCGCGAGCGGTAAGAGCAGCAAAGCGATCCGTGTGCTTCGCCTGGTTACGCAGAACGCCCCTTCTAACCCAGAAGCTCACAACGACCTGGGGGCTGGCCTGCTCGAACGTCAGAAGGTCGAAGAGGCGCTGGACGAATTCAACCTCGCTCTAAAACATGACCCGGACATGCCCGAGGCGCTTTTTAATCGCGCGCTCTGCTACGCGCGTCTTCAACTGAGGGACGCCGCCCGGCGCGAACTGAAGCGCCTCGAAGGCATAGAGCGAGACGACGGGTGGCGGCAGGAGATCAGCAGCCAGTTGGAGAAGACGGCCACCTCGCTCGACCCGCAGAAGCCCAAAGAGGAGGTCGTGGCCGAATTCAGGGCCGCGGTGAGCGGCGGCGATTTCAATAGGGCTCGCGATATAGCCGACCTGTATTTCGAGACGCTCAGAGAGCATGCAGTCCTCACAGACATCATCGATCACCTGCGGGCGTCCGTTAATAATGACGCGGCGGCGGCGCAGCGCGCCTTCTCCGAGCTGGAGTTGATCGGGAAACTCTTCATAGAGACGAACGGCGATTCAGAGATCGCCGACGCGGCCCTCTACCTCAAAGGACTGCCGGCGGCAAAGAAGCCCGAAGAGCTGAAGCTGAATGAAGAGTTTGCGCAGGCCATCGACCTATTCAATACCGACAGGTTCAAGGAGGCGGAGGCGGCGCACACGCGACTTCAAAACGAGTTTCGAGCGCGCGGGAACGAAGTCCACCAGGCAGTCTCCGGCTACTACAGCGGGATGTGCCAATATACCTACAACAGGTTTAGTCCGAGCATCGCGACGCTCGAAACGACGCTCACCAGCATGGAGGGGCGCAACTGGCCTTACCACAGAGGGAGGCTCCTTGCCTTGAGGGGCATAGCTTACTCCCGGTCAGGGCAAGACTCGCTGGGGATAAAGTACTGCCAGCAGGCTAGAGACATTTTCCGAGGCTTGGGGCATCTGGAATCGCTTGAGGCCTATTCATTGCTCTACCTGAGCGTCGCCTACTCACACCTGGGCGACCTGGACAAGGCGCTTGGGAACATTCGCGGCTCGGCCGCGCTGCAATTCAGGGTGGGGCCTGAGTCGGAAGAGAAAATACCCAAATACCTCAAAACGCTTTCGAGCAATTACCTTGAGATGGCCGACATATACCGCCGGCGCGAAAACCATTTCCTCTCGCTGCTGTTCGCCGAGCAGGCCTTCACCTACGCGGAGCAGGCCAAGGTGACTCGTTACGCGGCGCAGGCCTCGTCGCTGGCGGCGCTTGAGCAGGCGCAGCTCGGCAGCTTCAAGGAAGCGAACGAGAATCTCGAAGTCGCGCTGAATTACATTAACGAGATAGCCGACCCGCGCCAGCGCTCCTTCACAGAGCAGCTCGTCTACCTCCGCGCGGGGGAGGTGGCCCGCCGGCAGTCAAACACGGAGAGGTCCTTGGAATACTACGCCAAGGCGGAGGCAGTCGCGTCTCAGGCCGAAGAGAAGTCTATCCCTATGATCAACGTCTTTCGCGGCCGCGCCGCGACTTACAAACAGGTCGAGCAGCATGAGGACGCCAGGGCCAGCCTCAAAGAGGCGGTCGATTACATAGAGCGATACCGATTCAGCCTTGAGAAGGGCGAGCAGCGGAGCTACTTTCTCGACGCGAGCCATGCGGTCTTCGACCAGCTCATCACTCTGCACCAGGGCTCGCCGGAACTTGATCGCGTAGGATTCAAGTTCACTGAACAATCGCGGGCGCGCGGCCTGCTCGAAGAGGCGACCGATAAAGGGTCGGGCTCGTCGGCCCCGCTCGACGAAATTCAAAGGGCTCTGCCTGCCGGCCTCGCCTTAGTCGAATACTCCGTCACAAATGAGGGGACGAGCATCTTCGTCGTCGGCCGTGACCATTTCAGCCTCGCGCGGTCGCGGCTCACGATTAAAGAGTCCGACGACCTGGTCCGCGATTACCTGGCGCTGCTCAAGAAGAACAGCGACTCTGACGATATCGAAGAGCTGTCTGAAAAAGCTCGCACGCTTTATACAAACCTGATCGAACCGGTAAGAGAGCAGCTCTCAGGCGCCACTGCTGTCTGCGTCGTCCCTGACAAAGCTTTGCACTTTCTCCCCTTCGCCGCGCTGATCGACCCGGACGGCCTCTACCTGATCGAATCTCTGAGCATCTCTTACGCGCCGTCCGCCTCGGTGCTTGTCGAATGCTTGAACGAGCAGATCAAGAAGCCCGCGCCCGTCAACGAGCGAATCCTTGCCGTTGGCAATCCGCAATTCGACACTGAAGAGTTCAGCGAGCTGCCGGACCTGAAGGAGGCTGCGCAAGAGGCCTCGGCGTTAGCCAAGCTTTATGGCAATCAAAGCACGGCTCTGACCGGGGCGCAGGCTACGAAGAAAAGACTGTTGGCAGAGATCAAGAACGCCGACGTGATACACCTGGCGCTACACACGCTGGTGAAGGAAGGCGCCCCATCGCTTGCCAGCCTCGTGCTGGCCGGTCGGGACGACGGACTGCTGACGCTCGAAGAGGTATATAAGCTCTCGCTCCCGCGGACACGGCTCGTGGTGATGTCGGCCTGCCAGAGCGGGCTGGGCCACTACTACAGAGGCGAGGGGATGGTGAGCCTCGTCAGGCCCTTCATAGTTACGGGCGTTCCGACGGTCGTGGCAAGTTTGTGGCAGGTCGAGTCGCAATCATCAACCGAACTGATGATCGATTTCCACAGAGCGCGCAAGCTCTCTAAGCTCGGCGCGGCCGACGCGCTTCGCCAGGCTCAGGTGAAGATGGCGACCAAAGGCTCTTACACTCATCCATACTTCTGGGCTCCGTTTATCGTCGTCGGAAGCAGTAACTGAATTGAATCGCGTAAAGTTTTTCTATCCGGCCGAGACTATTGGGGGAGACTTGGCGATAGTCTCGGCTTTACATATTTGATAGATTTCTGCATGATAAACGTTTTTTTTGGCATCTATGAATATTAAGGGCAGAATTGCGCAGTATTTCAGGCATGCGACTGAGGGGACGGACCAAAGTAATTAGACTTGGGTAAGTTTTCTTACCTAACGAGGCGGTAAGTTTTGCCATGCCTTGGTGGGAGGCATGGAGAACCGAAAGGAGAGAGAATGGAACGCGTAACGAATCAATCGACAGTTTCGGCGACGGTCGTTCTGGACAGCGGGATCCTCTTATTCATGGTGGGAGACAAAGACGCTAAGGTACAAAAAGAGCGACAATGCGACGTAGGCTATTTCGCCCCGACCATAATTGTCTATGGTGATGGCACCGAGGTAGATAGGTTCAGACTACCGGCCGGCCCGATGGGGCAGGTCGTCGATGTTGTCCATATCGACAGCAGCGGCGCTCCGAAGACCGGCGAGATCGATGTCACGTCGGACCTCAGGAGGGATGTCCTGCGCAAGAGCGACATCAAGTACGACCATCTGGTGAACATCCCTTCCGAGAGGGACTTTGACGCTGTCTTTCGCTTCTCCACCGGGACCATGCGCCCGTCGAGCGTCAAGGTGAGGAGGTTCAAGCAGATGAAAGGAAACCCACCCACTCAAGTGAGCTCGTTCCCGTCCCGTGAGATAGCTCATGACATAGTTCTCCAATACGACCTTGAGCCGGGCGAGGCATTGCAGTTGAACATCGGCAGCGGCTTCAGGTGGTCCACTGCCGACCATCCTAACGTTGCCAAGCGCTTTGACATAGAGATAATCGCGGACCACAACACGGCCGAGAGATACTTTTGCGACGTTTTCGGCCTCAAAGGTCAGGACCACACACTCCCCAACCAGGGTGATCCCCCGCCTTTGGGCGGCAAGCCCTGAGCGGGTCAGCGTAGTTGAATAGATACTCATTTTCGAAAGTGCGTCCTTACCCTTCTCCCCGGGTCAATCGCGCATGGGATTCGTGTTGTCAGCACGCTCCACGGTTAAATACTCAACAACCGCGGGAGTGATGTCGGTCAACGACGCTACCCTAGAACGGATAAATTCGGTTCCCGCGCCAAATGTCAAAGTGGCGACGTGGTTCATCGTGTGGCTTCTTGACGAAAGGTCTTCGATGTTGCCGTGATCGCTGGTGACGACGACGGTCTGTCTCTTCAGGTCTGATGAGTTGAGCACGGCCTCGACGAACCGGTTGAGCAGGGCGACGTGTGTGCGGGACCATTCGCGGTTCTGAAGATGACCCAGCCGGTCGGTTATGAAATGCTCGTAGAGAGTGAAGTCGTGCGCGGCGGCAAGACGCGCGAGCAGCCGGCCGGCCTCTTCCGGCCCACGGCTCTTGACGCTGTGTCCCATCCCTATCAGCGAGTAGTTGGTGAAGTCATGAAAGATGGCCTCGCCTCTTTCGAGGTCTTCGAGGGTCCGAAGCCTCACGCCCGCGCTCTCGGCGGCAACGGTCGTGGCCGAGACGAAACGCGGCCGAGCGACAAAGTACCTCGGCGTGTAAGCGTTGGCGAATGTGACTGACCGCCCGCGGTCGCGAAGCCGCTTATAAATCGACTGCTCCGAAAGGGCCTGCTTGAGTCGCGGCGAGGGGTAGCCGTGGAGGTGGCGCCCGATCAGCGAAGCGGCATTTACACCGGTGAGGATGGCGGTCTGACCTGTCGCGCTTTGCGGGAGCCCGTCAACCCCCAATCGAGCGTCAGTCACGGCCATCCTTCCGCCGAAAGGGAGTTGCGGCGCTTCACCTTTGAAGTGAGCGAAGAACTCTGCGTCGAGTCCGTCGAGCGGGTTGTGCGACCCGCGCGTGCCGATCCCGACCCCATCTACAAAGATCAATAAGACTGACATAGAGAAGTGCTGAGTGCTGAGTCCTGAGTGCCGAGTGAAAGATTATTACTCAGGACTCAGGACTCAGCACTCAGGACTGAAGATCATTCTTCTTCGGTAGGCCGTATGCGCCCTTCTTCCTGGGCCTTCTGGATGATCTTTTGAGCTATCTGCGCGGGCACTTCGTCGTAGTGGTCGAGCTCCATCGTATACGACCCGCGCGCGCCGGATATCGAGTTGAGCGTCGACTGGTAAGAGAGCATCTCCGAGAGCGGGACCTGGGCTTTGACGACCGTCTGGTTGCCCTTCGTGTCCATGCCCTGGACGCGCCCGCGGCGGGAGTTGATGTCGCCGAGCACGTCGCCCGACACCTCTTGCGGGGCGGTTATCTCGACGTTCATCACTGGCTCAAGCAACACGGCCTTCACCTTTTCAATCGCCGTTCGGAACGCTTTGCGCCCGGCCATCTGGAACGACAGGTCGTCGGAGTCTACGGCGTGGAACTTGCCGTCAATCAGCTCTACTTTGAAATCGACCATCGGGTAGCCCGCGATGGCCCCGCGCGACGCGGCGTCTTTTATCCCCTTCTGCACGGCCGGCCGCCACTGCTGGGGGATCGCGCCGCCGAAGATCTTATCGACGAACTCGAACCCGCCGCCGCGCGGCAGCCCTTCGAAGACGCAAGTGGCTTCGCCGAACTGGCCGCGCCCGCCCGTCTGCTTCTTGTGCCGCCCGACTACCTCTATGCGGCCTTTGAAGGTTTCGAGATAAGCTACCTTCGGCGGGTGAAGCTCCACCTCGACGCCGTAGCGCTTCTTCAGTTTAGTGACGGCGACTTCGATGTGAGTCTGGCCCGAGCCCGAGAGTAGAAACTCTTTCGTCTGCGGGTCGCGGTCGAAATGGAGCGCGAGGTCTTCTTCGAGCATCTTGTGGATGGCCTGCGAAAGCTTGTCCTCGTCGTTCCTCGATTTCGGCTCGATGGCGAAGGCGATCGCGGGGGTCGGGAAGTGGACGGGCTCGTAAACGATCACGTGCGCCTTGTCGGCGAACGTGTCGCCCGTCGTAGTCTCTTTCAGCTTCGTCACGGCCACGATGTCGCCCGCATGGGCTTCCGGTATCTTTTCGAGGTTCTTACCCTGCAACACGTGAAGCGGGCCGAGCCGCTCTTGCGTGTTCTTCGTGACGTTGAAGACGGAGGCGTCGGACTTCACCGCGCCCGAGAAGACCTTGAAGACCGTTATCCGCCCGGCGAAAGGGTCCGCGATTGTCTTAAAGACTAAGGCCGAGAAAGGCGCGATGTCTTTCACCTCGCGCTCGACGACCTCTTCGCTGTCGGCGCTCGCGCGTCCCTTCGCGGGGCCGAGGTCGTCCGGGGCGGGAGCGAGCTCGACGACCTCGCTGAGCAGCGGCTGGATGCCTATGTTCTGCATGCCCGACGCGACAAAGATCGGGAAGAGCCTCCGCTCGCAGACGGCCGTCTTGATGCCCGGTATCAGGTCCTCGTCGCTCAGCGTGCCTTCGGCGAAGTACTTCTCCATCAGCTCTTCTGAAGCTTCAGCCACCACGTCGATTATCTTCTCGCGCGCGGCCTGGGCGGCGTCCTTGAGGTCGGCGGGGACCTCGCCCTCCGAAGCCTTACCGCTCCCGTCGGCCTCGTAAGTGTAAGCGCGCATGTGAATCAGGTCGATGACGCCCTGGAAGTTGCGCTCGCTGCCTATCGGCAGTTGGAAAGGTACGGCCTCGCGGCCGAAGGTCTCGTTTATCTGGCCGACCACCTGATTGAAGTCGGCCCGCTCGCGGTCCATCTTGTTAATAACGATCAATCGCGGGATGCCGAACTCCTCGGCGTAGCTCCACCCCTTCTCCGTTTGCACTTCGACGCCGTTAACCGAATCGACTACGACGAGGGCCGAATCGCAGGCGCGCAGCGCGGCCTTGCAGTCTAGAATAAACGCCGCATAACCGGGCGTGTCGATAATATTGATTTTAGTCCCATTCCACTCGCAATGCGCGAGCGAGCTATGAATAGTAATCTTCCTGTTTATCTCGTCTTCGTCGTAATCGGTAACGGTCGTGCCTTCGTCAACGCGACCAAGTCTGGGGGTGGCGCCCGCGTCAAACAGCATCGCCGCGACGAGCGATGTCTTGCCCGCGTCGCCATGACCTACAATGCCGACGTTTCTGATCTGTTTAGTTTCGTAGACCTTCATAACGTGTGGTTTCCTTTCAACGCAAATTTTGATAAGCCGGATTGCTCAGCACATTCGCATTGAATTTATAACCCGGCGGGCCTTTGATGCAAGAGCAGTAGCCAGTAGTCAGTAGACAGTAGCCAGTAGATGGGAGCGTTTCTACTGGCTACTCGAATCACATGGGAGAGAAGCTGCGTGCTATTTGATCCGTGAGGTTGCGGTTCGAATCGAGCGAGCCCCGCTTGCCCGTGAAGCGGAGCACCCAGACGGAGCTGCCGTCTTTCAAGAAGTAGTAGGTGCTTGCGAGCTGGCGCGACCCTTCGTTGGTGTAAAACGAGAGGCGCATCCCCGCCAGACCGCCGCCGCCGAAAGTCTCTCTGGCCGCCCGTTCGTACCCCGATCGGTATATCCTCAGGCTTTCTTCTTCCCGCTGAACCAGATCGGCAAGCTCGCTTGCCGACATGCTCTCTTTCGATATCTTGAGCAGCCCTTCGCTGCGGTCCCTGTAGACGAACTCTGTCTTTTGACGCCCCACGGCGTCGCTGTAAGAGACTGCGCGCCACTCTCCGGTTAGCGTGAGCTTAAATTTTCCTGCGGGGTCTAGAAACTCTTTGTCCGTCTGCGCGGCTGCCGCGAGCGTGAAGACGGAGACAAGAATTGCGTTCAAAAAGAATAGACGTTTGTACTTCATACTTCCTCCACTGCCTGTCTAATAGAACTTGCCTAACGCGCGGGACAGAATTAAAGCCTGAAAAAGTCTACCACAGGTTCTCAAGCGGGGTATATCAGAATAGTGCTGAGTGCTGAGTAGTGTCTGAAAAGCCCCGCAGGGGCTCAATGTCTGTAGAACGCCGCCGCTAGTGTCGGCCAACCCCGTAGGGGTTGTATTCTGATATTCAACCCCTACGGGGTCGGATTGTATTTGCGCGATACTTCTACAAACATCCGGCTCCTACGGAGCCTAGTAGCTTGATATTACTCAGCACTCAGGACTCACCGGAGCGGGCCGAGCAGCGCGCGTTGCTCTTCAAGAAGCTGGTCAATGCCGCGCGTGGCAAGCCCGGTCATCTGTTCCATCTGTGCCTGAGTGAATGGCTTTGATTCGGCGGTCCCCTGAATCTCTATGAAGTGGCCTGAGCCCGTGCGGACGATGTTCATATCGACCTCCGCGCGCGAATCCTCCGCGTAGTCGAGGTCCAGGAGCGGCTCGCCGCCGATAATGCCGACGGAGACGGCCGCGACGTAGTCTTTGACCGGGAGCGGGGCCGCGATCTTCCCGTTGTCGTAGAGCTTCCTGAGCGCGAGCATCAAGGCGACGAAAGAGCCTGTGATCGATGCCGTCCGCGTCCCGCCGTCGGCCTGTATCACATCGCAATCCAGGTAAACGGTTCGCTCGCCGAGCCGGTTCATCTCTACGACGGCGCGCAGCGAACGGCCTATCAGTCGCTGTATCTCCTGCGTGCGGCCCGAGACGAGATTTCGCCCCGTCTCGCGCGGCGTGCGCGTCTCGGTGGCGCGCGGCAGCATGGAGTACTCGGCCGTGACCCAGCCCTTTCCCTGCCCTCGCAAGAACGGCGGCACGCGGTCGTCTACGGAAGCCGTGCAAAGGACGCGAGTCTCGCCTATCTCTATCAGCACCGAACCCTCGGCGTACCTGGTGTAGCCGGGCGTTAACCTGACCTGTCTGAGTTGGTCGTAACCGCGACCACCCGCTCTCTTATAGCTCATACTGGTCCAAGCTCTACCGTCTCGACCGACTCAAGTGGGCGGCCAAGAAAAAGCTCCGCGACCCGACGGAAACGGATCGCGGAATCTGTGACGTAAAAATGTTCGCTGGGCGGCTCGTCGCTCGTGCGCCGCAGCCCGCGCTCCTCCAAAAGCTGAGCGATCTCGTCGGCGACGGCCTCGCCCGAATCTACGTAATGCTTACTGCCCATCACCGCTTCGATGACGGGGCGCAGTATCGGATAATGCGTGCACCCTAAGACGAGCGTGTCGACTCGGCTCGCGCGAAGCTCCGATAAATACTCTTCGGCGACCTGCCTGGTTACCGCGTGGTCGAGCCACCCTTCTTCGGCGAGCGGGACGAACAGCGGGCAGGCGCGCGAGATTATCTCAAGCCCGCCCCGCTCGTCGAGCATCGCCTGTTCGTAAGCGCCGCTCGCGACCGTTGCTTCTGTGGCGATGACGCCTACGTAACCGCTCCGCGTCAGCGCCGCCGCGCGCCGCGCGCCCGGCTTTATCACCCCGACGACCGGCGCCAGGCATTCGCGCGCGAGCAGGTCGGCCGCCAGCGCCGACGCGGTGTTGCACGCGACGACTATCGCTTTGACGTTTTTCGATTGAATGAAGGCGGCGTCTTCCAGCGCGTATCGCTGGACCGTGGCCGGCGAGCGAGTGCCGTAAGGGATGCGGGCCGTGTCGCCGAGGTAGATGAGGCTCTCGTTAGGCAGCCGCCGCTCCAAGGCTCTAAAGACCGTCAAGCCGCCGACCCCCGAATCGAACACCCCGATAGGCCACTCCGATTTTGGATTCATCGACATATCGAATCAGTGTCCGCGAGGGTGTTTGGTCTTGCCTTCGATAAGTATGGCCGAAAGCTTGTCTAGCTCGTCGTCCGCTTCGTCTATAGTCTCTTCGAGCCCATCGGATTCAAACAACAGGGCGGACGCCTCATTGCCCACACCTTCGAGCCCTTCGCCGAGCTCGCGCATCTCCTCTTCGAGCGCCCGCAACTCGGCGATCGCCGAAGCGACGTTCGTGATGTGCTCACACAACAGGTCGACGGACGCGCGCATCGCGGCCGTGCGCTGGCCCGCCGTCAAGAGCCGGGCGCGGACATGGTCCAGGCGGCGCAGCAGCGCTATCCGGCCGTTCTCAAGGTCGCCGATCTCGCGCGAGAGCTCGGCCAGTTTTATAGCTGCCAGTTCCGTCTTGCCGGAGTTATTCATCTTTCGTTCTTTTCCTAAGCGGCGCAAAAAGCGACGGGCGAACCGTCTGCCCCGTCAATCAGAGCGACGTTCGCCCGCATAAGCATCTTTCTCGTTTTGTCACAATACACAGTGGAGGTGACCGGAGTTGAACCGGTGTCCGAGAGCCGTCGGCGACAGAATCTACATACTTAGTTGCTTCCTATTTGTTTCGCCCGCCGTGACAGTGGAAGCAACGAAGCACCACGGCAGGCTAGCCCAGATTTGCTTTCCCGCGTTACCCCTGAGCACGGGTGACGCGGGGCAGCCTGCTAAAGTGACGCCTCACTCCCTCCACACAGGCGATGGAGGGTGAGACGTAGCCGCATTAAGCAGCTAAAGCTAAGTCGCTGTTCGCGATTATGTTTTCCACACTTGATAACGCGGTGCATGGGCCGCGGTATGCATCTCTCGCTTCGGAATACCCCCGTCGAAACCTGGCACCCCCAAGCACTAAGAAGTTTATCATCTATTATTTGCGAGTGTCAAGCCGGCCCCAAGTCATGCCTCGCCGGCCTGCGGCTTGAGCGTCCGCACTCGGTCCATGGCTTCGTTGTAGCGGGCCTGGAAGGTGGAAAAATCCTCGGCCGTGGAGGGGAACATCCCGTACCAAAAATAGTCGAACCTGTCGGTCAGGTACCGCATAGGCGCGACCAGCGGCTGGAACCGCGAGACTTTCGCCAGGTATTCGTGATTCGTCGTGTTCGGCTCCAGCTCTATCAGGTTGCGCTCCGACAGCTCATAAAGCAGCGAGATGTAAAGCTTACGAACGGCGCCTCGGAAATCGCCCGCCTTTGCCGCGGCAAGCGCCGCCTCGGCCAGATCGTTTGAAGTGGTCCCAGCCTCTATCTCTTCGCCGAGGACGGTCCGCTTCTTTTCACGCTTCTTAGGCGTCCGCTTCATCCGCTTTACCGTCCTGATAGCCAGGATGACCGCGCCTACGACCCCCGCCATGATGAGCACGCGAAATACCCAGCTCGTGCCGGAACTGCCGCCGAACAGCGCGTTGGTCACCGCGTCCCAGATCCTCTGAATAAAATTAAAGGCCTTCTCCCTCATCTCTCTTATGAACTTTGTGATGGGGTCTTCGCCCTTCGTCATGAACTCCTTCCGGCTGCGAATCTCGCGGAGCTTCTCTCTCGCGCCCGCAGCGCCTTCAGGCGCTTGCGATTGAGATTGAATATGCTCCAGGTGCTCGCCGAGGGCCGCAAGTCGGCCCGACGCCTCGCGAAGCTTATTCTCGCGCCGGTCGGAATCCGAGTCATTGCGAGAGGTGTCGACCAGCATGTGTAGCCAGCCGTTGTCGACCGTAATGCTCTGGCCTTCGGCTTCGACCTGCTCCGATCGCGGGAGCAGCGTCTTGATCTTATCGATGCGGTCGGATTCGTTCTGGCGACTCTCGATCAGCGAGTCTACTTCGGCCTTTGCGAGCGAGACGCGGTTGGAGTAATCGGCAATGTCGCCCGCGCCAAAGGCGGTGAGCGCGAAAAAGAGGATTATTAACGAAGCCGGAATAACCTTACGCATCGATCAACTCTCGGCCACTCTCTTGCCGCATTGAATACAGAACTGCGCCCCGGTTTGAAGCGCGGCGCCACAATTCCAGCATAACGCGGCTGCGCGGTCAACCGCACCCTCGCCGGCGGCCTCCCCTTCCGGTGGCGTCGCCTGCGGCGGCGCGGGTGGGCGCGACGGCGGCGGCACATAGCCAGCCAGCCCCAGCGGGCTCGTCTGCACAAACGGTCGAGGGTAGGCGAATCCCGGCTGCGGATAGTAGCCGAAGACGGGCGGGCGGGGCGCGGGCCGCCAGTAGAAGCCCGGCGCGACCTCTCTGGCCAACAGCTCCAGGTCGTAAGCCTCCTTACGCACGCGAGTATCGAAATAGAGGAGCGTAAACGAGACGATCCAGATCGGCAGCACAAGCAGGTTCGATATCTGGTTGAAGGCCCCATAGATCACGTTCCAGCCAGGGCTGAGGAAGTACTCGACAGAGAGCAAGCCGAAGTATTGGAGCGCGATCAGGAATGGGATCGTGAAGGCCGCCAGCAGCGATAACGAAACGAAGTAGGTGAAGAGCGTTATCGCGCCTACGCGGTGCCAGTTGCCGCCCCCAAGCTTCATGGCGCGGCTGAGCGCGGAGCCTACGGACTGCCCTTCGATCATCACGACCTGCGGCAGGAAGACGACGCGCGCCAGGACATGTAACAGGATGTAGATTCCGGCGGCCACGGCAATCAGAACGGTGATCGTGATGACGACGGTCACCATCCACTGCGGAAGCCCGAGGCTGGCGGTCGCCCCTATGACGACCGCCGCGACCAGGACGATAATGATAAGCACGACGTAGAGCGCCATGCTCAGCCCCATCATCAAGGCCAGCGAGAGCAACCCCATCAAAGTGATGTCGCCGAGCCTCCGGCGCACGGCCGAGAAACATTTTTTTATCGTAACGGGCTCGCCCAACATCACATGGTCGCCGACGACGCGGGAGAGAGATGACCAGGCCATCATCATCGCAAAAAACCAGAGCGGATAGCCTAGCATCCCCAGGCCGAGCATTATCATCGCCGGCCCGTCGATACCGGGCGTTGTCGGCGGCGAGGATTCCAGGTCCGGCAACATCCTCATGTAGCCGAACCAGAACATCATCGACGAGGCGTACCCGATCAACGAGGGGATGGCTACGAGGGCGACCATCGGCGTGAAGTTGCGGCGGTAGAGCCGCACCGTGCGGTCTATCACGTCGCCGGTAGACATCGGTTCGAGAATGGTGAAGTTCGCCATCTGACCGAGATTATACCATCAGGGACAATCTGAGATTTGAGATTTGAAATCTCAAATGCCTGCCTGCGCGCCGCCGGCACGCTTCAGGACTTTCTTAGCCGTGACGTGCTTCATCAGCTCCGCGCGGTCCATGAAATAGGTCGAGGCGGCCTTGCTCTTGCTGAAGAGTTTTTCGGCCTGGTCGTCCCAGTGGCCGCTGTCCTTGTGATCGCTCTCGCCGAGCGGTATCACCTGATAGGATTTCGGCGGGTTGGAAAGAATGACTATCGTGGGCATAGTCTGCCCGCCGCGGCCGACCATCTCTTTCCCGACTAGCGAGAAAGAGATCGCGCGCGGGGTCGCCATCGCGACGTTGTTCGGCCCCCCGCTAAGCGAGCCGCCCCCGACCGGCCATGTCTTCGCACCCCCTTCGCGGCCTACGCGGAAATACCTGCCGTAAGCCACTCGCATGGATTCGAAATTCGACTTGAGCCACTCGACAGCCTTTGCCATTCCGCCTATCAACTGCTCGTCCGTTATGTTGGCCGGAGGGTCGACAAGCTTCGACAGGTCCGCGCCGAGCCCCTTCTTGAACGCGTAGTAGGCGAGTGCGCCCTCGCTTTCCGCTTCGCTCCGCCGGTTCCATCTCTGTATCAAGTCGTAGACCTGACTTGCGTCGGCCGACCTTGCGGTGTCCGGAGCCTTCTCCCATGCCTGTTTGAGACGGGCCTGCCACAGCTCCGCGTGATAGACCTGCGGGTTGAATGTTATGTCGATGGCCTGGTCGACGGTCACCTTGGTCGCGGCGTCGAGCAGGTCTGTCATCATCTCGCCCCGCTGATGGCGCGGCGCTTCGCGCGTGGCGTTGTAGATGTAGGGGTATTGCGAAAACTTTTCCGGCGTGAGCGGGCTCTCTTTCATCATCGCGAACGGCGTCACGTTGCAGTTGTGCATGTAACCCGTGGGCGGGTTCGTGATCTGAACGAGGTCCGAGAACGGATGAATCCCCTGCCATTCGGTCTTCGACGTGTTGCCGGGAATCGGGCGTGTAGGGTCGACGCCTTTCGCCCTGATCGGCACGCGGCCGTTGCGCACATAAAAAATGTCTCCTTGGACGGTGCCGATCATTACGTTCTGCGCCATGAGCTGGAGCCGCTGCATCGCGCGCTTAACTTCTTCGAGGTTGCGCGACATCATCATTTCATAAGTCTGGTCCGTTAGCCCCACCTCTTCGGCGTAAGGGATCGCCATCGTGTATGCCTTCGCGCCCTTGCGCGCGACGACGGGGCCGTGATGAGTGTAATGAATCTCCACCTCGCGCCAGTCTACTTTATCGCCGCCCTTGACGCCGATCTTCTGTTTGCGAACTGTCATGTCGCGCCACTGGCCGTCGTAACGGTACTGGCGCGGGTTATCGGGGTTGATCTCTTCTTCGTAAATGTCCGAAGTGTCCGGCCCGCCTGTCGTCATCGCTACAGAAACATAGCGGCTGTGGCCGAGGGCCGGGAAAGGCACTCCCAGGATAGAAGCGCCCGCGACGTTAAAATCCCCCGCGTAGATTCTCACTTGATAGAAGCGGAACTCCCCGTACCAGCTCAAGTGCGGATCGATGACGGCGACCGCGGCGCGCATGGCCGTGCGGTTAGGCGCGATCAGCATCTGGTTCGACCCGCGATAGCTGACCGGGTCGGGCTGAATGCCGCCGCGCTGGAGGTCGCCCGCGGCTTCTCCCAAAGGCCAGCCGAATATTATGTAGCGAGAGAGCGCGACAACGTGCCAGGGCTGGATCTCCTGCGCCCACGCGGGCACCTGATCGGGGTGCTCTTTCATAAAGAGCTTGACGCCTTCCACGTAGGATTCAATGGCGGCGCGCAGCTTGGGGTTGATCTGAGAGTATTTCTCGCGGCTGACCTCCTCGTGCCTCCACATCCGCTGGATGTAGTCGTTGCGGTAATGTTCCGGCCCGAAGACTTCAGACATCGTGCCGGTCGCCTTGCGATAGTTCTTGAGCAGCTCTTCCAGGCGGTCTTCAGCCTGCGCGTAGCCTATGGCGAAAGACGCCGCCTCAAGCGTGCGGGCGAATACGTGAGGTATGCCGTACTCGTCCCTGTAGATGGTCGGGTCGTCGTTTGCGGCTTTGCCTGAGTAAGACTGTGCGCCGAACGGCGCGAACAGCGAGATGGCGACTAGAACGAGAAGGGCTCTTTTCATGGCGCGCTCCTTGGTGGAATTGAAAGTAGAGGAGTCTTCATTATCACACCCGCGCGCCTCGTTGCAAAACTTTCTGCTTTGTTAGAGAATTAACGCCACTCGCAATCACGAATCTCAACAGCGAAAGGAATGCATGATGGCCCCGAGTGATAAGCTCCTGGTGACGCTCGAAAACGGGATCAAGCGCATCACGATCAACCGGCCGGAGCGGCGCAACTCCGTCGACACGGAGACGACCGCGCTGTTGCACGAAGAGATACAGCGGTCGGCCGAAGACGACAGCCGCGTGTTGATACTGACCGGCGCGGGCGACGCCTTTTGCGCCGGCGCGGACCTACAGGCGACGAGCGAACAGGACATCAAGAGCTTTGACGTGACGACCGCGCTTCGCTCGCGCACGAACCCGACGATCATCGCGATGCGGCGGCTCCCGAAGCCGATCATCGCACGCGTGCACGGCCCAGCCGTCGGCGTCGGCTGCAACTACGCGCTCGCCTGCGACATGCTGATCGCTTCGGAGCAGGCGAAATTCGGGCAGGTCTTCGTCAAGATCGGCTTGATGCCCGATGGCGGCTCGACCTACTTTTTGCCGCGCATAGTGGGCTACGCCAAGGCGTTCGAGCTGATGGCGACGGGCGACCTTGTAAGCGCGCAAGACGCGCTCGCGCTCGGGATGGTCAACCGCGTCGTCGCCGTCGAAGAGCTTGATGCGGTAGTCGACCAGTTAGCCACACGGCTCGCCGCCGCGCCGGGGATCGCGCTGGCAAAGATCAAAGAGGGGTTGAACGTCGGGGAGACGACCGACCTTGCGGGCGCGCTTGAGTTCGAGGCCATCAACCAGCAGGCATGTTTTCATTCCGACGATTTCGTCGAAGGCGTCAAAGCCTTTCTCGAAAAGCGCAAGCCTAACTTTCAAGGCAAATGATACGGAGAAGAATCCACGCAGCAGTCGCGCTCTTCGCATTCACAGCCGTCGTCGCCTGGAGCGCCGCGGGGAGATCTGGCGGCGCTCGGCCCGAGGGCGACAATTGCGGCGCGTGTCATCAGAAGAGCGGCGATCAGACGGTCAGCCTCTTCGCACGCAGCACGCACGCGCGATCGGGGATCACTTGCAACAGGTGCCACGGCGGCGACCCTTTCGCGACAGAAAAGCAAGCTGCCCACGGCGGGCGGTTCATCGGCAAGCCTTCGAGCAACGACACGATCGCGATGTGCGGCTCTTGCCACCGCGCGCAGTTGGCGGCCTTCAAGACGAGCCGCCATTTCCCCGAGCGGCGGGGCGTCGCGCGCGTCGATTGTTCGGGATGTCACGGCGCTCATCTGGTTGGCGCGCAATCGAGCGACTTCAGCTTCGGCTACTACTGCGCGGGCTGTCACGGGCTCGAATACCTGCCCGAGCTGCCGACAGATTTTCAGAAGATGCTCGCGGTGGCCGACGACTCTCGGCGCGCCGTGCGGGCTATCGAAGAGGCGGGGCGCAAGCCTTCTGACGAGATCGTAAATCGCCGTAAAGAGATTCGGCGGTTGATAGGCGAGATAGTCCACCCGACGAACCTGGAGGCCGGGCGCGAGAAGATCGCGGAGATCATCAAGCTGGGCGACGAGCTGAAGCGGATTCGCGAGCAAGAGAAGCGCTGAGAAAAACCTTCGACGAGGTGAAAGAATGAAAGATCGAGCGACGGCATACTACGCCTTGGCCGTGTTGTTTGCGATCAACACGATGAACTTCTTTGATCGCCAGATACTCGGCGCGATTGCCGAGCCGATCCGGACCGAGTGGCGTCTGAGCGACAGCGCGATGGGCGCGCTCGGCACGGCCTTCACGCTGCTTTACGCGGTCGTAGGCGTGCCGCTGGGACGGCTGACCGACAAGAGCGTGCGCACGCGCATACTCGCGGCTGGCGTGTTCGTTTGGAGCCTGCTCACGGCCGCGTCGGGGATCGCAAGAAACTACGGGCAACTGTTCGCCCTGCGTCTAGGCGTAGGCGTGGGCGAGGCCGCCTGCGCGCCCGCGTCGAGCTCGCTGATCGGCGATCTCTTCCCCGCAAGAACGCGAGCGAAAGCCATCTCCATTTTTATGATGGGCCTGCCGATCGGAATAGCGCTAAGCTACGCCGTGAGCGGGACCGTGGCGCACTCATACGGTTGGCGGGCTGCGTTCTTTGTCGCGGGCATACCCGGCTTGATATGCACCGTCGCGGTCCTCTTCGTTCGCGAGCCGCACAGGGGAGCGACCGAGGTCCACAACATCGGCGCGCTCAAGCGCGAGGGCTCGCCATACAAGCTGGTGCTTTCAATCCCGACGATGTGGTGGCTGATAGCGTCGGGCGCACTACACAATTTCAACATGTACGCCATCGGCTCTTTCCTCTCGCCGTTTCTCACGCGATACCATTACGCAGACCTCGCGCTCGGCGAAGCGACTCGCCAGGCGGGCTTCGTCGCGATGTTCGTAAACGGGCTGTCGGGCATACCCGGCCTGCTGTTAGGCGGGATCATAGGCGACGCGATCATGAAGAAGCGATCGAACGGCAGGCTGCTTGTCGGCGCGATCGCGATTCTGATCTCAGTGCCTCTAAACTACCTGGCGCTCGGCCGCCCGCCCGGCGACACTCTCGGCTTCGGCCTGCTGATGGGGTTGGGCGTCGCCGTGATGTACGCTTATTACTCCACCGTCTATTCGACGATACAGGACGTGATAGAGCCTTCGTTACGCGGCACGGCGATGGCGCTCTATTTCTTCGCGATGTACGTGCTGGGCGCGTCGCTCGGTCCGATCGGGACAGGTTTTCTGAGCGACTATTTCTTCACGCAGGCATCAGGGGGCAAGGCGCTTGAGCTGATGACGGCGCAAGAGATCGCCATGTATCGCGCGCAAGGGCTGCGCTCGGCGATGTACGCCATACCCGTGCTCGGCGCGTTGTTGACTCTCGTGCTTTTCGCGGCCTCGCGAACGGTGACAAAAGATATGGAAAAACTTCAGCGATGGATGAGAGAATCGGCCGAGAAGTCAGGCGTCGCGGAAGCGGCCAAGGTCGAAGCCGCGAAGTGAGAAGCTAACATGAGAATTACAAGCCCAAAGAATTCTCGCACCGTAGTGTGGCGATTAGCGGTTCTGCTCGCCTGCTTTTGTTTGATCGCGGGCCAACAATTCATGCCTGTCTCAAAATCATCGGGCAATCGTCCGCCCGCCTTGATTCCGGCCGAGCCGGAGGTCCCCGACCTGGAGATCAGCGAAGATCCCGAGGGTCGAAGCGACTGGTTCTTCTCGCAACGCGCTTACCCGTCGGGCGATCTGCCCGCCGACGCGCGCGAGTCGGCCTGGGAACTGGTTTCGCGCGGCCGCATCCTGACGCAATCTATCACCACGATGGCCAACAACACGTGGCAATCGATAGGCCCTTCGCCGACTCAGCCCGGCTACAGCAACTGGGGCCTCACGTCGGGCAGGATAAACGCCGTCGCCGTCTCGCCCGCCAACGCTCAGATAGTGCTCGCGGGCAGCTCGACGGGCGGGATATGGCAGTCGACGAACGCCGGGGCTAGCTTCGCACCTGTGACCGACTCGCAAGTCGATCTTGCCGTGGGGTCGATAGCTTTTTCGCCGAGCAATCCTTCGATCGTCTACGCGGGGATGGGCGATTCGAAATTGGGTTACCTCGGGAGCGGCGTTCTGAAATCTACGAACGGCGGGAGGGCATGGAACAAGGTAAGTAACAACACGCTTCCCTCCCCTGGCGCGGTCGCCAGGATCGAAGTCGATCCGGCTAATCCAGACAGAGTCTATGTCGCCCAGTACCTCAAAGTTTCTGAAGAGAAGATTCTTTCGAGCGGGTTTTATTTGTCGACCGATGGCGGCGTAAGTTGGACGCGAACGCTCGCGGGCGCGGCGCGCGACATCGCCATCAGCCCCGCCAACCGACAGACGCTTTTTACCGGGATAATACCGCGCAGCGAAGAGCAAGAGAATCTCGCCACGCCGGGGCTGCACCGTTCTACCGACGGCGGCAACACCTGGACGAACATTCTCCCGGTCAGTTACGACACGAGCTTCAGGCGAGACGTAAGGGTCGCCGTGACGCCCGCCCGCCCTCAGAACGTCTATGTCTTTACGGGAGGGATCACGTTCAATGGCGTATCGGTCCGCGTCGCGGTCAGCACTGATAACGGCGACACATGGTCTGACCGCAGCACGTCGTTCGACACGGCGCAGATCGGCTACAATTCCTATCTTTATGTTGACCCGCGCAACGCCGACACCCTCTACCTCGGCTCGCGCGACGTTTACCGCAGCACGAACGGCGGCGCAAGCTGGTCGAACCTCACCAGGAGTTTTTCGATAGGCCCGGAGAATGTCTACCTCTACACTCCGGCCATAGCGACGACGCACCCGGACCAGCATGCCTTCGCGTTATCCCCGACCAATCAAAACGACATTTACATAGGCAACGACGGCGGCCTCTCGAAATCTACGGACAGGGGCGCGACGTTCCAATCGTTGAACGCGACGCTGTCGCTCACGCAGTTCGTGGGCATCGCTGTGCACCCTACGGACCCGCGGATCAGCTACGGCGGCACGCAGGATAACGGGACGCAGGTGCGGCTTACCGACTCGAACCGCTGGTTCGAGTTCGCGCCCGGCGACGGCGGGCGGTGCGTAATCAACCCGGAGAACCCCAGCCAGGTATTTACGAATTATTATCAAGGGAACCTTTACCGCTTTAACGACAACGGCAGGTCTTACGACAGGCAGATTGCGTTCACGGACTATTTCGGCGAGTTCGGCGACAGGCCCCGCATAGGTTTCTACCCGCCCTTCGTAGGCAATGGCGTCGACTCGACGATCTACATAGGGACCTACAGGCTCTTCATGAGCACGAGCCAGGGCGGGTCGTGGTTTGCGCCCGGCGGCGGCACGGACCTGACGAAAGGCATCAATGAAAAAGGCGTGGACGTGTTATCGGCCATCGCCGTCAGCCGCTCGAACACGAACATCATCTACACGGGCTCCGCGCAGGGGCGCGCGATGCTGACGACCGACGCGGGCGCGACCTGGAGCGACATCACGCGAAGTTTGCCCGACCGCTTCATAACGAGCATCGCAGTTGACCCCAACGTCTCGGCGAAGGCTTACCTTTCGGTTTCCGGTTTTAAGACGAGTCACATCTTTAAGACTACCGACGGCGGCGCGAGCTGGGCCGCCGCGAGCGCGGGTCTGCCCGACATTCCGGTCAACGCTCTTCTGATCGATCCGTTCGACTCCGAGAAGATTTACGCAGGGACGGACATAGGCGTTTTCAGGTCGAGGGACGGCGGCGCGAGCTGGCAATCGTTCAATAACGGAATGCCGCCGGTCGTTATAACAGGGTTCGCGGCCCAGGCGAGCGGGCTGATTCAAGTTGCGACCTACGGCCGTGGCGCTTTCGAGATTAGGTCGGGAGATGACAGGCCATCGATCAGCTCCGCGTCATTCGACGGCAAAAAGAAGCTCTCCATATCGGGGGCCAGATTCGGCAGCGCCCCGAAGGTCTTGATAAATGGCGTCGACCAGAGCGGCCGTATAAGCTCATTCTCCGATACGTCGATTAAGCTCAAGAGCAAGGCCAGCAAGCTAGGGCTCAAGACCGGCGACAACGTAATCCAGGTTATCGAATCGGAGGGCAACGGCTCGAACGTATTCATCCTGCGACTGTAATCTTAATGACATGGTAGGGGCGATGGCGCGACCCGTCAGAACGGGTTCCCCGGCGCTTCGCGCGGCGCGGGCTTGTCCCTGCCCGGATCGCCGATATGGCCGATGATGCGCTTCGCGCACGGCGGCGATGAGAGACCATCCCCGCTTCGCGGGCCGGGCAGGGACAAGCCCTGCCCCTACAGGTATAATTGAAGCCGGAGCTGATTATGCTGCGTGGGCTTTTATTAATCTTCTTAACTCTTTCTTTCATAGCGAGCGCTCCTCACACGAATGCCGCGGCCTATCAGGAGTCGGTTGTTTACGTCTGCCCGATGCACCCTGAAGTTCAATCATCGACCGCCGGGCTCTGCCCGAAGTGTCAGATGAAGCTTGTGGTCGAAGAGGCTAGCAAGAAAGAGAAAGCCGAAGAAGCGACGGCCGAGGCTTACACCTGCCCGATGCACCTTGAGATACGCACCAGCGCGCCGGGCAAGTGTCCCAAGTGCGACATGCCGCTGGTCGCGGCGAACCCCGCCATCAGCGAAGAGTTCGGCCTGCGGATGGAGAGCACCCCCGCGCAGCCTAAGCCGGGTGAGAAGCTCCGTCTGCGGTTTCACATAAACGATCCGCGCACGGGCCAGCAGGTGAAACAGTTTCAGCTCATGCACGACAAGCTTTTTCACCTCTTCATCATCAGCCAGGACATGAAGCAGTTTCAGCACATTCACCCGACCTTCCTGCCAGACGGCAGCTTTGTTATAGAAACGGTCCTACCCGACGCGGGCAATTACAAAGTCTACTGCGACGTGTACCCGGCCGAGGGGGTGCCACAGGTGATTCAACGCAACCTGACGACGGCAGGCTACACGCCCGACCTGCTGAGCTCGGCAGCGCGGCTCGCGCCCGACGCGACGCTGACGAAGGTTGGCGAAGTGACGAAGGTCGCGCCCGAAAACGCCGAAAAGCTCGGCGTAGAGTTGCCCGAGCATCCCCCGGCGGCCGTTAACTCGATCAAGGTCGATTTGAAGCTTGAGCCCGCGGAGATAATCGCGGGCCGTCCAATCACGCTCAAGTATCACCTGACGGACGCAAAGACTGGCGAGGAGGTGCGCGACCTCTCGCCTTACCTGTCAGCCTGGGGCCACACGCTTATTCTGAGCGAAGACCAGTCTGACTACGTCCATTCTCACCCGGTCGAGATCGTGCCTACGGACGTGGAGCGCGCAAAGCTGCGGGGCGGCCCGATGGTCACCTTCGAAGCGCTCTTTCCGCGGCCGGGCAATTACAGAATATGGACACAGTTTCTGCGCGGCAACGCGGTCGTGACTGTCTCGTTTAATGTTCAGGCGAAGCGGTTGCAATAGGCGGGTAATGATCGTCCGTCAACGCTTTTCAAATTTGAAGACTTGCTTTCCTACGATCAACATGTCACCCGATTTCAACTCAATCTCTTCCTGTAGGCGAATAAACGTTCCGTTGCGGCTATTCTCGTCGACCAGATAATAACGGCCGTCCCGCTCGACGATCTGCGCGTGAAGCCCCGACATGAACCCGTCGTGCGGAAATGTGATGTCCGCGCGCGACCTGCCTATGGTCGTCTTCCGGCGCTCCAGCGCGTAAGCGGCTCCCGCCTCCCCGCCTTCGGTTATGAGCCTCAGGCTCGGCGGCGCGGGGCGTTCGGCCTCGCGCGCCTGTATCCTTCTCATCGCCACAGACGACAGCTTCGCGCCGCAGGAGGTGCAATAGAAACCTGCGCCTGACTGTATCGTGCCGCACGTCGTACAGACGATGTTCGTAGTCATGCGCTTGCGCCCGGACCCTGGTGAAGAATCGCCGGGGGCTGCGGGAGGGAAGCTGGTTTCGGGCGGAGGGAGCTTTTCGACTTCGCGACTGAACGGGCGCGGCGCGACCGCCTCTACGTCGTCAAAACCTTCGGCCTTTGTGGCGAATGATTGAGGCGACTTCTGTTCGAACGGAACCCTGACGGGGTCTGGGCGAGCAGGCTCAGGCATCGGCGGTGCGACAAAAGTCGGGGGCGGCTCAGGCGCGGGCGCGACATCAACGGGCTGCGGCCTGGGCAATCTCAACCCGCATTCCTGGCAGAAGAGCCAGTCCGGCTCGTTCCCGATCTGGCAATTCGGGCAGATGACGTGGCCGCCATAATCGGACAACGGCGCGTGCTGATGATCGGCCTCCTTGCCCGAGATAATCACGGTCGGCGGGAGTCTGTCGGAGAGCGGCATGTCCGCGCGCACTCCGAGGAGGTCTTCTGGACTTTCGAGCGGCGCGGCGCACCTGAAACAGGAAGCGGCTGTCTGTATGTTTTCAACTCCGCACTTTGGGCAAGTCTTCATCGCTCTTCCCAGTCCTGAGTCCTGAGTCCTGAGTCCTGAGTGCTGAGTATTTATTCTTCACTCAGGACTCAGCACTCAGCACTCAGCACTTTATTTTATAGTTGCGCACGAGCTTTTGAAATTCGCGCGCCAGCAAGCGTGTCAGCCGCGCTTGCTTCTGATTGTACTCCTTGATGTCGAAGCTCACAACGGGGGCAATCTCTCGCGCAGTCGATGTGATGAAGACTTCATTAGCGTCGAGAAGTCGCTGGACCGGGAAGCCGCCTTCGACCAGGTGCAGCCCCATTCGGCGGGCCATGTCGTAAACGAAGCTTCGCGTGATCCCGGCGATGCATCCAGTCGCGAGCGAAGGCGTGTATAGCTCGTCACCTTCGACCCAGAAGAGGTTGCCCGCACTGGCCGAGACCATCTCGCCGCGCTCGTTTATCAAGACCGCTTCGCTGAACTGGCGGGAGCGCGCCTCTTCGAGCGCCAGCAGATGTTCGATCAGCGAGGTCTGCTTGACGCCCGAGAGCGGGCCGGACGAGTGCAGGCGCAGCGGCGAGATCGTGAGCGTCAGATCGCGCGCCGGGCGAGGGCTTTCTGACGAAGTGAATATCAAAAGCTCGGATTCGCGCGCGTCGTCAAGCCGCCAGCCGCCGGCTTCGCCCTTTAGCAGCGTGAGCCGCGCCCTGCCATGCTCGACCGAGTTAGCCTTTATAAGATCACCTATTGAACGCCTGATCGTGTCGAGATCGATAGTGACATTGATCCTCGCTCGTTCGGCGTGGCGGGCGAGCCGTTCCCAGTGGCGGTCGAGGGCGAAGGGCTGGCCGCCATAGATTCGCAGCGTGGTGAAGACGCCCCAGCCATAGAGCAAGCCGGCCGATTGGGGTTCGATTCGCGCGTCGGCGATCTCTACTATTCTATCGTTGTGATAAATCAGCCGGTCCATTCTCTCCGCCGAGCAGTTGGAGGTATTTTTCGGGGAAGCTCGAAGCGCGCCCTTTCGAGTTTATCAAGACGTGGAGAGTTTCGCCTATCGCTACGGAGGCCCCGTCGGAGCGTTCTATCTCGTAAGCGAAGCGGATCGTGCGGCGCGTGAATTCCGTTACGCGCGTGTGAATGATCAGGTCATCTTCGTAGCGCGCGGGCGTGCGGTATCGGCAGTGGGCCTCGGCGACTATCAAGAACAACCCGGTCTCGCGTTCCATCTCGCGGTAAGAGAAGCCACAGTCGTTGCAATACTGGCTGCGCCCTACTTCAAACCAGACCAGGTAGTTGGCGTAATAGGCTACGCCCATCTGGTCAGTCTCGGCGTAGCGCACCCTGACTCGCGACCGCGATTGCCTGTCGCTCGCATAGCTCGGCTTTGATTTCATAAGCGAGTCTCTCAATCACCTCTCACAGAATTGATGATATGAAGCGTGGTAAGTAAAGATAGTTCATAAGCCCCCAACGGGCAAGATTCAATACAAAGCCTCGAAGAGGCGTAATTCAATAGCCCGGCGCAACGCGCCGGGTAAGCAGTCATACGAGACGAAGCCCTGAAAGGGCGCGATACTTATATCGCCCTTTCAGGGCTTCTTAGGTACAAATGGCTATCGAATAGCGCCCCTTCGAGGCTTTTCAAACATTATAAGGTCATATAGTCTTCTCCTCTATTTATGATCGAGCGATCCGTAGGACTTGCTACAGACCTTTATGAGCTGACGATGGCGGCCGCCTATTTCGATAACGGCCTCCGAGAAAAGGCCGTCTTCGAGCTCTTCGTGCGCAAGCTCCCGCAGCGCCGCTCGTACCTAATCGCCGCGGGTCTTGAGCAGGCGCTCGATCACCTCCAGGGCTTACGCTTCACCGCAGACGAGATCGCTTACCTCCGCGAGCATGATTCATTCGCCCACGTGAGCGCGGAGTTTTTCGACTACCTCGGAGAGTTCCGTTTCACGGGCGACGCGTGGGCGGTGCCCGAAGGGACGGCCGTCTTCGAGATGGAGCCGATCCTCCGCGTGAGCGCCCCCGTGATCGAGGCGCAGGTGGTCGAGACGTTTTTGCTCGCGACGATAAACTTCCAAACCTTGATCGCGAGCAAGGCCGCGCGCGTAGTGACGGCCGCACGCGGGCGCTCCGTCATCGAGTTCGGCACACGCCGCGCCCATGGCACGGAGGCGGGGCTGATGGCCGCGCGCGCGGCCTACGTCGCCGGGTGCGCGGGCACGTCGAACGTCGAGGCGGGGCTGCTGTTCGGCGTGCCTACGTTCGGGACTCTCGCGCACTCGTTCGTCATGCTGTTCGACGACGAAGACGACGCCTTCCGCGCGTTCTTAAAAATCTTCCCGGAGACGGCGACGATTCTCGTAGACACTTATGACACGCTGGCGGCCGTCGAGCGGCTCGCGCGTGATTTCGACTCACCGATCCCCGCTATCAGATTAGACAGCGGCGACCTGTTGGAGCTGAGCAAACGCGCGCGCGCGATACTCGACCGGGGCGGGAAGACGGAGACGAAGATACTGGCGAGCGGGGACCTCGACGAATTCCGCATCGAAGAGCTGATCTCTCGCGGGGCCTCGATAGACGCGTTCGGCGTTGGCACACAGCTCGCCACTTCGTATGACGCGCCCGCCCTCAGCGGGGTCTACAAGCTAGTAGCCGCCGAAGACCGCGGCGAGATGGATCTGAAGCTCAAGCTCAGCCCCGAGAAGGCGACTTACCCCGGCTCGAAGCAGATATGGCGGGCCACGGACGAGGCGGGCATGTATCGCCAGGACCTGATCGCGTTCAGCGACGAACCGCCGCCACAAGCTCCCGCGACCGGCGGCGGCGGGTGGCGGCCCTTACTTGAACTTGTGATGAAAGGCGGCCAGAATATAAACAGAGATGGCTCGAAAGAGGCGCGGCTTGCGCGGCTCGATCAAGCCCGCGCCCGCGCTGCGGAGGAGTTAAGCCGCTTGCCCGAAGAGCTGCTTCTGCTGGACTCGGCGGCGCGCTACGAGGTGAGGATGAGCGAAGAGCTCTTGAAGAGGAAAGAGGAGTTGGAGAAGAGCTTAACTTTGAAGCGCCCATAAAGAGGTGAGAAGAGGATGAAGACGAAGTCACAACCGAGTGCGCTGATCCTGGTCGACATTCAGAATGATTTTTGCCCCGGCGGCGCGCTCGCCGTCGCCGAAGGCGACCGTATAGTCGAAGTGGTCAACCGCTTGATGCCGCAATTCCAACTCGTAATCTCCACGCAAGACTGGCACCCGGCCGATCACATTTCGTTCAAAGAGCGCGGCGGCCCCTGGCCTCCTCATTGCGTTCAGGGGACCCGCGGCGCGGAGCTTCACCCCGAGCTCAATCGCGAGAGTATCAGCTACTATTTCCGCAAGGCTTCGTCGGCGGACAAGGATGCTTATTCGGAGTTTGAAGGCGCGGACGAGGGCGGGCGCACGCTGGACGAGACGCTCAGGAGCCACAACGTCAAGCGAGTCTACGTCGTAGGGCTCGCCACCGATTATTGCGTGAAGGCGACCGCGATGGACGCCATCAAATTAGGCTACGAAGTCTTTGTCGTTACCGACGCCGTGCGGGCGGTAAACGTCTCTCCGGACGACGGGCAGAAGGCGCTCGACGAGATGGCGCGCGCGGGCGCACATCTCGTAACAAGCGATCAATTACTTGGCTGGAGCGGGTCTAAACGCGCAAGCGCGCGCTGACTAAGACTCTTGTTTGATCGTCCCGCTGTCCACCACCTCGCCCGTCTCGCTGATGGCCTTGAAGCTAATCTCTTTTTCCTCAAGCTCCAACAGCATGAAGTGGTTGTCCGCGTCGTAGCTGGCGGCCCTGTACTCGCAGCTCATGTCGACGCCGCCGCGGCGTATCTCGCCGCCGGCCCCGGTGACGAAGTGCTGTATGCCTTGCTGTAGCGTGACGCGCTGGTAGATGTGATCGTGGCCGGCGAAAGTCACTTTGACGCCGTACCGCACGAGCAGCGGCTCGATCTGTTTGCGCAGCTTATCATTCGACCCGTGCTTCTTGCCCGACGAGTAGAGCGGGTGGTGATAGGCCGCGATCTTCCATTTCGCTTTCGAGTTGCGCAGCGCGTTTTCGAGCCAGCTCGTCTGCGTCAGCCCGAAATCGGTCGTGTCGAGCATGAAGAAATCGACCAGCCCATTGCCCTTGCTGATCGTGTAGTAATTATTGCCGTTCATGTTAAAGAGCGGGTACGAGGTCTGGTCCTTTCGCCCCTCCTGGACGTCGTGGTTGCCCAACGTCGCGAAGAAAGGGACCTGCTCTTTTATGAGGCCGGCGAAGGGCTGCTCGAACTTCTTAGGGAAGTAGCGGCCGCTCCCGTTCGTGTAGATGTTGTCGCCCGTAGTGAGGACGAAATCGAAGGCCTTCTGGTTGTAGGTATCGAACATCCTCTTGCTCAACCCGTACTGGTCTTCGTCGCCCGTGCCCCAGTCGCCGATCACGGCAAAGGTGATCTTGTCCTTCACAAGACCGGAGCTGAAGATTGATGTCGGTTTGACTAACGCCCCCGCGGTGACTGTCGCAAGGGAGATGATTGCTTGTCGTCGAGTGATGAGATCGGTCTTTTTCTCGCGCATAGAATCTCTAAAAACCCCTTTGTAAAGACTCTTCGTAGTCTGATCCCTGAAGCTTTAGGGCCATGGCCTGGGATCTGAACAACCTGTTTTTGCTTATGGGGTTAGAATATAACTTCTACGCTCGGTCCGCAAGGGGCCAACGATTTCGCAAGAAAAAAGAAAGATGCCACATATGGCCGATGATGTGCTTCGCACGCGGCGACGCTGAGGCACAGAGCATAAATAAACTCTGTGCCTCAGCGCGTCCGTGGCAAAGACTCACCTGATCCTGGCCGACGGGTCGCCGAACAGTATCCAGGTCCGCCGCACGTCCGGGTCGCCGACCGCGGCCTTAGCCTTGACCGTCGCCTCTCCCAGCGTCATAGCCCGCCCGGCGAAGATGTTTCTGAACATCTCCCTGTTCATCAAAGCCTGGCCGTCGGGCAGCGTCATCCCCGACGATGCCCAGACCGCAACGGCCCCACCATGCTCCGCCCCCAGCAACACCTCCGCGAGGCTGATGGTGGCCGGATCGAGGTAATAGCCGTTCAAACAGGTCATCGTGATAAACAGCGGCTGGTTCTGCTCGTTCGTCAAATCGAGGACATCCCCGGCGGTCAAGAGATCACCCCGCCATAGATTTATCGAACCGTGACCCGTGTAATTGACGACCTTCGGCCCGCGATTCAGAATCTCGATCAGTTTCTCCTTCGCCTCGGCCGCAGGCATACGGCCCCTGTCTATCCTCTCAACCCTGACGTCCGTCGGTATCAAGGCGCGTAGCTGCGTCGTGGCGTCTTCGAAATTGTAAGTGTCGCCGATGTCTGAAACCAGCAGCACGCCTTCGGCGGCAGTCGATCTCTCGTAAGCTATTATCTTCGAGACGATCGCCGACGCTTCGGCGGCCGATCGGACGGGCAGCCGGCCGATGGCGATGTCTGCCAGCCCGTCGCCGTCAAAATCACTGAGCGAGTCGTCGCTGCCAGTCTCCATGTAAGCCGTGTCGATCATCCTCGTCGGCACGAGGTCGGAATCTCCCTGCCCAAAGTAATTTCGGGGATCAAGGCTGGCGTCACCCACAAATAGCGCGTAGCGGGGACTAACCTTCCAACTCGTCGCGGCGTACGAGAGGAAATCCTTGATGGCCTGCGGGCTCTTTTGCCCGAAGCTGAATTCGTCGAAGACATCGAAGAGATCTACGACAGAGACTTTCAGCCCCTGGCTCTGGCGCAAAGCCTTGAGCGGCTCAAGCGCCCCCATCAATTCGCGGCGGGTAATGATTACGAGGTCGGCCCCGTTGCTCGCCTGTCGCCAGCTCGAAGGCCGGTCGGCCTCAATGCGTGTGGGCCTTGCGCCTTGATCGACGAAGGCAAGCAACTGCCGCGCGCCCGCGCCCGAAGGCGTGAACGTGATGCTGTAGCCGCCTTTGCCCTGAGAGACCTGCCCCATCACTTCTTGAGCGGCTCCCGCATTGCTCACGTCTATAACCCGAATCTGATCGGAGGTGAACCCGCCGATGGTCAACGCCTGGTTGCCCTGCGCTGTGAGCCTGAGCGCGTTTTCGTCAGCCTCGTAGCGGTGCGGGTACGTGAGACGGACCGCGCCGACCAGGCTGATGTCGTTAACCGCCCCTTGCGCGGTCAAGGCAATCACGTTCTGCCCATCTCTTAAGAGCGAAGGCGCGACGGTGAATCTGCCCGTGCCTTCGGCCTGGCCGTCGAACGAGACGAAACCGACGTTCGACCCATTGAGCTGCACGCGGACCATATGCGCCGCCGCAGTCACGCCTTGTAGACGAACTTCAAGTTGCGCCTGCCCGCCCGCCTGATCCAGGCGCGAGATCATGATTGATTGGTCGACAGAGTTGGCAGTGACGACCGGCCCGAAGAAGTTCTCTTTGTCGCCATTTCTCAGCGCCGCGAAGTAGACGACCTTGTCTCTGCGCTCGACCGTGTAGGGGAAGCTCGCTGCCGTAGCGGCCGGTCCCCTCTCCCTCACTTGCAGTATGCGCTTGCCGGGCGTTGTTCCCGCGACGAGCCAATAGGTTCGGGTGTCGGTCGAAGGCGTGTCGAGGCCCACACCGTAATACTCGATGGCGGCCCCTGCGCCGAACTCCCCGTCCCTTGCCCCGACGACGTTGATGGCCTGCTCCTGGCCGTCTACGAACAACTGTAACAATCGAGCGTCGACCGCCGGGTCAAGCCCCGCCGCGACAAGCTCGGGTTGAGTGACTTTAAACCAGCCTTCATTTCTTACCGACAGCTTGATGGCCGGTTGCGAAGCGAGGGCGCTCTGCCCCGCTGCTCGCGCAAGCATTTGGCCCGCGATCTTCGCTTTACGCTCGACCTGCGCCGACCGATTTTCGTGGGCGACGCCACGGCCCAAATCGCTGATTAACGGTGATTGCTGAATATTGGAAAGCGGGATCGATCTGACTCCGTGCGATCTGCCCGCGAAAACGGGGCCGTGCCATCTGCTCGTCCCGTTGACATCGACCTCTTCGAGCCAGTACTGGCCTCCGTCGCCGGGGGCCTGAGTATCGACCCAGGCGTAAGAGCGGCCCGCGCCGAGCGCCGTCCGTGCCCCGACGAATAGCGCCGAACCGGCTACTAAGCCCGGCGTGACGCGCGTCCGCTTGCCGCCTTCGTCGCGGTAGATGTTGAAGCCCAGGTTGGCCACCTCGTAGCCGGTCTGCCATCGCAGCAGGACGCCGCCGCCGGGGCTGTTAGTCAGGCCCTCGGATTCGTCCGCCGTGAACGACATCAGGTGAACGTCGGTCGGCGCGCCCGGTTCGGCGAGCGTCCAGTCGGAGAACGAAGTCACGCCGGTAATATTGGCCGTGTTCGCGCCCGTGTTGACCGTGCCGCCAGGCATGGTAAACGTGCCGTCGAATTTGAAGATGACGAAGTTCGCTTCGACCGCATCGACTGGAATGTCTGTCGGGTCGAGGTAGGTGAACGTCAGGTCCGCGGTCACGTCGCCGCCCTCTGTTAAGACCCAGTATCTTTGCAGCGCGTGCGTGGGCGACAACATATTCGGGTGCGCCCCTTGCACGGCCTTCGCGGTAAAGGTCGCGGGGAATGTGCCAGCGGTCACGTTGACCGCGACGGGCGAAAACCCGTTGGCAGTCCCCACTTCGAAGTTCTTGTTGGCCGCCGCCGCGTATGTCTTCCTGAAATTCCCGTCGACGTAACCGTTAGTCCGCGTCACCGTGGCCGTGCCGGACGAGAGGATCAGATTATTGGTTCCCGTGACAATCCTCCCGTTTGTCATCGTCAACGCGGTCGCCGTGGCTGAGCATGTGATGTCGCCGCCCGAAATCGCAAGGTTGTGAGTGGCGTCGTTGTCATCATAGGTCATGCTCGTGAGTATACGAGTGGGGTTGATCTCAGGTCCTGTAGTCCTCGTCGCCGTCGTCCTCAGGTAAGACATGACTTGGCCGCCCGTGCCTAGATTGAACGTGAAGGCCACGTCGAAGTTTCCGGCCGCCGTCGGCGTCGTAGTGTTGCCTATCTGGACGGTGCCCGTGGTCGCGCCTCCGTTGCCGAGCGTGATCTTGTTGGAGTTCGTGAGGCTGCCGGAGAACAACCTGATCGCCGTCACGACAATGTTTGACGATGCAGCGTCGATGGTTAATCCCTGGTCTGCCTGTATCGCGAAATTGGTTACAGGCGCTGTGACCGCGCCGGTGCCCGTGTACAACTGAGGAGAGGTCGTAAGGAACCAGACGAAATTCGAGCTCGCCCCGTTGGCGGTCAGAGTCCCGTTGTTAGTCAACGTAGTCCCGTTCATCAGGAAGACGTTGTTGCCGATGTTGAGCGTCGTGCCCGTGTTGATGGTTATGTTGCGCGTGATGTTGTTGAAGACCGCGGGCGCAAGGAACGTCGCCGAATGATTGGCCGACGTATTGCTGATGACTAAATCGGGGAAGACACCTGCAATGCTAAACGCCTTCGCCGTGCCCGAAGCCGCGTTACCCAACTGGACCGTGCCGCCCGTGACCGTAGTAGTGCCGGTGAGGCCGGACTGGTTACGGAAGTCACGCGGCCCGGAACCGCCCGTGTTCGCGAGCTGAACGACTATTGTGCCGCCGGTGATGTTCGTCGTCCCGACGCCCGTTCCCAGGTCAAAGCTCCCCAGCGTCGTCGAGGCGTTGCCAATCGTACAGACGGTGATCGTGCCGGCTGTTTGATTGTACGTGATGGCGTTGCCGGAGGCGGCCACGCCGAATCGGCCGGTGGCGTTGATTGCGCCGCCCTCGACCATGATGTTGGCGCCTGCGGCGAAGCCCATCGAATTGCCCGTCGCGATCCCGATGTTATATGTGCCTTGCGACATCCTGTACATCCCTGTGACGGTCGGCGAGCCGTTCTGTCCAACGATAGTGGCATTCGGGTTGTCGATCCATAATCCGCCCGCCGCCGGGATGCTGTAGGCCGCCACGTTAAACAGCGGGTTGCTGAACGCGTTAGCGCCCCCTATTTTGAAAGTGCCGGTGGTGATCGTAAGGAACCCGGCCGTGTTCGCGCCCAGCACGGTGAACGTGCCGCCCGGCGTGAATGTCAAGACCGGCGTGTTGTTCGTCCCCTTGTTGAGCGTGACGCCCGCCGTCTGCTTGAGGTCGGTCGTGCTTCCTCCGCCGAGCGTGAAAGCCGCGTCGGTTGCGCCCGTGAAGGTGATGCCCGCGGCGGCAGTGTTGCCGTTCGTGCTGAAATCGATAGTGCCGTTGTTGATCAGGTCTCCGCCTACTGAAAGGACGTGACCGGTCTGTGTCCCTGTGGCCGCGGATTGGAATACTCCGCCGTTGTTGATAGTCACCGATTGACCTACCGTCAGCGTTCTTGCCGTCGTGGCCTCGTATTGCAGCGTGGCGCCCGATTGAATAACCAGACTAAGACAGTTGCTCGAATCTATCGTCACGGTCGCGCCGGTCACTATCGTGGCGTTATCACCGGCTCCCGGAACTACGCCGCCCACCCAGGTCGCAGGCGCGCTCCAGTTCCCGCCCGCGGCCGTGGAATTAATGTTCCCCGCCGGGTTAGTCGCCTGGCTGCCGGCAAGCGCCGTGCTCAGCGCGCCTTCGGAGATGGCGAAGACCCGCCAGAAATAGGTCGTGCCGGGGTTCAGCGAGGTCGCGTTGTAAGAGGTCGCGTTCTGCGCCGCCGTGCCGTCGAAACTGAAATTGGTCCCGTCAGTCGAACGGTAAACCCCGTAGAGAAGCTCATCCGGCGAGTCCGTCCAGTTGAGCGTCATCGCAAGCTGTGTGACGCCCGTGAAGTTCAATCCTGTCGGCGCGGTCGGCGTCGGCGGCGTGAAGGTAAATCTTCGCCGCACTCCGTCCGTCGCCGAAGACAGAACGGTGATCGAGCCGGCCGTGTAGAGATTGTTTACAGGCGTCGCCGACGCGCCGTTGAAGGTCGGCGCGGGCGTGCCGCTCTGCGCCGCGGTCACGGAGCCGACGTTCCCGGCGGTGTTGGTCGAAGAGAAGCCGATCTGCGGGTCGTTGGAGTTCGTGTCGGCCGCTCCGAGCGTGCTCATCGTCATGCTGCCGTAGACGAATTCAATAACGCCTGTGGTCTCCGACAGCCTCACCTGATAGGTCAGGTCGGCCGTCCCGCCCGTGTTGAAATTGGATTGAATGTTGAGCCATTCAACTACTAGCACACGGTTCGGGGCGGAGCCGGTCACCTTGAAATGGACCTTGCCGTCCCCCGCGTGCGTGCGCTGGTCCCCGCCGTATGCCGTGATGAGCGGTATGTTGGTCTGCGCCAGAGGCTGGTAGGGCGTGCTCGTCTGCGCCGTCGCCCCAAGCCGCAGCACGCCGTTATCGTTGATCGAGAACTGTGTGAACCTTGTCCCCTGGAAAAAGAAGTCGAACCCGATGTTAGTGAGCGCCGACGCCGTGTCATCTATGTTCGCCGCGAGCAGTTGGGTCGTGCCGGTGCTCATATCGGTGAGCGAGCCGTCCGTGGCCGTGGCGAAGGCATAGTTGGCCGTGTTGGTAATCTCGTTAGGAATCATCGGGTCTTGCTTACCCGCAGGAGGCTGCTCGCCTTTGCCGCCGCCCGGCCCGGCCGGTAATCTGTCGCCCGCTTTTTCCGCGGCCGACGCCGCAGGCGTAGCCGTTTCGCCGGGCCCGTTAGCTTTCTGCATGAACGCCGTCCGGCTTGCAAAAGCCAGGATGGCAATCGCGATGAGCGCAATGTATAAGCGTGAGTTAAAGAACGTGGGCTTCAAATAGGGCGAGATCTTTTTCATAGTTTCCTCCACTGGGTTTTCAATCGTAGTCTCACAACGCACGACTGGAAGTGAGCCGTCGTTCGAAGCGGGCCGCAGAAAGCCTTCTCGCTTCACCTCCTCACTAAACCATGGCTCGACCGTGCTTGTACCCGTTCTTGGTCATCGCGGGCGGGGGAACGTCGCGAAGGCAAGAGACACCCTAGGTTCGATCTTTACTACAGCCGATGAGCGGGCTAGAAGTTCAGCCTCGACCTGGAAACGCCCGGTCCCAGGTGGACCTGGCTAGCTGCGTTTACAACCTGGGGCCTTGATGCTAATACTGCTAAACGAATATTAAGGATTATATCGGCGCGATTTTATTTTGAACCCGGTCGAATGTCAAACATAAAGATGGCGAAGCGAGAATCTTTTTGCGGCCGATAGCCCCCTGCTTGACAGGCCGGAGGCGCGCCTTTACCATCTAGTGTTCGCCATAGCGCCGGGTAGTAATCCTTGCGCAGAGAGTTTTAGGAGGAACGATATTGCAAAAGACAAAGCGTGCTCAGCCAGACATCCGCGCCATCGCCCGGATGATCACCCCGAGCGGCAACCTCGTGCAAGGCCAGAACGAAGTTGCCCTCCACCCCGAGCTTACCCGCGCGCTCGACGAGGTCGTCGCGGCGGGTTTCAACAGCTACAGCTTCTTTGAAGGCGTCGACGACCTGCGCCGCGTCGTCGCGCAGAAGATCGAGCTTCATAACGGCGTCACAATAGACCCGGACCGCCGACCTCTAGAATTGATAATTACGCCGGGGGCGACCGGCGGCTTGATTATTACAGCACACACCTATCTTCGAAACGCATCGGCCGTTGTTTTTGAGCCTTATTACCCATACCATAAACGCACACTCGAAACCTGCGACGCGCGCACGGACGTGGTCAAGCTCCGCGGAGAGAACCTGGAGCTTGACGTAGATGAGCTCCGCCGCGTCTGCCGCGAAGGCAAAGCGCGGTCGCAGTACCCTCTGAAGGCGATAATCGTAAGCTCGCCCGCCAACCCCACGGGCCGCGTCTTTACGCGCGCCGAGCTTGAGGTCATAGTCCGCTGCGCCGAAGAGTTCGACCTTATGATACTGTCGGACGAGGTCTACGAGCACTTCACGCTGGCCGCGTCGGACCACATAGCGACCGCCTCGATACCGGGCGCGTTCGAGCGCACGATCACGGTCAGCTCCTTTTCGAAGTCCTGGGCCGTGTCGGGCTGGCGGCTCGGTTATCTTTACGGGCCGGGAGAGCTCGTGGGCAAGCTCGCGTCTCTCGGCAATATTTATTACGTCTGCACGCCCACCCCGCTGCAATACGCGCTCTCGCGAGTGCTGCTGGCCGACCCCGCTTACTACGACCAGCTTCGGACAGATTTCGGCCGCAAGCGCGGGATATTGAAATCGGCGCTCGAACGCTCGGGCTTCGATGTCTATGAATCGCGCTCGACCTTTTACATCTGGACGCGGATACCCGAGCGGTTCGGCGACGCGACGGAGCTGAACGAGTTCTTGATCAGAGAGGCGGGGGTGGCGGGCGTTCCGGGGAGCGCGTTCATGGACGACCCGGACCGCGACGTTTACATGAGGCTTTGCTTCGCACGCGAAGACGACATGCTCGAAGCGGCGAGCGCGCGCATAGAGCAGGCGCTCAATTAAATCATCTCTATGCGAGAGTAGAAGAAAGGCGCGCGGCCAGTGCTAAGAGAGTGTGTCTGAAAAGTTGGAGAAAAGGCCCTGAAAGGGCTTAATTCAATAGCCCGGCGCAACGCGCCGGGTGATGCATCATACGAGAAGAAGCCCTGAAAGGGCGATATAAGTATCGCGCCCTTTCAGGGCTTATGATTTATGACAACCCGTTTCCAGGGGCGTTGCCCCTGGCTTTTGAATATGTCCCCTTCGGGGACTTGTCAGTCACCTCTAATGCCGCGCGCCTTTCTTGTTAGCGAGAGAGCGTGACTGGCGATGAGACTCTGCCGTCGGGGTTGCGGACTACGACCGTGTGAGTCTGACCCACCCTGAATATGTCGCGCACGCGGCGGTTGCCGGGCGTCGAGCGCGCATTCTTCGTCACGACCCAGAAATCACCATTGCGCTGAAGCTGGAAAGTCTCTGTGTTATCGACGATCAGGACTGCGCCCGCGACTACGTTCGAGTTCGCCGCCGTGAACCTGAGCGCCTTCTTCCTGAACTCAAGCCCGGCCACGCGCGGGCTGGGGGCCGTCTCAACGCCTCGGAACCTGACGGCCAACACTTGCACGTCGGGGTCGTTGCTGACAATCGAGAGCTGGCTGGTGAAGACGCCCTGCGTAGTAGGCGCGAAGGTGACGGTCACGTTGATGCTCTGGTTCGGCCCGAGGGTGACCGGGGCTCCTAGCCCACTCACCGTAAAGGGCGCGGCCGGGAGGAACACGCTCGCGATGAGCAGATCGGCGTTGCCAGAATTCCTGATCTCGAACGTCGTGTTGCCGCTACCCGCGGGGAATTCGACCAGGAGCCTGCTGACCTGTAAGTCCGGGACAGGCGCGGCGGCCCCCTGCCCCTGGAGATTGACCGTCACCACGGGGCGGGCCGGATCGTTGCTGGAGATCGTGAAGCTGCCCTGAGCTGCCCCCGTAGAAACGGGTGTGAACCGCACGGTGATCTGGATAGACTCGCCGGCCGGGATCGTCACGGGGAGCTGGGGTCTGTTGACTATTGAGAACGGCCCCGTGGGATCACTGATCGCCGTAATCGTAAGCGGCACGCCGCCGGCGTTTGTGATCGTGACGGTTCGGGTCGCGCTTAGAGTCACGTTGACCGTGCCGAAGTCTACGGTCGTGGGCGATACGTTTATGACGGGCACAGGCGGCGGCTCGACGTCCGGCGTTGTGACGCCGACCGTGTTCGACGGCTCGGAGTTCCCAAAGTTGTTGAACGCGACGACTCTGTAGAAGAAAGTCGTGTTCGGCGTAACCGTCGTGTCGCTGAATGAAGTCGTGTTCGGCGGGAGGGTCGCAATCTCCGTGTAGGTGATGTTATCGAGGCTGCGAAGGACCCTGAACCCAAGCTCGTTGTTAGAATTGTCAGTCCAGGTCAAATCTACGCGGGTGGCGCTGACCACGGTCGCGACCAGGTCGCTCGGCGCGGGCGGGGCGAGCGGGATGGTCGGGACCAAAGATAGTGTGAAATCGCCCGCGTCGGCCTGGAACCCATCAACTATGATGAAGTAGGTCGTGCCCGCCGTCAGGTTGCGCCGCAGCGTCTCCGTCTCGCCGTCGCCGCCAACGTCGGCGCTGCTGCACCCGCCGAGCCCTGGGCAGCTAGTCACTATGTAAACCGTCACGTCGAAATTGCCGATCGGCGTCACGGTCAGATCGTAATTCTGCGAGTCCGCGGAAGTGAATTGATAGACCACGTCACGCCCCGTAGCCGACTGGTTGGAGCGGAGGCACGGCGTCCCAGGGTTGAAGTCGTTCGACGCGCCGAACGTAGTCCCTGACGTTGTGAAGGGGAGCCTGTTCGGCTCGATAACGCTCGCGCCCGCGCAGTTGTCGTTGGCCGGCGTGCCCCTGCGCAGCGCGAAATGAAAGGCCCCCGGCGTGGCGTTAGCACTCGGCGTATCGACGACGATGAAATACTGCGTGCCGGCATTCAAAGTCACGGATAACTGTTCGCCTTTGCCTATGCCACGGACGTTCGCGCCGGCGACGCAGGCGCCTGCGGGGTTAGAGCAGTCCGTGACGATGTAGAGGCTCAAGTCAAAGCCCGGCCCCGCTGGCGTGACGCCTACGGTGTAGGTGTCTGTCGCCGAAGGCGTGAAGGAGTAGGCCACATCCGGCCCCGCCCCCGGCGCGCAGCCGCCGAGCCCTGGGTCAATGTCATTGCCGGCGCCCGCGGCCGTGGTGTCTTCCGTGAATGGGAGCGACGCGGGATTTATCGCCGTCGCGTTCGAGCAGCTCTCGCCCGCGAGTGGCGACTGGCCCGGCGAACCGGGGTAAGCCTTCGACGCGCCGGTCATAACAAAAGAGTTCGCGGCTATCAGATCGATGAGGATTAGTGCGACTACCGTCGATAAGATTGAGTAACGCAACCACGCGGAATGGCGCGCAGGACTGTGGCTTGATTTCATGGTTCACACTCCGTTCTAAAGTAATCACCCAGGGGCCAGTAAACAGATTAAACCCAACTTGTTAAATCGGGTGTGATTTTAATTCCCTGCCTTTTCCCCTACATTCGGGCCTGAAATGTGCAGGATTATATAGGAACTTCGCGTTTCAGGCAAAGAGATAGTTTCGAATCTTATGACCGATCAGGCGGTCGGGACGCCGCCCGCGTCTTTCGGCGGGTCGATCAGGTAATCGAAGCTGAGCCATATCGCGCGCGCGTGGCGGTTGAAGAGGATCGGGAGGGTTACGGCCAGCGCGAAGAGGATCGCGTAGACCTTCGGGTCCGAGGCCGAAAGCACCAGTATGCATATCAGAAAGGCGACGGCGATCAACCCTTCCGTCAGCATGATGTTGACGTAGATCGAGCCTATGAAATAGCCCTGCTCCCTGAGGAAGATCAGCCCGCAGCACTGGCATCTTTCATACGTCCCGAAGAACGACTTGAACAGCGGGCAGACGCCGCAAGAGGGGCACTTCAGCCTCAACGCCCTGCCCATCACCTGTGCTATCCGCCGGTATTGCATCTGTCTGAATGGTATCTGAAAAAAGATGAATAGTGAAGCAACGCGGCTAACGCTCCTATTGTCTCGACGGCCTTTATCGAGTAGGCTAACACACTGCCAATGTCTACAGACCGTTTGATAAGCCTGGTCACAGGGACGCAGGACCGCGCGACAAGCTCGGTGTCGCTCATCTGGTTAGGGCTCAGCCTGGCCTTCTCACTCTACTGCGCATCGATGTGGGTCGAGCGGGCTTCCAGGCAGCAATACGTCATACAGTCCGACGCGCGCCAGGTCACGACATGGTACTTGAGATACGTCGACCCGGAGCTGTTCAAGAACGACCTGATCGCCGATTACTATCTCTCCGCAAACACGCCAGGGTTCGCGGCGGTCTATCGCGCGGGCGCGGCCGTCGGCGTAGACCCGATAAAGCTGAGCAAGCTCTTGCCCATAGTAATCGGGCTTGCGGCGACTACATTCTGCTTCGCGCTGTCTATGGAGCTGCTGCCGGCGCCGGCCGGCGCTTTCATCTCTTGCCTGCTGCTCAACCAGTACGTCTGGACGGACGATTCGATCTGTTCGGCGACGCCGAGGGCCTTCTTATACCCGCTCTTCTTAGCCTTCCTGTTATACCTGTCGAAGAAGAGGCTTGTGCCGACGCTCGTGACAATCGCGCTTCAAGGCTTGATCTATCCGCCTGTAATGTTTGTTTCAGCAGTTGTGCTCGTCCTGTCGCTGATAGGCTGGAGAGGCAGGCGGCTAGAACTGTCGAAGGACCGTAAGCAGTACGCGCTCGTCGCCGCCGGGCTCGCGGTCGCCGCGCTCGCCATCCTTTTTTACGCGCTGAAGCCGTCTGAGTTCGGGCAGACCGTCACCGCCAGCGAGGCGAGGGCATTGCCCATCGGTCTTGCGGGCAAGCGCCTCTCCTTCTTGAATCAAGACGCGTTAACGTACTGGATCACAGACAGCCAGAGCGGGTTGTACTGGCGGCGGACCATCCCGCCTTTCGGGATCTTTGCGGCGCTGATACTGCCCGCGCTGCTCGTGATGCGAAGCAGGTTTCTCCTCGCCTCGCGTCTGAAGTCGGGGATAAAGCTTTTGCCGCGCACCCTGCTCGCCTCAATCTTTATGTTTTTCGCCGCGCACTTGCTCTTGTTCAAGTTATACCTGCCGAGCCGCTATACGACTCACACATTCCCGATCGTGCTTTCGCTAGCCGCAGGCATTGCGTTCACACTCATACTCGACGCGGTTCTGCGCCCGCAGGGTAAGGAGAAGAAGCCGCTGGCGTATGCGACGGTCGCGGTGGCGGCGGCCCTCCTGTTCTCATATCCATTCACGCAGCGACGATTCCCGAAGATGAGCATCGCGATCGGCAGACAGCACGACCTCTACAGGTTTCTACAGGAGCAGCCCAAGGATTCAATGATCGCCACGCTCTCTGCCGAGGCCGACAACTTGCCTTCGTTCGCGAAGCGCTCGGTCCTTGCGGCTCCGCATTTCGCCAACCCTTATCAACCGAATTATTATCTTGAGCTCAATCAGCGCTATTCGGACCTGATCGAGGCGGTCTACAGCCCCGACCAGGGGCAGGTCTGTCGCTTCATAAACAAGTACGGAGTCGATTACCTGCTAGTCGAGCGCGACACCTTCACGCCGGAGTACGTGACTAGCCATCCCGTGGTGATGAGGTTTCAGGATCAGGCCGACGCCATCCGAGAGAGATTTGACGCCGGTGTAACGCCCGCGCTGCCCGGATTGATGAAGGACTGCGCGGCGTTTGAGTCGAAACAGTTTACCCTGGTGCGCGCCGACTGCGTCTGCAACAAATCTCATGAGTAATAGTAATTGACAATTTCAACGGACCTGTTTAGACTTCTGCCGGTTTTTCTCCCCGAAACCGTCATGGACACTCTTATCGTTATACCTGTCTTTAACGAGGCGCAGAATATTACCTCTGTCCTCTCAGAAGTCCGCGCCCTCTATCCCGACATCGACATCGTAGTGGTCGACGATGGCTCGACCGACGGGACGGCGGCGACGGCGAGACGGTGCGGGGCCAAAGTCTTGTCCCTTCCGTTCAATCTGGGATACGGCGCGGCCGTGCAGGCGGGGCTGACTTACGCAGTGGAGAAGGACTACCGAGCCTGCGTGCTGATGGACGGTGACGGCCAGCACGACCCCCGGTTTATCTCGGACCTGCTCGCCCCGGTTTCAAGCGGCCAGTCTGACATGGCGTTGGGGTCACGCTTTCTAGGAAGCGCGGATTACAAGCTGCCGGTGCGCCGCAAGGTTGGCATATATCTCTTCAGCCGATTAACGTCGCTAGTCACACGCCAGGAGATAACGGACCCGACGTCAGGGTTCCAGGTGATCGGGCGCGACCTGATGGCGTACTTCGCTGACGACAACTACCCGGCGGACTATCCAGACGCAGACACGATCATCAGACTATACTTCGCGGGGTTTCGCATAAAGGAGGTTCCGGTCACAATACGTCCGCGGCTGTCGGGTAAATCAATGCATACAGGGGCGTCGGCGTTTTATTACGTCTACAAGATGCTCCTCTCGATTTTCATCGCCTTGACCGAACGCAGGGTCGTTCGGAAAGGAGGGCGCCGTGCTATTGCTAACTAAGGTTTTGATAGCCGTGGCCAGCCTGGCAATCGAGTTGATGATAGTCATTCTCGTCCGGCGCAAACGGCTCGACGAGAAACATGCGCTGCTATGGCTGGTGACGGGCGTCGTCATGCTCTTCGCGCCGATCTTATCGAAGGTCGTAGACTCCGTCTCTTACAGACTGGGGTTCTTTTATCCGCCTTCGTTCGTTTTCCTGGTCGCCTTCTTCGCGCTGTGCCTGATAAGCCTTCAGCACTCGGTCATCGCCTCGCGCCTGTCGAAGCACAACAAACAGCTCGCGCAACGGTACGCGCTTCTCGAACAGCGGCTGAGCGAGATCGAATCCCGCACCGGCATCGGGTCGCCGGACCGTGCCTGATATGCGGCCAGGGCTGACCGGCGCGTGGCCGGATCGTTTCTTCAGACTCTTCACGGCCTCAAAAGAGGAAGGCGGCAGAGCGAGCCTGGTCTTCTGGTTCTCGCTCGGCCTCGTCTGCGCGCTTCTCTTCAGCATCCGCGGCATCGATGGCGCGCTCGCCGAGCGCTACATCATCCAGGACGACGCGCGCCAGCACGTCTTCTGGATGCAGCGGTTCACCGACCCCGAGCTTTTTCCCGGCGACCTGATCGCGAACTATTACGAGGCGGTCGCGCCGAGCGGTTACACGGCCTTTTACCGCGTCGGCGCAGCCGCGGGCATCGACCCGATACGGTTGAGCAAGTTAGTGCCGATACTTTTGGGGCTGATCACGACCGCATACTGCTTCGGATTCACCTTACAGTTATTGCCAGTCCCTTTCGCGGCATTTCTCTCAAGCCTGTTGCTGAATCAAGCCCTATGGAGTAGGGACGACATTGTGTCGGCGACGGCGAGGGCATTCCTTTACCCTCTCTTCCTGGCGTTTCTCTATTACCTGGCCCGCCGCAAATTGATCCCGTGCCTCGTGGCGGTGATTCTCCAGGCCCTCTTTTATCCTTCGATAGCCTTCGTCTCGGCGGGCGTGCTAGGGCTAGGGCTGATCGCGTGGAGAGGCAAGCGGCCCATCATCAATCGCGACAGGTTTGCCCTCTGGCTATGCGCGGCGGGCCTGATAGCTATCGGCGTCGTGCTGGCTTTTTACGCGGCGAAGTCATCGGGCTTCGGCGAAGTGATTAGGGCGAGCCAGGCGCGACAGATGCCCGAGTTTTACGCGGGCGGCCGGGTCAGTTTCTTTCGCGACGACCATCTCTTCTACTGGACCAGAGGCGCCTACAGCGGGCTTCTGCCTGGGCATATACCCGAGCTGCTCTTTGCGGCGGCCCTCTTCCCATTTCTCTTCGTCTTCAAATCGCGTCTGCCGCTTTTGACTAAGACCAGCAAGCTATCGTTACTCGCACAGGTGACTATCTCATCGTTTGTGTTGTTCTTCGCGGCTCACGCGTTGCTGTTCAGGCTCTACCTGCCGAGCCGGTACACGCAGCACACGTTCAGAATCGTCCTCTGCGTAGTCGCGGCCATCACACTTGTCGTCGCGCTGGACGGCATGCGCCGCATTCATTCGAGAGCGATTATCGGCATTCCCATAACCGCGGCTCTCGTCGTTGTGCTAGTGATCACATCGATATCGTTGCCGGACATTCCTCAAAGAAGGTTTAGAGTCGGGAAGGGGGCGGCTTTCTACGATTTCCTCGCCGCGCAGCCAAAAGACGTGATGATCGCAACGCTGGACGACGAGTCAGACAACATCCCCTCATTCTCCGCCAGGAGCGTCTTAGTAGCGCGCGAGTACGCCCTGCCGTATCACCTCGGCTACTACGGCCAGATGCGCGAGCGAGCCGTCGACCTGATCAACGCGCAATACAGTCGGGACCTGAGCGAGGTCAAGCGCTTTATCGAAAAGCACGGGGTAGACCTGATAGTCGTAGACAAGAAGGCGTTTGAGCCTGCCTACGCTAAAAGAAATCGCCTGATCCAACAGTTCGTGCCGGAGCTTGCCGCGCGCGATGACCTGGCGGCTTCGGCGCTTTCGCGCGTGATGAAAGAATGCGCGGTTTTCGAGACGGAAAGCCTTGTAGTGGTAGACGCCGCCTGCATCTCTCGCAAGTAGGTCGATTTCAATTACCCTGTAGGGGCGGGGCTTGTCCCCGCCCGGATGGCCGCAAGGCCATGACTGTCATCGCGCTGACGCGCGATCCGGGCAGGGACAAGCCCTGCCCCTACAGGTTATTCTCAAACGCTCTAATCAGGTTGTGTTTGTGAAAGCTGCTGGCGCTTCACCTTGCCGATGATAGTCCGCCCCGCGAGCCTGCCTTTTTCGTCGACCGTCGTGTGAAACGGATCGCGCATCGCCTCTTCGAGCGTGATGAAGCGCGCGCCCATGCTGCGGTACCAGGCGATCATCTCTGCGAGGTTGTCGCAGGTGAACTGCGTCGCCCCGATCACCAGGATGTGCTTCACTTCGCGGTCGGCCATCTTCTTTGCGGCCCTGCGCGCCTTCAGAGTCTTGTCGAGCAGCAGCGACTTGAAGTGAGCTTTGATGAGGTTGACGCAGGTCTGGTCGCCGCGAGCCGCGGCGGCGCAAGAGAGCTGCGAGAAACGATTGTCCTGGCAGTCTATGGTCGCGGACACCTCAAGGTAATTATGCTTCTTGAGATAAGCCCTGACTTGCTCGCGGGTCTGCGGGTCGCGGTTCGGTTTCAAATAAGGGAAGCGAAAATAATTGTGCCTGCCTCTCGCCGAGCCGTATTCGGCCAGCAGCCGGTCGTTGCGGGCAATATCTTCGATGAAGTCCTGCGCCGGCCTTTTCCTCGCCTTCTTGCGGCTGTAAGTCATGTTGCCGAGTATGTTCCCGCTCTTGCTCCAGGTTTCGGCCAGCGCCATGTCGAGCTGATGGCCCGCCACGAAAGCGACCACCGGCGGCATGTCGTTCTGCTTGAGCGCGGCGACCAGCTTCTCGAAATTCTCCGGGCTGTTCTCGGCCTCGCACCAGTTGTCCTCGCCCTTCTCAGGCTCGCCCTGGCTGCGCACCATGCCGTTGATGGTCAGCGCGATCTCCATCCCTTCGAGCGGGCGCGCCGGCATCTCGCGTTCACGGTTGCGGGATTTGAGCACGGCGGCCATCACAGGAATATCATTCAGCTCGTCGATACACTGTGCCATGGCCGGCTTCTGCTCGGCCGCCTTGCCAGACGTTTTGCACCCGGCCATCCACGGCGCGAGCGCGATGATGCAAGCCAGAGCCATCAGCACCGACTTCGAGCTGCGGCTCTTTACGATTTCAAAGACTTCTTGCGCAGGTATCGTCATAAGGCAATCGTGGTGCGGGCAACAGTGCACCTGTTGCTCGCCTTCGAGCTTGAAGCACGGGCTGCACTGGAGGTCGCGCCGAATCACTGTATGGCGGTCGCCCAGCGGCGCCGTCCTCCTAATGTCCGTAGGCCCGTATATCGCAATGACGGGCGTGCCGACGGCAACCGCCGCGTGCATCAGCCCGCTGTCGTTACAGATTAGCATGTCGCACCGCTCAATCAACGCCGCGACCTGCTTGACGCTGGTCTTCCCCGCCGCGACGCGCACCGCCGGCCCCAAGCCTTTCTTCAGGTCGTCGATCATCTCTTTTTCGCCCGGCGAGCCGAAGAGCACTACGATGGCATCCGGGCGGTCGGCCGTGATCTGCTCGATCAGCGCGCGGTAACGGTCGAGCGGCCATTGCTTCCAGCGCATTGAAAGAGAAGTGCCGGGCTGTACGCCTATGACCGGATTCAACACGCGCGGCCTTCCCTGCTCTAAGAAATCGCGCGCGAATGCGCGGTCCTCTTCCGTCAGGTGCATGAAAGTCTTCGCCTCAAAAAGCCCGACCCTCTCTGCCCCCACCGCGGCGATCAGATCGATGTAGCGTTCGATCTCATGCTCGTCTTCGCGCATCTCCACGGGCAGGTTGAAGATGAAGCTGAAGCGCGAAAACCTCTTCGACCAGCCGGGGCTGGTGACGTGGCCCGCGCGATAACGCGCGCGGCTCGCCGCCACCAACAGCGCGAGCTTCCACGAGTGGCTGTGAAACTCGTTTATCGTCAGGTCGTAGCCGGTCCGGCGAATCTCCAACGCCCGCTTTAACCACTCCACGATGCCCGCTCTGTAAGGAGTGTTATAAATATTGTCGAATAACCCCGCGCCCGCGAGCACGTCTTCGCAGCCCGTGTTGTTGCCAACCTGAAGGTCTATCCGCGCAAGCGGGTAACGCTCCCTGAGAAGTTTGAGCGCGGGAGTGTACATAATAAAGTTGCCGAGCCCGTGGTAAGCAAAGACGAGAATGCGCCGGACCTCGTCGGGCGAAAAGTGCTCGGGCGTCGCGGCGGAGAGATAGACCTTGAGCACGGCTTCGACCGGCTTTCGGGCGATCTCTTTCAGGCTTTGCTTGAGTCGCTCTATCACTGGGCCTTTCTCAAATAATACGAGATGGCGTTTCCTTTATGCTGTTCGTACTCGCCGTCTACCCAATCGTAAAAGTCTTTCTTGTGCTCGACCACCTGGAATCGGCTGAGCGCGACGACCTTCGGCCGCTCGGCCTTGAGCCGGTCGAACCAGCCTTCGAACCCGCCCGGCTCCACGTTAGCGAGGTAAACGTCTTTGCCGCGATCCATAAAGAAATACTTGCTCGCGTTTGTCATGCCCGAGATGACGAGTATCTCGACCGAGCCATGCACGAATATTTTATCGCCCGGCTCGATGTGCGAGAGCATCTCTCGAACGTCGGCCTGCTGGTCGTCGAGCGTCGGCGGTCTTCGGTCGAAAGAGAATGCGTCCGCTACATTCAAGACGAAGACGAGCAGGCAGACGGCCGCAAAAGCCGCGGCCCGGATCGCTTCTTGACTTGCGCCCTTCCGCGCGCGTCGCAAAAGCTCAAGGGCGCTGTCCAGCGCCGTCACCAGAGCGAACGCCGCGAAGATCGAGACGAATGGGAGGAACGGTAAGAAGTCGGCGTCGCCCTGCACGTTAATCATGCAGAAGACAAAATAGACGAGCGGCGCTATGAGCAGAGCGTGAAACCGCGACTGATCGAGTAAGTAACCCTTGCCCGCTTTCGCGCCGAGGCGAATCTGCTGCGCGATTAGAAACACAAGACCGGCGGCCGCGACATAAAAGAAGAAGCGGTCCGTCTTGTACTGCTCGTTGACCATGTGACCGATGTACTGGAAGAAATCGGCGGCGGGGCGCGATTCGCGCGGCGCGTAGACCGTCAGGTTGTAATGAATCGTCCAGAGATAAAAATCCTTTAAAGCGCCGACAATCCAAAAGTAGATCAACATCACGGCCAGCGGGATGGCCGCGCCCGCAAGCAGCCTGATGACCTTCAAATCGCGCCAGCCGGTCAGGTATCGCGAAAAGGCGAGCCCCGCCGCTCCGAGAAACAATAACCCCGGCTGCCAGCTCAACGCCGATAGCATTGCGAATAATCCCGCGAGCAGAGGGCGATCCTTTTGGATCAGCCAGATCGTCACCACGCCGAAGAGTATCATCGGCGTCTTGGCCTGTATGCCGGCGCTGTTGGTGATCGCAAAAGCGTTGAACGAGCTCATTACGAGCGCGGCCAGCAGAGCCACGCGATAGCTCTTGAAATACTCGAACGCGACCAGCGCCGTGAAGCCCACGGTAAGGACCGCCAGCAGAAAATAGGTCGCGCGGACCGCGTAGATGTCGCGCAGACCGAAAGGGCGCGCGGCCGCGATCACGGCCGCGCCGATGTAGGCGGAAAGCGGACCTTTGATGTTTACGGCGTCGCGGTATGGGACGCCGCCGCGCGAGATGACCTGCGCCATGTATTCCCAGTTGGCGCGGTCGCCGCGGATGGGCTGTTTCCAGAGGTCGAATTGATAGTAAACGACCGCCGCCACGAGCACCGTCGCGAGAAAAAGCAAGCGGCGGTCGAGCCATACCAGCTTTCTGACCCGAGGCTGTTGGGCCGCGCCCGCCTCCTCTATCTCTACGACTTTGCTCATCGCTGTTTTGGGGTTATCCGATGTACCCGAGATTCTTCAGTCGTTCGAGCACCTCTTCGTTTTCCTCCGAAGAGTAAGTAAGCTCGCTCACCTTCGCGCCGCCGCCTTCGGCAGTGAACCGGACGGGGTTATGGTTCAGATAAGATTCGGCGATCATCGCTTCGAGCACCCTCCCGTCCATATCGTTCGGCACGGCATGGCCTGACAGATAAAGCAGCGTGGGGGCCACGTCATAAATCTGCGCCAGCGACAGGTCATAACCTTTCTTGATCGGGCCGCCCGCGGCGATCATCACTCCATGCATGCGGTGACAACCCGAAATCCCGAACGCGTCGACCATGAATTTGTTCGACGTGAAGTCTGCGTTGCCGAGCGGCAGATAACGCATGTCGCGCGGCAAGAAGGCTATGTCAGGCGCGTCGCCGACGAGCGGGCCTTTGTAAATCTCTTCGCGCGAAAAGACCTCGCCTACCCACGGGCTCCCGTCGACGGGGTCTTTGATAGCGCGCAACCTCTGGACGATCCTTTCGCGCACGGCTTCGTATTGATCCTGCTCTACCGCGCCGTTCGGCTCGCGCCCTTTGAGGTTTACATAAATCTGGCCGTAGTTCCCTTTTGAAAACGCGACCGTCTGTCGCCAGTCGACGTCGTTAAACGAGAGGAAGAACGTGCTGAGCAGCTTTGAAGCGCCCGGCCGCGTCGTCACGCCGCGCGAAGGGCGGAGCCTGCCTACGGGAAGCTTCCTGATAACCTTGAAAGCCAGCTCCGGCGTAAGCCCTACCGTAAACATCATCTTCTTCAGACGAGTCAGCGCGTCGCGCTTCAGTTTCAGGAAACCTTCTTGAAGCAGCCAGATGTTAAACGAGCAGTACTTGTGCGCCGGCCCGAACCCGTGATCCGACGCCACCCAGACGAAAGGTTCCGAGCCCGCGGCCTTGATTAAATCTCCGACGATCTCGTCGACGCGTTTGAAGTAGCCGTAGACGCGCTCGCGATAGCGGGCCGATTCCTGTTTGTCGTGACGCGGATGATCCCCGTCGATAATGTGCCACAGCTCGTGCTGTATGCGGTCGGTCCCCCAAAAATATTGGAAGAAGGCGTCCCAATCGTACTTCGTCATGAGGTACTCAGTGACTTTAGCTTTGTACTCAAGCTCGTCGGTCAGCTCGTCGAGCACGCCTTCCGCGTTCCCGTTGCCGTATGTCTGCGAGAGGTGCAGCCTGTACGGGCCGAACTTCTCTTCGATCTCAGCCAGCAGCGGCGCTGGGTAAGTGAAATCCCTGCGGCCGCGCGGCGTCATGAAGTCCGCGATCATCAGCCCGTTGACTTCGCGGGGCGGGTAGGTGCAGGGGAAGTTGTGAACGATGACGCGTTTGCCCGCCTCGCCCATCAAATCCCAGATCGCGCGCCCCTGACGGTAAGTCGCGTTGACCGCAAGCTCGCGTTTTGTGCCCTGGTCGCGGCGGACGAACTCGAAGATGCCGTGCTTGCCGGGGTTCTTGCCCGTCATGAACGACGACCACGCGACGGCCGTGATGGGCGGGAATGTAGTTTCGAGGTCTGCCCGCGAACCCGTCGCGATGAGGCGGGCAAGGTTTGGCATGTAACCTTTCTCGATCAGCGGGTCGAGCACATTGAAAGAAGCTCCATCAAGCCCAATTACTAGAACTTTGTTACCCATAGTTTCTCGCTCGGAACAAGCCATGAATATACTTTACCGGCTCTCGAATCATCAACCGTATGTCCGGCGCGAGCCCGGTTTGACACCTCGGCGAACGGCTGTTTAGTATTGAACTCCGACGAATGGTTTAGGATATGCGGATGTTCCGATTTAACGCTCCGGTTGCCCCCGCCGAGAATCTCTCCACCGAGGCAAACACCAAGACAGAGAGCAGCCCCAGCCGCGCAATCTTAGATTCGCTACTCGCGTACGGCTTCGTCGGCGCGTCCGGCGCATTGCTCTTGAGCATGATTGAATGGGCGGATTTGAATCTGCGGCCCTTCACTTCTTTCGATTCAATCTCTGACAGGGCGATCATCGCGGCCTATTTCAGCATGAATCTGGCGGTCGGTTTTCTGATCGGCCTGTCGGTCGGAGCCTTCGCGCACGCGGCCTCCGCGATCAAAGCCGCGGTCGAGAAGAGATTATCGCGAGCGGAGAGACCCTCGATCACCGTTAGATTGATTACTGGAATCGGCATTACAGCAGTGGCGGCTTTTCTTTTAAACCAGCAGCCGAGCGTAAACCGCTTCATCATCGGCCTGATTAGAGAGGCCGAGAAGTTTCGACTCCTTAGAAACTACCTGCTCAACCACGAAAGGTCGTCCTCTTACCTCATACTGATGGGGCTGATCGTCGCCTGCTGGCTCGCCTGGAAGATAACGCGCGCCAGCGCAAGAATGAGCCGCGCTCTGCTCGCGGTCTGGATGATGATTCTGCTCGTCGTGATCGGGCTCGCCTATTACGTCGACTCGCGGATCGAGCTCCAGCTTTACGAGTACACGCTACACCGCTCGATGTACCTCCTGGCCATGTTGATGGCGATGGCGTTCGCGGGCTCGGTCTTTTTTGCATGGGAGCGAGTCTTCACTCCACATCGCAGAAAGGTGATCGGGTTTTGGGCGTTGATCGCGATGGGGGCTTTGCTCCTCTTCACCTTTTTTCACTTCGGCACAAATCAAAGCGTAAAGACGATTCTCTTTTACCACACGACACAGGCCAAGCAGAGCTTCAAGCTGGCGTGGTGGGCCTTTGACTTTGACCGCGACGGTTACTCGCCCCTGCTCGACGGCGGCGACGCTGACGATAATCAGAATGGCATTAATCCGGGTCAGCGCGAATCGGCTGACGACAACGTCGATAACAACTGCATCGGCGGAGACCTCGCGGCGAGCGACGTTAATCAATGGCGCCACGGCCATCGAGCCTCGCAGGTCGGCCTGGCGTTGCAGCCGACGCGCTTCAACCTGATTTACTTCTTCATAGACACGGTCAGGGCGGACCACCTGAGCGCGTATGGGTATGGAAGGAATACTACTCCGAATATCGACCGGCTGGCGGCGAGGGCTTCGGTCTTCGAGCATGCCTTCAGTCCGTCGCCAAGAACGTCGGAAGCGGTGCCGAAATTCATGCAGTCTTCTTACTGGGACGCGCGCGTCGAGAGCTGGACGCAGGTGATGTCGCGCAACGGTTATAACGTGATGCTCTTTCCTGGACGCCGCTCCTGGGAGCGGTACAAGGACTGGATGCCCGTCGTGAAGAAAGCTCAGGGGAAACCGCTCGCCGCCAACATCGATGTGGTGATGGAGACTTTGACCGCCGCGCCTGCCGATAAGCCATTCTGCGCATACGTCTACGTCCCGGACCCGCATCGCCCTTACGTCAAGTACGACGAGTTTGATTTCGGCAACACGGTGCTTGACATCTACGACAGCGAGCTTGCTTACACCGACTCACAACTCGGAAGGCTGTTCGATTGGATGGAAAAGACGGGGCGAGTCAAAGACACGATGGTCGTCATAATGTCGGACCACGGCGAATCGCTAGGCGAGCGCGGCCTCTACCGCCACGCGACCCAGCTTTACAACGAACAGACTCGCGTCCCGATGATCGTCTACGTCCCCGGCCAGCAGCCGCGCAGGATAGATGACTTCGTGAGCACAATTGATTTAGGCTCGACGATTCTGAGCGCCGCGGGCCTCGACGTGCCGGTTCAGTATATGGGGGTCAACCTGATGCCGCTGATCCGCGGAGAAGCATTCACGCGCCCCCCTGTTTACGGCGAGCAGACTAGCCAGGAAGTCTCGCCATTCGTCCGACTGGACCAGCAAATCCATCCCGAGACGAAGAAATACATGGTCATCACTCAAGAGGGCTATAAGCTGATCTACAACCGCGACTTTTACAATTTCGAGCTGTTCGATTTAAACAAAGACCCCGCCGAGCTTCACAATCTTTACGACAAGCTGCCTGACAAAGCCGCCGAGCTTCGCCGCCTGCTCGGGCAGTTTGTCGACATTGTGACCGCCAGCAGGCCGGCCGAAGCAGACGAAGGCAGGTACTCGAAGTCGGGCGGCATCGATGGCGACAAAGTAGAAGATTAAACAGATTTGATGCGCGGTTGCAGAATAGCGGTAGATTGATCTTAAAGCAGATTGATCTTAAATATGACCATCGCGCTAGCGATGGGGTGAATTTAGCCATGAACGCCGCGCAGCGGCCGTGTGATTTTAGCCGTGTGCTTCAGCGCACGGATCAAGCGTCGTCAAGACGCCGCGTCGCGCTAGCGACGCCTGAATTCACCCGTCGCTGACGCGACGTGAATTGGTTGCGTCTGTTACCGTGCGTTGAAACGCACGGCTAAATTCAATCCGCCGCTACGCGGCGTCAATTTCGAGGCTTCCTATTGATGCGCGTCCCTTGGGGAACATTTTATTGCTGTTTGCGATTGGATGTAACCTGTAGGGGCAGCCCTTGTGGCTGCCCGGATCGCCGAAGGCGATGACGTACGGCGCTAACGCGCCGCCGGGCAGGGACAAGCCCGCGCCGCGCGAAGCGCATCTTGCGCCATGGCCCCTACAATCTTCACCCATTCGCAAATTGGTATAGATACCCACTAACGCCGCAAGACCCTTCTTATTGCCGCCAGGTCTGCTCGCCCGAGCTCTCTCGTAAAGAGAAGCAGCGCCAGGTAGAGTATCGATAAGACGACAAGCTGCGCGACGATCAAAACCTTTGACGATGGCGCATAGAAGATCGATAGGGCGTATACCAGCCCCGCGCAACCGGCTATGCGAAGGGCCGAAACTGGTCTGATTAAGACTCTGTACTTTGAAAGCAAATATACGCTCGCGGCGACAACTCCGATCAGCATCGCCGCCGTCGTGGCCGTGGCCGCGCCTTTCAGCCCATAAGGCGGGATCAGCAGATAATTCAGCATTGCGCTCGCGACTAGCGCCGACAGCCCTGTGAATAATGAGACTTTCGGCTGCCCGCTCGCAGAGATTATCGTCGTCAGAACGTAGAGCAGCCCGAACAACAACATCCCGAAAGCGAGCACACGCAGCGGCGGCGCGCCGCCCGCGTACTCTTTCGGGTAGATCAGCGACAATACCTCGGCGGAGTTCGCCGAAAAGAGCGTAGCGACCAACGCCATTATCATCAGCGTGTAGCGGACCGTGTTCGCGATGTAGCTGCGCGTCCTTTCGCGGTCGTTCGCAAATGTCGCCTCCGAGACGAGCGGGAAGATGATGAACGTGATTGAGATTATTATCTGGTATGTAATATTTGCGACGTTGAACGCGGCGCTGTAATCGGCCGCGTTGAGGCTCGTCTGCGTAGGGTCGGTCGACGACAGCGCCTTTATCAACATCAGGTCGACTTTCTGGAGCAGGTTCAGCACGAGCGTGAAGACCAGCAACAGCCCCTGGAACTTAAGAAGGTCGGCGGCGCGAACGTCTCCGGCCCGTTTGCCTCTCCCGGCCAGGACGGCCGAGATCGCGAGCACCGACGCGGCGGCGAGCGCGAACCCGCCGATGCCGCCTTCGACTCCTAGCCCGACCCAGACGAGCGCGATGATGAACGCCAGCTTGAGTGTCGAATAGGTTATGTCCAGCGCCGCCTGCGCGAAGAACTTTTTCAGACCGTTGAAGTACCCCGTGAAGACCGCGTAAAAAGAGTACGAGAGCGTGATGAGCGACGCGAGCCGCAAGTAGCCCGTCAATCGCGGGTCATTCAGGTAGTCCGCGACGACTGGAGCCAGCAGAAAGAAGCCTAACGAAGCGCCGCCGCCGACAACAGTTTGCAACTTCAGAGCTTTTGATTTTACGGCGGCGGCCTTCTCCGGCTCCTGCGAGATGTATTTTGAAACTGTTTGATATGTTCCAGTAATGATTACCGCATTTATTATCGAAACTACGCTCACCGTCACCTGATAAAGCCCGACCTCTTCCCTGCTGATCAGGCGCGGCAGCAGGTAGTGTATGCCGTAGCCGCTCACCATGAACCAGATCTTGGCGAGCGTGATGTAGATGGTTCCGCGCCCCGCGGTCCTCGCGACATCACCCGTTTGCGTTTCGGGTCTTATATCTTTGATCGTGGATAGCTGGCTCATCCGACCTCATAGAGTCTTTGATTATGCGAACGAATCGCGGCGCTATGTTCACCCAGGCAAAATCTGAAACCGTTTCGCGCGCCTCGCGATAGATGCTCGCGCGCAAGTCGTCATCATCGAAGAGAAGCTTCAGCTTGCTTGAAAGCGTCGCGGCGTCGCCCGGATCGAAAAGCAATCCGTTCACTCCATCTTTTATTATTTCAGAAAGCCCTCCGACGCGCGCGGCGACGACAGGACGCCCGGCGGCCATCGCTTCAAGGCAGATTACCGGCATTCCTTCGGTTCGCCCGTCCGCAAGGATGAGCGAAGGAATCACGACCACGTCTGAGGTTGAGAGAAGATGATCTCTTTCGCGCGCCGTAACGCGGCCTACGAACTTCGCGTCGATCGAGTATCTTCGAGCGAGCGCTTCCAGCTCGCGCTTCTGCTCGCCGTCGCCGGCAACGACCAGCTCAACGGCGTGCTGTCCGCGCAGCGCTTCAAGCAACAGATTCACACCTTTTATAGGCGTGAGTCGACCGATAAAGAGAACTCTCTTCTTGCCCGGCAAATCATGACGCTGCGAAACCGATTCGCTCAACTCAACGCCCATCGGTATGACTTCGATCGTTTCAGCGACTCCGGGGCAAAGACGCAGGAGCTTTGCTTTAAGGTCCTGGCTCACCACGATGACTCGGCGACTGTGGCGAGTTACGAATCGCGCCACAAGAGAGCCGCCGCGGGTTCGCCCAAGCAGGTGCAGCGCGCCGGAGTGCTCGACGGTTACGTGAGGCTTGCCAAGCAGCTTTGAGATGACCGCGCCCGCGAGCCCGCACGGCGCCATCCAGTGAGAGCAAACAACGTCGGCCCGCCGCGCGAGCCGAAACGCAACTCGAAAGTATGAGAGAAGCGCGAGCATAGAAGCGAGCTTCACAAGCAACCCTTCTCTCAAAAGCCCATTGAGATCGCTGCTGGCCTGCGCGCGGTTGAGCCTGCGCAAGAAGAACGATTTCGAGCGGAATAGCATAAAGCTGTCCCGCGGCCATTCAGACGCCCGCTCGTCCGACAGAGTAACCACCTCGACTTTGAAGTCGTGCGCGAGGTTGCGCGCAAAGTCGCGGACATATCCGCACGTTTCGTCCTGCGGGCCGCGCGGGAACGAGCTGGTCAGAATCAACAGGTTTGGCTTTGAAGGGTTGTTCAATCTTTCAATCGCCTGATTTCGTCTCGATCCGGTTAACGGCAATCATCGGAGCACCCGCATTGAGCTCCAGCTTGCGCCTCAATAGATTTCGCGCGATCAGGAAAAGGATCGTGGGCACAACTTTGACGGGGTTGATGCCCGACACTTCGTCGGCGTACACGCTCCTGACCGGGACGCTCTCGACGACGAGGCCCGCGCGGCAAGCGGCGAAGAGCATTTCATTTAGGAAACCGTATCGGTCGTAGAGCCGACCCAGGTCGATCCGCTTGAGCGCGCCCCGCCTTATGACCGTGTAGCCGCACTGTGCGTCAAGATTGCCCGCGAATGCCGCCGCGCGCTTTGTGAGCGCGCTAAAGACGCCGTTGCCGACCCGCCGCGTCAGGGGCATCTCGGGCAAAGAGTCGCGGTGCAGAAAGCGGTTCCCTTTCACGTAGTCGACTCCGCCGGCCGCGCGTTCAAGCAACGCTTCCAGGTCGCGCCCGTCCATCTGCCCGTCGCCATCCATCACCGCGATGAGCGAGGCTTCCGATTGCAGCGAGTAACTATAGCCGGTCTTTGTAGCGGCCCCAACGCCTCGATTCTGAGAATGCCTGAGGAGCACCAGCTTATCGTTCGGAATCGCCTTTAACCTCTGCCACGTTCGGTCGGTGCTGCCGTCGTCGACTGCAATGATCATGTCGACGAAGCGCGGCACTCGCGAGATGGCGCGCTCGACCTGTCGCTCCTCGTTATGGATCGGCATTACTACCGCGACCGCGTGGCCTTTATACATCAGATTGCCTTAGCGTCCCTCCGTTCATTCGTTCCGGTCGTAGATTGCGATGTCGGCTACAGCCGCGACCTCGTGATAGTTCGCGTCGACTGTGTCGCGAACGCGCGGGTCGGTCAGGCTGTCTTGCACCAGCACGAGCTTGGGCTCGCGGTCAGCTATCATTTTAAGCACGGACTCTCTGGCGTCGCTCTTGATGCCGACCGTCCGCCACCAGACGAACCGCGTGGGGTTGCGCCGATCCGCCAGGAAATAGAACCCGGTGCCGCGTTGCGCGAACGAGAATATCTGATCGCCGGGCGCGCTGTTCGCTTCAATCGCGCGGGTCATCTCTTCTATGAACTCCTTCTGCCTCGGGGTGACCTTTATCCCTTCGGCGCGCTCGATCTCAAGCGGCTCGCGGTCCAGCATGTGGAAGGAAGAATCGAACTGGGGCTTCCATGTGTCTTTGACCCCTACGAGCGAGAGAAAGATCAGCGGTATCAAACCGCACAAGATCGCGGCGCGGCGCGGCGCTCGCAACCGGCCCTCAAACACCTCGCCCAGCCTTTCGCCGCCTCGAATGATCACCAGAAGCAGCAGCAGGAAGATCGGCGGAAGTATGCGCACCAGATGGTAATAGTCCGCGCGCGGATACATCTCAAGGAATGCTCCGAGCGCAAAGAGCATGACAATAATGATCGGGCCAAAGAGCTTCCACTGCCGCCGCCTCTCATCGTCAGACTTCGCCTTCCACCTGAAAAGCCATAGCAGAAAAACGGCTACGCCGATGAATAAGAAGACCGGCAAATAGGCTACCAGAGCCGTTCCTGAGGCTTTCATAAGTTGCAGCCTGCCGGGGATCAGTATGACGAGCGAGCCGGTTATCAAGACCGCGATCAAGTACGATTCAAGCAAGCGCGGAGCTTTGCGAGAGAGAATCACTGCGCCCGCCGCGGCAATCAGAAGCGCCAGAACAGCCGGGCCTATCAGCTTGATCGATGGGAGAGGCACGGCCCTGGCTTCGCTGTAGGCCGCGGCGTGATGCAGAAAATGGTCGACCATCGCGCCGAGCGCGTTGTTAAGAGCCATGTATGCGACGAGCGCCAACATAACCAGGGCGAAACCCGTCCAATAAACCGAGGCGCGCTTTACCGACTCGACAAGCTTGCGGGGTAGAGGGTTCCCACTCAGGCCGATCGTATCTCTTAAGAGTATCAGCGCGGTGCCCGTGCCGAGCAGCAGTATCCCGACGTTGTATTTGAAGAGGAAGACGACGCCTATCGCTATGCCGCTTGCGAACAACCACGATCGCTTTTCGGTGCGGTCGTAATTGAGCATGAAGAGTAGTCCGACGAGGACGAAGACGAGAGAGTATTGAGTTGGCACAACGCCGAAAATGTACTTGTGGCCGAGCCAGCTCAAGGTGAGAGCCACGGGGGCGAGCGCGATCCAGCTTGAGGTGAGCCTCTTTGAAAGTACGAACAGCGTGACGAGGCTCAACATCTTGAACGCGTATAGCCCGTAGTTGACGGTCAAGAGAGAGACGCCGAAAGCTTTCATCAGCGAGGCGTTCAGCCAGAGCATCCCAGGCGTGTAATTGTAGAGGAAATCTCTGTAAGGAATTTCACCGTTCATGACGCGCTCGGCCGGCGCGACGCTGTAACCGATGACCGACAGCCACGCGCTGCGGTCTACGAAAAGCCCGTAGCAGAACAACCCCGCCGCCACGGTTACAGCGAAGGGTATGGCGTCGCGCAGGCTGAACGTCCGGCGTGGCGTCGCGTCAGTCTGCGTCTGAGTTTCAATGGATAAACTGGAAAGCTGCGACCGTTGCATCAGCCTGACAATACTAGCACACGCCGGGCTACGCGCGACCCGTCGAATCGGCCGTTAATCCCGACACGGTCTGGCGAGTTATGACCTTCCCCTCCATGTCAGAAGGGACATCGACGCCGAGCAGCGACAACACGGTCGGCGCTACGTCTTTCAGGTTAAGCCCTTCAGCCTGAAACGAAGCTCCGCCCGTCGCTTCTCGCATGATGAATATCCCGTGCCAATCGTGATTCGCGTCATCAGGCCCCGTGTCGTTTTCAAAGGTGTAGATAGATTCGGGAGCGTCGGGCCAGATGCTCCCGACGCTGCGCCACGAAAGGTTGCCGAAATAGACGAACAGGTCGGGCGGCACGCCGCGCACTTCCGAATACACGTCTTCCGGGCGAACGGCCAGCGTGTTCATCGGCATGCCCTCGTGGTCGTGCAGAGCGCCGAGCTTCTGTATCAACTCGGCGCGCGTTTGCTCGTACTCATCTCCCAGCTCGATCACTCCCTGCGGCTCGCGCCCGCGCACGTTCAACATCAAGCGCGCGTAATAACCGCCAGAGCCCCATGCGCGTGTGCGGCTCCAATCGACGTCGCACTGTTCGACGGCCTTCGGCTTGTCGGGCCTGCTCTTTAATACCAGATACCCTTCTCGGATGAGCCATTCGTTGAAGCAGATCCCGCCTACCATCCCGCGCGCTCCGTGGTCCGAAACGATCAACACGGTTGTGTCGTCGTCGATCGCGGCGAGCAGCTCACCTATTCGCGCGTCGACGTACTTGTAGTATTCGTGGATGGAATTTTCATACTTGTTCCCGGCGACGTACTTCGGGTGCTCGGGGTCTGTGTACTTCCAAAACATGTGATGAATGCGGTCGGGACCCATCTCGACCATCATGAAGAAGTCCCAGTCCTGGCGCGTCTCGACCATGTGACGCGCCAGCCGGAACCGCTTCTCTGTCATCTCGTAGATCGTCTTTAACACGCGGTCCTTCTCTTCTTCATCGGCGCGGAACCCGACGGCGTCGAGAATGTACCCGCCGGTGACTCGCTGCACCTCGTCGCGGAAACTGGCGGGGTAAGTGAACTGCTTGTCTGTCGAAGGCGTCAGAAAGCATGTCACCATCTCGCCGTTGACGGGCTTCGGCGGGTAGGTCTGAGGCACGCCTATGAGGATCACTTTCTTTCCGTTGCGCGACAGGATGTCCCATGCCGTCGGCTCTTTGACGAACGTAGAGTTCGCCGTCGCCATCTTTTCGTAGGAGTAATCGACGCGGTTGCGGAGCCCGTAGAATCCTAGCCTGCCTGGGTTTTTCGAAGTCATCATAGACATCCATGCGGGCACGGTGATCGGCGGGTCGCTCGACCTGAGCTTCCCCCAGATGCCGGAATCGACCAGCCGCTTGATGTTGGGCAAGTCGTCAAGCCACCTGTCAAAGACCAACTGCGGCGTCGCGCAATCAAGCCCGATAATCATCACACGTTTTTTCATCTATCAATGAATCCTTTCAGACTGTTTTTTCTTCTGAGTATTAAAACGTCGCCATATCTTTCAGCCGTCTCGAATTCTCCCGAAATAAGCTCGCGCATCGGCGCATGTTTTTCGGCGGCGACATCTTTATCGCTCGTCACGATCAACTCGACATGCTTTTCATCTATGGCCTTGAGCGTATCCGCCCGCTCGTCATCGGTCACGCCGACGCCGCCCCAGAATTGCGCGCCCGACGGGTTCTCACGGTCGGCGAGGAAGAGGAACGAAGAGCCGGCGTAAGACTGCGGGAAGAAATGACCGCCCTGCGGAGTATTCTCTTGAATGTAGCTCACCACCCGGTCTATCTCTTCCGCTTCGGCGGCCGGGAAGTAGACGCCGCGCCCTCGGTCGATTGCCAGCTCAGTCGTGCTCTTCAGCCGCAGCCCGCCGTCAAAGTAGGTGTGATAAAAAAGCCTGCCGCCCATTAAAACGAAAGCCATCGGCAAGATCAGAAAGGCCATGCGCAGCAACACGGGGCGCAGTGACAGACCTTCGAGCAGAGGCTTATAAACGTAGAGCAAATAGCACAGCAGCAAGATCACAAATGGCATCGCTGCGATGGCCTGCTCTCGCGCGAATCGCGGGAACGACTCCATGAAGGCTGCCCATGCGAATACGGTTACAAGCGCAAGAGCGCGGCAGTCTGTTATGCCAATCTTGCGTCTTTTGAAGACCGTCAGAGCCGCCGCCAGAATTACAATCACCGGGGCGTAGAATATGATCTTATCGATTACCGATTGGTCGACTCTGTTCAGGAAGAGGATGATTGTCATCGGAAAAAACAGTTCTACTGAAGCTATGAGAAAGGCAGAGCTGCGAAACCGGTGTACTGAATAAGCGACCAGAGCGATCCACGAAACAAAAAGGGCCGGAACGAGCGGCGAAGGCGCGGACGCGAGGCGGCTCACCAGGAATTCGCCGGGTCCGAAAAGCAGCGTCTTCATCATCGGCAAAAGGGCGCCGCGCGCCGCCATATAGATGAGCACAGGCGCGACAGGCAACAGGAACCCCGCGACCAGCGCCAGAGCGCGCTTGTAATTTCGCGCGATCTCTACAAGCTTGAACGATCCCGCGCCGTCATCAAGCAATACAATTACGAGTGTGCCTGTCAGCGCATAGCCGCCGATGTTGTGCTTGAACAACGTAAGCGCGCCGAGCGAGATTCCCGCGAGAAAGAGCCAGCCGCTTTTCTTATCACTTAAGCTTTTCAACAGGAGAAAGAGCGCCAGCGCCAAAAAAAGCGCGCCGTAATGCATGGGGACCGCTTTGAATGGGCCGTTCGGCCTGAGCCAGATCAGCGACGAGAGCGCGGCAAGCAAGGCCCAGTTGCGCGCCATTATCTTCGCGCCGCAAAGGTAGAGCGCCAGCGCCGTCAAGACCTTGAAGACGAAGACTCCAAGCAGCGCGTTGTACAGCGTGATGCCGAACAGCTTGAAGATGGCGGCGTTAAGGTAGAGCGTCGCGGGCGGGTAGAGCGTGTGAAAATCTCTGTAGGGCGTCTCACCGTCGAGCACGCGCTCCGCGCCGTAGAGGTTGTACCCTATCGAGTAGCTGAGGACGCTCTCTCTGTTAAACAGAAAACCGAAAAGCGAAGCCGTTATGGCGAGGACCGCGAGCGCGAAGAGAACGCCCTTGAGCCTCTCCGCCCGGCTCACGCCACGGCCTTCAACCGTTGCTCGACTGGTGGTCCCCTGCATAGCTGCCAATCGCATCAGGGCCGGCCTTCGGTGGCCGCTCGCTTTTGCGCGGCCTTAAGAACCCCGGCCCGCGACACGTAGATTATGCCGCCTGCGACGGCGTTCAAGACTGTCGGGGCGAAAGCGAGGAAAGAGAACATCAACGCCTGCTCGCGCGCTATGCCCACGTTGGCAAACAGCACGACGATCACCCACTCGCGGACCCCGAGGCCGCCGACGGAGATCGGCAGCATCCTTATCAGATCGACGAGCGAGATGAACGCAAAGACCACGGGCAGGCTGAGCGGCAACCCCATCGCTTGCGCCACGATGAAACACCCCAGGCTCCAGATCACGCGAATCATCACCGACAGCAGCAGTATGCGAACGAGCATGCCTTTGTAACGTCGCATCTCGACTATCGTCTCAAGCGTGCGCGAAGCGGCTTCGCCCACTCGCGGGACGCCGAAGCGCGAGCCGGCCCACTTGGCCAGCCGCGCGAGCCGCGACGAGATCATATCGCTCATCAGCATGGCCGACGCGATGAACGCGGCGGCGAGGACTATCTCGCTCAGGTAAAAAATACCGTCCGTAGGCCGGTAGATGCGGCTTGCGAAAGTCGCACCCAGCCCAATCAAAAGCAGCGTGAACAGCCCCACCATCCGCTCGTAGACCAGCGTAGACAGGACGAAGGGCTTGTCGCGCACTTCGCGGTCGACGTAGATCAATCGCGCCACGTCGCTCGTCACCCCGCCGCCGGGGACGAAATTCATAAAGAAAATGCCGATCAGGTAGTAAGCGAATAAACGCAGCGTCTTTATTCGGTGGCAGCGCACATTCAAGATCACGCCCCAGCGGTAAGCCATCAGCCAGGTGACGATGACCGAAGCAAGGATGGCGAGCGGCAGGTAAGAGACTCGCGTCGCCTTGATCGCTTCAGCAAGCCCTCGCGGCTCGGCCTTCATGACGACGAGCGCCAGCGCGCCGACGCCGATGACGATCTGGGCCAGGGCGCGGAGGCTCAGGCCGCGCCGCTTTTCAGCAGCCGGCCCGGCCGAGCTCTGGTTTTCGTGGCTTCTCGCGATCATCTCTTATTTCTTGCCGCGCGGTTTTGAGTGAATGTTGATCCATATCTGGGCGAGCTCGCGGAGCGTAGAGATGATGTGGCTTGGCCGCACCGTCGAGCTCCCTGCCGTGCGTGGGTAATGGCGCACGCCAACCTCCGCGAGTCGAAAGCCATAATACTTCGCCTTAGCCAGCACCTCAGCGTCGACGAAGAACTTTTTCGATTCTATCTGCACCTTGTCGAACACCTCGCGGCGGTAGAGTTTGAAAGCGCAATCTATATCACGCACGTTTATCCTGAAGATTATCCTCACTAGCAGGTTGAAACCCCAGGATAGCACGAGCCGCGTCAGCGGGTCGAAGCGGTATATCCGGAAGCCGGAGACTATGTCCGCGTCTTCGATGAGCGGCAGCAGGTTGCTGATCTCGCGCACGTCGAACTGGTTATCCGAATCCGTGTAGAAGATCAACTGCGAGCGCGCGCTGGTGAACCCCGTCTTAAGCGCTTCGGCGTAACCGCGGTTAGGCGAGTGGTGGAAGACTCTTATGTGGTCGGGGTCGGCCGCGGCCAGGCGGTCTGCAATCTCGCCGGTGGCGTCCGCGGACCCGTCATCTACGATTATGACCTCCCAGTCGCGCAGGCTGAGCGAGCGGAGCACATCTGCCATCCGCGTGGTGGCTGTCTCAATGTTGTCCTGTTCGTTGAACGCCGGCAACACGGCCGAGATGCTATCAAACACCATAATCAGTTTTCAGTTTTCAGTTTCTAGTTTTCAGTTACCAGCGCAGGGCTAAAAACTGGAAACTAAAAACTGAAAACTACCCAAGGTATCCCCAGCCGCGCAGCCGCTCGCGTATCTCTTCGCTCTCTTCATCGGTCATCGAGCCGACTTTCTCCGATTCGCCGAAGGCCGCCGCGTCGGAAACCCGCACGGGGTTGCGGCTCATGTACTCTTCGGTGAACGCCTCTTCGAGCACGCGCCCGTCCATGTCCGAAGGCACCTCGACGCCGAACGAGTGAAGGATCGTCGGGGCGTAATCGATAATGCGCGCCCCTTCGACCTCCGCACCGCGCTTGAGCTCGGGGCCGCGCCCCATCATCACGCCATGCATGCGGTGGTCGCCGGAGTTCCCGTAAACGGGCGTTATGAATTTGTTCGAAGTCAGGTCGAGCGTGCCCAGCGGCTTGTTCGCCATGTCGGACGGCAAGAATTGGAGGTCGGGCGAGTTGTCGCTGTGCGGTCCCGTGTAAAGGTCTTCGCGCCGCCAGACCGGGCCTATGAGCGGCTGGCCCGTCTCCGGGTCCGACAGTGCGCGCAGCTTATCGGTTATCTGTGACAAGACGCGCTCGTACTCCGCGCCCGGCTCGACTATACCGTGCGATTCGCGGCCTCGCAGGTTGATGAATATCTGGCCGTAGTTCCCTTTCGAGAACGCCACGGTGCGCGACCAGTCGACATCTTCAAGAGAGAGCATCATCAGGTTAGCGAGCTTCATCAGCTTCGACCGATTCGTCACGCCTACCGAAAGCCTCAGGTGCGCGAGCCCCATCTTCATCGCCGAGCGGTAAGCGAGGTCGGGCGTGAGGCCCATCTTAAAGACCGCGCGCTTGAACAGCGTCATCGCGTCGCGCTTGAGCACGAGCAGCCCTTCGTTGATGAGCCAGACGTTGAAGCAAAGGAATTTTTTTATCGGCCCGAACCCGTGATCCGAGCCCATGTAGACGGTCGCGTCGCCGCCTACTTCGTCAAACAACTCGCCCAGCGTCGAGTCGACCGCGTTCCAGTACTCGTGTATGCGGCCGATGTGGGCCAGGTGCTCTTCGCGGTCGAAGAAAGGGTGCGACTCGTCGAGCAGGTGCCAGAGCTCGTGCTGAAAGCGGTCCGTGCCCCAGTAGTGCGTAGCAAAGACATCCCAGCCATACTCGTTCATCAGGTAGCGGTTGACCTGCGTCTTGTACTTCAGCTCGTCGAAGAGCTGGTTGAGGATGTTATCTACCTTACCCTTCGTGTAGACCTCGGTTATGTAAAGCTGGTAAGGGCCGAAGCGAGACTCGACCTCTTTGAGCAGCCCCTCGGGGTAGGTGAAATCCTTTCGGCCGCGCGGCGTGAGGAAGTCCGAGATCATCAGCCCGTTGACCATAGTCGGCGGGTACGTGCAGGGGACGTTCGTGACTATGGCCTGCTTCCCCATGCGGCCCAGCACGTCCCAGAACGGGAGGCCGTCGCGCGACACGGAGCTCACGGGAATGTCCGGCAGCGACCCGCTCCCTTTGCGCCGCAAAAGGAACTCGAAGACGCCGTGCTTGCCGGGGTTCTTGCCCGTCATCCACGACACCCAGGCCGTAGGCGTGATCGGCGGTATCGTCGTCTCAAGCAGCCCGCGCACGCCTTCGTCGATGAAGGCTTTCAGCCGGGGCATGATGCCCGCTCCCATCAGCGGGTCGAGTATGTCGAAAGTCGAGCCATCAAGGCCGATAAACAGTACTTTTTTGCTCATAACAAAAGACCGAAAACTATAGCTGACCGATTATCAAAATTCAACCGCGCTACCCGCCCGCCTGCGACTTCGCGGCCTCGTCTTCGATAGCGCCGCGCCTGACGTACTGCATAGCTTTGTGCCAGACTTCGGCGATCCTGCGCCGCTCCTTCTCGTCGTAAAAACCTACCGCAAGAAGAACGAGCGGGAACGATAAAGCGAGCAATGTTTTGCCGGCGAGCGAGACGTAAAGCCTGAGCTGCCTCGCGGGGTCGTCGAAAGCATATTGATTCAAATCTCCGCGCAAGTAATCCGTAAGATAGAATGCCGCGATCGTAAGCGCCCCCGCCGCCATCATTGTGAAGACGCGGCCCCACTCGTAACGGACTTTGAAAAACCTGTTCGACGCCCAGTAACGCAGCGCGCAGAAGACTACGTACGAGATCAGAGTCGAGATTGTAGCTCCCATCGCGCCGTAGCGAGGGATCAGCGGGAAGTTTAGCGCGACGTTAACCGCGAGCGCCGCCGTGATGACAATCGGCGCGTAGATGGTCCGTTTCTTCAGCGTGATGCCGATGTTGAGCACGCGCGACGCGCTGTCGAGCACCGCGGAGACGGCCAACAGCGGGATTATAGTCGCCGCGGGCCAGTAGCTCTTCAACCCTTTCAAGAGCAGCCCGTCCCCCGCCACGGCCGCGACTCCCAGGGCCAGGAACGTGCTTATGAAGACTATGTAGGTCAACACGCGCGCGTAATACTCTTCGGCCCCCTCCTCTTTCATCACGGAAAAGCGCATCACGGTCCACACCTGGCTGAACGGCACCGTGGCGAGGACCGAGACGACTGACACGAGCGTGCTCGCCATCGCGTAGACGCCGACCTCTCGGTCTGTCGTGTAACGGTCGAGGAAGAAGCGGTCGATCATCATAAAGAGCGTGAAAGATATTTGCCCGAAGATGAGCGGGACGCCGAAGGCTAACATCCCGCGCAGCTCGGCGGCTGAAAACGCGAGGCTCAGCTCTCGACGCACTGCGACGAAGAAGACTACTGCTTCGAAAGCGACGCCGCCGAGCCGGCCTATCAAGACGTTTTCGACCGACGCGTCGACGAAGACGACCAGGTAAGAGATCAGGAAGAGCTGCACTGCGAAGGTCACGATGTTCAGCGTCGAGAAGAGCGCGGACTTGAACCGCGCCCTCAGAATCGATTCCGGTATGAGCGTGATTATCTCGAAGAAGCTTATCAGGAAGACCAGCCGCAAGAGCCGCTCTCGCGATTCGCCCGCGAAGACGATGTTGGAGACCTGTGGCGCAGCCAGGTAGAGCAAGCCCGTAAAGAGAGCCGCCGAGCATAGCAGAAAGATCAGCGTGGACCCGACGATGCGGCGTCGGTGGGCCGGGTCTTCCGTCTCGTAATAATGGCGGAAGAAGGCGTGGTTCAGGCCGAACTTCAGGACTATGGTCACGAGCGTCATCGTGATCGTCAGCAGCGAGAGCACGCCGAACTCGTTCGCCTTCAAGTGGCGCGCGTAGACGGGCACCAGCACGACGCCGAAGGCGCTGTTGACCACGCTCCCGATTCCGAAAATGAGCGTGTGCTTGACAGTCTTTTTTATCTTCCCGTAAAGCGTGACCCTTACCTCTTCCTGAGCAGTAACAGACTAAAAGCGACGACCGCGGCGGCGATCAGGCTCACGTAGAGAGAGATTCTCAGCGTTAATGGATCAAAGTCGAATGATACCACATGGCTCCCGGCCGGGAGCCGCACCGCGCGCATCGTGTGATTGGCCCGCAGCACCTCCGTCTCGACCCCATCAACGCTGGCTCTCCAACCCGGGTAATAATTATCACTCAAAACAAGATAGCCGTCGCCGCCGCTTTGAGTCTCGATGACAACGCGATTGCGCCGGTCTTCGATGATGCGGGCTGATCCGGGGTTTGAAATCTCGGATTTGAGATTTGAGATTTGAGATTGAATGACGACGGCGGTCTTTGGATCAAACGACGGGTCGGAGAGCGCGGCAAGTGCGTCATCACGACTTGAAGCCTCGACAGCGCGGCCGACAACAAACGCGCGAGGCAGTGCGTTCTTGTTCTCGTAAATCGAAACGCCCTCGGCGGTGTTTATCAGTTCGAGCCCCGGAAGCGGCTCTTCCGATTGCCGGGTCATCACGTACCTGACATTCAGCAGGTCGAAGTAACGAGAGCTCGATTTATCAAACACGACATGGCTCAGATTGCGCTGAGGCTCGACGAGCGAAGCGTATTCGCGATACCACCGGGGGAATTGCTGGTTCTTGCCCGTGACGGTCGAAATTTCGTAGGGCAGCAGCGTGTTCGGCGGCGCGACGATCTTCTCCGTAGCCCCATCAACCCTGCGGTTTGTCTCAAGGTCCGCAGGCACGACCAGCACGCGGCCCGGCTCCAGCGACCGCAGCAACTCCGTAGTCGCGGTCGCCGGGAAGACTCTCGATCGGTCGAACGTGGGATTGTATGCGAAGCTGACCCATGCGAGATCGATTACAAGCAGCGCGAGCAGGGCCGCGAAAAACGCCCGGCTATTCAATCGATCGGCGGCGCGGCGCTTTATCAGGAAAAGCAGCGCCGACAAAAAGAGCAGCGGCAGCACGATCCCCGGACCCGGCGGCAGGAACTGCGGAGCAAGAGCGGCGGCCGACTTTCGCGCGAAAGCAATGGGACCGCTCTCGACACTGTTTTCGGCGAACCCCGTCGCCTGCGTGATCAAAGCCACAACGGTCCCGATCACCGCCAGGGCAAAGGCCGAGATGACGAGTCGCTTCCAGACGCGAGCAAACCGCGAAAGCGCCTGGCCATCGGACCTCAATAACATGTCTGTGCCGAAGCCTACGAGGGCGGCCGCAGCGAAGATGAAGAGCACCCAGACGCGCACTGTCACGCGGATGACTTGTAATACTGGGATGAATTTTGTTACGTGAACGTAGAGAGGCGCGGCCATCATCACGACGACTGCTAAGAGTGCGAGCCAGAAAAAAAACCGCGCTCTCCCCTTCTCTCCCTTGTTGTAGACGTAGAAAGCTAGCGGCATCAGAGCGGTGATGCCGAGGTAGAGGATATGGTCGTGCGACACGTTGAGCGCCGTAAAGAGGTTGAGAGTCGTCGTGTCGTGCGCCGCGCCAAAGATGTCCGGGAAGATCAGCGTCGCCGCGTACCACGGCGGGAGATAGATGTAACCGATCTCCGTTGGCACTATCTTTCGATTGGAATAGCTCAACAGCTCCATGACCGGGAGCCACTGCGTCGCGGCGAGTGCGAAACCAGTCGCCAGCGTCACCGCCATCCTCGAAAGCAAGGGCCTGGCTCTGCGCTTCTGTTGAAACGCGAAAAAGATGTAGTACAAGATGACAGCGCCGACGTAATAGATCTGGTTCTGCATCCACCCGCAAAAAAACTGCGCCGCGAGAAAGACGCCCGCGATGATGGCCGACTTGAAGCTCGATCGACTGATCGCGCGGTCGACGAAAAGGAGGATCAACGGGAGCCACATCAGCCCGCCCCACCATCCCAGCCCCGTAACGTGAAAGAGCGAGTGAGCCGAGAGCGCGAAGACCAGCGAACCCATCAGCGCGCCGCGCGGGCTTATTCGAATCGAAACCAGAAATGCGTACATGAAGACGGCCGCGAGCATTAATTCGAACACGCGCGCTACAGAGTAGCCGAGCGGCACGTCGAGGAATGTGTAAAAGAGAAGCGAGGGCGAAAGCGTCCGCGTCACGCCGTCCGCGTAGATCGGGTGGCCCGCCATCGTGTAAGGATTCCACAAAGGCATCTCGCCATCTTTAAAAGCTTCGACCACGAAATAATCGCGCGTGATGTACGTGTCGGTCAGGTCGCGCCGGTTGTAAGGATGATCAGAGCTGGCGGCGGCGTAGTAGCCCCACGGAAGCTGATTGTCGAGAGTGCGCGCGTCGACGAAGGTTTCACCTAAGATCAAAACTCGCCAGAATAGCGCCGTTATGACGAGGACGAGAAATCCTACGTGCGCGGCGTGTTGACGGAGGCGAGAGCCGCGCGCCGTCGAGTCCCCGGCAGGCTCGGCAGAGACAGACGGCGTCGCCGTGATCACATCCGTCTTCTCAGTAGGTTTGCTCATTGCCTGCGCTTGATTGGTGCTTACAAGTATCCGAGGCTGCGGAGCTTCTCTTCGACCAGTTGTTCTTCCGATTCGCTCAGATCGGTTCGAGGTCTGACGCGCCCCGCTCCCCCACGGTCGACTCTGCGCGGGTGTGAAGCGAGGTAATCTGCCATACAGGCTTGCTCGATGACGCGACCGTCAAGGTCTTCGGGGACCGGCAAGCCCGCAAGATACATCACAGTCGGAACAAAATCATAGACCGACGCGGTCGCCAGATCGGCCCCCGACTTGATGCCTGGGCCTTTGCAGATCAGCATGCCTTCGGGCCTGTGGTCGCCGCTCCACCAGAAGCCGCGCGCCTGGACCTCTTTCGGCGGCGGCCCCAGATCGGCTTGCGTGTTCCAATAGACATAAAGATCGCTGGCGCGGTCGACGAACGGGCCTTTGTAAGCCTCTTCGCGGCGCACGACTCGCTCGACCACGCGCCGCCCCTGCTCGTCCGTCCAGGCTTCAAGGTCACTCGTGATGCGGTCGCACATGTCCCTGTACTCCGCGACCGCGACCTTGCCGTTTAGATTGCGGCCCGCGAGATTGATGTTGATCACGTGACGCCCCGGCTCGGAATAAGCGAGCGTGTTCTCCCAATCTATCGAAGAGTAGAAAGAGTCTTTATCTTCGGATTGCAGCCGCTTGACCGTAGCGTCGCCTACGCGCGATTTGATGCGCTCTTTGACCGAAGCAGGCACGATCTTTTTTGCGGCGCGGCGGCCGGCGCTCACGATCGACGCCTTAGCCTGCCGCTTTTTCCTGCGCGCCATATAACCTTTCGACTCCAGCCACGAGGCAATGCGGTATGACGCGCCCGTGTGCGGCCCCATCCCGTGATCCGAAATTATGTAGACCTGCGTGCTCTGATCGGCTTTAGTCAACAGGCTCGCGATTGCGCAATCGAGCTCCTGGTAAATCGATAAGAGCTCATCTGCTCGGTCCGGCTTCCAAAGGTTGTGGCCCGCCCAATCGCTCGCGGTAAAGACGGTCATAAAAAAATCGACCGCGCGAGACTCTATCAAGTAATGAGCGACCTCTGTTTGAATCTCTATCAGGTCGAGCCACGCGCTGACGGCTTCGCTTATTCGCCCGGCCTTCATCATCTCGCCGAGTCCGGCGGGCGCGAATTGGTAATCGGGGAATCTGTCGAAGAGCTCGCGACGCAGCGCCGCCGGGCAAAAAGCTTTTTCATTCAGAGCGGGCGCGTCGAGGCCGCTTATCATAAACCCGTTGCCGTAGCATTCGGCCGGGTACGTCATAGGCACGTTAAGAAAACCGGCCGACATTCCATGCGGCGCAAGGTGAGAGCTGATCAGCAGACCTTCGCGGTCGCCGCCTTTGAAGAAGAGCTGGCGGTTAGTGGCGAAGTCTCTGTCGGAGAAAACAAACAGCCCGTGGCGACCAGGGTTGAGCCCGGTCAGGATCGATGTCCACGCAGACGCGCTGTGCATGTTGGGCGTCGAAAGAAAGGGCGCGCTCACACCTTCGGCGGCCAGCCGCGCGATCGCCGGCAGATGGCCCGCCGCTGCCCAGGGCTTTACAAGCTCCATCGTAGCGGCATCAAGACCGATTACCAGAACTTTCATTCGATATAGCCTAGTGCGCGGAGGCGCTCTCTTAATTCCGCCTCTTCGCTTTCGCTGTAGACCGGCCCGCCGGCTCCCGCGCTCTGATGCGCGACGCGGTACGAGCTGCCTCGCTTGACCGGCTCTATCGCGTCGCTAAAGACCTCTAGCGGCGCTCGACTGTCCATATCTTCAGTGAGCGGGCAGCCGAGCGAGACGAGCGCCGCGGGAGCCACGTCGCGCAGGTTCGGCTGCGCCGAGAACTCCGCGCCTTCCTTGATCCCGCGCCCCCAGGCGATCATTATCCCATCCCGCGCGTGCGTGCCCGTTGTCGAGTCGGCCGGGACGATAACCTCGCCGTAGCTAGGTCGCTCGTTATAAACGTACTCGTCGCGCCGGGGGACCATCACCAGGTCAGGCAGCCGCGCCGCCCAGTCTCCATTAAAAGCCTCTTCACGCTTCATCACGGTTTCAAAGACCGGCTCGCCGTCTTCGGGCGAGGTCAGATTCATCAGCGCCGCTCGCGCCTCTTCAACCGTGTCGTCAAAGCGGCTCTCGGCGACGATGCCGGCGGCCTCGCGGCCCGCGAGGTTGACCCACACGCCCTTGTCCTGCGCGAAGTAGGCCCGCGTGCGCGCCCAATCGATCTCATCAAGGAACGCGCTGCCGTAACGGACCTTGCGCTCAAGCGAATTGCCGCCCGGCGCGGAAGGAAGAATCCGCCGCGCGATCTTCTCTTTCAGGGACTTCACCTGCGCTCGCGCGCGGCGCGAGGCCGGGGTCTTGAAAGCGAGCAGGCCCGCTTTTGCGAGCAGCTCGTTGGCGCGGACTTCAAATAGTTCAGAGCAGAAGCCGTGGTCCGAGACTACGAACACGCGCACATCCGCAGGCAGCTTCGCTATCAACTTTTCAACCGCGCGGTCGAGCCGCTCATAGGTCTTAAAGATGAACTCGCGGAATTCGGGCGGCGAAGCCGGGTCGTGGCGCGGGTGAGTCGAATCCATGTCGGCCCAGAAATCGTGCTGCGCGCGGTCAAGCACCGAAAAGACTACCATCAAGAAATCCCACTCGCCGCGCTTCATCAAGAACTCTGTCGCGCGCTCGTGCGAGTCGGTGGCGCGATTGAACTCGGCCATCCTCGCGTGCTTGTCGGGGTTGCGGCCGGGCTCGATTATGTAATCGGGAATCGCGGCGAGCAGGTCGCGCTTGAGAGTCGCGGGGTATGTGAACTCAGAGTCAATCCCCGGCGTCAGCATCCCCGTCACCATCTCGCCGTTGAGCGGCTCGGGCGGGTAAGTCGTCGGAACATTGATTACGATCGAGCGGCCGCCCTGAGCGCCGAGCAGCTCCCAGACCGGGCGCGTCATTATGTCCCTCCCGCTCATCGCCCTCACGCCGTAGCTGGAGCTGTTTTTTATGAACGGCGAAAAGACGCCGTGCATGCCTTCGCTCGTGCCCGTGGCGCAGCTCGACCAGCCGGGGAAACTGTTCGGCAGCAGCGTAGACCGCAATGGCGCGCTCGCGCCTTCTCGCACGAGCCGCGCCAGGGCTGGCAACCTCCCGTCGGCGATGAGCGGCGTGATGATGTCGAATGTCGCGCCGTCCAGTCCTATGATTACGGTTTTCATGCGTAACGGAATCCTGAGTGCTGAGTAATATCAAGCTACTCGGCTCCGTAGGAGCCGGATGCTTGTAGAAGTATCGCATAACCATTATCCAACCCCGTAGGGGTTGAATATCAAACATACAACCCCTACGGGGTTGGGTGCATTTACGCTATTGTTCTACAAACATAGAGCCTCTACGAGGCTTTCCAGACGCGCTTTCAGCACTCACCGCTGAGGACTCAGCACTCAGCACTCAAGACTTCAACAGTGAACGTCCGTCCATCCCCCGAGCCGCGCCCAGCCCGAGCGAGTCGAGGACCGTCGGAGCTACGTCGTTTATGTGAGGCTTATCGGGTCTGAGCGCGGTGGCTTGCGTGTTGATGAAGAAGGTGGCGTCGTCGCGCGTGTGCATCCCGGTGAAGATCTCTCTGTCCATCAACTCCTGCTTGTTCACTGCCCCCTTGAGGTCATAGCCATAATTGCTCAGCACGCACAGGTCGGGCGCGGCCGCGAGCGCCGGCCCCGAATAGATCTCGTCCCGCTCGAAGACGCTCTTTACTATTCGGTTGCCGTTATCGGTGATCTCGCCGATTCCCTGCTTTATCTCGCGGGCGAGCTTGGCGGCGTCCGCGGCCTCTACAGCACCGCTCGGATATTTCCCTTTCACGTTTATGTAGACGCGGCCGGGGTCGAGCGCGAACGCCTTTGACCCCGGCTCTATGTCTTCAACCGAGCGGGCGTTCTCTCTTAACTTCAGGTAACCGTTGTCGATGAGCCAGCGGTTCAGATAGACCTGGCGGTGCAAAGGCGTGAAGCCATGATCGCTCATAATCATCATCGTCTCATCGGCGAGCCGCTTCATCACCTGGCCCAGGAAATTATCTACGCGCCGGTAGAACTCCTTGAAAGCCGAATGGTACTTGTGGCTTTCGTCGGCCGCGGCGTCCATGAAGAAATGCTGGAGCCTGTCTGTCTCGGTTATCACGCCTATGAAGAGGTCCCACTCCTGTTTGTCGTAAAGGTGAAGGAGGACTTCGACGCGCCGCTCAAGCGTCGTGAGTATGTCGTCCATAAGCGCGTCGTGCGACTGCTGCACCTTGCGCGCGTCGACGTCTATCCGGTAGTCCATCTCTTTGAGCTTCGGCACAAGCTCGCTCGGGAAGGTGGCCTTGTTTATATCTATCGCGACGAACCCGGAGATAAGGACGCCGTTCAGAGGTTGAGCGGGGTAAGTCGAAGGGACGTTGACTACGACCGAGCGACGGCCCGCGCCCCCGGCCACGTCCCAGAGAGTCTTGCTCTGGATGTGGCGGGAGTTCGGAAAATAAATCTTGTATGAATTCGGCTGGAGGTCGAGGAATCCGTAGATGCCATGACGGCCGGGGTTGCTCCCCGTCATAAACGAAGTCCACGCGACCGACGAGATGTCGGGGATCGAAGTGTCCATTTGAAGCAGCGTCCCGCGCCCGACAAGCTCCGCCAGTCGCGGCATCGTGCCGTCGGCGATGAACCTCCGCGCGAGCGTGCAAGGCGTTCCATCGAGCCCTATCAAAACGACGCGCTTCGTCCGCCCCTTGGATCTGAACTTATCGAATAAACCCATCTACCTGAGTCCTGAGTCCTGAGTCCTGAGTCCTGAGTAAGAGTTTTTGACTCAGCACTCAGGACTCAGGACTCAGGACTTTAGTTTAGACGTATCCGAGCGCTTCGAGGCGGCGGCGGACCTCTTCTTCGTCCTCTTCGCTGTAACCGGAATCCTGTTTGCCTTCGAGCCGGCCCAGCTCTTCGAGCCGCGCTATGATCCGGGCGGCGCTCTGTTCGGGAGTCTCTACGTCGGTTTCGATGACGACCTCCGGCGATAGCGGCTCTTCGTAAGGGTCGTCGACGCCCGTGAAGTTCTTGATCTCGCCCGCGAGCGCTTTCTTGTAGAGCCCCTTCACGTCGCGCTCGGCCAGGACCGCGATCGGGCATTTGACGTAGACTTCGACGAACGACCCTATCTGTCGGCGCACCTCGTCGCGCACGTCGCGGTAAGGCGAGATGGCGGCCGTTATCGCCACAACGTCGTTGCGGCTGAGCAGGTGGCAGACGAACCCTATGCGGCGGATGTTGGTGTCGCGGTCTTCCTTAGAAAAGCCGAGCCCCTTCGAGAGGTTGGTGCGGATGATGTCGCCGTCGAGCACCTCGACCTTGTGGCCGCGCGCCTTAAGCTCAGACTCGACCAGCCGCGCGAGCGTCGTCTTGCCTGCCCCCGAAAGCCCCGTGAACCACAGCGTATATCCTTTTTGTCCCATATCTTCTCCAAACCGGTCTTGCTCCGGTAATTCTATTAGCAAAAATGAGTTTTGCGCAAAGGGGTGAATATACACATCGACGATGCAAAAGGCAAACTTGGCTCCCCGGCGCTTGCCTTTCTATCGCCGTTGGTTGATAATCGCGGCGCTTCACGTCTACCAGCATCAAGAGATTATCAGATCGCGAATCGGAGGGCGCGGCATGGCGCAAAAGACCGTCGAGGTTGAAGACAAAAAGACTGGTTTTATTCGCGGGCTCGGGTTGTTGGACTCGACTATGCTAGTGGCCGGGTCGATGATCGGGAGCGGCATCTTCTTGGTCTCGACAGACATAGCCAATCAAGTCGGCTCGACTGGTTGGCTGCTCGTCGTGTGGGTGATCACGGGGCTTTTGACGATAGTCGGCGCGCTCTCTTACGGCGAGCTTGCGGCGATGATGCCAAAGGCAGGCGGCGTATACATCTACCTGCGCGAAGCATTCTCGCCGCTTTTCGGGTTCCTCTACGGCTGGACCTTCTTTCTAATCATACAGTCCGGCGGGGTTGCGGCCGTGGCCGTGGGGTTTGCGGCCTACACGGGCGAGATAGTGCCGCAGGTGCGCTCGAACGCATGGATAATCCCGCCCATAGATTTTTCGCGCAATTACGCGATAAGCCTCTCGTGGACACAGTTGGTCGCGATCCTGATGATAATCGTGCTCACCTTTATCAACACGCGCGGGTTACAGCTCGCAAAATTGGTTCAAAACACATTCACGTCCGCCAAGACGCTCGCGCTCGTCGGGCTGATAGTCATCTGCGTCATAGGATTGAAGCCCGACGTAGTCTCTCAAAACTTTAGCAACCTGTGGACCCCGCAAGGCGTGAAGCCCTTCGAGCCGGGATTCGACTTCGTGCCTGCGCTGTCGGCCGCAAGCGGCGCGTTCGGCATGCTGATCGCGCTGTGCGTGGCGCAAACTGGCTCGATCTTCGCCGCCGACGGCTGGTATTACCTGACCTTCACGGCCGGCGAGGTCAAAGAGCCCAGGCGGACGATCCCGCTCTCGCTCGTCTTCGGCACGGTGCTGGTTATAGGGCTTTACCTCCTGGCAAACTTAGCGTACCTGTTTACGCTCCCGTTTTCTGAGATTCAAAACTTGCCGGACGGCCGAGTGGCGACCGCCTCGCTGAATGTAGTTCTTGGTGGCGTAGGCAAGGTTATGATGGCTATAGCAATTATGATTTCAACCTTCGGCGCAAACAACGGGATCATAATGGGCGGGGCGAGGCTCTGTTATACGATGGCGCGCGACGGCCTCTTCTTCCGTCCCACGGGAAGGCTCAACAAACGCCACGTCCCCGGCATGGCCTTGATATTCCAATGCGTGTGGTCGTGCCTGCTCGTGCTCCCGAGGACGAGGTCTTACGACGAGGCGGGCGCGATCAAGCTCGACCTGGGGGGCGAGCCCGAGTACGGCAGCCTCTATAACAACCTCCTCGACTATACGGTCTTCGCCATACTGATATTCTTCGTGATGACGATACTCGGGTTGTTCGTCCTGCGTTACAAACGGCCGGACGCCGACCGGCCTTACAAAACGTGGGGCTACCCCGTGGTCCCCGCGCTTTACATACTGGGGGCTTCGGCCATAGCGCTGGTGCAGCTTCTTTACAAGCCGAAGACGACCTGGCCGGGTTTGATAATCGTGCTGACGGGCATACCCGTCTACTTCATCTGGCGTATGATCAACAAGCCTATGAAAGAGGGAGAAAGCGCTGAGCCTGCGGCTGATTGACCGGACGCGGGTTGTGAGGATAGTATTGCAGGCGGATTTAGCAGGGGTGAGGCTCAAACCGTAAGAAATCTATCAGGTATTAATCGGAGGAAACTCTATGGCGGATGTCGCCATCCCGGTGGCTGAGAAACAGACAGGGTTTGTACGCGGGCTGGGGCTGCTGGACTCAACGATGATCGTCGCCGGATCGATGATCGGGTCCGGCATTTTTATTGTCTCAAGCGAGATCGCGCGTCAGGTCGGCTCGCCCGGCTGGCTGTTGATGGCATGGGTGATAACCGGCCTGCTGACGGTGATGGCCGCGCTCTCTTACGGCGAGCTTGCGGCGATGATGCCGAAGGCCGGAGGCCAGTACGTCTATCTCCGCGAAGCGTTTTCGCCGCTCGCGGGGTTTCTTTACGGCTGGACGCTCTTCCTTGTCATCCAGACCGGCACGATCGCGGCGGTGGCCGTAGGCTTCGGTCGGTTCCTCGGGGTGCTCTGGCCCGCCATTGCCGAAGACAAATACATCATAGAGCCCATAGCGATAGGCTCAAGCTACGCCGTCTCGCTTTCGACGGCGCAACTGGTCGGCGTGCTGTTGATCGCGCTGCTGACGTGGATGAACACGCGCGGGCTGAAGCTCGGCAAGGTCGTTCAGAACACTTTCACCGTGACGAAGACCGGAGCGCTGCTGGCCCTGATCGTGCTCGGCATAGCGGTCGGCTTGATGAAGACCGACGCCGCATCGATCAATTTCGGAGACTTGTGGACGGTGCGGGGCAAGCTTGACGACGTGGGGCACGGCCTTACCGCCGCCACGGCGTTCGGGCTGTTCGTAGGGCTTTGTGTCGCGCAGAAGAATTCGCTATTCGCAGCCGACGCCTGGAACAACATCACCTTTACGGCGGGCGAAGTCAAAGACCCCAAGCGCAACATCCCGCTCTCGCTCGCGTTGGGCACGTTTCTCGTCATAGGGATTTACCTGCTGGCCAACATCGCCTACCTTGTCACGCTGCCGTTCGAAAGTATTCAGACCGTCCCCAGCGACCGCATAGGCTCGGCCACCGCCAACGTGATCTTCCCCGGCTATGGCGCGAACATTATGGCCGTGGCGATCATGATTTCTACCTTCGGCTGCAACAACGGATTGATACTCGCGGGCGCGCGGGCCTACTGGGCGATGGCGCGCGACGGGCTCTTCTTCAAGTCATCCGGCCAGTTGAACGACAAGCGCGTGCCCGCATGGGGCCTGGTCATCCAGGGCATCTGGTCGGCGCTGCTCGTGCTGCCGCGCACGATCACGGGGACCGACACGGCGGGGCGGACGACCTACGGAAATCTATACGGGGATCTTCTGACTTATGTGATCTCGGCGGCGCTGATCTTTTACATACTGACGATCGCGGGGATATTCCGGCTGCGGAAGACGCGCCCGAACGTAGATCGGCCTTACAAAGCGTGGGGCTACCCGCTGGTTCCCGTGCTCTACATAATCGGCGGCCTGACGATCCTCGTCGTGCTTTTCGTCTACCAGACGGCGACGACGTGGCCGGGGCTGGTCATCATCGCGACGGGCATCCCCGTCTACTTCATCTGGCGCAAGGTCGGAGAGCCCGCGCCGGACAGGGACGCGGAAGCCGACCAAGAGGCATGAGTCAGTTTAAGCAAGTCACTGTTAAAGAAACATCCGGAGCTAAAAAACTACTAACAGTTTCGCGGAGGGTCCTTAATGGCAAGTCAACTTTTCGCTCGAAAACCTCTCGAAGTATTGCTCGAAGAAATGAAGGGCGAGCACCGCTTGCGTCGCGTGCTCGGCCCATTGCAGCTCACGTCGCTCGGGGTCGGCGCAATCATCGGCGCAGGCATATTCGTCGCCACGGGTGAAGCGGCAAACCTCAACGCCGGGCCGGCGCTGATGATCTCCTACGTCGTCGCCGGAATAACGTGCGTCTTCGCCGCGCTCTGCTACGCGGAGTTCGCCTCCATGGCGCCGGTCGCGGGCTCGGCTTACACATACGCCTACGCGACGATGGGCGAGTTATTCGGCTGGATCATCGGGTGGGACCTGGTTCTCGAATACGCCGTCGGCTCGGCGACGGTAGCCAACGGGTGGTCGAGCTTTTTACAGAGCCTTCTGCCCGACGGGTTCCTGCCCGCGGCGATAAGCAAGGCCCCGATAGTCTTTGACGACAAGGCGCACCAGTTCGTCAGGACCGATGGAATAGTAAACCTGCCCGCCGTAATAATCGTGCTCATAGTCACGGCCATACTGGTCAAGGGCATACAGGAGAGCGCCTCGTTCAACGCGCTGATGGTAGGCGTAAAAGTCGCCGCCGTGCTGTTCGTAATACTCGTCGGAGCGTTCTTCATCAACACGGACAACTGGGAGCCGTTCGCGCCTTACGGCTGGGGCGGCGTGAACTTCTTCGGCAAGACGATATGGGGCGAGACCGGTTACGGCAGACCTGTCGGAATGCTGGCCGGGAGCGCAATCATCTTTTTTGCTTACATCGGCTTCGACTCCGTATCGACGCACGCCGAAGAGGCGAAGCGCCCGAACCGCGACGTTCCTATCGGCATCATCGCTTCGCTGCTCATCTGCACGGTCCTCTACGTGCTTGTCGTCGTCGTGCTCACGGGGATGGTGAAATACACCCAGATAGACACCGGGGCCGGTGTCTCCGAAGCCTTTAGCGCCGTCGGACTGCACTGGGCGAAGTCCATCATCGCGGCGGCGGGCGTCGCGGGCATCACGTCGGTGCTGCTGGTGATGATGCTGTCGGCCCCGCGAGTCTTTCTCGCGATGGCGCGCGACGGGCTGGTCCCGCCGTCGTTCTTTGCCGATGTGCATCCGAAGTTTAAGACGCCGTGGAAGAGCACGATACTGGTCGGTTCTTTTGTGGCCGTGGGCGCAGGGCTGCTGCCGATCGGCGCATTGCTCCAGATGACGAACATCGGGACGCTGTTCGCCTTCACGGTCGTCTGCATAGCGGTGCTCATAATGCGGAGGACGAACCCGGACGCCGAGCGCCCGTTCCGCTGCCCGATGGTGCCGCTCGTCCCCATCCTCGGCATAATCATGTGCCTGGTGCTTATGTTCTCGCTACCCTGGGCCAACTGGGTTCGACTCTTCGGCTGGCTCGCGCTGGGGTTGATCGTCTACTTCCTCTACAGCCGACACCACAGCTTCATGCACAAGTACCTGGCTCACGAAATCGCGACTCACGGCGTCTCGCCCGCCGGGCAGTTTATCGACGACGTTAAGGAGAAGGACCAGCAACACCCCGACGTGAGGGGCAGATAATCGCTCTACGAAAGGCAGCGGGCGAGATCTCCTCAGCCCGCTGCCTCCTTGACCCTGCTCGATGGCCTGCTACTCACACTCTCCCTTATGAGCCGCGCGAGACAAATCCTAATAACAGCCTTGATCGTCTCGGCCGCCTTCACCTTCGTCACGCAAAGCGGTAAGGCCAGCTCCGAGCCCGCCGCGCCAGGAGGTGAGGCGCACGGCCTCGACCCGATCGTGCTGATAGGGATCGCCGTGATACTGGTCGTGGCGAAGCTCGCGGGCGAGCTGTTCGAAAGAATCGGCCAGCCGGCAGTGCTCGGCGAGCTGTTGGGCGGGATGCTCATCGGCAGCATATCGCTTTTCGGCTTCGGCGCGATAGACCGACTCAGGGGCGATAGCGTCATCGTCGCGTTGGCCGAGATAGGCGCGATCATCCTGCTCTTTGAAGTGGGACTCGAATCTAATCTCGCCCACATGCTCGAAGTCGGCTGGTCATCGCTGCTCGTAGCGGTGGCGGGAGTGATCGCCCCTTTCTTTCTGGGTTGGGCCGTGGCCGCCTATTTCGCGCCCGACGAGGCGACGCTCGGCCACATCTTCATCGGCGCGACGCTCTGCGCGACGAGCGTAGGCATAACCGCGCGCGTGCTCAAGGACATTAATAAGCTGCGAATGCGCGAAGCCAGAATCATTCTCGGCGCGGCCGTCATCGACGACGTTTTGGGGCTGATCATCCTGGCCGTCGTCAAGGGGGCCATCGACGCGCAGGCGGCGGGCGCGGCGCTTTCGATGGTGAACATCGCCATCATTGCCGCAAAGGCCGCCGTCTTCCTGGTAGGCGCGGTGGCCCTCGGCCACTTCGTCGTCCCTCAGCTCTTTCACGGCCTCAAACGTCTTCAAGGCAGCGGCTTGCTCATCTCCCTGGCCATCGCGCTCTGCTTCACGCTCGCTTGGCTTGCGAACGCGGTCGGGCTCGCCTACATCGTAGGCGCATTCGCCGCTGGACTGATCCTTGACGAAGCCCACTTCGAGATTCTCCCTAACCACGACAAGGCGGACCTTGAAGATTTAATTAGACCTGTGAGCACGATTTTAGTGCCGATCTTTTTCGTGCTGATGGGGCTGAGGGTCGACCTTCGCGCCTTCGCGCGGCCGGAGCTGCTTTGGTTCGCCGCGGCCCTCACGGTCGCCGCGATTATCGGCAAGCAGGTCTGCTCGCTGGCTGTCATCGAGCACAGTATTAACAGGCTGGCTATAGGCGTAGGGATGATACCGCGTGGCGAAGTGGGGCTGATCTTCGCGGGCATCGGGGCGACTCTAAAGCTGAAGAACGCGCAGGGCGTAGACGAGCCCGTGATCGGCGCGGCGACGTTCGGCGCGGTGATCATAATGGTGATCGTGACTACGCTTGTGACGCCGCCGGTCCTGAAATGGTCCCTCTCGCGCAGGGAGGGTGAAGGTTGACGCGCATTCGTTTCGGCGGCTAGAATCAAGCTTACTTTGAAGCCGTAATCATATTCCAGACTTCATCGGGGATGTGGCGGAACAGGCAGACGCGAAGGTCTCAAAAACCTTTGGGATAACCTCCCGTGTGGGTTCGATTCCCACCATCCCCATCTAGAATCGCGGCGCGCGTAAGCGCATCATCCGCCATACAAATTTCAAAATGAAGAAACCCGAGATCAGCTTCGATTCGCTCCCTGCTTCAGCCATCTCGGAGACGCGCCTGAAGATCTGCCTGAAGTGCGCCTTCGATTTCTTCACCAAGCAGTTGAAGGTCGCGCCCCGCACGGCCTACTCGGAGCTAAAGAAGCACGTGCCGGAGCAGTCGGATTTCAGCGGGTCATCGACGGCGCGGCCGCACTTCTTCGACGAAGATGGCGAGCTGACTCACTGCCCTTACTGCAACGGCCCGAAGCGGTGGTTCGCGGAGTTCCGCGCCCTCCGCGTCGACGCGCACGAGTCGTTCGAAAAGCAGAGGAAGAAGCTCTGGGCGGCCCTCAAGAAAGACCCCGACCGCTACACGCTCTGGCACCCCGACCGTACGCAGATGCAGATATTCTCGGACTGGCTTGAGCGGCTGAAGCGGAACATAGACTTCGACGACGAGGGCTGGCTGCTCGACGTAGCGATAGAGCAAATCAAGCGGGCCGCGCCGTCTAACGACTGGGAGGAGGCGCTGGCGGGTGGGGTCCGGCGCGTACAGTTGTCGAGGCAGACCGACGACGGCTGGAGCTACGATAAAGAGTGGCTCTACGTCGCGCCTCAAATCTATGGCGACGTGCTGATGGTGCAGCACCTGTTGTCGCGCTCGCACCTGCACGGCGGGCGCACGTTCGAAGGGCGGCTGACGCTGCAAGAGCTGATCGCGAGGCTGAGGCGCATAGGCTACTTCGACACCAAGGGCATTACGACGCGCGACCCGTACGAAGCTTTCGAGCTGGCGATTGCCGCGCTGGTTGCCTCCGGGCCGCAGGCCGTGTACTATGCCGTAGACCGAAGCGATTACTTGGCGAAGCTAAAATCCACTTACGAAAAGAAGCGCGCGAAATAATGAAGACAAGGTTCGGCATTCTTACGATAGCGATGACATTGTTGTTGGCCTCCGCCGCCCTCGCGCAGGAGTCTGGGTTCGTGATCTCTATGAAAAACGGGAGCAGCATTCGCGGGCGGGTGCTGTCGCGCGACGAGGCGACGGGCAACCTCCGTTTGACGATGACGGAGACGAGCGGCGGCGCTCCGAAAAGCTACGCGATCATCTCTATGGAAGACGCCGAGGCGATTCGACCTTCAAACGCCGACTCGGAGTCGATACGGATAAAGCTGCGCGGCGGGAGCGAGCTGCGGTGTAAGGAGTTCTCGATCAACGGCGATACGATAAACGTCAAGCTCGGCTCCGCGAGTCGCGTCGACGTGTCGTGGGATCAGATCGAGTCGATAAGCTTCGCGCCCTAGAGGGTGTAAAAGAAGTGTGTAATAAGCCCTGAAAGGGCTAGATTCAATAGCCAGGGGCACCGCCCCTGGTAACGAGTTGTTATTAACGAGAAGCCCTGAAAGGGCGATATACCTATCGCGCCCTTTCAGGGCTTAATCTCGTATGCGTGCGTCACCCGGCGCGTTGCGCCGGGCTATTGAATCACGCCCCTACGGGGCTTTCTATGAATTACACCTCTTCGAGGCTTCCTATTGAAGCGCGTCCCCTTCGGGGATTATTCAGACACGCTCTAGCTTTTACCTCACCCTTTTCAGCGCACTGTTCAATTCATCCCAGGCCAGCTTTACATGCTCGATACGTGTGCGGATGTTGCCTATCGCCAGCCGCAGTGTGAACTTGTCGTCGAGCTTCGTGTGTGAGAGGAACACTTTGCCTGCGCGGTTGACCTCTTCCATCAGCCGCTCGTTCAACAGGTCCAGGTCGGTCTTGGCGTCGGGCGGGTTTGCGCGGAAACAGACCGTGCTGAGGGGGACGGGCGCGAGCCGCTCAAAATCCGGGCTTTCGTCGACCCACGAGGCGAACTCGCGCGCGAGCTCCAGGTGATGACGGATGCGAGACTTGATTCCTTCAGTCCCGAAGTATCGCATCACGAACCAGAATTTTATGGCGCGAAACCTGCGGCCTAGCTGCGGGCCATAGTCCATGAAGTTCTTGACCTCCGACTGCGTCTCTGTGCGGAGGTACTCGGGAACGAGGCTGAACGCCTGCTTGAGCACTTCCATGCGCCGGCAATAGAGGGCGCTCAAATCTACGGGCACGAAGAGCCATTTATGCGGGTTCATCACCAGGGAGTCTGCGCGCTCGACGCCTTCGAGCATCCACTTCATCTCCGGCAAGACGGCGGCCGAACCGCCATATGCCGCGTCGACGTGCAGCCAGAGGTTTTCGCGCTCGCACACGTCGGCTACCGGCGGGACGGGGTCTATGCTGGTAGTCGATGTGGTCCCGAGCGTAGCCACTACGCAGAACGGCAGCCACCCCTGGCTGCGATCTTCTTCTACAGCGCGGGCGAGCGCCGCCGAGTCCATGCGAAACTGCGCGTCGGTGGGTATCTTTCTGATTCCCGCCTGACCGATGCCGAGCGTGATCGCGGCCTTATCGATAGACGAGTGCGTGTGCTCCGAGCAATAGAGCCGCAGCCGCTTGTTGGAAGAATCGGGACCGCTCAGCCCCTCTTCCCTGACGCGGAGGCCCGGCACCGCTTCGCGCGCCGCCGCGATCGCGCAGAGCGTGGAGATCGAAGCTGTATCATAGATCACGCCTTCGAAATCTTCCGGCAGGCCGAGCATCTGGCGCAGCCAGTTGAGCGTCACTTCTTCAAGCTCTGTCGCCGACGGCGAAGTGCGCCAGAGCATCGCGTTGACGTTGAAGGCGGCCGAGAACAACTCGCCGAGAATGCCCGGCCCCGAACCGCTTATCGAGAAGTAGGCGAAAAAGCATGGGTGGTTCCAGTGAGTCACACCGGGAACGACTACGCGGTCAAAGTCCGCGAGAATATCTTCCATGCTCTCGCCGGTCGCGGGGGCGGCCTCGGGCAACGCCTCTTTGATCTCACCCGGCTGGGCCTTTGAGAGGACGGGATATTGCTGCGGGTTGTCCAGGTAATCTGCGATCCAGTCAACGACGCGGTGGCCGTAACGGCGGAACTCTTCGGCGCTCATGTCGCCGAGCGCGTCGGCGGGCTGCCGGTCCGTAACTTTCATTTCGTTCTTCATGCGATTCAGAGAAGTTGAATCAGACTGCGGTTTCGACCAGAACGTAATCGGCCCGGCGCTTGCGCGGGGTGAACCCTTCGGCGATGATCGCCTCGCGCAGCATCACCTCGGTCGCGCGGTGGTTCGCGCCCGCGGGCGTTATGACGTTCTCTTCGATCATCGTGCTCCCCAGATCGTTAGCGCCATAATGCAGCCCTTCGCGGCCTACGTCGAGCCCCTGCGTGAGCCACGAGACCTGGACGTTCGGGATGCTCGCGAGGTAGAGCCGCCCTATTGCCAGCCAGCGCAGGTACTCGTCGCCGGGTATGCGGTCCGGGAAGAGCTTGCCTATCGGCGTGTTGTCCGGCTGGAGCGTCCAGGGGATGAAGGATACGAAGCCGGGGTTGCGCTCTTGAAGCTCGCGCAGCCGCTCAAGGTGCATCAGCCGCTGGTCGCGCGTCTCGCCGTAGCCGAACATCATCGTCGCCGTAGTCGGAATCCCCAGAGTGTGTGCAACATCCATTACGCCCAGCCACTCCTCTGTCGAGCAGTGCGTGCGCCGCTTGCGGCGTATCTCGTCGACTAAGATCTCGCCCCCGCCGCCGGGGATAGAATCGAGCCCCGCGGCGCGCAGCTCCCTGAGCACGCCTTCGACGCCGAGGCCAGTGATCTTCGCCAGATGATCTATCTCGGGCGGCGAGAAGCAGTGCAGGTGGATGCCGTACCTCGTCTTTAGCTCGCTGAGCAGGCCCGTGTAATAATCGAGCGGCAGGTCGGGGTGGAGCCCGCCCTGCATCAACACGCCGCTGCCGCCCAGCTCGATCATCTCTTCGACCTTGCGGTATATCTCTTCGTAGCTGTGGACGTAGCCCTCGGGCGAGCCGGGCTTGCGGTAGAAGGCGCAGAAGTTGCAGACCGAGACGCAGACGTTCGAGTAATTTATGTTGCGGTCGACGACATAAGTGACCACGCCTTCGGGGTGAAGCTCGCGGCGCAACTCGTCGGCAAGCCGGCCGAGCTCGCGCGTGGGGGCCAGGTCTTCGACCGCCCTCCACTCATCAAAAGACAGCCGCTCCCGCGCATCTATGCGCGACAGCAGCGCGTCAACTTCTTCGGTTTCGACTCGGTTCTGCATATGATCGCCTCGCTTTGGGATTATAACGAAAAGAGAGCGACCGGCAAAACGAAGCAACTTGAGCGTGCGAGTCAAAAAAAATAGTTACGGACGAAAGTGGCGGTGGCTGGACTTGGTTGGCCGCGTGTGTTAAAGGTTAGATACGCGGAGCGCGCCCGTTTTGCCGCCGAGCCGTTGAAGCAGGGACCCCCTGGTCGTGGTCTCACCGATCATTACACGAGCAGACAGACTGACTGATGGAAGCATACCAGCAAGTCCGAAACCTATCCTTAATCATACAGCCCGGCGACAGCTTCTTCCCTATCGTTGACGCGATCGACGCCGCGAAGCAGACGATTAAGATGACCATCTTCCGCCTGGACGACCCGATAGTGCTCGACGCGCTGAGCTACGCCGTGGCGCGAAAGGTCAAGGTCCAGGCGTTGGTCGCGCCCGCGTCAAAAGGGTGGACCAAGCGCAACAAGAAGCTGGTCGAGGAGCTGTCGAAGCTCGGCGTCGAAGTCCGTATGGCGCGGTCGCGCAAAGAGAAGGAGAAGGTCAAGCGCTATCACTACAAGATGATGATGATCGACGACCAGCAGTCGATGGTGCTGACCTTCAACCCTACGCAGAAGAACCTTCATTACGCGCGCGACTTCGGGCTGCTGGTGCGCGACCAGGAGATCACGACCGAGCTCAACCGGCTGTTTGACGCCGACTGGCACGGCGAGACCTTTCGGCCGAAAGACCTCCCGCTCGTCGTCAGCCCTTACAACAGCCGAAAGAAGCTGGTCGCCCTGCTGGAGTCGGCCGAGAGGACTATTCGCATACTCGACGCGAAGGTGCAGGACCAGGAGGTGATCGGGCTGCTGCTGCGCAAAGCCTCGTCAGGGGTCAACGTGCAGATAATCAGCCGGGATACTTATTACGACGAGGTCGTGCCTAATTTCCATGTGCGCCAGCTCGCGCGTTACAAGCTCCACGCGAAGTGCGTCATCGTCGACAGCAACCGTTTCTTCATAGGCAGCCAGAACCTGCGCAAAGTAAGCCTCGATCAGCGCCGCGAGGTCGGCATGATCGTTCAGGACGACGCGATGGCGCGCAGGATCGAGCGCGTGTTCGATGAGGACTGGGTGAACGCCACCGAGATGCGCTCCTCCGCCGAAGCCAATGTGGGATGACTTGTCCTAAATGCCGCGTTAAAATGGTCGAGCAGAAACGCAGTTTCCACAAACAGCGTAAATGGGTCTGTCCCAGATGCGGCAAGGCGCGGATGCAATCGCAGCGCCCGGTGAAAAGTAGAAGAGGTGAACAGGGATGAACAAGGGCCGACCGCAGAATTACAGCAAGGGCGACGAGGTCTCTTACGCGATGCCTTCGGGCGTGCTTTACGGCACCGTCACGCGGGTGATCGGCGAGGGCGAGTCGAGCGCCGTGGAGATAGAGTTTGAAGACGGACGCAAGGAGATCAAAAAGAGTCGCGACCGCGCTCTGAGCTTGTTGCGCCGCGCCTCGGGCAAGAGCGAAGAGGAAGAGCGCCACGCCGACCGCGACCGTCTCCGCGATCCTGAGATCGACAGGTTGATTCGCAGCGAGCAGCGGAAGCGCTGGCACTAGTCGGGTCGAGCGAGAAGCAGAACTAGCATTCGACCTATTCCGAACACGGCGAACGCGATTGCCATCATCAGGCCGGGATTCGTCCTCGCGGCCAGCCGATCATACGCCAGCACAGCCCTCTCCCACCCGAGCAACACGCACACCGACCTGACCCACAAGACCAGAAGGAAGAGGAAGAGCGGCGGGCCTAGCTGGTGATAGCCGAACGCGCCTGCGACATCGCCTTTGCCGAGCGCGCAAAAAGAGTGCGTCAACCCGCAGCCCGGACAGGGCAGCGTCGTGACGTTCTTGAACAGGCAGATCGTGAAGTAGTTTCCGTCGGGACCGGCTTCGCCCGCCGTGTAAAACATGCTGGCCGCGAATATGGCTCCGAGGCCAGAGAAGGTGATTATCGCCAGCCGCTTCGAGTAACGCGCGGCGGCAAGCTTGCGCTCTTCGCGCTCACCCGCGGCCCGCTGTGTCCAATCGTCGATCCGCTCTTCCATTCTCGCTTATATCTCTCTGCGCATCAGGGCCTGACTCGTCTTCCTGTAGACGCCGCCTGCGAAACTGTCGAGCAGCTTCGCGAACTGGCGAGGGTATTCTAACATGGGCAGGAACCCGCAATCTTTCACCAGGGCCAGCTTGCCCGCGCGGGCGCGTGAAAAGAGCAGCCGCGATTGCGCGACGCCCTTCCTGTCTTTTTCGCCGCAGATTATCAGCGCGCTGCTGCCCGTCTGTTCTAGCGACTCCTCCGTCCGCTCGAAAGCTTCGGGGCTCGCCGCCGAGACGGCCGTCTCGTAGGCCGCGCGCGGGTTGATGTTGGCGAATTCGTCGTACAGCACGTCGCGGAAAGGCTCGGGCGCGCGGCGGAACCTGTAGGCGACCAGATTGCGCAGCAGCGGGAACGCCGCCAGGTCGCGCAGGGCGATAGCGGCGGGAGTGAAGACCGCGAGCCTCTTTATCTCGTTTTCGCTTATCGCCGCGCGGGGGCTGACAAGGACCAGCGCCCGCGCGTCCTGCGGCCTGCGGTCGGCAAGCGCCGCCGCGACCAGCGCGCCCGTCTCGTGGCCCACAACCGTCGCGTCAAAGATGTCCGCCGCTTGCAGTATCGCGTGAAGGTCTTCGGCATGGTCTTCGATCTCGAACCTTGAATCGGGCGAGACAGGTTGTGAGCGGCCTACGCCTCGCGAGTCGTAGATCAGGCAGCGATACCTCCGTTTGAGAATTGCTACGGCGGGCCTCCAGCACTCTGAAGACATCGCCCAGCCGCTGATGAAGACCAGCGGCGGGCCTTCGCCGTAGACCTCGAAATAGAGCGGCCCTGACGGGGTTCTTAGGATCATCTCGGAGACCTCATCGCTCGTGTCATGGTAACCGAACGTGATTGCCTTATCCAGATTGATTTATTGACGGCCATCGCTATTCTTTCTCTATGAGCGCGGACGATGAATTCATGCGAGAGGCGCTCGCCGAAGCCCTGACGGCGCGCGAGCGGGGCGAAGTGCCCGTGGGCGCGGTCGTAGTATTTGAAGGCGCCATCGTAGGCCGCGGGCGCAACGCCGTCATCGGCGCTAGCGACCCGACGGCGCACGCCGAGATCGTCGCCCTCAGAGACGCGGCCCTGCGAATAGGCAATTACCGGCTCACGGGCGCGACGCTCTACTCGACGATAGAGCCTTGCGCCATGTGCGCCGGGGCCATCGTGCACGCGCGGATCGCGAGGCTGGTTTACGGGGCCGAAGACGCCAAAGCGGGCGCGGTCGTGACCCATTTCGGCGTCTGCACGACGGATTTTTTGAACCACAGGGTTACGATAGAAGGCGGCATCCTTGAGAACGAGTGCCGCGAGATGATACAATCTTTTTTTCGCGAAAAGCGAAAGACGGATATAAGCGCGGAGAGGTGCGAGAGCGGCTGAATCGGGCGGTCTCGAAAACCGTTGTGCCCTTACGGGTACCGTGGGTTCGAATCCCACCCTCTCCGCCATTTGAATTTCAAATACAAATCTGAAATTTCAGATGGAGAGGTGCAGGAGTGGCTGAACTGGCAGCACTGGAAATGCTGTGTACGGGAAACTGTACCGTGGGTTCGAATCCCACCCTCTCCGCCATTTGAGATCTCGAATCTCAAATTTGAAATCTCAGAGTTATCAGGCTCCGGACGCCGTGCAATCGCGCGGCTGCGAACCCCGCCAGGCCGGGAACGGAGCAACGGTAGCGGTACGCGGATGTGCCGCGGCTACTCCGGAGCCTGACCAGTTCTTACCTTCTGGGCGAGTTTCGAAACCCCATTCGCCCTCTTGGAAAAAGTGAGCGCCAGAGTTTTCCCGATGTCCGATTCGCACGTCATAGCCAGAAAATTCAGACCGCAGACCTTCGACCAGGTTGTCGGCCAGGAGGCGATCACGCGCACGCTGAGCAACGCGATAAAAACGGGGCGTCTGCACCATGCCTACATCTTTTCGGGCGCGCGCGGCGTCGGCAAGACTACGACCGCGCGCATTCTGGCGAAGGCCCTCAACTGCGTCAACGGCCCGACGACCGAGCCTTGCGGCGTCTGCCAGGCGTGCGAAGACATCACGCGGTCAAAGCCGTCTTATGTGCTCGAAATAGACGCGGCCTCGAACACGGGCGTCGACAACGTGCGGAACGTGATTATCGAATCGGCCTCGATCGCGCCGCCGCCCGGCCGCCATAAAATCTTCATCATCGACGAAGTTCACATGCTCTCGAACGCGGCCTTCAACGCGCTGCTGAAGACCCTCGAAGAGCCGCCCCCGCGCGTGATGTTCATACTCGCGACGACGGAGCTTCAGAAAGTCCCCGAGACTATCCTCTCGCGTTGCCAGGTCTTCGAGTTCCGAACGATCCCTGTCAAGAAGATCGCCGATCAACTCCGTCACATCGCAAAGGATCTGAAGATCGACATTACCGACGCGGCGATACTGGCGATCGCGCGCGCGGGCGAAGGCTCCATGCGAGACGCCGAATCGGCCTTCGATCAGGTGATCAGTTTTTCCGAAGGCAAGATAACCGAACAGGACGTGTCGGCCGCGCTCGGGCTCGTCGACCTTGAAACGCTCAACAAGATTCTGGAAGCAATCGCGGCCGAAGACTCCGGCCAGGTGCTTCGCATAATCGAAGAGGTCGTCACGCGGGGGTACGACCTCAGGAACTTCTGCCGCGAGCTGATGGTCCACGTCCGCGCGCTGCTCGTAACGAAGATAACGGGCTTCGACTCCGAGCTATTGCAGGTGCCGCAGAGCGAGGCTGAGACTCTCGTGCGGCTGGCCGAGGCGTTTTCAGAGCAAGACCTTCTACGCTTCTTCGCCAACCTGACAAAGACCGAGCAGGACATACGCCTTTCGCCGCAACCGAGGTTCCAGCTTGAGATCGGGCTGATGAAGCTCTTGCAGGCGCGCAGGCTGTACCTGCTCGAAGAGGCGCTGGAGCAGATAAAGGCGCTCCAGTCTCGCCTGCCTGGATCGCCAGCGTCGGGACAGACCCCTGTTCAAAAGGCCGCCCCGCCGAAAGCGGCAGAGCGCAGCGCGAAACCATCTCGGAGCCACTCGGAAGCGAGCGAGCCGGCGACTTCATACAAAGCCGAGCAACCCGCTCCGCCGCCCGCGCGTCAAGTGCGCGAGCGCGCCGTTCCGCCGCCGGCTCGCGTGCAGGAGGAGCCGCCACCGCCTCCTCCGCTCGACGAGCCTTACGAAGTCGAATACGAAGCGCCGCAGGAGGCCCGGCCGCCGGCAAGCGTAGACGGGGATGCCGGGCTAAAGATCAAAGACGCGGTCGAGCAACGCGGCAAGAAGTTTCTCAGAGCTACGCTCGACCAGGCCGAGAGCATCAAGGTGGACGGGCAGTTCCTTGTAGTGTCTTTCTCGCCCGAGCACGGCCTCTACAAAAAGCAGATCGAAGGGCGAGACAACCGAAAGATACTCGAAGAGGTCGGGCGCGAAGTCGCGGGCCGCCCCTTAACGCTTTCGGTGTCCATAGGCGGGCAGGCTTCCGAAGAGGTTAAGAACGAAAGAGAGCGGCGCGCGGAGGCGAAGGAGCAGGCCGAAGAGCACCCTGCCATCCGAGCCTTCGCCGATAAGTTTCCCGGTTCAAACATTGAAGTGCTGAAGCCGAAAAACCAGGCTTAATTCAGTCCTTATGAATTGGAGGTTCATATGAAGATACCAGGCGGTTTCGATTTCTCGCAGATGATGAAGCAGGCGCAGGAGATGCAAGAAGAGATGCAGCGCGAGATGCAGGCGATGCGCGTCGACGCGAGCGTCGGCGGCGGGATTATCAGCGTGGCGATGAACGGGGCGAAAGAGCTGCTTGAGATCAAGATTGACCCCGAAGCCGTCAAAGGCGGCGACGTTGAGATGCTCCAGGACTTGATCATCGCCGCCGTGAACGAGGCGGCGCGCAAGGCCGACGAGGCGATGAAGGGAAAGCTAGGCTCGAAGCTGGGCGGGCTAGGGCTGCCCGGCGGGCTTATATAGAAGGTGCGCCGCCAGCGATAATCAGCGGCGCGGGAAGTTATTTTGATGTTGGATTACGCGGAACCTGTAACAAAATTGATTGACGAGCTGAAGCGGCTGCCCGGCGTCGGGCACAAGTCCGCCCAGCGGCTGGCATTCTATCTACTTCGCGCCGACCGCGAAGAGACAGAGCGGCTCATAGAGGCTATAAACGAAGTCAAAGAGCGGATAATCCTCTGCTCCATCTGTAACAACTTCACGGACGTGGACCCTTGTCGATTCTGTTCGAGCCCTTCGCGCGACAAGCGCGTGCTGCTCGTGGTCGAGGAGCCATTCAACCTCGTTACGGTCGAGAAGACGCGCGAGTACAAAGGGCTCTACCACGTCCTGCATGGGGCGCTGTCGCCGATACGCGGGATAGGGCCGGACGAGCTGAAGATCAAGAACCTGCTCGAACGTTTGCGGGCGGGCGAGGTCGAAGAGATCATCCTGGCTACGAACCCGAACACGGAAGGCGAGGCAACGGCGAACTACATCTCAAAGCTTCTCAAGCCGCTCGGGCTGCGGATCACGAGGATAGCGATGGGCGTCCCCGTCGGCTCCGACCTTGAGTACGCCGACGAAGTCACAATGCACAAGGCGCTCGCCAACCGCCACGAGATTTGATGCTAGTGCGTGTTATCGCCGCGCAGCATCACCGGCAGCGTCTTGAACATTATCTTGAGGTCCAAAAGCGGCGACCAGTGTTCGATGTAGAAGATGTCGAGGCGGACCATCTCTTCGAACGGGAGGCGGTTGCGCCCGCTCACCTGCCACAGGCCCGTTATGCCGGGCTTCACATGAAACCGCGTGCGGTGCCAATCCTTGTAATGGCGCACCTCGTACTGGAGCGGCGGGCGCGGCCCGACGATGCTCATCTGGCCCATCAAAACGTTCATCACCTGCGGGAGCTCGTCGAATGAAAACCGCCTCATCCAGCTCCCTATCTTCGTCAGCCGCGGGTCGTCTTTGACCTTGCCGTAAAGCGGCTCGTCGGGCGTCCCTTGATTAACGTCCTCCCCGTTTATCATCCGGCGCATCAGCTCCTGGTGCTCGCGGTCGTCCATGCCGTCTCGCATCGAGCGGAATTTGAGCATCAGGAAGAGCTTCCCATCCATCCCGACGCGCTCCTGTCTTAAGAAGATAGGTCCGGGCGATTCGAGCTTTATCAGGATCGAAATCACCAGCCAGAAAGGCCAGGTGACGGACAGCAACAACAGCGACACGGCAACGTCCATGCTCCGCTTGAGCGCGCGCTGCGGGCCGCGCAACGGCTCTTCGAAGAGCTTGATCATCGGGAGCGTCCCGACGGTCGCGATCTCGGTCTTGCCCGGCAAACAGTCGTAGAGATTCGGGATGACGCGGTACTTTATATGATGGTCGCGCCCGCACTCCATCAGCACCTCGAACATCTTGCGCGCGGGGATGCGCGTGTCGGTAATCAAGACCTCTTCGATGCCGTGCCGCTTCACAAGCTCCGGCAGGTCGTCGAAATGGCCGAGCTTGCGGACGCCGAGCTTGTGGATTTGAGAAGCGTCTTCGTTGAGCCGCGCCGTCACGACGCCTACGAGCTTGTAGCCGAGCCGCGGCTTTTCGAACATCTCCGTAATACAGACTTCAGACATCTCGCCCGACCCCACGACTATCGTGGGAATCAGGTTCTGCTCCTTGGTCCTGTAAAAGATCTGGATCACGCGGACTATGCAGAGCGTCAGCCAGAAGAGGATGGCCGACAGAATCCAGTCGTAAACGAAGACGAGCCGCGAGTAGGAAAAGTCCAGGTTGATTATCTGGCCGTCGCGGTAGGCGAAGCCCTGGCGGAAGAGGAACGCTACAAGGACCAACACCAAAAACGACATCGTCGAGGCTTTCAACACGCGTATGAAATCGTCCGAGAAAGAGAACTCGCCCCTGAGCTTGAACAGCCCGTACCTTCTCAGCGCGTACCCTTTGACCGCCGGCACGAACGGCAGAAGGCTCAGGTAAGGCAGGAACTCGTCGGCCAATCGCACGGGAGCCCTTTTCTTCCACACGAAGAGGTCCGCGTCGTGGCGGAATTTGTATGCCAGAACGAACGCGAGGACCGAGAGGATAAGGTCTAGGGTGACGAGCGAGACTATTGGCGCCCAGGAGACGAGGACGCTCTTCAACCTGGATTGTGCGCTGATTCGTTGTTTGGCTACTGCGGCTGCATTTTCAGACATGATCTGTTACCGGACCCCTGTGTAGTAAAGGCTCAGGGCGTAAAGCATCCATGCCTGCGCCCACCTCATGTAAGGAATCTTTATGGTGTAGAAACGTTGACGCTGAAAGTAGAAGTACCCGGCAGGGTCTTGCATCTCACGGATAGCCCACTCAACCGCGCGGGTAGCCTTGAGGCTTGCTTCCGGCATCACATCCTGCGTCTCTACGAACGTTATCACGGCTTGCGCCGCCGCGTGCGCGTCAACGGGGTATAGCTTGTCATGATAGTATTTGGGTGTAGAGTCCGCAAGAAAGAATCTATCCCTGTAAAACTCGTACCCGGAGGTGAGGCTCTGTCGCCAGTCGTTTACTCCAAGGTCGCGGATTATATTCTTGAGCGAAACGATTATGAAGCCCGTGTGAAAGCTGTCGATCCATTGCTGCGAGCCGGCCTCGCCGTAAGGCCACGACCCATCGTCGTGCTGGCGGGCGACCGTGTATGAAGTCGCACGCGACGCGGCGTCGAAGTATTCGCCCGCGCGCTCGATGCCGTAGAGGCGCGCGAGCAGCTCGGCCGCAAGCAGGTTGACGTTGTGTACGCGCGAACGGTCCAGTGGCGTGTAGCTGAAACAATGGCCTTCCCGCGATTCCGTGCGGTTGAGTGCGTCGAGAAGGAATCGCGCGCTGCTCTTTGCCACGTCGAGCGCCTGCTCTTCTTGAGTAGCCTCGAACTGATCGAGGTGCGCCTGGGCGGCAAAGACCGTGCAGACGACGTTGGGCGTGTCGCGCGGCGCGAAAAAGGCGCGCGATTGCCAATCAAAGTTGTACCCCCAGCATGCCTGCTCGTGGCGACGGCTGCGAAGCTTGCCGAGCGTCATCATTAAAAAGTCGAAATCGCTTTTCAGCTCTTGCGCCGAATTCATTCGAGATTGATTTAACGAAATCCCGCTGTTTTTTATGAGGAGAGCGAGAGCGCGCGCGGCGAGCGCAATCGCCTTTGGGTTCAGATCCTTCTTTATTCCGAGCAGTGGACGCGGGTTAACCGGCGCGCGCTTGACCGCCTGGATCATTACCGTCCGGGCTAGTTTGCCGCTTCTGCCAACGGCGCGGGCCAGCGGGCTTTTCAAAGCGTCGTAAGGATCATACCCCATCCAGGACTCCTCGCGACAGTAGCGGAGGAGCTTTTCAAGCGATTGCTCGCACAATCTATGTGTGGAGGTTTCGACCGGCATCGGCTCAGATCAGACTGGACGACGGAATCAGAGTCTCTACATAGACACTTCCAGCGGTATCTCCACGTTCACGGTTTGCGGCCTCAGGCACATCTCGTCATTGCAGGCTTGAACGGTCAGCTTGGCTTTGAGAGTGTGACTCCCCCCGGCGAGCGTGGGCAAAGCTCGCGCGGTGAACCGCAGGACCGTGCGCCCGTCGAAGACGGACATAGGTTTTTCCGCAAAGCTGAACTTCTGAATCTTGGCCTTCGGGTACCTGACGGCGTTGGCGCGCAGACCTTTCAGGGTTTCGACCTTCAGCGTCGTCGGTATGAGAAACTTCTCCGCGGGCTGGTTCGAGTTTATGTGATAGCCTCCGTCTATCTCTAAGACGACCGCCACCTGAAACGTAGCGCCCGGTTTGATTTTATAAACGGACTCCTGAGGCTTCACCTTGACGACGCTCGCCGAAGTTTGCGCCTGAGACACAGCCGATAAACTTACGACTGCGATAGCCGAGAAAAGTAATATTGCTTTCTTCATCTGACCTCCCGATTCTGAATAAAAGCGCTCGCATCGATATTAATAACAGAATTACTCCTTGCCGCCTCGTTCGCGGCGAAGCAAGCGAGGCTCGTCGCGACCAACGATTCGAGACTGATCGGCGGCCCGGCCTGGGAGCGCGCGGCCTTAATAAAAGATTCTATCTCGTTTGCGTGCCCTTTGTCCTGGCTCCCGCCTCCGAGCCGCGTCCTCTTGCCGCCCTTGACGAAATAGCCCGACTTGAAATCTTCGATCACCCCGACCGAGCGGCCCGCGAATACTTCTACATACTCTTTGGCGACGGAAGTGTCGCCGCTCGCCGTATAAACGATCGAAGCTATCGAGCCATCCGTCATGCTCATCACTATCGCAACGCTGTCGTCGAGGAACCCCACGGCATCGTTCCGAGCGACCGTCGCCGCGCTCACCGTAGCCGGGAGTGCGTCTGTCATGAACTGGACGAAGTCTATGAAGTGGCAGACCTCGCCGATTACTCTGCCGCCGCCTTCGATTGCGTCCAGAGTCCAGTGGTCAGGCGGGAGCTGGCCCGCGTTCACGCGATAGAGAATCGTCTTAGGCGATGCATCGGCTAATCGCTTTTTGATCTCTTCAGCGATGGGTGCGAACCGGCGGTTATAACCTACCGTCAGCAGACCGTTCGATTCGCGCGCGGCCGCGACCACGTCGCGCAGCCCCTCGGCGGTCGTGGCGAGCGGCTTTTCTACGAAGACCGCTTTGCCGCGCCGGAGCGCTTCGGCGGCAAGCCTCGCATGCGAATCGTGGCGAGTGGCTATGAAAACGCACCGCGAGTGGTCGTCCAGCACCTGCTCGTAGTCGGTCGTCGAATGCGAGAAGCCGTACTGCTCGGCGGTGTTTTTCGCGCTGACGCCGGTCGCGGTCGCTACGCTCGCGAGCCGAACCTTAGGCGACCGTCGCACGAGCGGCAAAAGCACGCCGCGGGCGAAGCTCCCCGCGCCGATAAAGCTGACGGCCAGCTCGTCCGTGCGAGCGCCTTTAACGGGAGCAGCAACGACGGGTCTGGCGAGCGAGCGCTCCGCTTCTGGGTATTCAAGGACGACGCCGCAGTAGCGCTCACTGCCTTTGCCGAGTATCAATTCGTAAGCAGCCGACGCCCTTGAGACGGCGAACCTGTGCGTAGTCAACAACTCGGTCTTCACATCGCCCGTGGCTACGAGGCGTAAGAAGGCTTCCATATTCCTCTTCTCGGTCCAGCGCACGTACCCCGCCGGGTAATCAATCCCCTTCTCTTCGTAATGCGGGTCGTAGCGTCCAGGCCCGTAGGACCGCGAGAGCTTCAGCTCAAGCTCTTTCATGTAGTAGCTGTGGCGGGGCACGACCATCCCCACCAGACCGACTATGACGACCTTGGCGCGGTCGCGCGCAAGCTCTCCCGCCAGCTCGACCGGCTCGTTCGACTTAGTGCCCGCCGTAACGAGCACGCAGTCGGCCCCACGCCCCTCGGTGAGCGTAAAGCAGTATGCGCGCGCAGCCCCGTGATCGCTCGCAACAAGGTCCGCGCCCGATTTTTTCGCAAGCTCGCACGCCTGCGGGTTAACGTCTATCCCGAGCACCTGACACCCGGCCGCTTTCAATATCTGCACGGTGAGCTGTCCTACAAGGCCGAGCCCTATGACGGCGACCGTCTCGCCAAGCCGCGCGTCGGCCTGCCGAATGCCTTGCATGGCGATCGCCCCGACCGTGGTGTAGCAGGCCGCTTCAAGCGTCGCCGCGTCGGGGAGCTTGACGCACAGGTTCTTTGGAACGTAGATCACTTCGGCATGCGAAGCGTACCCCGCGCCCGCGCACGCCACGCGGTCGCCGACTCGGAACTCGGCGGCCTCCGAGCCCACACCGATCACGACGCCCGATGCGCTGTAGCCGAGCGGTTTGATCTGGTTGAGCTTCGCCTTGACCTTCTCGTAAGTGGCCTTCAGCCCTTCGCGCTTGAACGTGTCGAAGACCTGGCGAACGAGGTCGGGGCGCTCGCGGGCTTTGCCGACCAGAGAATTCTGCGCCGTCTCTACGATGGTGCGCTCGGTGCCCGCGCTGATAAGCGAGAAGGCGGTCTGGACCAGCACGCCGCCGGGCCTGAGCGAAGGCGGCGGCAACTCTTCGACCGCCAGTTCTCCAGTTCGGTAGTTTTGGACTACTTGCTTCATTCTCTTAGTGCTGAGTGCTGAGTGCTGAGTCCTGAGTAATATTCTTCCACTCAGGACTCAGCACTCAGCACTCAGGACTTCTTCAGATTAGAGGATATTCAGCGCGCCGTTTGTGGCGATAGCCTTGAAGAGTCTTATGGACCTGGCGGGGGCTCACTTTGCCTATCTGACCCGCGATGCTGTAATGAAGTCCGTGCTCGGGCGGCGAAGGCGACTCCAGGTATTTAGTGTAGGCTTCCAGTATCTGCTCCTGGACCTCCGGCGGCGGGTCCGGCACGTTAGAGAACGTCCGCTCGTCGTCGTGCAGCACGTCGAGCCAGCGGAGCACCTGCCAGCGGGTCACGTAACCGAGCATGTCTGCGATCTTGCCCGGCAGCTCCGTCAGCCGGAAACGCTGCTTGCCAAGCTCCTCCCAGTAGATCTTCTCTATCTCGAAAAGCTGCTGGCGCGAAGGGTTCGGCGTGGGCGACTTCTCGTATTCGGCCATGGACCAGTCGCGGATCAGCTTCATCACCTGTTTGTAAGGGACGCCGAGCGCGGCGCTGATCGCGCGACGCCGCCCGCCTTCCGGCCTGTGGCCGCTCTCGACAAACCTCTGGTACATCTCTATCGCGCGCGCCTTGATCTCAGGCGTGATGATAGCCTTCGACTGAGTCAGCTCGCGAATCACGTCGGCGACGAGCTGCCGCTTCAGCCAGAGCTTGTTGGCTATCTGAGAATGTACCTCGCGCGTCTGAACGGGCTGCGACGCGTACTGCTCTTCGTAAAGCTCTATGATGCGCTTGCGCAGGTCGGGCGTCAGGGCCGACGCCTTAGGCGCGCGCGGGCTCCTGTCTTTGCGCGGCGGTGGCAGCGGCACGCTCGGCTGAGGCACCGGCCGCGGGGCGACGCGCGTGACCTGGGCCGAGGCGCGGGCTTCGGCGGGCACGTGCTTGACGACGCGCTTCTTAACGCACTTGAGACAGTAGAGAGCCTTCCTATCTGGTGAGAAGAAGGTTGCGTTGCAGACCGAACAGGTCCTACGAAATTTCATTCCACTCATAATCGTTCTCTTAGTCTAATAACGAGTCTCTGAAACTTCAACCCGACATGGCCCGTGCGCCGCTATTCCGCCAGCGTGTAGGCGAGCAGCACGGGCGGCATCGCGGAAATAGGGAGCATAGCATCGCAGCAGCCTCTTTCGATAACTGACCGCGGCATGCCGAAGACCACGGCCGACTCGTTGGATTCGGCGAGCACGTGGCCGCCCGCGCGACTTAAGATCTCGGCCCCGCGCGCGCCGTCCTCGCCCATCCCCGTCAGCACCACCGCAAGCGCGCGCGCCCCGCAAGCCTTCGCGGCCGACCCGAAAAGCGCGTCGGCCGAAGGCGCATGCAATTGGTCCGTGACTTCGTTCGACACCGAAAGCACTAAACGCTCGCCCCGCCGGTCGACGGTCGTCTGCAACCCGGCCGGCGCGATGTAGACGTGTTGATTCTTGACCTGCTGGTTGTTGCGGGCTTCGACGACGTTGTAGTGCGAAAGCGAGTTGAGCCGCTCGGCGAAAGGCGCGGTGAAGCCCGCGGGCATATGCTGTGCGACGATCATAGGCGCTTCGAGGTCTTCGGGGAGGTCGGCAATCAACTTTTGAATCGCAGCCGGGCCGCCCGTCGACGCGGCGATGCAGATCAGCTCGACATGAGCGCCGCGCGCCGCGCGCTCGGCCGCGAGGATGGCCGCCTTGGTGTCCGCGTTCTGGTTTGCCGCGGTCGTCAAACGGGCTACGGCGGCCTGTTCTACGCGCTCTATGATCTGCTCTTCGAGCATCGAAGGCTGCTGCGTAGCGCGAGGCGTAGGCTTCAAAAGAAAGTCGACCGCGCCGAGCTCAAGCGCTTTGAAGACGCGCTCCCGATCGCTGAACGAGCTGCACACGACTATCGGCAGAGGGTTATTCTGCATCGCCCAGCGCAGGACGCCGAACCCGTCGAGCCTCGGCATCAACAGGTCGAGCAGCACTATATCGGGCTTCTGTTCGACTATCCGCTTGATCGCGACATCGCCGTCCTCGGCCAGCCCCACCACGTCGAGCGACTTCGACCGCGCGAATATCTTCGAGAATCGCATGCGGTAGTAGGGTGAATCGTCTACGATCAAAAGCCGATGCATCATGAAACCTCAGTGCTGAGTGCTGAGTGCTGAGTCCTGAGTAATATTCTTCCACTCAGGACTCAGCACTCAGCACTCAGGACTATTTTCTATGAACAAGCTCGCGGCCGAACTGAACGGGCTTGAACCCCGTGCCCAGCGGCATTAAGGATTCGGCGTGGCCCAGCAGCAGGTAGCCGCCTTCGGCCAGCATCGAATGGAGCGAGGCGAGCGAGCGCTTGACCGCCTCCTCGTCAAAATACATAAGGACGTTGCGGCAGAAGATCAGGTCGAACCCGCCGGGCGGCGTGGCCGCCCAGCCGTGGCTGTTGAGCTGCATCAGGTTGAACTGCTCGAACCTGATCGGCGCGCGTAACTCGTCGCGAACCCGCCACGCCCCAGAAGAATCGGGGACGAAATACCTCTCCCTGAAGATGGGGTCGGTCGTGCGAAAGCTCGACTGGCCGTAGACGCCGCGCACCCCAGAGTCGACGACCCTGCGGCTCAGGTCGCTCGCGGTCAGCGAGACCAGATCGGGCCTGAGCAAGCCTTGCTCGGCGAGCAGCATCCCGATCGTGTAAGCTTCCTCACCCGTAGAACAGCCCGCGCTCCAGATTCTTAACGGCCTGCGCTGTCCGACTAGCTCGGGCAGTATCCGCTCGGAGAAGACTCTTAGCTGCTGCTGCTCGCGGAAGAAATATGTCTCGTGGACCGCTACGGCGTCGAGTATCTCCTCCATCTCCTGTTCGTCGAGACTGCTTTCGTAAAGTTCAAATGATGAGAGCCCGCGCAGGCGCAGGCGGGCCAGGAGCCTGCGCTCCAGGATGAATCGCGAGTTTTCGTCGTCGGGAACAAAGATGCCGCTGGCATCGGTGATGCGGCTTCTGAGCTTCTGGAATGTCGCTTGATCGAGCGCCTGGTCTTCGGACCGGCCGCGCTCGCCCCTGCTTCTTCTCACAATCTCCACCCCTCGTATTCGCTTCAAGCGCCGGCCAACCGCTCCCCGTCGATGACCGTCACATCCCTGCCGCGGCTCTCTATGTACTTATCCGTCAGCCATGATTTCGGCGGCCCGTCTGTGGCCTCGCGCGGCTCGGGCGAGCGGACCTCGTCGGGCTTTATGGCGAGTACGCCGTCTACGTAGTCGGCGAGCAGGCCGACCTGCGCATCGCCTTTGAGCAGCACAAGCCGGCGCTTCTCGTCTTTTTGCATCGCAGCGAGGCTGAGGTCCATCACGACGGTCATCTTCCCTCGGATGCTCGTAACGCCGATTACACCGTCGGGCGGTCCGGGCAGCGGGGTAACGCGCGGGCAATCGACCACGCCTTCAGTGTGCTCTACGCCGATCGCAAAAGCCTCCCCGCCCACCTCGAAGGCGAGAAAAGAGATCTGGTCTGTGACTCGCTCGCCCGGCTTCTCGCCGGCCAGGTCTAACGGGAGCACGCCGAGCGGAAGGACGTCGCGCCACTTTTTTCGTCGCTCTTTCGCCATTCTCAAAACCGCAGGCTTCTTAAGAATAACAGGCTGGGCAGGTCTAAAACGAGCGCGACATCGCCCCCCTCAAGGTCTACGCCGCCCAGCACCCCCTTGATCTTCGACCCGATCGAGCCGAGCGATTTTACGATAATCTCGCGCTGGCCTTCAAAGTTCTCGACCGCGACCGCGACATGCCTGTCGCCCGCGCGCGTGATGAGGACCGGCACGCGGACTCTCTGCGCCTGCGATTGCATGGCGAGCTCGTGAGAGAAGGCGGCCGCCCCCGGCGTCATCGTATCGGCCCCGGCCGTCTGGCGCAGCACTCTCGCGCCGCCGAGTCCCAGCAGGTAGCGCAACTCTACGAGCGGCAGCGTCGAGCTGCGCCAGCTTATGCTGCGCTTGCCGTCCCGCCCCAGAATGTCGTCCGGGCTGATGTAGAGCAGCTCTATTATCTGCCCCACGTTGATGGCGTAACGCCATTCGCTCACGCGGACGAGGAAGGCAGGTATCATCACGAGCGTCGTCGGTACGACCATCTCGAATCGTGTCGCCCGTCCGCTCTCGGACGAGATGCGGACCTCGCCGCCTAGCTCATGGATCGTGCGCTCGACGGCGTCGAGCCCCACGCCGCGGCCCGAAACCTCCGAGACTTTGTCGGCGGTCGAAAAACCTGGATGCAGTATGAGCCGCAGGGCCTCTTCGTCGGCGAGCTCTTCGCCTTCGCTTATCGCGCCGATCTCGACCGCGCGCGCGCGCACCGCGTCTTTGTCGATGCCGCGCCCGTCATCCGAGATGGCTATCACGCAGCGCGTGCCTTCGAGGCTTGCTTCAATCTTTATCTTGCCGCGCGCGCTCTTGCCGGCGAGCCTCCGCTTGTCTGGCAGCTCGACGCCATGATCTATCGCGTTCCTGAGCACGTGGTAGATAGGGTCGGCTATGCGGTCTACGATCATCTTGTCGAGGTGAGTTTCGCGCCCGGCGATCTCGACCGACACCGATTTGCCCAGCTCGCGGGCGAGCCGCGTCGCGAGGCGCGCGGCGCGGGTGAAGGTCTGCGCGAGCGACACCATACGAAGCTCGACCAGCCGCTCTTCAAGCTCAAGGAAATCGCGCTCGATCCTTCGGGCGCTCAAACGCAGGTCGAACCGCTCGCGCGCGCCGAACCCAGCGGCTATCAAGAAGCGGTCGGCCATCGAGGTCAGCCTCTCGGCTTCGATCGAAAGCTCGTGGGCAAGGCCCGACAGCTCGTCTATCTGCGCAAGGTCCACGCGCACGCTGGGCGAAAGCGGGTGGAGCGATTCTTGCGCGAACGCCGGGGGGAGCGTGCTTATCGCATCGCCGGTCTTCGGCGGAGCCGATGTATCGCCCGCCTTCTTGGGCTTGCGCCCCACGCCCCTGAGCGCCGCGCCCGCACGCCGCCATGGCGATTGATTCATCTTCGAGACGCGACCTGCGAAAGGCTTCGCGATCTGTTTGACCTCGGCCTCTTTCAACTGCGTCGCGAACAGTAGCTTGAAGGCCACGAGCGTCGCGGCGCTCGCCGTCTCGGGCAGCGTAGTTATTAGCTCGCCTCGCTCGGCGAGCTTAGAAGTCAGCGAGCGATACTCCTTGTCGAGCGTGCCGACTTCGAGCTGAACGGTGATGGCGTAAAATGTCCGCCCCGCGCTCAGGTTCTCGCTGATCCTGTGCTGCTCGTATTCGGTCAAGAGCTGGCGCTCGCGCTCGGACAGCCCTATCAGCTCGCCGTCGTCTTTGCGGGCGCGGGTCTGCGCACGGCGCGTGATCGCGGTAAGCAGCTCGCTCAAACGGTCGAAGTCGTCCTGCGTGACGGTGCCGCGAGCGGCCCCCGCGACGAGCGCGGCCAGGCCCGCGCCGGCCTCCTGCAAAGCCGCCGTCGCCTCTTCGTCTATGCCGAGTCGGCCGAGGCGCAGGTCGTCGAGTATGTCTTCGAATTCGTGGGCGAGCGACTGGACCTCGGCCAGCCCCATCATCCCCGACAGTCCCTTGAGCGAGTGCACGGTGCGGAATATTCGGTTGACGAGGTTTATGTCAGGCTCGGCGGTCGCCTGGCCGGCGAGCCTGTCGAGGTCTGCGAGGAGAGAGTCTAATAGCTCTTCGGACTCGGAGAGGTACTCGCTTAGTAGCGCCTTGTCTTCGATCATAATCAGGGAGTCAGGGCCATCTGAAATTTCAAATCTAAGATTTGAAATTTCAGATGGCCCTACGAGTTTTGCGTGGCGGTCGCGATCGAGGCGTTTTGAGTCGTTTCGAGGTCGCGCTTTATAGCGTCGAGAATGCCGTTGATGAACTGCGTCGCCTCGAACGTGGAGAACCGCCGCGCGATCTCTAGCGCTTCGTTTATCACAACGGTCTTGGGCGTGTCGGGCTCGAAGAGGAATTCGTAGATGGCGAGCCTCAGGATGTTGCGGTCGACTACGGCCATGCGCGAGATGCGCCAGTTCTCGGCCCGGCGTTTTATGAGCGCGTCTATCTCGTCCAAGTGAGAGAGCGCGCCCAGGGCCAGCCGGTTCGAGAAATCTCGGCCCACGTCGCCGACCTCCTCGCCGAAAGCGTCCCAATAGGTATTGACCAGCTCATCGACACGCGGCCGCGCGATATCAAATTGAAAGAGCATTTGTAAGGCACAAACGCGGGCCTTACGCCTGGCGCCCATAATTCAAATCCTTCACGTTATGATTACTGTGGTCCCAGAAGCATCCACCTTCAGAACTCGCGATAAAGGTTAGCAAGCTCGACCGCGCTCAAGGCGGCCTCGAATCCTTTATTGCCCGACTTGGCTCCGGCGCGGTCTATCGCCTGTTCGAGAGTGTCGGCCGTCACCACGCCTAACGCGATGGGGAGGTTCGTTTCAAGCGCGACTTGCGCAATACCTTTGAAGACTTCAGATGCTATGTATTCATTATGGGAGGTCTCGCCGCGTATGATGACGCCCAGGCAGATGAGCGCGTCGTATTTGCCGGATGAGGCGGCACGCCTGGCGGCCATCGGCAGCTCGAAAGAACCCGGTACCCTTATGATCGTCACGGCGTCGTTTGATGCGCCTAATCGTTCCAACCCGTCCATCGCCCCGCTGACGAGACGGCTTACAACGAAGTCATTCCAGCGGCTGGCCACAATTGCGACGCTAAGCCCTTCTGCGCTCAGCCGGCCCTGGATCGTCTTAGCCACTTCCGAGTCTCCTTAGTTATCAATCAACGACCGAAATCGAGTATAGGTGCGCCAACTAGCGATGTCAAGAAACAGCAACTGATCTCGGCGTTGATCTCAAGGGGGAGATCATCTTTGATTCCGCCGCGCGGCGAGTGTTAAAATTTAAGGTTCGCCATAGTAGCCCCTCACGCTACATGCGAACAACAGATCAATCACAAGCAGGGAGAAATGGCAGAAGAGGTAATCAGCATACGCGGAGCGCGCGTCCATAACCTGAAGAACATCAACGTCTCGATCCCGCTTGGGAGGCTCACCGTCATCACGGGCGTCTCAGGGTCGGGGAAATCGAGCCTCGCTTTCGACACCATCTACGCCGAAGGGCAGCGCCGTTACGTCGAGAGCCTGTCGGCCTACGCGCGGCAGTTCTTAGAGCGGATGGACAAGCCCGACGTGGACGAGGTCGTAGGCATCTGCCCGGCAATCTCGATCCGCCAGAAGAACTCCACGCGCAACCCGCGCTCGACCGTCGCGACACAGACCGAAGTCTACGACTACCTCCGCCTGCTCTACGCCCGCGTAGGCGTCTCCATGTGCGCCAACTGCGGCCAGCAGGTCCAGCGCGACACGCCGGAATCGATCGCCAACGAAGTGCTGAGCCTGCCCGAGGGCACGCGCTTCTACGTCCTCTTCCCCGCCAGCGCGGGGATGGAAGATGTCGAGGCGGCTTCGAACGGGTCGGACCCGAAGCGCAAAAAGCGGGCCTCGCGCGAATCGACCGCGAGCCAGCAGACCCGCATAAATGCCCACCTGATGAGCCTGATGCAGCGCGGCTTCACGCGGCTTTACAAAGACGGCCGCGTGATCGAGCTCGCCACGCCCGACAGTTACACGGATGATAACTTCGACAATACTTTTGTGCTCGTCGACCGGCTCGCGGCGCGCGAAGATGTTCGCGCGCGACTGACAGACTCGGTCGAGATTTGTTATCAGGAAGGCCACGGGCAGGCTGTAATAGAGATTGCGGATGAAACGCACACGCGGCTCCAATTCTCGGAAGGGTTCGAGTGTAAGCGCTGTAACATAAAATACGCCGCGCCAGAGCCGAGGCTCTTCAGCTTCAACAACCCGTTCGGCGCTTGCCCTACCTGCCAGGGGTTCGGCAACACCATAGGGCTCGACCTTAACCTTGTGATCCCCAACCGCGAGCTGAGCCTGGCCGAAGGCGCGGTCGAGCCCTGGCAGAAGCCGCAGTACGAGTGGGCGCAGAAGGACATGCTCAAGTTTTGCAGGCAGGCGGGCATACCGACGAACGTCCCCTTCCGCCAGCTCAAGCCCGAGCAGCAGAAGGCCATCGTGCAGGGCCGCAACGAGTTCGACGGCGTCATGGGGTTCTTCGACTGGCTCGAAACGAAAAAGTACAAGCTGCACGTCCGCGTCTTCCTCTCGAAGTACCGCGGCTACACGCGCTGCCCCGAATGCAACGGCGCGCGGCTGCGGCTCGAAGCGCGGCTCGTTCGAGTCGGCGGGAAGAACCTGCCCGAAGTCTGCGCGATGACGGCGGCCGAAGCGGGGGAGTTCTTCGAGCGGCTGACGCTGACCGGCGAAGAGATCGAGATCGCCGGCCGTCTGCTTCAAGAGATTCGAAACCGCTTGAAGTTCCTGCTCAACGTCGGCCTCCAATACCTGACGCTCGACCGGCTGGCTTCGACGCTGTCGGGCGGCGAAGCCCAGCGCATACAGCTTGCCACCAACCTCGGCGCGTCGCTCGTCGGCGCGCTCTACGTGTTAGACGAGCCTTCGATCGGGCTCCACCCCCGCGACAACAGGCGGCTGATTCGCATACTCGAAGATTTGAGAGACATAGGCAACACGGTGCTCGTCGTCGAGCACGAGCCCGAGATGATGGTCTCCGCCGATAACATTATTGATATAGGGCCGGGCGCGGGCGAGCTGGGCGGCGAGGTTGTATTTTCGGGCACGCCCAAACAACTGCTCGCGAGCAGCTCTTCGCTCACGGGCAAATACCTGCGCGGCGAGCTTGAGATCAAACGGCCCAAACAGCGTCGCCAGCCGGGCGCAAGGCGGCTTGATATTCGCGGCGCGTCCGAGCACAACCTCAAGGGGATCGACCTATCAATACCGCTCGGGATGACGGTCTGCATAACGGGCGTCTCCGGGTCGGGCAAATCGACGCTTGTACATGACATCATCTACGCCGGGATCAAGAAACAGCGCGGCGAGTGGACTGGCCACGTCGGCTCTTTCGCGAAGATCGATGGAGCGCAGTTGATAGACGAGGTCGTGCTGGTCGACCAATCGCCCATCGGCCGCACGCCGAGGTCGAACCCGGTCACTTACATAAAAGTTTACGACGCGATCCGCGACCTGTTCGCCTCGACCAGGGAGGCGCAGGCGCGCGGGTTCGAATCTTCCCACTTCAGCTTCAACGTGCCGGGCGGCCGCTGCGAGCGTTGCGAAGGCAACGGCGTCGAGATCAAAGAGATGCAGTTTTTGGCCGACGTCGAGTTAGTCTGCGAAGAGTGCAAGGGGATGCGCTTCAAGCCCAGCCTGCTTGAAGTGAGGTACAAGGGCCGCTCGATTCATAACGTGTTGAACATGACCGTGCGCGAGGCGTTGTTGTTCTTCGCCAACGTGAATCGTATCGCCTCAAGGCTGCGGGTGCTCGACGACGTGGGGCTGGGATACTTGCGGCTGGGCCAGTCGGCCACGACGCTTTCGGGCGGCGAGGCCCAGCGCGTGAAGCTCGCCTCGTACCTGGCGAAGAGGACCAGCGAGCGGACGCTTTACATATTCGACGAGCCGACGACGGGGCTACACTTCGACGACATAAACAGGCTGCTTGCGGCCTTCCGCCACCTGATAGAGGCCGGCGGGTCGATAATAATAATCGAGCACAACCTCGACGTGATAAAGAGCGCCGACTGGATCATAGACCTCGGCCCGGAGGGCGGCGACGAAGGCGGCTACGTGGTCGCCGAGGGGCCGCCCGAAGCGATAGCCGAAAGCAAGAGTTCCCACACGGGCCAATTCTTGCGCGGCGTCTTGAAGCAATAAAACGGACTCACCGCAGAGACGCAGAGCGCACTAGATGGCCGATGATGTGCTTCGCACGCGGCGGAGGCGCAGAGCGAATAAAGCCCCAAAGGGGCGCTATTCAACAGCCAGGGGCACCGCCCCTGGAAAAGCGTGTTATTTAATACAAGCCCTGAAAGGGCGCGATAGTTATATCGCCCTTTCAGGGCTTCTCGTTGTATGCGTGCGTCACCCGGCGCGTTGCGCCGGGCTATTGAATTGTCGCCCCTTTGGGGCTTTATTCGCTCTGCGCCTCCGCCGCGTGCGAAGCACATCATCGGCCATCTAGTGCGCTCTGCGTCTCTGCGGTGAATCCTTTGCTATCCTTACGCTCAAGTTGCTAGACTTTGAGAAGTCATAATCAAAAGGACAGGCGCACCGATGAAGAAACTTCTCTTCGCAACGCTGATTCTTGCCGCGCTCGCTTCGTTCGGCACCCTTGAAGCAAGGGCTCAGCAAGCACCTTTTGTTTCCGAGATGAACGCAAGGACCGAGGAGATGAACCGCCTGGCGTCGGAGAAGAGGCGGGCGGGCGCGAACCTCGCGGCGTTCGACGCCATCAGGCTGAGGACCGAAGACGCATTAAAGCGCGGCAGCATCCCCGCGGTGCTTGAGATACAGGGCGAGGGGCTGGCGCTGCTGCGCGGCATACCCTGGGACGATAAGCAGAAGTTCGTAGCATCTCTCACGCTCGACACGGACCGCCTGGTGGTCGAGCCTAACCAGGAAATCCAGGTCTCGCTCATCCGCATGTTCCCGACGATGATCGATAAGATGATGATCGCTCCGCCTACCGTGACTTTGGAGATGATACCCGCGGACACGGAACCGGGCGACGAGTCTCAACCCCCAAGACCCATTGTGATCGCCAAACGGCTCGCTATCGGCGAGACGCTTACTAATGCTGGACGCCGCGTCCTGCTCTCGGACGGCGCTTACTGGATGGTCGCGACCGTCGAGACGGGAAACCAGAAGATCGCCGAGGTCAGAAAAGCTGTCTACGCGATCAGCGACTTTTCGGGCGAGCTTGCGCGGCTGTCGGCGATGGTCGCTTCGATAAAAAGCTCGAATGATCCGAAGGTGAAAGCGGTGGCCGCGCTCGTCACCACGCCCGAATACCAGCTCCAGCGCCTCGCGCCGCTTACCAAGAGCAGGGGCGAATATAATCTGAACCCGTTCACCGAGCTCGACCGAATCGAAGCCGTGCTCGAAGCTCTCGCGAAGGGCGAGAACCTTTTGGCCAGCGAGAGGGGCGAGGTCGAAAGGGCCTACCGCGCGTCCGACGGCAAGCTGGTCCCTTATCGCGTCTACGTCCCGCTCAGCTACGACGGGTCGTCGGCCCGACCGCTGGCCGTCCTGCTCCATGGCGCGCTCAGCAACGAGCGGGCCTATTTCAGCGGCCTTTATGATCCGACTATCATCAAGGGCGAGGCGGAAAGGCGCGCTTACATCTTTGCCGCGCCTAACGGCAGGGGCGATTACGTGAAGGCCGGGCAGGAGGATGTCTTTGAAGTGATAAAGGCGGTGACGCGGGATTACCGCATAGACGCGGCGCGAATCTACCTGACGGGCCATTCGATGGGCGGCTTCGGGACGTGGTGGATCGCTTCAAACAAGCCCGAGGTGTTCGCCGCCATCGCGCCGGTGTCGGGCGCGGGGCCTGCGCAGGCAGACCAGCTCGCCGCGATGGTCGCCAAGCTCAAAGGCATTCCCGCACTGGTCATTCACGGCGCGCGCGACCAGATAGTGCCGGCCGACCGCGCGCGGAGCCTTGTCGCCGCGGCGCAGAAGGCCGGCGTCGTGGTCAACTACGTAGAGGTCCCCGAAGCCGACCACCTGACGATCGTATCGGGGACCTTCCCCGCCGTCATCGACTTCTTCGAGAAGAACTCTAAACAGACCGGCGCGAAATAGTCTGGACCGAGATGTACATTTCCGCAGAAGCGATCCGCGATGTCGAGCTCAAGTACGGGACGCCAGTCGAGGTCCGTCTCTCCTACGAGATGACCGGCCGCGAGTTCGACATGGTCCGCCGCAGCCAGAAGCACGGCCGCGCACACGACGTCACGCTCTTCATAATCAAAGAAGATTCGCTGGTAGTTATCAAAAAGCCCATGTACCCTCCCGGCGCTTACCGCGCGCCGTCAGGCGGGATCAACCCCGGCGAGGATTTTGAAGCGGGCTCGGTGCGCGAGGCTCACGAAGAGACTGGCCTTATCGTCGAGCTGGAAGAATACGTTCTGAGAGCCCGCGTGAAGTTTACTCATGAATCGGACGTGATCGATTGGACCAGCCACGTCTTCACGGCTCGGCCGACGGGCGGCTCGCTTGAGCCGATTGATGTGCATGAGATAGTCGAGGCTCGCTTCGCGACCCTGGACGAGCTTGGCGGGCCGATCAAGGAGGCGCTGCTCGCGAGCGGCTCGACAGGGCTGCGGTACCGCGCGGAGCTCGGGGAGATCGTCACCGGGCTTTTGATCGAGCGCGGGCGGATGGCCCATAACAGAATTGAAACTTTTGATTTGAAATGAGCCTCTGGTATAATTGCCTCGGCCGCCCCATTTATCCGAGACTATGTGCCCTTGCAAACTGCGAGCTATGATCTGTTGGAGGAGCAGTAATGATCGATAGAAGCGAAGATGCAAAAGCTGATCGCGGTGAGAGCGCTTCCGTTTCCAAACACACCAGAGTAATCATCATGCTGGTAGCCCTGTGCTGCCTCTGCATGGGTATAGCGATCGGCGCGATCATGCGCGGGATCGCCGGGGCCAGGCCCGAAGACAACCGCCTTGCCATCAGCACGAGCGCCGCCACTCCCGATTCGCTCTCCGCCATTTTCGCGCGCGTCTCGGAGGTCGTCGAGCCTTCCGTCGTGCACATAAAAGTGTACGAGAGCGAGGTCTACAGCCTGGGCCGCGAAGGGACGGGATCGGGCGTCATAGTCAATTCGGCGGGCTTCATCATAACCAACCAGCACGTCATAAAACGCGCCAACAGGATCAAGGTCCGGCTCGCGACGGGCGGCGAGTACGACGCCAAAGTTATCGGGCAGGATTCGCAGACGGACCTCGCCGTAATAAAGATAGAAACGAAAGAGAACCTCCCCGTCGCGCGGATGGGCGATTCCGACAAGCTCAACGTCGGCGACTGGGTCCTGGCCATCGGCTCGCCGTTCGGCCTGGAGCAGACCGTTACGGCCGGCATCATCAGCGCCAAAGACCGCGTCACCGAGAGCGGATCGACTCCGTTCCAGCAGTTCCTCCAGACGGACGCCGCGATAAACCCCGGCAATTCCGGCGGCCCACTCGTCAACCTGGCGGGCGAGGTCATTGGGATAAACACGCAGATCGCTACGACAAGCGGCGTGTACAACGGCATAGGTTTCGCGCTCCCCTCATCGACCGCCGTCGACACCTACAACCAACTGGTCACGAACGGCCGCGTGCGGCGCGGCTACCTCGGCATAGAGCTCGACGCCGTTACGCCGCAGGTGGCGAGGCTTAACAAGATCTCGGAGAACCAGGGCGCGCTGGTCGAGCGGATGGCTGACGAGAACAGCCCCGCTGCCAAGGCCGGGATTCAGAGCGGCGACGTGATCCTTACCGTCAACGGGCAGAAGGTCAAGAACGTCCGCGACCTCGTGCGCCGCATCGCGTCGCTGCCTGTCGGGACGCTCGCAAGCGTCGGCTACGTGCGAAACGGCGAGCAGCGCACGGCCTCAGTGAAGCTCGAAGAGAGGCCCGAAGAGAGCGGCGACCGTTTGAACATCAAGCCGATCCCGTTCGACCCGAATAACCCGCGAGGCGTGCCGAAAAAAGATGAGAAGGCTCCCGAAGATCAATCGCGCGGGCCGCAGGTCAAGCCAAGGCTCGGCATCGGCGTGCGGACTCTCACGTCCGAGCTCGCCAAGACGCGAGGGCTCGAAGGCGCGCGCGGCGCGCTCATCAGCACGATAGAGCCGGGCAGCATCGCCGACGACAACGACGTGAGGCCGGACGACCTTATAATCGAGATCAACTACAGACCCGTTAACAATCAGGACGACTTTTTGCAGTTGACGCGGGACCTCAAGAGCGGGGACGACGTGGCGATCAAGGTGTTGCGCAAAGATCGCCGCCTGCTGCGCAGCCCCGTGATAATCAGTTTCACAATGCCGTGAGGCGTGACAAGCGAACCGTGACGAGTGACAAGAGCGAAACTCTGATCTTGTCACTCGTCACGGTTTACGGTTCACAGTTTTCTTGTTGTAAAATTGTTGCGCAGGCAACCTTTTCCAGTTATCTGCTTGACCGGCTAAAAGAGGCTGTTGTAACATTTTTTTTGCGAACAGTTACTCACTTGGGAAAGGGCAGGCGTCGCGGTTCAAAAACCGCACATGCCCGACGGATCAAGCAACCCCTCCGACAGGCGGGCTTAAGTTCGCGGCTCGCTGTCAATAAGAGTTAGATTTTATGTTAAAGGGTTCAACGCCCTCGCGTCCTACAGTCAGGGACCGAATTCCGCTCCAACCGTAATAAGGAGGTGTCTGTGAGCTTCAAAGTAGGCGAGAAAGTTGTCTATCCGAACCACGGGATAGGCGTAATCGAGAAGATCACCACTACCGAGATTTCAGGCGCACAAAACAGTTTCTACCTGCTGAGATTGAAGGCTACCGAATCGACCGTGATGGTCCCGATAGCTAACGCGATTGAAATCGGTCTGAGATCACCCATCAACACCAACCAGTGCGACAGACTGCTCAAAGCCCTCTCGGCAGACTTCTCAAACCCGCCTGTGGACTGGAAAGACAGGTATAAAGACTTTCTTGAGAAGATGAAGACCGGCGACATTTTCCACGTCGCTGAGGTGCTTAAGAATCTCACATACTTATCCTTGAGCAAGCCCCTCTCTTTCCGCGAGAAGAGGATGCTTGAGCGAGCCAGGTATCTTGTCATTAGCGAGCTTGCGACCGTTTGCCGCAAAACGGAATGCTTAGTCGAGCCGTTGGTCGATGACGCGCTCCGCAAGTCATGCTCTAAGCATACGCGCAGCGCGACGATGGCTAAACCTTTTACTAAGCCATCGGCAGCCTTCACGGCACACTGAAGGTTGTAATAATAAGGCAGGAGCATTGGCCCGTTTCTGCCGATAAGAATAAGCGAAAATCAAAAGTTCTAATAGACGACTTTAATGTCGTGCAGGGGTTTGCGTGCGTCGGGCAAGGGCTGACGCATGCAACCCCCGCAGGCAAGACTATCGTCGTGTCGGGGTCGGTACGGCCTTCGCATAGCCTGTCAATCCTGTTCGACCTCCATCCCCAGTTCGCGCAGCGCGATCTTGTTTCCGCCGTCGAGCGTCAGCGCTTCGCGGAAAGAACTCTCGGCTTTCTTAGTAAGGCCCGCTTCCTTGTACAGATGCCCGAGCGTCAACCGCACCTTTACGTTAGTCGGGTCCAGCTCGGCGGCGCGATTCAAGTGCTGCTCGGCCTCGTACCTCACGCGCGGGTTGCTGACAAGGCCGCCGCCTATCTTGCAGGTGACGTGGCAGCCCTCGTGGTGCGTGTGCTCGTGGCGGGCCTGCGAAAGAATAAGCAGAGTTACCGCGAGGTGATAATGGTAATGCGGCTGGCTCGGGTCCAACCGGACCGCCTCGCGAAACAGGTGCTCGGCCGCGTGCACGTCCCTCTGGTCGTAACGCGAACGCCCCTGCATATAAAGATGGGCCGCTTGCTGAGGCAGGTTGACGATCTGCTGCTTGCTAGGCTCGACCGTCATAGCTTGCGCGACGGGCCTATTCGGCCTGTTGGCCGCCGGCGTGACGCGCTCGGGCGCTTTTAAGTCCGGAGCCCTTCGCGACGCGGGCATGTCATAGAGCCTGCGCTTATCCGGGTCGCCGAGCGTCGCGTGAGCCTCTTTCATCTTGGCGAGCAGCAGATCGAGCCTAGCGCCTAGCTCGGCGTGACCAGGGTGAAGCGAACGCTGGTAATCGATCATCTCGCTCAGCTCTTTGAAGGCCCTGTCGATCGAAGATGTAGTCGCTATCTTTGAAACGCCGAGCACGTCGTAAAAACTGGCCGACCGGAAGAACTCAATCTTCCTGTTGATCCCTTCGAGCAGGCGGTCGACGGAGCCTTGCTTGTTCTCTTCGACAACAACCTCTTCGCGCGAGCCGACTATGCGGGCGAGCCCAAGGGCCACGAGGGCGCAGATCGCCGACCGGGTTTCGGGGTCGGGCATCCCTACGAGCGAGCTCACTTCGTCGACCGCCGTCGGCGATGTGAGGCGCGAGAGCACGTAGCTTTCCGTCGTGCTCAGTCTTGCCGAGAACGCGAAGTGATTTATGTCGAGCGACTCCGCCTGCACGAGGCCGTCGGCGGGCGCGTAGGCGGCGGCTATGAAACTCTTTTGAGCGACGTGGCGCGTCCCGATCAGTATGCAATCGGCCGACGAGAGGTTGAGCAAGAACCCATAAGCGCGTTCGAACGGCTCGAACTCGTAATCGCCCTCTTCCCATTCGAAAAGCGCACAGATGATCTGCTCGGCGATCTCGCGCTGGCACTCCAGCATCACCTCTTCGTCGACGACGCCTATCTCGACGAGCGTGCGCCCGAGCAGCTCAGAGTCGTTCTCGCGCCGCCTCGCCGTCTCTACCAGGCCGGGAGTCGCGCGGCCGTCCTTTATCAGCTTGTGGTCGATCTGCTCAGAAGGGAGGTTGCTCGAAACCGAGACGGGATCGCCCGCGTCAAACAGGATCGTCCTGACGGTCTTTTCTAGCGAGAGGGAGAGTCTTCCGCTCAACCGCTTTTCAGCTATCTCGCGGATAACATCTGCAACGAGCTTCTTGTTTAGCTGTCCCCGCAAAGAGATGGTCCTGTGCCAAACCTGATGAGCCGGCGAAGGGGAAATGACAGAGCAAACGACAGAGCCTTAGGAGCAGGCCGGCCACATCTTAAATCGAATCGGAAGTGACTGCAATAGTTTGTGAGCCCACCGGCGTCGGGCTGTCGCGCGCGACATACTTTCTTCGTCGCTCAAAAGCCAATATAATTCAACGTCTGGATGGCGGGACTGGAATACAAGAATCTCAACGCGCTTTCCGAACCGATGGGGGCGGACGACATAGTCGCGCGCCGCTGGTCGGTCGAAGAGTCGTTCGAGTATTGCGAGCAGCTCGCGCGAGCCCATTACGAGAACTTCCCCGTCGGCTCCGCGCTTGTGCCGAAGCGGCTGAGAAAACACTTCTATTCGATCTACGCGTTCGCAAGAACCGCGGATGATTTCGCGGACGAAGGCGCGGGCCTGACCGCCGAGCAAAGGCTCGCCCAACTCTCCGCATGGCGCGAGCAGCTTCACCTGGCTTTTGACGGCGCGGCGACCCACCCGGTATTCGTCGCGCTTCGCCAGACACGGTCTAGCTTTGATCTGCCCGTCTCTCTTTTCGATGATCTGCTCTCCGCATTCAGCCAGGACGTGCGCGTGCGGCGCTACGAAAGCTTTGAACAGTTGCTCGATTATTGCCGCCGCTCGGCAAACCCTGTCGGCCGGTTGATACTGCTGCTTTTCGGCTACACCGAGACGGCGCTGCACGAGCGCTCCGATGACATCTGCACGGCGCTTCAACTGGCGAACCACTGGCAGGACGTGGCCGTAGACCTTCAAAAAGATCGGGTCTATCTGCCGGCCGAAGACCTGGAAAAGTTCGGGGTGACGGTTGATGAATTGAAGGCCGGATCGATCGGAGAGAACTTCAGCAACTTGATGAGGTTCGAGGTCGAGCGCGCGCGCGAATTCTTCGTCAGGGGCAAGCCGTTGTGCGGAGCGGTAGGCGGGAGGCTGGGGCTTGAGCTGCGGGCGGTGTGGCTAGGCGGCCGGCGCATACTCGACCGCATCGAAGCGAACGGCTACGACGTATTCACTCGCAGGCCGACAATCACATTCTACGACAAGGTGAGAATCTTGCTGGGAGCATTCAGGAAGGGGCTTTTCTAGTCCGCAGATGACGATCGACGATATTGCGACAGCTTCGCGTTTGCCTTCCGAGCAGAAGAGGTTCGACCATTCGGCGGGGTCGACCTTCTATTACTCGTTCCTGCTACTGCCGTCGGCCAAGCGCAAAGCGATCAAGACGATCTACGGGTTATGCCGAATTCTCGACGACATAGTCGATCAGGAGAGGCCGGGCGGCGACCCCGCCGCCGAGCTGCAACACTGGCGCGACGAGATTGAGTCTTGTTATCAAGGCTACCCGTCGACTCCATTTGGCGAGCAGCTTCTCGACACCATCGAAGAGTTTGAGATACCGCGCCAGCCATTCATCGATTTGATCGACGGCATGGAGATGGACCTACAGTGGCAGAGCTACCAGACGTTCGCCGACCTTCGCGAATACTGTTACAGGGTCGCGTCGGCCGTCGGCCTGATCTGCATAGAGATTTTCGGATACGATTCGTTGCGCACGAGGGAGTACGCCGTGAACCTCGGCCTCGCGCTCCAACTGACCAACATCATGCGCGATTTGAAGGAAGACATCGCGCGCGGGCGGATCTACATACCCATCGAAGACCTTGAGAGGTTCGGGTATTCGGAGCAGGATTTGAAGAACAACCTCTACAACGCCCCATTCATACAGTTGATGAGGTACGAGCATGCCCGCGCTCTCTCTTACTTCGAGCGCGCGGCCGCGTCGTTGCCCGAAGGCGACCGGGCATCGATGTTCGCGGCCGAGATAATGGGCAAGATTTACCGAGAGCTGCTCGATAACATTGCCGCCGCGCAGTTCGACGTGTACCGCAACAGGATAACGGTCCCGAAGGCGCGACGGCTCAAGATCGCCCTGCGCACCTGGCTGGACAGCAAATTCAAGAGGTAGTCGTTGCACAAGCGCGTTGTGATAATCGGCGGGGGCTTCAGCGGGCTCGCGGCCGCAGTCTCGCTGAGCGAGCGCGGGCACAGCGTTCTGCTTCTCGAAGCGCGCGCGCAGCTCGGCGGTCGCGCGTACTCCTTCACAGACTCGAAGACAGGCGACACGGTCGACAACGGGCAGCATCTTTTCATGGGCTGCTACCGCCACACGATCTCTTTTCTTGAAAAGATCGGCACCCTTGACAGGCTGAGATTTCAAACCTCGCCCCGCGTAGATTTCCTCGACCGCGCGCTCGGGCTCACGTCGTTCGAGTGCCCTGACCTGCCCGCGCCGATCAACGTCTTGATGGGACTTTTCAGACTCGAAGGGCTGACGACGGGCGACAAGCTCCGCGCGCTGAATGTCGGCAAGGCGATTCGCACACGCGCTAACGGGTCGGCGCGAGATGGGCTCACGGTGACGGAATGGCTCGACAGCCTCGGACAGTCCGAGAGGATCAAAGAGCGCTTCTGGTACCCGATGGCCGTGGCGACGCTCAACGAGAGGCCCGAGATCGCCTCCGCGCGGATGATGAGCGTAGTCTTGAAAGAAGCCTTCGGCGGCAGTCGCCGGGACGCGCGCATAGGCATATCGAGCGTCGGGTTGAGCGATCTTTACACCGCCGCGGCGAGAGAGTTTATCGAGTCGCGAGGCGGCAAGGTTGAGACTAACGCGCCGGTGAAGAGCTTTGTCATCGAGGATCGCCGCGCGCGCGCCGTGCTCCTCAAGGACGGGAGAAGAGTCGAAGCCGATTGGTTCATAAGCGCAACCACTCCGCAGGCTTTGATAAAGCTCCTCCCCGAAGAAGCTCGGGCAGGAGAGTTCTCGAAGCTCGCGCGGCTCGCGTCGTCGCCAATCGTCTCGATCAATCTATGGTTCGACCGCAGCATAATCGACAAAGAGTTCGTCGGGCTGCTGGGCACAAAGACTCAATGGATATTCAACAAGGCGAAGATAAACGCGGAGGCGCGCGGGTCGAATCAATTCGCCATCATCATAAGCGCGGCGCACGATTTTGCGGGGATGAGCAGAGAAGGCTTGATCGATCTTGCCATGTCCGAGTTAAGAGAGTTGATCCCCGAGGCGTGCGGCGCGAGACTGCTCCATTCCGTCGTCGTGAAAGAGAGGGAGGCGACGATTTCGCACACCGTCGAATCCGACAGGTTGCGGCCCGGCCCGCGCACAACGATTTCAAACTTGATCCTGGCAGGAGATTGGACTCAAACAGGCTTGCCCGCAACGATCGAGAGCGCCGTCCTGAGCGGCAACACGGCCGCCGGATGCGTCGACTAGAGGGAGTCTGAGAAGTCCACGAAGGGGACGCGTTTCAATAGAAAGCCTCGAAGAGGCGGTATTCAATAAGCCCCGTAGGGGCGCTATTCAATAGGAAGCCTCGAAGAGGCGGTATTCAATAGCCCGGCGCATCGCGCCGGGTTAAGCGTCATACGAGACGAAGCCCTGAAAGGGCGCGATAGTTATATCGCCCTTTCAGGGCTTTTTTCTCACTTCTCTGACACCCTCTAAATCCCAAACACCTGGATGAAGACTTTGCGCTCGTTCGGCCCGTCAAACTCGGCCAGTATCACGCTCTGCCACTGGCCTAACACAAGCTTCCCTTCGGCGACGGGCACCGAGAGGCTGTGGCCCAGCACGACGTTTCTCAGATGCGAGTCCGCGTTGTGGCGGTCGCAGTCGGAGTACTCGGGGTCGTTGTGCTTGTAATAATTCTCACGCGGGACTATCTGTTCGAGCATCGATTTTATGTCGACAAGCAGCGCGTCCTGCCATTCGTTTATGAACAGGCCCGCCGTCGTGTGCAGGGACGACACCTGTATGTAGCCGTCGACGACGCCGGTCGCCTCGAACAGGCTGCGGATATCGTCGGTCAGGTTTACCAGCTCGGTTCTGTCGCTCGTCTTAACCAGAATGGTCTTTGAAAAGACCTTGACCACTCCCTCGTTGGCGTAACCGTCGAGGGCGGCCGTCCCGCTCGTGCGGGTTTTGCTAGCTCCCATTCTCTCTCCTCCCGAGTACCGTCGTTATTCAAATCTTAGCCAAAGTCTAACTTGCAATACGCGCGATGGCAAATAATCCTACTCTGCCAACAACTGCTTTATCTCGGCCTCAAACACGTCCTTTTCAGTCCTGCCGACGTGGCGGAAACGTATGCGCCCCTGCTTGTCGACGATCAAAGCGACGGGCAGCGCGGCCTCTTCGACTTTGAAGTTGTCGGCGGTCTTTTCGTCTTTGATCGCCTGGGTGTAATTCATCGGGTGCTCTTTCAAAAACGGTTTGACGATCTCTGCGCCCTGGTCGTCTAACGACACGGCGATCAGCTCCAGCCCTTCGGCTTTGTACTGTTTGTTGAGCTCGTTAAAGATCGGAATTTCCGATATGCAGGGCAGGCACCACGTCGCCCAAAAATCTATGAGGACGACTTTCCCGCGCAACCCGGCCATGTCAAGCTTGCGCCCGTTCAACAGAGTCAATGTTCCGGCGGGCATCGTTTCGAACGAGCCGGACGAGGTGTCGGCGAGGACCGATCTGTCGCCGACGTTGTTCGAGGCGATCACGCCGTCGGAGAGCTTGCCGTCGGCAGGGCTTTCGATCTGCTTCATGCGGGCGAGGAATTTCTCGGGCTTTTCAAAACCTTCGAGCCTCAAGTCCTTGCGCTCCTTGCCCGCCGGGTCGATGAAGATGATCGTCGGCACCCCGACTATGCCATACTGATTCTTTGCGCGCATAGCCGTCGCCTCGCCGTGCGTCAGATCGAGCTTCAGCGTGACGAAGCGGTCGGCTTCTTTACTCACGCTCGAATTGGTGAAGGTGAAACGGTCGAGCTCTTTGCAAGGTATGCACCAGTCGGCGAACGTGTCGATAATGACTCCCTTCCCTTCCGCGCGGGCCGAGGCTACGGCCTGCTCGCTGAATGGCTGCCACACGATCTCCGCGCCGCCTTCGTTGGGCTTCGGCAATATGAATGTCAGCGCGAACATCACCGCCGCCGCGGCCGCGCCGACGCCTATCACGCGCAACGCCCAGGCGAACCAGCCCGGCTTCGCCTTGTTCGCTTCCCAGAACAACAGGTAGCCGGCCGCGACGATGAAGAAGATGGCGAAGACATGGTTCGTATAATCCCCCATCAGCGGCATCAGAAAATAGAGGGCCATCCCGATCAGCACTACGCCAAAGACCTTCCTCACCGTAACCATCCACACGCCTGAGCGCGGGAGCGATTTAATAGAGCTCGAAAAGGTGCCGAGTATCAGGTATGGCAATCCGAGTCCAAGCGCGAGGACGAAGAACATCGTGAAGGCGAATACCGGCGTCGTCTGCGTCGCGAACGTGAGCAGCGCCACCACGAAGGGTCCGATGCAGGGCGCCGCGACTATGCCCATCGTCAGCCCCATCACCAGCGCGCCGACCAGCCCGCCCGTAGACTCTGTACTCTTAGTTGCAAACCTGTTAAGCGCTTCGGGCATCCTGAATTCATAAACCCCGAACATCGAAAGCGCGAGCGCCACCATCAACAGGGCGAGCCCTATCAAAACGTAAGGGCTCTGCAACGCCGCGCCGAGAATTCCGCCCGACAGCGAAGCAACCAGCCCTAGCGCCGAATAGGTCAGCGCCATCCCTAAGACGTAGAGCGCCGCGAGCGAGAAAGAGCGCCGGAGCCGTGGCGCTCCGCCTGCGGCCGCGCTCTGGTTTACGAAGAAGCCTATCGTGATTGGGATGATCGGGTAGACACACGGGGTCGCGTTGAGCGCGAGGCCGGCGAGGAAAATCCCGAGCAGCGTGACGACAATGCCTTTCTCGGCTAGCGACTCTGAAATCGAATTGCTCTGCGGCGCAGCGGCGTCAGAACTCGGCGCGTCGTCGCCTTGGTAGACTTTCAACTCGGCTTTAGACGGGGCCGGAGGCAGGGCCGCCTGCGCGAACACTTCGGAGTTCACGTTTTTTACGGCCTGCCCCTTCGAGGCCGCGCGCAGAGGTATTTCGAGCTTGATGTCCGCGGGCGCGAGGCACAGCCTGTCGTTGCAGGATTGCACGGTCAGGGTCGCGCGAATCGTCGTCTCTCCCAGCGCAAGCGATTTGTCAGCCTCCGCATCGATGAGAACGTAGACGGCGCCTTCGTGAACCGCCAGCTCCGTGTCGGGCGCGAACTCGAAGCGCTGGTGTGTCGGAGCCGGATACTTCGGCTCGGCGAATCGGATGCCGGCCGCGGGCTCAATCGCTACAGCGGTCGCGATCAAATCCGGCGTCGTAGGCACGTGCGCGTTGATGTGGTATCCAGGCTCTACGTTGATCACTACGGCCAGCTTGAATTTATCGCCCGGCCTGACGGCGTCGACCGACGCGTAGCCTTGCGCCTTAACCACACGGTCGCTCTGCCCGAAGGCGATAGGCGTGACGGCGATTGCTGCCAGGATTAAGAGAGTCAATTTGATCAGGGGTCTTTTGGTCTTCATTTCTTTCTTAAATTGCGAACCATCTCAGGGGTCAAATCATTAAAGGTCAGCAGGCTGCCGCCGTTAGTTTCTACGAACGACCTGGCTTCCTGGTGACTCTGGAAAGCGAAAACGTCAGGACCCATCGGGCCGTTGACCTTGCTCTTATAAACGAGCGCCGCCTGCCGCGCATTGATGCCGGCTTTCGAGTTGTAGTCCTTCATTACTATTCTATCAATATTCCCCAGCTCTTTCTGCGGGCCAGCTACTTCGTACTTATCGGGCGCGTTATAAAAAGTCAGCATGTCGCCCGCCGTCTCGAACATTAGCTTCGTCCCATCCGAATAAACGATTTCAGCCATGGCCGGGTCCGAAGCTTTTACCTCCATGCGACAGACCGGGCAAACGCCTTCTGTAGCGTCGGCGCGGATCAGACCGGATTTGCCGCAACCGGCAGAACCCAGGCATATCGCCAGAAGTAACACGAAGAGACATATGCTTCTCGTAATCAAGATCAATAGAGTAACCTTCGGGCGGCTTGGGGCAAATCTCTGCATTAACTTTTTACGTCGCGCTCGATTCTATCCATCCCCCGCCGAGCACCACGTCGCCGCTATAAAACACAGTCGCCTGGCCGGGGGTTATCGCCGGCTGCGGCTCGTCAAACTCGACGCGGACCGAGTTGGTCCCCGTAGGAGTGATCGTAGCCTTAGCCTCGACAGACCTGTAGCGGACGCGGACGCTCGCGCGCACCACCTCGGCGGGCGGCGCAATCGACAGCCAGTTGACCGCCTTCGCTTCAAGCGAGCGGCTGTAGAGATCTCCGCGCTTCCCGACGACGAGGCGGTTGCGCGGCACGTCTATCTTCACGACGTAGAGCGGGTCGGGCGACGAGATGCCTATCCTGCGGCGCTGCCCGATCGTGTATCGATGCAGCCCCGCGTGCTCGCCTATCACGACGCCGTCGGTCGAGGTGATCTCGCCCGCCTGAAGCGCGGAGATTCGCCCGGCCGCCTCATTCATCTCGAACCGCGCGTAGTCCTCAACGAAGCGCGAATAATCGCCGTCGGGGACGAAACATATCTCCTGGCTCTCGGGCTTTTCTGCCGTCTCAAGCCCGAGTCGAGCCGCGATCACGCGCACCTCGGTCTTCGTCAAATCGCCGAGCGGGAAAACGGCCCGCTCCAGTTGCTTCTGAGTCATCTCGAAGAGAAAGTACGACTGGTCCTTCGTCAGATCGCGCCCCTTCTTGAGCATGTACCGCGCGGCCTTCTCGTCGTACTCGACGCGAGCGTAATGGCCCGTGGCCACGCGCTCGGCCCCGACTTCGCGCGCGAGCGTGACGAGCCGCGCGAACTTCAGCTTGGTATTACAAGATACGCACGGTATGGGCGTCCGCCCGGCCAGATAATCCTCGACGAACGGCCGGACGACGCCGCGCTCGAACTCGTCTTCAAGATTCAGCACGTAGAATGGGAAGCCCAGGTCTTCGGCGACGCTCCGCGCGTCGTACACGTCGTCGAGCGAGCAGCACCTCGAAGGCTGAGGCTCGCCGTCAGGACCGAGCCGCCGCCGCTGGTTCCACAACTGCATCGTGAAGCCCACAACGTCGTGGCCCTGCTCTTTGAGTATCGCGGCGGCGACGGAGCTGTCGACGCCCCCGCTCATTGCTATTGCTATATTCACTGTCTGCCTATCCATCTTGGCTCGCGCGCGGGCCAGATGCTATGATCGTTTTCCGTGGCCGCCATGTGACGAACGCAAGGGCCGCCATAAAGATTAAAATTATACACGACTGAGAAAAATAGAGCCAACAGAGGTCTATGACAGCCAACCGGGAGAGCGTAGAACAAGCAATCGAAAAGCACGTCATCGCGCGTGAGCCTTATTACCTTGCCGTGGGCAAAGAAGTGGAGCTGTTTGAGGCGGCTTACCGCGCAAAGCTCCCCGTCATGCTCAAAGGGCCTACGGGGTGCGGGAAGACGCGGTTTATTGAATACATGGCGTGGCGGCTCCGCCGGCCGCTGGTGACCGTAGCCTGCCACGAAGACCTCTCGGCAACGGACCTCGTGGGCCGATTCCTGCTCGAAGGCGACGAGACGGTCTGGCACGACGGCCCTTTGACGACCGCCGTCAAGCACGGGGCGATCTGCTACCTCGACGAGGTGGTCGAGGCGCGCAAGGACACCATCGTCTTGATCCACCCGTTGACCGACGACCGGCGAATCCTGCCGGTAGAAAAACGCGGCACGATCCTTCAAGCGACCGACGACTTCCTGCTCGTCGTCTCTTACAACCCCGGCTATCAAAGCGTCCTTAAAGACCTCAAGCAGTCGACCCGCCAGCGCTTCGTCGCGCTGGAGTTCAACTACCCTCCCGCGCCACTGGAAGTCGACATACTTATGCACGAAGGCGGCGTCGACGAACAGACCGCCCGCGACCTCGTGCTGATCGGCGAAAAGGTGCGCAACCTCAAGGGCCACGGGCTGGAAGAGGGCGTCTCCACGCGCCTGCTCGTTTACGCAGCTCAGCTCGTCAGCAGCGGCATACACCCGCACGTAGCCTGTGAAGTCGCCATCGGCTCGCCCATCACGGATGACGCGGAGCTTCTACGGAGCATCAGAGAGATCGTTACGACCGTCATCTAGATTTGTCGCCAGTGTCAACTCCCCTCTCTAATGGTCTGCAAGCAACCCTTGAAAACCTTGCTCAAGGTGTGGCACTTTGTAGATGAACGTCCTGCTGCCCCTTAGCGTGTGGTATGGGTGCGGTTAAGCAGAAATGAACAAAGGACAGCAAGCTTGGATAAGGGTTAGAGGAGCGCCGAATGATCCGGAGTCTTTCGATCTGGCGACATGGAACGGCATCGTGTGGGAGATACCTCGCAAAAATTCATTGGGTGATACCATACACATACAGATCCCCGATTACATAGTCGTTGAAACGCTGCCGCCTTCGACCAAACCCGAAGAGCTTTACCGCGACCGCAACAAGTAGCCTCGCCCGCCTCGATCAACTCTCATTTCCGACAACAGGATTGACGAGCGTCCCTATCTTCGAGATCGTTATCTCTACGACGTCGCCTTCGCGCAGGAAGACAGGCGGCTCGCTGTATACGCCTACGCCCGACGGCGTGCCGGTCGAGATGATGTCGCCTGGACGGAGCGTCAAGTCTTGAGAGATGAATTCGATCAACTGAGGGATCTTGAATATCAAGTCGCTAGTAGTAGAGCGTTGCCTCACCTCGCCGTTGACCTTCAGCTCAAGGTCGAGCGAGTGCGGGTCTCCGACCTCGTCTTTGGTAACGAGCCACGGGCCGCACGGCGCGAAAGTGTCGAGCCCCTTGGCGCGCGCCCACTGACGCTCGCGGCGCTGGAGGTCGCGCGCCGTCACGTCGTTCAAGATTGTATAGCCGGCTACGAAGTCATACGCGCTCGCGGCAGCGACCGACCTGGCCTCTTTCCCGATCACGACCGCGAGCTCGCCTTCGTAATCGATCTTATCGCTGATGCGCGGGAGCCTTATCGCGTCGCCCGGCCCGACAATCGCCGTGGTGCACTTCGAGAAGATGAGCGGGCTTTCGGGCGGCTGCCCTTTCTGCTCGGCCGCGTGCGCGGCGTAGTTCAACCCGACGGCCAGGATCTTTCCCGGCGCGAGCACGGGCGGGTTCAGCTCCGCGCGAGCGAGCGGGACCAGAACGCCGTCTTCCCTGCATTGGTTGATGAGGATCGGGTCGCCTTCAAGCTTCGCAATTATTTTGCGAGGCCAATCCGGCCCGTGTTTGAAGAGGTCGAGTGCGCTTCGATAAGCGCCTTCGATGTGATGATAAGTCGGCGAGTCGGCGTCGGCTTCGACCCATTCGCCGCGCGCTTCGATGATCTCACAAAAACCCGTAACGTCGAGCACCTCTTCGCCCGTTATAATGCCCGCCAGGTCTCCCCGTTCAGTCTTCATCGATAAGAGCTTCATGATCTCCTCCCGGCCTCAAGCGTCTATGTGAGAGTAACGCAACAGAGGCCGGAGGCGAAAGCCCGCCCGCCGAGTTGAAGACGAGGTCGGGTTACTTTATTCTGAGAAACCCGTCCGATCACACACGCAAGGAGAGAAGATGAAACTTGAGCAGTTCGAAATGGAGCGCATGCAATCGACCTGGGAGAACTTGGTCGACTACAACCTGTCGGAAAGCGGAGTCCACCCGGTCCGCATATCCGAGTTGATACCACAGGCTGAAGATCGCGAGCGGTTGCTGGGGATGGAGCTCGGCTACAGCCAGTCGAACGGGACGCTGGGGCTGCGGGCGAGCGTCGCCGACCTGTACGAAGGCGCGACCGCCGAGAACGTCATCGTCACGACCGGCACGGCCGAGGCGAATCTTCTAGTCAGTTGGATGATGACCGAACCGGGCGACGAGATCATTATGATGGTTCCCAATTACATGCAGTTGTGGGGGCTGTTCAAATCGTTCGGGGCGGACTTGAAGCCGCTCCCCCTGGTCGAAGATGGCGGCTGGAGGATAGACCTTGATCAGCTCGAAAGCGCGATCTCGGCTAAGACAAAGTTGATCGCCGTTTGTAACCCTAACAACCCGACGGGCGCGGTCATGTCGTCTGAAGAGATGGACCGCATAGTCGCAGCGGCCGAGCGCGTCGGCGCGTGGATTCTGGCCGACGAGGTCTATCGCGGCGCGGAGATGAAAGACGAAATGACAAAAAGCTTCTGGGGGCGATACGAAAGAGTGATCGTCACGAGCGGGCTTTCGAAAGCTTACGGCCTGCCGGGGCTGCGCATAGGTTGGATCGCCTCTACGCCGGAGATCGCCGCGCGGGCGTGGGCGTATCACGACTACACCACGATCGGGCCGGGGCCGGCGAGCGACTTCCTGGCGACCGTCGCGTTGCAGCCTGAATCGAGAAGTAGATTGTTAAAACGGACCAGAGCGATGCTCAATGACAACTACCCGATCCTGCGCCAGTGGATCGACAGGCAAGGCGGGCTGTTCTCTCTAGTCGAGCCGCGGGCGGGCGCGATCGCTTACCTTCGTTACAACCTCGACGTCGATTCAATCGAGTTGGTCGACAGGCTGCGCCGCGAGCAGAGCGTTCTGATAGTGCCCGGCGGCCACTTTTTCATGAACAATTACTTGAGGATCGGGTTCGGCTCGGAAGCCGGATACCTGCGAGAAGGGTTGAGCAGGCTTGAGAGCTTTCTGTCCGGACTGAAGTAGAGTATGGAGCTGAGATTTGCTTTCATAGGCTTCGGCAACGTCGCGCGCGCATTCGCCCGCATACTTGAACGAAGACGCTCGCAGCTTGCCGACCAGTTCGGCTTCACCTGGCGAACGACGGCTATAGCGACCGCGCGTCACGGCTGTATAACTACGGCTGGTGAGATCGATTTGATCGATGCGGCCGACTGTGTAGAGAGAGGCGCGAGCCTGGCGACGCTCCCCGGAACCTCTGCCAGGGAGAACGCCATGGAAGTGGTCGAAGGCTGCGGGGCCGATCTGTTATTCGAGACGACTCCGCTCAATCCCAACAGTGGCGAGCCCGCCGTGACGATAATTCGTCGCGCGCTTGAGCGCTCGATGAACGTCATCACGGCCAACAAAGGGCCTGTGGCTTTCGCGTACCGCGAGCTGAAGGCCCTGGCGTCGGAGCGCGAAGTCAGCTTTCGATTCGAAGGGACGGTGATGGATGGCGCTCCCGTGTTCAACCTGGTTGAGAGGTGTCTGCCTGCAACGAAAGTTACAGGTTTTTCCGGCCTGCTAAACAGCACGACCAATTTGATCCTGACAGGCATGGAGGAGGGCCGCTCGTTCGCTTCGTGCCTTGAAGAAGCGCAGAGGGCGGGCATCGCGGAGGCCAACGCCGACTACGACATCGACGGGTGGGACGCGGCGGTAAAAGCGGTCGCTCTTGCGAACGTCTTGATGGGCGCGGACCTACGCCCCGAGGATGTCGAGCGGAAGACGATTCGCAATATCTCTCAGGCGGAGATCTTGAGCGCCGCCCGATCGGGCGCGGCCGTCAGAGTTGTCTCACGCGCGAGGATGACCGAGAGCGGTTTGAAGCTGAGCGCGATGCCCGAGACGATCACGCCGGGTTCGCCTTTGATGTCGGCCCGCGGCACTTCGAACATCTTGTTGATCGAGACGGACCTGATGGGCGAGATTGCTATCCTTGAGCACGAGCCGGGCGTCGAGCAGACGGCTTACGCGCTCGTCAGCGACCTGATAAGCGTTCACAGAGATCTGACGCTCGCCCGTTAATTCATCGGAGGGTCGAGCGCGCCCGCGGTATTCGCCTCCCCGCCGATGCTTGCCCATTCTCTCCGCGATATGCTATAAGGCTCTCTTTGCCGTGAGCGCGCGATGCTTATCTGTGCAGTGGACCGCAGCCGGATGCAGCTACTCCTACCGCGGCTCAACATTAAAGAATAGTCAGTTAACGAAAACCAAAAAGCCGATCAGCCGGTCGGTGAGCGGCTGAATACAAAGGGAGTGAATGATAAAGATTATGGAAACTGTTCCCGCCATCAGTACGATTATAAGGGCTACAAAGGGCATGCTAACGCGTCGCAACCTCGCCTCCGCTTCGACGCTCGTTCTGTTCGTAGCCGTCAACGCGTTGAGCGCGATCGCGCAGACTCAGGCCGAGCCTGCCCCGCGCCGCGCCGGAGGCGAGGCGAACTTGCGGCTGCCCGATCTGTCGCGAGAGAGCTTCCTGGGCATAGACGGTCACACGCTGTTGATGCTGGGGCTGGTGGTCTGTTTCCTCGGCCTGCTGTTCGGCATGGGCATCTACGTCAACTTGAAGAAGCTCCCCGTACACCGCTCCATGCGCGAGATCTCCGAGCTCATTTATGAGACCTGCAAGACCTACCTCGTCACGCAGGGCAGATTCATTCTCATACTCTGGATATTCATCGGCCTGATCGTTGCGGTCTACTTCGGCTGGCTCGCCACGACCGTCAACCCTGCGACCGGCGCGATAGAGCACGGCTTCCCGCCGCTGAAGGTGGCGATAATAATTCTGTTCAGCCTCATCGGCATCGCGGGCAGCTACGGCGTCGCGTGGTTCGGCATCCGCGTAAACACGTTCGCCAACTCGCGAACGGCCTTCGCGAGCCTCGCGGGCAAGCCTTACCCGCTCTACGCTATCCCGCTGCGCGCGGGCATGAGCATCGGCATGATGTTGATAAGCGTCGAGCTGTTCATAATGCTCTGCATACTGTTGTTCATCCCCCCCGATTATGCGGGGCCGTGTTTCATAGGGTTTGCGATCGGCGAATCGCTCGGCGCGGCGGCGCTAAGGATCGCGGGCGGCATATTCACGAAGATTGCCGACATAGGCTCGGACTTGATGAAGATCGTCTTCAAGATAAAAGAAGACGACGCGCGCAACCCCGGCGTCATAGCCGACTGCACGGGCGACAACGCGGGCGACTCGGTCGGGCCGAGCGCCGACGGGTTCGAGACCTATGGCGTTACGGGCGTCGCGCTGATCACCTTCATTCTCATCGCCATACAAAACAATCCGACTTTGCAGGTGCAACTGCTGGTCTGGATATTCGTGATGCGCATCATGATGATCGTGGCGAGCGCCCTCTCATACTTCATCAACCAGGCCATAGCGAAGGCCCGGTACGCCAACGCTGACCGGATGAACTTCGAGGCGCCGCTCACTTCGCTCGTGTGGTTGACCTCGATCATCTCTGTCGTGATCACCTACATCGTCTCTTACCTGCTGATCCCCAGGCTCGGCGGCGACGATACTCAGTGGTGGAAGCTCGCCACGATAATCTCGTGCGGGACGCTGGCGGGCGCGGTCATCCCAGAGCTAGTTAAGGTCTTCACTTCGACCGAGTCGAGCCACGTCAAAGAAGTAGTCACGTCGTCGCGCGAAGGCGGGCCATCGCTCAACATCCTGTCCGGTCTGGTGGCGGGCAATTTTTCTGGTTACTGGTTAGGCATCAGCATAATCATCTTGATGGCCATCGCTTACATCTTCAGCACTATGGGCTTGGCCTCGCTGATGCCTGCGCCGGCCGTCTTCGCCTTCGGGCTCGTAGCCTTCGGGTTCCTCGGGATGGGGCCGGTGACGATCGCAGTCGACTCTTACGGCCCCGTGACCGACAACGCGCAGTCCGTCTACGAGCTGTCGTTGATCGAGCAAGTGCCGAATATCGAAACCGAGCTGAAGAACGAGCATAACCTACCGGTGCAGTTCGACAGGGCGAAACACCTTCTCGAAGAGAACGACGGGGCGGGCAATACCTTCAAGGCGACGGCGAAGCCCGTGCTGATCGGCACGGCCGTCGTCGGCGCGACGACGATGATCTTCTCGATCATCCAGGTGCTGAGGAGCGAGTCTGCGAGCGAAGCCATCTTCTACCAGAACCTCTCGCTTCTGAACCCGCTCTTCCTGCTCGGGCTGATCACGGGCGGCGCGATCATCTACTGGTTCACGGGCGCGTCGACGCAGGCCGTCACGACCGGCGCATACCGCGCCGTCGAGTTCATCAAGGCCAACATCAGGCTCGAAGGCGTCGAGAAGGCGTCTGTGGCCGACAGCAAGCGCGTCGTGCAGATATGCACGCAGTACGCGCAGAAGGGCATGTTTAACATCTTCCTGACGGTCTTCTTCGCCTCGCTCGCGTTTGCGTTTGTAGACCCATTCTTCTTCATCGGCTATTTGATCTCGATAGCCATCTTCGGGCTCTACCAGGCGATCTTCATGGCGAACGCGGGCGGGGCGTGGGATAACGCGAAGAAGATCGTCGAAGTCGAGCTGAAGCAGAAAGGGACGCCGCTCCACGACGCGACCGTCGTGGGCGACACGGTCGGCGACCCGTTCAAGGACACCTCTTCGGTGGCGCTGAACCCTGTAATCAAGTTCACAACGCTTTTCGGCCTGCTGGCCGTCGAGCTTGCCGTCGAGATGACGAAGACCAGAGGCACAGGCTTCGGCCACATACTCGCCGCAATATTCTTTATAGTGTCACTCTACTTCGTCCACCGATCGTTCTACGGGATGCGAATCGGCGCCGAGCAGTGAGATAAAAGCTTCACCGGGAAGTGCGACGAGGGCAGGCACACGGCCTGCCCTTTTTGCAGGCCAAAGAACCCAACTCTAGACCGGTATCAGCCCGGATGTTAGTATCAGATATGGTTGGGGCGCTTATCCTCGAACGCAGTTTAAGGTATGTTTAGCAGACGTTTTTGGAGCCCGCGATGGTGGGCGGAAAAGATCCGCATGAACGCCGTGTTGATAGCTCACCACAGGTGGGCCGTCGGGTTTGTTTTCGTCCTGGAGCTTGCGGGCTGCACCCTCCTTCCGATCCCCATTGCTTTAGTCATGGTCGCGCTCGTTACGGCCGCGCCGCACAAGTGGTTTAAGTTCGCCATGGGCGCTACGCTAGGGTCGACGCTCGGCGGGCTTCTGCTCTACGCAGTGGGCCGGCTCTTCTTTAGCTCTATCGGCGAGCGGTTGGTCCTCTACTACGACGGCGGCGACAGGTGGGCCGAAGTCGTCGGGTGGTTTAACAGCGAATGGGGAATCTTCTTCATCGTGCTCGCGGGCGTAACGACGGGGCTGTTCAGGTTCGCGAGTCTAGGCGCGGGCTTCACCGCGATAGACCCCGTGGTATTTCTCGCGGTGCTGTCGGTCAGCCGGTGCGCGCGGTGGATCGCCGAGTGTTGGACGATCAAGTATGTAGGCAACCGCGTGAGGAACTGGCCCGGCCATTACTTCAAATACGCCACGGTCGGCGTGATGCTAGTCCTGTTCGCCACCATCTTAGTGCTTTCTCTAGCCGGGTGACGCCGACGATCACCACGCGCGCGAAACGCGGGTTGCAAAATGGGCGGGGTTGAAGTCATAATGTTTGGCTATCATCAACCCAGGAGATTTATCATGGCAGAGGAGAAAGTAATTAAGTCGGGAGTCCTTACTATCCCCCGACTCTTATTCTTAGCTGTAGTCGGACTAATCATAGCGCTGACGGTCTGGCGCGGAGGTATATGGCTCACCATAGGCTACTGGCTCATGTCGTTAGGATTGAGCGGGCTGTTGTTATTGATCGCTATCGATTACGGGATTGACAAAGCGAAGCTGAGATTGGGGCCGGCTCCCGAACAGGTCGACGCCACTGCCCCCTCGACGGCCGCGCAAGACGTAGAGAGAGCTTCCGCCGCCGCGCCTCGCGTCCGCCGCCGCACCAGCCGGCCGACCAAGCGCAGGCGCTAGATCACATAATTGATTAATGCTACAGAGCCGCGCTGTGTTATCATCGAGGCGCGCCAACCGCGGTGATGATAATAACAAAAGCAAATACCCCGATCTTGACCAACAGATCGGCCTTAGGATTGGTTCTCCCGCCGGTTAGCGGGTGGAAGTTGCCGTAGCCCGTGCGGACCTTCTTTACATCTTTGTAATCGACTTTGATCTCTTGCTTCGTGTCGACCTCTGCGAGTTGAAAGCTGTCCTCGCCTATCAACTCTATGCTGCCATAACGCTCATTTCCGTTGAGCAGAACGACGGTAATCCTCCGAGCAAGCCCCATCCGTCTTACCCGGTTCTTCACCTCGCGGATTCTTTTCTCATCATCTAATTGCGCCTGCGTGGGTCCGCTCGCCGGGCTAGTTTGCTGGGCGCTGCCCTGGTCCTGATTCTTATTAACATTTTCGACCGTCGCCGCTTTTGCCGGCGGCTCGTCGCCGCGGCGCGGGTCGGTGTATTGGCTCGCGCGCGTCGTGGCCGCCAAAAGAGATATAGATAAAACAACTCCGATGATGCTGGTCCTCATCCTCGTCCCTCCGTTCGGGGTTGCTCTGGCCGTTAACACGCGATGGTTGAGAACCTGGCTTTTGCAACCGCGATGCCAGATTCTAAGCGCGGTCTAATTTGTGAAAGCGGGGCGCTAGATCGCGAAACCCGCAAAGAGGACGCAGCAGAAATCGGACAAATGAAACGGTTTTTATAAGCTTCCTGCGCCGCTGTAACAAAGTCATAGAAAATGGGGGAGCGCTGGACTGACTGCCTCCCCACCGCGTAGCGGTGATATGTTTGTAGCAAGACAATGTCTAAGACGGCCGACCCCGTCAGGGGTCGAATGACCCTCTACATATCACCCCTGACGGGGTGAGGAAGGATCGGATGGACATCCTACAAACATCCCACCTCTACGAGGTGGACAAACGTACTAACTCTACGAGGCGAATACCGCCGCGCTTACGACCTTGCAACAGTCCTTCAGCTTCCTGCGCCGTGCTTGACAACGATTTGATCGAGTGTAGACTAGAAACTTAAGTTTTCTATACTCTCCGGGCGCGCGGTCGGATTTAACAATATGCAGGTCAGAGACACCAACACCGTTTTCGAGCCGGCTTCGAGCTCTTCGGCCGGCGAGATTTCTCTCGCCGAGGCGGCCGAGATCATATCGAATTTGAAAGAGGTCCCGACACTCGACCGGATAAAAGAGATCTTCTCGACGCTGATGCTAAGGCAGCGCGACTACGAGCAGTACAGGTTGTTCACCGCGCGCAAGTACGCGCGCAACCTCATCGCCCGCAGCTCGTTCGCGGAGCTTCTGATGTTGTGCTGGCGTTCGGGCCAGCGCACCCCTATCCACGACCACGGCGGGTCCGTGGGCGTCGTGATGGTCTGCGAAGGGCTGTTGACAGAGACTATGTTCGAGCACGCGCCGGCGGGCCGCGTCCGGCCTTACAACACGTACCGATGGGGTCCCGGCTCGATCACAGGCGCGGACGTGCCCGACATACACCAACTCTTGAACCTCCAGCCCGAGGGGCGCGACATGGTGACGCTCCACTGTTACGCGCCGCCGCTCTCCGTGCTGAACACATACAGCCCGCGAAGCTCGCGCGTGGGGCGCTGGCGTGAAGGCTATTTTACGGGCGGGGCCGGCATCTGAAGCGACAAGAGATACGGAGCAAGTTTTCATGCGAAAGCCATCTTCAGTTTTGAAACCTTTAGCGCTCTGCGTCGGAATCGTTCTTATCTTATCAAGCTTCGCGCAGGCGCAATCGGGCCGACGGCCCCCGAAACGGTCTGAGTCTGAAGGCGTCCAGCGGCCATCTGAACCCGAGCCGCCGGTTAAGCCGAGCGAGCAGAAGCAGTCCGACAAAGAGCAGATCCCCGTGCTGGTCGTCGAATCGAACTCGTACTTCAGCAGCTCTTATTACTCCGATTACGTCGCCGAAGCTTGCACGGCTCGCCTGAAACAGGCCGCCACGCTAATGGTTGAGAAGAGCGCACGCGAGATGAATCGTAAAGAGGCCAGCGACGCGGCCAAACCGCCTACGCCGAGGTTCGTCGTCCTGCTTGAGCTGACGAGCGACCGAACGGGCTATGACCGCAGGCGCGACCGCGGGTACTACGCCGACGATGTCGTCGTCACCTACACGATCTTCGAGCAAGGGACGGGCAAGCTGAAGAATTCGGGCAGGGTCTATGCGAGGCGTGGGGCGACGACCGCCGGGGGCGTGGGCATTCCGCTCCCCGTGCCAGCGGATGGGCCGGCAGCCGCGGAATACATGCTCAAACAGGCCGGGCGCGAGACTGCCGACCGCGTGCTAGATGCGCTGAGCGTTTCTCCTTCGCCGCGCAATTGAGCCTTCGCGCGCAGCTTGACAAGCATGAAATGAGAAGATAAAAATGTGACCCGCCAGATGGTTGCGTCACAAGTTTAATCATGCTGAGATCATCTTCCACTCGCCCAGACCAATAACCCTATGAAATTCGGTTTCGCGATCGACCACAGAAAATGTATCGGGTGTCATGCTTGCACGGTAGCTTGTAAGTCAGAGAACGAAGTCCCCGTTGGCACGTTCCGCACATGGGTCAAGTACATAGAGAAAGGCGAATACCCGGACACGCGCAGGTTCTTCTCCGTCCTGCGGTGCAATCATTGTGAAGACGCGCCCTGCATCACCATCTGCCCGGTGACCGCTCTCTTCCGCCGCGACAACGGCATAGTCGATTTCGACGGGCGGCGCTGCATAGGCTGTAAAGCCTGCATGCAGGCATGCCCTTACGACGCGCTCTACATCAACCCGAACACAAACACGGCCGAAAAGTGTAACTACTGCGCGCACCGGGTCGAGCTTCAGCTTGAGCCCGCCTGCGTGATCGTCTGCCCCGTGCAGGCGATAGTCTCCGGCGACATGGACGACCCCGCGTCGCGTATCTCGCGCCTGATCGCGTCGGAGCAGACGCAGGTCCGTAAGCCTGAAGCGGGGACACGGCCGAAGGTCTTTTATGTCGAAGCAGACCAGGCCGCGCTCGTGCCTACGGATCAGACGCACACGGCCGGCTACCTCTGGTCCGAGCAGCAGGCGGACGCGATCTTTCAAGACGAGCAGGCTCTGGCCGAGGCCGACGCGCGCGCGAGGACTACCTACGACGTTGCGCACGAGAGGCCGTGGGGTTGGAAGGTCTCGGCTTACCTGTGGACTAAATCGGTCGCCGCCGGAGCCTTCATAGTCGCCGCGCTGGCTCTAGGCTTCGGCTTCGTCCAGCAGCGCCACTGGCTCTTCGACTCGACCGCGCCGCAGGTCGCGCTGTTGTTCTTAGCCGCAACCCTGGCCCTGCTCGTGCTCGATCTGAAGCGGCCGGAGCGATTCTTGAGAATCCTGCTCTGGCCTCAATGGAGATCGTGGCTTGTGATCGGCGGGTACATATTGATGATTTACGGCGCGCTTCTCGCGCTCTGGATGGGGTTGTACGTGCTCGGCCTTGAGGCGCTGGAGCCCGCCGTCTTGTGGCTGGGGGCGTTTTTCGGCGTGATGAGCGCCGTTTATTCCGCTTTCTTGTTCCGGCAGGCGCGCGGGCGCGTCTTCTGGCACAGCACGCTCACGCCGCTGCACCTGCTGGTCCAGGCGATGGTCGCGGGCTCGGCCGCGCTGATGCTGATCTTCGTAGTCGACGCGATGTTTTCGGGCTCGCCCGTGATGGGGGCCGGGTTCGAATTCTTGTACTACGAATTCCTCGGGACGATCTTCGCGCACGGAGTATTGATGGCGGGCGAGCTGTTCATGCCCGAAGAGAACGTCGAAAGAAAGCGAGCGGCCCGTTTGATAACGAAGGGGATCTTCAGCAAGCTCTTCTGGGCGGGCGCTGTAATCTTAGGCACGGTGCTGCCCGTGGTCTTGCTGGCGACCGGGGCTGCGCAGTTCGGAGTGATTGCAGCCCTCGTCAGCCTGCTTGCGCTCGGCGGGCTCTTCCTGTGGGAGCATATCTGGGTGCAGGCGGGTCAGGCCGTTCCTTTGAGCTGAGGCATATAAATGTCTGACGAACCGGATCAACCTAATGAATCGGGCAAGGCGGAGCAGACGCAGCCGCACGTCGGTCGGCTCACGAGTTATCCACCATACGAGCGCTGGGATGATTGGGTCGAGTACGACTCGCGCAAGTGGCCTGATAAAGTCGAGCGGCGCTACTCGCTCGTGCCTACGATCTGTTTTAACTGCGAGGCGGCGTGCGGGCTGCTCGCCTACGTCGATAAAGAGACGGGCGAGATACAGAAGCTCGAAGGCAACCCGATGCATCCGGGCTCGCGCGGCCGCAACTGCGCGAAAGGCCCCGCGACTATCAATCAGCTTCATGACCCTGAGCGCATACTCTACCCGCTGAAGCGCGTCGGCGCGCGCGGCGAAGGCCGGTGGGAGCAGACTACGTGGGACCAGGTGCTCGACACGTTCGCCGCGAAGATCCGCGCCGCGCTCGAAGAAGACCGCCGAGACGAGGTGATCTATCACGTCGGCCGACCGGGCCACGACGGTTACATAGACCGCGTGCTCCAGGCCTGGGGTATCGACGGCCACAACTCTCACACAAACATCTGCTCGTCGTCGGCCAGGGTCGGATACGCGCTGTGGCAAGGGCCTGACCGCCCATCGCCCGATTACGCCAACGCGAAGTTCATACTCCTGCTCAGCTCTCACCTGGAAGCCGGCCACTACTTCAACCCGCACGCGCAGCGCATAATCGAAGGGAAGATGTCGGGGGCGAAGATCGCGGTTGTCGATCCGCGTTTGTCGAACACGGCTTCGATGGCGAATTACTGGCTCTCGCCCTGGCCGGGGACCGAGGCCGCGCTGTTGCTGGCGATGGCGCATGTGATCTTGAGCGAGGGGAGCTTTGATAGGGAGTTCGTCAAGCGTTGGGTCAACTGGGAAGAGTTTATGAAGGCCGAGCGGCCGGAGCTTCCCTGCACTTTCGATTCGTTCATAAAGACGCTGAAGGAGATCTACGCGAAGTTCACGCCCGAGTTCGCCGCCGACGAGTGCGGGGTCGAGGCTGAGAAGATCCGAGCGGTCGCACAAGAGATCGCGCGAGCGGGCTCGGCCTTCGCCACTCACGTCTGGCGTAGCGCGGCTTCGGGCAACCTTGGCGGGTGGCAGGTGGCGCGCGCGCTGATGTTCTTGAACGTGCTGACGGGCAGCGTAGGGACCGAAGGCGGCGTGTTGCCGAACGTGTGGAACAAGTTCGTTGCCGCGCCATTCTCAAAGCCCGCGCCGCAAAAGATCTGGAACGAGATTCTCTGGCCGCGCGAATACCCGCTCGCCCATCACGAGATGAGCTTTCTCTTCCCTCATTTCTTGAAGGAGGGGCGCGGCCGCGTCTCGGCCTACTTCACGCGCGTCTACAATCCGGTCTGGACCAACCCCGACGGCATGACGTGGATTGAAGTCTTGAGAGACGAGACGAAAGTCGAGCTGCACGCCGCGCTGACGCCCGTCTGGAGCGAGACGGCGTGGTTTGCGGATTACGTCTTGCCGATGGGGCTCGGCGCGGAGCGTCACGACTTGATGAGCCAGGAGACGCACGCGGGCCAGTGGATAGGCTTCCGCCAGCCCGTCGCCCGCGTGCTCCGCGAGCGCCAGGGCGAAAAGATAGAGTTCACCTACCAGGCCAACCCCGGCGAAGTCTGGGAAGAGGATGAATTCTGGATAGAGCTCTCCTGGCGCATAGACCCGACCGGCGAGCTAGGCGTGCGCCGCCACTTCGAGTCGCCTTACCGCCCCGGCGAGAAGATTACAATCGAAGAGTATTACCGCTGGATATTCGAGAACTCTGTTCCCGGCCTGGTCGAGAAGGCCAAGAGCGCCGGCCTCGCGCCGCTCGATTACATGCGACGACACGGCGCTTATTCCGTTAAGACTGACGTTTACGCCCAGCACGAGACGCCGATTGCGGAATCGGAGCTTCAACAGAGTCGCGTCGAAGAGGAGACGGGCCGCGTCATTAGGACGAGCGGAGAGAAGGAGCAGGTCGTAGGCGTAGTCGTAGACGGAAAGACTGCGCGCGGATTCGGCACGCCTTCGCGCAAGCTTGAGTTCTATTCGAAGACGATGGTCGATTGGAAGTGGGCCGAGCATGCGTTGCCGGGGTACGTCGAGAGCCACGTCTACTGGCGCGACCTCGATCAATCGGCGGGCGAGTTCATACTCGTTCCGACCTTCCGGCTCCCGACGTTGATACACACGCGGTCGGGCAACGCGAAGTGGCTTTATGAGATCTCGCACACTAACCCCCTGTGGATTAACCCCGGCGACGCCGGGGAGTGGGGCTTTGAGACGGGCGAGTTGGTGAAGGTCACGACCGAGATAGGTCACTTCGTTCTGCGCGTGTGGGTGACCGAGGGCATACGTCCGGGAGTCGTGGCCTGCTCGCACCACCTCGGGCGGTGGCGGCTCAAGAAAGAGAGCGGCACCGACCGCTGGGCTTCGGCGCTGGTCGACATCGAAGAGCTTGGCGAAGGGCGTTGGCGGGTCCGCCGTGTCGAAGGGATCAAGCCGTTTAAGAGCGACGACCCGGATTCGGAGCGCATATTCTGGCAGGAGGGCGGCGTCCATCAAAACCTGGCCTTCGCCGTCCACCCGGACCCCGTCAGCGGCATGCACTGCTGGCACCAGCGCGTGCGCGTAGCTCGCGCCGACGGCGATGATCGATACGGCGACGTGGTAGTCGACACGGCTCGGTCGCACGAGATTTATAAGAGATGGCTTGAGAAGTCGCGCCCGGCTCCGGGTCCGGGGAATCTGCGGAGGCCGCTGTGGTTTTCGCGCCCCGTCAGGCCGGACGACGAGGCTTATAAGATTTGAAAAAGAGAGACAGAGATGAAAATAGTAGTTATCGGATACGGAAGGGTCGGATCGCGGACCGTGGCGGAGCTTCTGAAGCGAGGCCATGAGATTTCGCTGGTCGACAAGGAAGCGACGAGGCTCAGCCGAGCTTCTCAGCTCGAAGGCGTCGAGCTCGTACAGGGTAACGGAATAGACGTCGATGTCCAGAGGGAAGCAGGCATTGGCGACGCGGACATGCTGCTTGCGGTCACGCGCGACGACAACGTAAACCTGATGGCCGCGCAGGTGGCCCGCTCGCATTACCGCGTCCCGTACGCGATCGCGCGGGTCTACGAGCCGAGTCACTCGGAAGCGACTCAAGAAGACCCGCAGCTCATAGTCATTTGCCCGACTCTTTTCGCCGTCGACCACATCGTAGAGCGCGTCGACGTAGTCTCTAACCAGAAGCCTGCGCGCGGCGCCTCGACCGAGCCGCCGAAGGTCGCGCCCCGGCCGCGCTTCACCGCCACGGACGACTCGCGCTACATACTGATAGCCGGGGGCGGCAAGGTCGGCGTCAACCTCGCGCGCGAGCTTTACGAGAGCGGCCACGAGGTCGCCGTCATAGAGCGAGACAACGCGCGCGCCGCGGCCCTGTCGAACAAGCTCGACTGCCCGGTCTTTATCGGCGACAGCTCTACGCACGACGTTCTGGAGAACGCCGAAGCGCACCGCGCGCGCGTGTTCGTCGCGGCGACTGGCTCGGACCAGGACAACCTGATCGCCTGCCAACTGGCCAAAAAGGTCTTCGGCGTCCCGAAGACTATCGCCCGCGCCTCGAACCCTAAGAACGAAGAGGTGATGGCGAGGCTCGGCGTCGACTCGACCGTCAGCTCGACGTCGATAATCCAGCAGGTCATCGAGCGCGAGCTGCCCACGGTCCGCATAAAGACGCTCTTGAGCCTGCAAGAGGGCGCGTTCCAGATACTGGAATACTCCCTGGACGCGGACTCGCCGGCCACGGGCCACCTGCTGCGCGAGATAGACTTGCCGCCGGAGAGCAACCTGATCGCGATCCTTCGCGGCAACATTACGGTAGTCCCGCGCGGCGAAACCCGCCTGAACGAAGGCGACCTCGTCGTGGCGCTCGTAGACACGGAGCAGGAAGCGCGGTTGCGCATGGCGCTGCTTGGGGCTTAGAATTACTTTAGGATCTGAATGAACTATGGATATGGGTAAAAAAGTACTAGTTGTAGAAGATCATCACGATACGTCATTCATGTTATGCAGCTTGTTAAAGATGGAAGGGTACGATGTCGAGCACGCCATGGATGGCGTGGTGGGATATAAGACAGCGACCAACGGACACCCTGATCTGATCGTCACGGACATCCAGATGCCCCGTATGAACGGCATTGAGATGATAAAACGCTTGCGCGAAGACGGCGAGTTGGATAACACGCCGATAATCGTCATGAGCGCGTTCGGGAGGCGGTTGATAGATGATGCCCTTCAAGCAGGGGCGGACGACTACATAGAGAAGCCTATCGACTTCGACAGGTTCCTGACGACGATCAGGGAAAAGCTGCCCGTACACTGAAGCCGGTCGTATCGAGCTGACGTGAGTTCCCCGCCCTGCTACAGCCCGCGCGTAGCAACAATACAGTTATCTTTAGAAAGCGGCTGAAAAGTAGGTAGTCTTGTTTTCTCCGTAGGAGCAAAATGTTTGTAGCTTGATCGCACAAATAATTCCTGACTCCGTAGGAGTCACACCTTGGACATTCAACTCCTACGGAGTTGGCAAATATTTGCGACATGTTTCTACAAACATTGAGCCCCGACGGGGCTACAAACAATGACTCCCTACGCGGCTTTTCAGATTCATCATTAGATGAGGCTACTGCGCGTCGGACGGGCCGTACATGATGGCCGAGCTGTCGAGGTTCTGACGGAAGGACTCGGGGCGGTCTATCTTCGGGTCGAAGACGCAGGTCTGGTTCCGCCCGCTGAGCTTGGCGCGGTAAAGGGCCTGGTCGGCTTTTTGAATCAGGTCGAGCGCCTTCGTCCCGTCTTCGGGGTAGGCCGCTACGCCTATGCTGATCGTGATGTGCATGGTCTTTGTGGGGTCGGTCGCGGAGGCCGGGAACGGGTGCGCTTCGATCTCTCTTCGGATCTTCTCGGCCGTCTCAAGGCCGCCCTCACGCGAGTCGTAAACGTAGGCGAGGAACTCCTCGCCGCCGTAGCGCGCGGCCAGGTCTACGCTCCCTAATACGTCGCGGATGATGTGGCCCACTTCCCGGATCGTGTGGCTGCCTACTAGGTGGCCGCGGCCGTCGTTGACGCGCTTGAAGAAATCGAGGTCGAGCATCAGCACGGAGATCAAGGGCGGCGCGTCGCTTCGGTTCGCTTCGTTGATTATGCGGTCCAGGTCCGCGAACAGGCTGCGGCGCGAGCGCAGCCCCGTCAGCTCGTCGCGCTGAATCATCTGGTGGACGCGCTCTTGAAACTCTGCTTCGAACTCGTCGAGCATGGCGAACTTCATCAGGTGGTTGCCGACCTTGATCTTGTCGCCGTCTTCCAGCAACTGGCTGTCGGTCACGCGCGAGCCGTTTAAGAAAGTCCCGTTCGTAGAGCCCAGGTCATTTATGTAGTACTCGATTATCTCGTCCTCGACCTCAAGGCGAGAGATCTCCGCGTGAAGGCGGGACGCGATCTCGTCGCGCAGCACGATGTCGGCCTGAGTGCCGCGGCCGATCAGCGTCTTCTCTTTATCGAGCTGGACGCTCATTCCCAGCGTCTGCCCTTGCAGGAAGACCAGGACGGGCCGCTTCGCCGTCGGCTTAGGGATGTCGCTGACGTGTAGCTTTATGGTGTGCTCGGCGTCGGTCACTAGATTTCCCCTTCAAATGGCGTAATATATCAACAATGGCCGAACGCGCGCAAACCGGGCGGGGGCGTGCCGGGCCGAAAGCAGCGCCCGCGCGTCGTCCGCCTGTTAACACTCGTCGCTCAACCTGCGTCTTAATTGTTGATTGAAGGGCAACAATGAGCGAGATTGAGATGACCGGAGAGCTTTTCTTCTTGGTTAGACAGAACCAACCGGCGGTCGCGCCACCCGTGACTGAATTTAGTGCAGACGCGCTGCTCGTTGAGGCGGCTCGGCGTGGCGACCAGGAGGCGTTCGCCCGGCTCTACAAGCTCTACGCCCCGATGGTGCACGGCGTATTGCTTGCGCGCGTGCCCTGGTCCGAGGTCGAGGACCTTGTCCAGGACGTTTTTTTGACAGTTCATAGAAGACTGGAGACGCTTCGCGACATCAACGCCTTCGGGGGCTGGGTGGCGATGATAGCGCGCAACCGCGCGATGGATTTTCACCGCCGCTCGCGCAAGACCGAAGAGCTTCACGAAGAGTTCGCCGGGCAGACTCACAGCGAGGCTAATGCCGACGCTGCGCGCGTGCTCGGCGTGCTCAAGGAGTTGCCCGAAGCCTACCGCGAGACGCTGGTCTTACGCCTCGTCGAGGGGATGACGGGACCCGAGATAGCCGAGCGCACGGGGCTAACGCCCGCGTCGGTCCGCGTCAACCTTCACCGCGGTATGAAGCAGTTGCGAGAGAAGCTTGGATTGGAGGCAGCATCATGAAAGACGATTATTTGTGGGATGGAACCGGCGAACCCGACCCGGAGGTCGAGCGGCTTGAGCAGATGTTGAGCGTCTACAAGCACCAGCCTAAGAAGCTCGATCTGCCCGCGCGTCCGACCGTCTGGTTTCCGCGGCACCTTGCGGCCGCCGCGGCCATAGCGCTGATGGCCATCGCGGGGCTGCTGGTCTATCTCAACAAAGGCAGCCAGACGCCTCCGGTCGTAGCAGACAGGAATAACCCGGCGATCGAGCAGCCCGCGCCTGGGCCGCAGACCGGACCGCAATCGAATCCTGGCGAGGTCGACAACCAAGAGGGCTCAAAGCCCCGCGCGACCGACGGACAGATTGCGGAACGGCGACCCGTCAGGCGCGCTCCTAAGAGAGTCGAGAAGCCCGAGCCTGAGAATGCGGATCAGAATGTCGCGGGGTTAGCCTATTTCGATCTCGAAACCGCGAAGCACCTTGAAAAGGCCGAGATGCTCCTGCGCTCGTTTAAGAACGTCAGCCTCGATTCGGACGATTACGTGGCCGAGGCTTCTTACGAGAAGGAGCTGTCGAGGAAGATCTTGCAGAGGAACGTACAGCTTAGGCTTAACGCTGAAGCGAAGGGGAACTTGCCCGCCGAAGAGCTGCTGGGCAGCCTTGAGCCGCTGTTGCTCGACATTGCAAACCTGCCCGAGAGGCCTTCGCAGGAGGATGTGCGCTCGGTCAAAGAGCGGATTCTGAAGACTGAGATGATTCCGACTTTACAGATTTATTCGGCCCCGATCATGGCCCGCAACGACTAAGAAAGATGAACGAGGAAAAGACTATGTGTCCTAACACTATCAACCAGACTTACTACCGGCGTAAGAGCCAGCAAGTGAGCTTCCTGATAATCACGATGGCTTTAATCGCGTTGGTGCTGATCGCCAGTGGGAACGCGGCGTTGGCCGGTACGCAGGACCTTGATAAGCTGAACCGCCTGGTCCAGGTTTCGAACTCTTCGGACGCGGCGATGCAGGCCTTCAGCCAGGCCAGGGATGCCCTCCAGGATGAGAACTGGCCGCGCGCCGAGGAGCGGTTCAAGACCTTTATCAACAGCTACCCCAATCATAAAAATGTTGATGCCGCGCACTACTACCTGGGACTCGCGCTGTTTAAGAGAGACAAGCTGAAGCAGGCCGAGCAGCAGCTCAACAGTTTAATTGACGCGTACCCGAGGTCTAACTGGGCCGACGACGCCAAGGCTTTATTGATCCAGATAGCGGCCAGGCAGGGCAACCCTCCCCCGAAGCCTGATGTGGATGCCGAGATGAAGATATACGCGTTACAGAGCATCTGCCAGGCGAACCCGAAGAAGTGCCCCGAGTACGCGGGGGTATTCTTGAGGGCGGGCTCGACGGCGACGCCGCGCGAGAAGGACCAGGCCGTGGCGATACTCGGCCAGAACCTGACTGTGGAAGGCGTGGCGATTCTGATCGGCGTCGCGCGCAACGAGACGAACACGAAGCTGAGGAAGACGGCCATCTTCTGGCTCGGGCAGACGCGCGACGAGAGCGTTTTCGACGTGCTTAAAGAGCTGGCCACCTCTTCGCCCGACGACGAGGTAGCAAAGGCCGCGGTCTTCGCCATCTCGCAGCACGGCAGCGCGCGCGCCTCCGAAGTACTGGGCGAGATGGCCCGCAGCGCCAAGTCTCAGAGGGTGCAGAAAGAGGCCATCTTCTGGATAGGCCAGAGGGGCGGCGAGTCGTCCGTAGACGTTCTGATGCAGGTCTATCAGGCCGACCAGAACACGGAGATCAGAAAGCAGATCATGTTCGCCCTCTCGCAGCATGCGAGCCCGCGCGCCCGCGCGATGCTTGTCGACGTGGCGCGCAGCGGGGCCGAAGTGGAGGTCAGAAAGCAGGCCATCTTCTGGCTCGGCCAGAAGGGCGACGAGCAGAGCGCCGACGAGCTGCTCAACATATACAACGCCGACAAGAACCTCGTCATACGCAAACAGATCATCTTCGCCCTGTCGCAGATGGGCAATCAGAAGGCGAAGGAAAAGCTCTTCGAGGTCGGCCGGTCGGGCGAGACTATCGAAGAGCGGGGCGAGGCCGTCTTCTGGATAGGCCAGACGGGCGGGGCGCGCGCGGTCGAGTACCTGGTCCAGTTGTACGACCAGGAGAAGACCGACGAGGTGAAGAAGAAGATCATCTTCTCGCTGAGCCAGACGGGCCAGAAGCCCGCGTTGAGGAAGCTGATGGAGGTCGCCAAGAATGACGCTTCGACAGAGCTTCGGAAGCAGGCGATCTTCTGGCTGGGCCAGAGCAACGACCCGGATGCGATCAAGTTCCTAGAGGAGCTTCTAAAGTAATCGATTCGAGATGGAGGTGTTGAAATGCGAAGGAGTATAGCGTCATTCTTATCCGCTCTTGTCGTGACGGCCTTCGTCGCGACGACGGGGGCGGCCCAGCGCGATCGGTTCATAAACGTAGAGGGCTCTGATCTGAGGTCAAGGATCGAGTCGGCGATCAGGATGGCCCGCTCAAGCTCGACCCCGACATCCTTCTGGGTCGCCTACGCGTTCGACGTGAGGCCGGGCGTCTCGGTCGACGTCAGTTACTCGGACAGCCACGGGACTACTTATGTTTCCGGTACGTCGGTTAACTTCGACGACGATACGGGGAAGATGGTGGAGACTCGCAACCTCGGCGTCTTCCTGCTCCACGAATCGGGCGGGAGCCCCATCATACGGGTCGAAGTCTACAACCTCGACCGCCCGCGCGAGTACAGCCGTTATCCCGTCTACTGGGCGGGCCGAGCGGGGAATCAAGAGAGCCTCAACCTTCTAAAGAACCTCGCGATGGCGGGCGAGCGCGGCAGGGTCTCGAAGACGGCGGCCATGGCGATAGGGCTGCACGACGACCCGTCGGTCGGGTCGCTGCTGAAAGAGCTCGTTCGCAACGCGTCGGACCAGGAGGTGAGAAAGTCAGCGGTCTTCTGGCTCGGGATGGTGCCGGGCGAGCAGGCTTTCTTGACCGAACTTGTGCGCAACGAGCAGGAGCCTACGGAGCTGCGCAAACAGGCGGCCTTCGCGATAGGCGTCGGCAAAGACGCCTCGGCGCTCGTGGCGCTGCAAGGGCTCTACCCGGCGGTCACCTCGCGCGAAGTGAAAAAGCAGATCATCTTCGCCTCCTCGATCAACCGAAATAGCGACCAGGCCGTAGATTTTCTGGTCAAGGTCGCAAGCGATGACCCCGACCGCGAGCTGAGGAAACAGGCGTTGTTCTGGCTCGGCCAGAAGGCCGGTAAGCGCGCCCTCGAAGTTCTTGGCAAGACGGTCGAGAGCGCGGACGCGGAGACCGAAGTTCAGAAGCACGCCGTCTTCGCCATCAGCCAGCGGCCCAGAGACGAATCGATCCCGCTTTTGATAAAGATCGCGCGCACGCACGCGAAACCGGAGGTCCGCAAACAGGCGATCTTCTGGCTGGGCCAGACGGGCGACGAGCGGGCGCTCGCGTTCTTCAAAGAGATCCTCTCGAAGTGAGTGAGTGAGAATAGGGGTGTGATCCTCTAAAGGCGAGCCGGCGCAAAACCGGCGGTTGTCAACCGATTGCGCCTTCGGCTGACGACCAATCCTCCTAAATCCGCCGCGGCGACGCTTAAAACCTTAAGCGTTCCCGCGGCGGTCTTTCTTTTGGCCGCTCGATCCGGTTAAGCCTCGTGCCTTGACGCTAGTTTCAAGGCTTACTAGAATCGATTCAGAGCTATGAAAAGTGACGACAAAGAGTGCGCGGGCGTAGAGCGCATCGCGGAGGCGAACCTCCCGACCGAGCTCGGCTGTTTCCGCATCATCGCCTTCAAGAGCAACCTGTCGGGCGAAGAGTTCCCCGTACTTGTGAAAGGCACGCTCGACGCGGAGCGGCCTAGCCTCGTCCGCATACACTCGCAGTGTTTGACGGGCGATGTTTTTCACTCGACCAAGTGCGACTGCGGCCGCCAGCTCGACTTCGCCATGAGGCTCATCGAGGAAGAGGGCCACGGCGTCATCATCTACCAGCAGCAGGAGGGGCGCGGGATAGGCATCACGAACAAGATTCGCGCCTACGCGCTGCAAGACGCAGGGCAGGACACGGTGGAGGCCAACCTGTCGCTAGGCTTTGACGCGGACCTGCGCCAGTACGAGTGCTGCGCCGAGATCATCAAGCAGCTCGGATTGCGCCGCATAAGGCTGATGTCGAATAACCCGGATAAGATCGACGCGATCCTCGCCGCGGGGATCGAGATCGTCGAGCGCGTGCCGATCGAGCTCACCCCTCACGAAAAATCGCGCGGCTACCTCAAGACTAAGAAAGAGAAGATGGGCCACCTGCTCGAACACATCGACGAAGAGGAGAAGGCCCGCTACTGACCGCCGCCCGCCTGTGTTGATTGCGCCAGCAGAGCTGCTTCTTTATCGGTGAGGGCCACGCACCCGCCGCTGGCTGTCGACAGGAATAACAAGAAATCGGGAGTCTTTCTCAGAGCTATCGTCGTCGCGGCCGCGTCGTCGATCCCCTCGGTCACGTCAGGCAGGCGCGAGAGCAAACTTGCGGAGACAAGGACTTCATCGCCCCACTGCAACACCCAGCGCCCTCCAGGCCCGTCGGCGAAGACCGTCCTGATACTCCCCCGCTCGATTACTGCCGCCTTTACGCGCGCCAGCTCGTCTCTGATAATCGCCACCCACTTGCGCGCCTCCCTGGCCGTAACCCCGACGCCGCCCGCGGAATCGCGAACCTCTAGCCCTTCGGTCGATCTCGATACCCTTAGCTGAAAAGTAGGGGCCGTCTCTTCAAAAGGCGAGACTTCGCCCGTCTCTGCGAACAGCTCAAGCGCACCGGCAAGCCTGGAGGCCGATTGCAGATGAACGATCACCCCTTTCATGTTGATAGTCGGAGGACCGGGCTGCGCGGGAGAATCATCCGCCCTTCTCAATGCTTCGAGCCTGCGCTCAAGCTCCGCTATGTGGTCCGACCCGAGCAGCGACCACCGGCCGTTGCGCTGATCGCTGAGCAGCAGCCGCCCGCCGCTCGACGAGACGCTCAGCCAGTCGGGCAGGCTGAGCGCGTCATCGATCTCGTCGGCTTCGGTGGCCGACCCGCGGCGGAAGATCGCGACCAGACGCTCTACGTTTTCGGGTTCGAGCCAGAGCTCGGATTGCGGGTAGGAGATCAGAAGGCTCCGGCCGATGTTGGCCAGCACCAGCTCGTCCGACGTCCGCAAGACCTCGTATGAATCGACGCGGAAATCTATGGTCTGAGAGTAATGTCCGAGGTCTTCGAGCGAAAGGACTGCTTCGCGGTTCTGGTGCCTGATGGAGAAAGACTCTTCGGCCCTGATAATCAGGCCCGTCGCCGCCTGGCGGATCACGCGCGCGGTCGCGGCCTGTTGGCGCAGGAAGGAGTGCGCGCATTCTGAAAGGTAGGGTGCGAAGGCTAAGCCGCAATTGACCGAGAGAATATTAATCATTCTCGTTGCCCCGGCGGGATGATCTTAAGTGTTGTCCCACACTTTTCAGCTTAACACACGCCGACAGCCGCACTCTATCCGCATTGCGCAAGCAATTTCATTCCTGTAGAAATGAAACCATGGCCGAGAAGAACGACCCCGTTCAGACAGCGTTGAGTGGCTCGCTCCTGGGGAGTGAGGGGGGCGAAGTCAAGAAGGGATTATGGGAGAACAGCGTCTACCTCGGCGCTGACGGGTTCGTCTATCACATCACCGCTCACCAGCAGCGCGGGCGGATCGCGACGAAGATCGCCGGCAAGCGCGCGGTCGGCGAATACCTCCGTTGGGTCGACGGGCTCTTCCGGCCGGGCGAGCTTCCCGGCGAAGCCAACGCGGTCCACTACCGCGCGGCGCGCAAGCTCAGAGAGCTGCTGTAAGCTCCCGCCCCGCGGCCCGAAACTGGCAGTTCATCCGCGCGGATGATATATTTAGATTATGCTTTACAGAAAACCAAGAGTCGGACAAGAGATCAGCGCTTATTGCGGGAAGTGCAAAGACGAGCGCAGCCACACGGTAACCGCGATGGACGGTGAGACCGTAAAGAAAGTCACATGTGCCATGTGCGGCAGCCTCCACAACTACAAACAGTCGGCAGCGACGACTACGGAGCGCGCCTCCAAGTCGAGAGGGACCACGTCATCTAAAGCGACGGGGACCAAACGCTCGCGCGAAGTCGCCGCGTTCTCGATAGACCCGAAACGTCCGGTCAAGTCTTACAACATGGATTCGAGTTTTGCGGCCGGCGACGTTATCAGCCACCCGAAGTTCGGCCTCGGGTCGGTCGAATCATCCCCCGCGCCGAATAAGATCGAAGTCAGGTTCCAGGAAGGCAAGAAGATGCTCGTTCACAACCTCAAGAGCGTGCGCCACTGACTCAGGTAAGAACTTAGAGATCACTTCGACTTCTGGCCGCTAAAGCGAAGAGCCACCGCTCTTGCGATGGCTCTTGAGGTAGCTGTGTGCAGGACGTGAAATCCGCAAGCCCAGCGCCCGCGCCTTTACTTGTAATAATCGGCGTTGATCTGAGTATACTGCTTCCACTGCTCGGGGAGATCGTCTTCGGTGAAGATCGCCTGGACAGGGCAGGCCGGTTCGCAAGCGCCGCAATCGATGCACTCGTCGGGGTGGATGTATAGCAGCTCTGAAGTCTCGAATGCCTCCTCGTCCTTGCGCGGGTGAATGCAGTCGACCGGGCAAACGTCGACGCATGCCGTGTCCTTAGTCCCTATGCAGGGTTCTGCGATAACGTACGTCATTTAAGCCTAAGCCTCCTTTCAAGGTCGTCGGTGTAGTGGATGATTGATACTTGATTTCCTAAAGAACTTTCGCCTATTTGGCAAAAAGAGTCAATACCAGTTTTGGCCTGCCGAAGCAAGGTTTTCTAGCATTATTCCTTGTATTCTGTCATGGCGTAGGTGTCCATGACTTCGGCTACTTCCTCGGGCGTCATCAGCTTCTCTTCCAGTATCGTCTCGCGGATCGTTTTCCCCTTGGAGATCGCGCGCTTGGCAATTTCCGCGGCCCGCGCGTAGCCGATCCGGGGGTTCAGCGCGGTGACGAGCGCGACGCTGCGTTCGACGTACCACCGGCACCGCTCTTCGTTCGCGGTTATGCCTTCCACACACCGCTCCCGCAAAACCTTCAGGGCGTTTGTCATTATCGTAAGGGACATCAGCAGGTCGAACGCTATGACGGGCATCATCACGTTCAACTCCAACTGGCCCGCCTGCGCCGCCATCACGATTGTCTGGTCGTTGCCCATGACTTGAAAGCAGACCATGTTGGTCATCTCCGCCATCACGGGATTAACCTTCCCCGGCATGATCGAGGAGCCCGGCTGGACCGCTGGCAGGTTGATCTCCGCAAGCCCAGTGTTCGGCCCTGAGCTGAGGAGCCTGAGGTCGTTTGCGATGCGCGTCATGTCGGTGGCAAGCGTGCGGAGCGCGCCCGACACTTGAACGAACGGCGACATGCTCTGCATCGATTCAAAATAATCATCGGTCCGCCGGAGCGCGCCTTGGCCGAAGAGCGCGTTGTTGATGATGTCGTTCAACTCTGCGACTACGCGCTCCCTGTAGCCCGGCACGGCGTTCAACCCCGTCCCGGCGGCAGTGCCGCCTAGACCGAGTTCTGTCAGCTCCGACGCGGCATGCCTGACCCTATCCGAGTTCTTCGCCATGGCGGCCGAATACGCGCCGAACTCCTGTCCCAGGCGGACGGGCACGGCGTCTTGCAGGTGCGTTCGGCCCGATTTCACTATGCGGTCGAACTCCGCGGCCTTCGCGCGGAAGGCGGCGGCGAGACGGTCTAGCTCTAGGACGAGGTCTGACGCGAGCTCAAGCGCGGCCAACCGGATGGCGGTCGGGATCACGTCGTTAGTCGACTGGCCCATGTTCACATGGTCGTTAGGGTGCACGACCGAGTAGTCGCCTTTCTCACCGCCCAACAGCTCTATCGCGCGGTTGGCCAGCACCTCGTTGACGTTCATGTGATGAGACGTTCCAGCGCCGGCCTGGAATGGGTCTACGACGAATTGTTCTCTGAGGCCGCCGGCAAGGACTTCGTCGGCGGCCTGAACTATAGCTTCGGCTATGCGCGGGTCGAGCGCGCCGAGGGCCGAGTTAGCGCGCGCGGCGGCCTTCTTTATCTGAACCGTGGCGGTGACGAATGAAGGGTATGGCTTAAAGCCAGAGATCGGGAAGTTCTCGCGCGCGCGGGCCGTCTGTATGCCATAGTAAACATCGGCCGGCAGCTCGCGCTCGCCAAGCGAATCGCGCTCAATCCTTGTTCGGGTCGAAGGTGACATGAGAGATCATCTCCACCTCTTTCAGCGTGATGCGCCCGCAAAATACGATCTTTTCACGTCAATTATAGCGCTCCGAACAGGGATCGACAAAGGCGACTTCCGGTGAGCCTTCAATCAGATCAGGGCGAGAGTTTTCTCACTCACCGCCCGGCTCCCCCTTATCACTGGAAACCTTATTAGCCAAGTAGCCGAGGAGGAACCCGCCTAGTAATCCGCCCATTAGTATTGATAGATACCCGTAGAAATTGCCTCTCGCACACTCATAGCCATTCGTCACCGGCCCAGGAAAGATTCGCTTATAGACCAAAGCAAATATCATAAACCCGATAAAGGCTCCGGGTAACGACCCGAGCAAACAGCCTAAGCAACCAGAACTTCCTTTCATAACTATGCTCCTACGTTGCTCTGGTTAGCGTTAGATGCGGTAGTCCCGACAACGATAGCACCGGCTGAGAGAGGTTATAAGGCCTTTGATAACTCAACAAGCGCAGGCTCCGACGAAGCTCCAAGTTATACAGCAATCATCGCGAATCTATTCATCTTCAGATGGGTCTTTAATGTTTTTTTGACTTCTTCTCTTGACGAGGAAAGTGAAACTTGATTTCACTATTCAGGATAATATAAATGATGGCTGCTATGATGATTCCCCAGATGCCATATTTCTCAAGGGCATTTAATAGAAGGTCCATATACCCTCCTCAGACACTAAAACACCAAAGAGCAACAGGCGCCTTAAACTCCGTAGAAAGTATAGCCCTATTCATTAGGGCACACGGCTACCTAATACTTAGTAATCGCTTACTGAATAATCTGTTGTCCTTCTGTGTTTTATACTCTTTCCGGGTATTAAAGCGCCGCGTGGCTGCCCGACTTAACGTCCGGTTAAGCTTTACTTTAAGGGCTTCCACTTTTGCTGCTCTGCCGAAGCAGCTACGCTCTTGAAGGTGTTATCATCCCCTTCAATTGATATAGACGGAAAAAAACAGCCTGACGATGCAAGTAAGTGCAAATAAACTAAACATACAGAGCACTTACAGCGCGCCATTCGGCGCACATCTAAAGCTTAGTTCATTGAAATAAAGGGAGTTATTACTAACATCTCACCGTAAGCCATCGAGGATCATCGCAACCAAGAAGGGGCAGGCTCTATATTTCTGTAGGCATGGTTACCAGCTTACCCGCTCTTAGAAGATTATTTACACGTCCGATTACTTAGCATGATTCTTGGGCTTTGCTCAACTAAGGAATAATGTACGGGCTTGGCGCTCCGGGACTTGATGAAAAACACATCGCTAACTACAGCGGAGCGGGTCTGTAAGCCGAATCCTGTGCCCGCGTCCCGCCTGCGTGAGATGCGGGTGACGGTCATTCATCTAGGCGGCGGATTGCTCCGCTCGCTCAAGCGACCTACCCGGAGGTCGTCGGCCGCCGAAGCGGCCATCGGCTGGTCTACTCTCTGTTGCACTTGTCGTCGGGTCGCCCCGCCTGGCCCATCCCTAGTGGTCATCCGGTCAATATTCCTCCAAGCCGGAGGGCCGGAAGACAATGAACTCCCTTCTCGTCAATATAAAATTGATGACTCTACTTCAACTGGCTAAGTGGGTTTAAGGAGCAGAGCCAGGGCTCTCCACATTAGCTTTGATGTCACTCAATCGCCTGCATCATCGCCCCGCTGTAAAACAAAATCGTCACGTAGACCTGATGAATGTACTCCCTGCCGCTGCGGAAGAGCAAAAAGTCCGCCGTCACCTTCGGGTACACCTGTTGCTTTATAACCACTCAGCAGCTCGGAGGACTCAAAGAGTCTTCATTAATTTTGATCCTCAACTACAGGAGGGAACAGCAATGTCCAGGAACAAAGGAAGCGGCGGCGGCCAGGGAGGCGGCCAAAGCGGTTCAGGCGGCGGTAAACAAGGTGGGGGCTCGGGCGGCGGCGGCAGCCAAGGCGGTTCCGGCGGCGGCAAAGGCGGCTCCGGCGGTGGTCAGGGCGGCTCTGGAGGCGGAGGCGGCAAGGGCGGCTCCGGCGGAGGAGGCCGCGGTGGCTCGGGCGGCGGCAACCGCTAGCCGAATGCAAAAAGAATAGTCTGTTCGATAGGGGGCGGAAATTCCGCCCCCCGTTCTTTTGATGACGACATCAATCTTTCTATAGCTAATTGCGGTTGAATGCGGCCGGGATAATAAGCGCCTCCTTCGGAGTGCGGTGACTTGTCGGCGCACTCCGAAGGAACGGTCACTTACAATTGCAAGCCGCTGTAGAGGTGAGACGATGCGAGCTCTTCTATCGGACGCGGCCACTCACTTTTTGTCTGCATCCGCCGTCGGGTCGAAGGTGACATGAGGGATCATCTCGACCTCTTCTTTCAGCGTGACGCGCCCGGCAAGCCTTTTTTTCAGTTTCTCTTTCGGGACGAAAGCAAGGCGGCTCTCGACGAGGTTCTCGTTCGGCCTGTACCCGAGCCCGAACTCGGGCAGCTCCGGCCTCTTCATCAGCGTCTTTATGTCCCAGAGAGTCTCTTCGCGAGTGTAAGCGCAGATCTCCGTCTCGCGGCTCATGATGATCGCCTCTTCCGGGCATGCGTCGACGCAGAAGCCGCAGAAGACGCAGCGGAGCATGTCTATCTCGAATCGGGTCGGGAATTTTTCTACGAGCGGGTCCGCGTGCTCGCCCGCCTCGATGTAGATGCAGTCGGCCGGACAGGCCGTCGCGCACATGTAGCAGGCTACGCAGCGCGGGCTGCCGTCTTCGCGCGCCGTCAGTATGTGCGCGCCACGGTAGCGGTCGGAATAGGCGCGGCGCTCTTCGGGGTAGCTGATCGTGGGGTCGATTTTCCCTGTGACGTTCTCCACCATCCGCGTGAAGGTCAGTCCCATCCCCACGAGCGGCCCCAGCACCTCTTTGACGACCGAGGATTCCTTCTTCGCGCGGTCGGCCACGTTGACTGTCTTGGCTTGCTTTTTCATAACACCAGATTGGCTCCGGGAGCCACTTTCACGCCTTTCAAATTCTCCAAACGCGTCACGCCGTAGGCAGCGCGCCCGGCATACGCGTCTGCTCCACCGCGATCCCGCGGAAGGCCGGCTCGCTTTCGGCCATGCGCGCGAATACGTCGTCGGGGGAAAGCCACAGCACCGTATCGCCGCTCTCGTAAAGCAGCGACGCCAGCACCTCCCAGAGCGGGAGAACGTCACCGCCCGGCTCGACCGCCTTCCCCGCGAGCTGGACCCGCCCCTGGTAATTCGTGTACGTGCCACTCTCTTCAGACCACGCGGTTACGGGGAGCAGCGCGCTGGCTTCACGCTGCCACTCGGCTTTGTGAGCCGCAAGCACGACGGAGAATTCAAGCGCGCCGATCAATTCTGCTATGCGCGCTTCGGCCTCCGCGTCTTCGGGCCGACGGACGAGCGGCTTGTAATAGACGATCACGCCCGCTTTGATCCGGCCCGCGCGGGCGGCTTCGATAGCCCCGTTGATCCCGCCAAGCTGCTGGCTCGCCAAGCCGAGGTTGATCGCGCCCATAGAGTTCGGGTGCTTGTCGACGTGGCGCAGAACGTCGTCCTCTTTTTCCGTGACCTTGCGATCTTCGGAATCGGTTCTGAATTCGAATTGACTTGCGCCGACCTGCTCGCCGAGATACCTCTTGAAGAGGTAAAGCGATTCGTTTGTGGCCGACGGCGAGGCGAACCCGATTATCGAATCTCCCCCGTTTGCGGCGGCGAGCTCCTTCAGGCGCGAGTTCACCGAAGCGACCGCTTCTTTCCACGTGACGGGCGCTTGCATGCCGTCGCGGCCGCGCATCATAGGGCGCGAGATGCGCTCGCCAGCCGCCAGCTCGTGGTAAGTCAAACGCCCTTCGTCGCACAGCCAGCTACGGTTGACCTCAACGTTGCGGCGCGGGAGCAGCCGGAAGATCGTCCCGTCGCGATGATCGATCCTCATGTTGCAGCCCGTCGAGCAGCCGCCGCAGACCGAATCCGTGCTGTGCAGGAACCAGACGCGGCATTTGAAGCGGAAGTCCCTCGAAGTGAGCGCGCCCACAGGGCAGATGTCTACGACGTTGCCCGAGTAAGGGTTGTCGAGCGGGCGGTCTTCGAAAGTGCCGATCGCCACGTGATCGCCGCGCCCGAAAAACTGCATCTCCCCGGTGTGCGTGACGTTGTCGAAAAACCTTATGCAGCGCGAGCAGAGCACGCAGCGCTCCTGGTCTAAGACGACCATCGGCCCCAGGTCTATGACCTTGCGCTTGCGCACCTTCATCTCTAACGGGATCTCGCTCGTGTGCAGCCCGTAGACCATGTAGTAGTCTTGCAAGCGGCATTCGCCCGCCTGGTCGCAGACGGGGCAATCTACGGGGTGATTGATGAGAAGAAACTCAAGCACGCCCTGGACCGTCTGCCTCACGCGGTCCGTGTTCGTGCGGACGACCATGCCTTCAGTCACGACCGTCGTGCAGGAAGGCGGCAGCTTAGGCATCTTCTCGACCTCGACCAGACACATACGGCAGTTGCCGTCGATCGGCAGGTCCGGGTGATAACAGTAATGTGGTATGTCGAACCCGGCGGCCATCGCGGCTTGTATGACGGTCTGGCCCTCTTTGGCTTCGACCTCTATCCCGTTTATCGTGAATTTTGGCATCTATTCTCTTCCGATTATCTCGAATCAGCCCGCGCAAAGCGCCTCGAATTCGCTCCTGAACTTCGTGACGAAGCTGCGGATCGGCATCACGTCCGCGTCGGCGAGCGGGCAGATCGTCTTGCCTTCCATCATGTCCGCGATCTTCAAGAGCAGATCGATGTCCGACCGCTTGCCTTTGCCCGCGACCAGGTTGCGGAGTATCTTCGCGGCCCACCCCGTCCCCTCGCGGCAAGGCGTACACTGGCCGCACGATTCGTGCGCGTAAAAGTCCGCGATGACCGACAGCACCTCGGGCATCTTCGTGCTGTCGTCGAGCACGATCATCCCGCCCGACCCCAACATCGAGCCTGCCTTGAGAAGCGATTCGTAATCGAGCAACACGCCGTCACATTCGGCGGCCGTTAGCACGGGTACGCTCGACCCGCCGGGGATGACCGCCTTGAGTTGCCGCCCGTTCGGTATCCCGCCCGCTTCGTTGTTTATGAAATCGAGCAGCGGATAACCCATGTCGACTTCATAGACGCCGGGCTTGTTGACGTGGCCCGACACCGAAAAGAGTTTCGTCCCCTTACTCTTTTCAGTCCCTATCGCCGAGTGAGCCGCGCCGCCGTTCGTGATGATCCACGGCAGCGCGCAGAGCGTCTCGACGTTGTTGACCACCGTGGGCGAGGCTAGAAAGCCGTGCGTGGCGGGGAACGGCGGCTTGATGCGCGGGTACCCTCGATAGCCTTCGAGCGATTCGATCAGCGAAGTCTCCTCGCCGCAAATGTAAGCGCCCTGCCCCAGGTGCAGGTAGAGGTCGAGCGGGAAATCTTTACCCATCACGGACGGGCCGAGTATTCCCGCTTCGTACGCCTCGTCGAGCGCGAGCTGCATCGTGTGCGCTATGAACTCGTATTCGCCGCGCAGGTATATGTAAGAGAGATGACAGCCCAGCGCGAGGCAGGCGATAGCCATCCCTTCGATTAAGAGGTGCGGGTCGCGCTCCATCAGTATGCGGTCTTTGAACGTGCCCGGCTCGCTCTCGTCGGCGTTGCAAAGAAGGTAGGTCGGCTTGCCCGTGTTGCGAGGCACGAACCCCCACTTCATCCCCGTAGGGAAACCCGCGCCCCCGCGTCCGCGAAGCCCGCTCGTCTTCACCTCTTCGATGATGGCCGCCGGCTCCATCCCGAGCGCCTTCTCCAGCGCCTTGTACCCGCCGCGCTCGCGGTACTTCGCGATGCTCGTCTGGTCGGGCATTTCAATATTCACAAGCAGTATCTTATTCATTCGCCAGTTTCTCGATTATCTCGGCTATCTTTGCGGGCGTCAGGTTTTCGAAGTAGCGGTCCCCGACCTGCATCGCGGGCGCGGTGCCGCAAGAGCCGAGACATTCGGTCAGGTTCCAACTGAATTTCCCGTCGGGCGTAATCTCGCCTACGTCGACTTTCAACTGCCGCTTTATCTCGTCTACGCAAGGGTATGTGCCCATCAGCCAGCAACTGACGTTGCGGCAAATCTCCATGTGATATTTGCCAACGGGCTTCTTATGAAGCATCGTGTAGAAGGTCGCGACGCTCAGGATGTCCGACGCAGGGTAGCCCATCAGCCCGCTGAGGTAGTCGGCCACCTCCTCTGAGATCCACCCGAACTCGCGCTGCGCCAGCGTCAGCACTGACAACAGGGCCGCGCGCTTGGCCGGGTAATGGCTCAGGATCGCCTCGTAGCGGCGCATGGCCTCTTCGCTGAATCTGATCATCGGTCGAGCTCCCCCGCGACTATGTTGAAGCTGCCGAGCGCCGCGACCGCGTCGGCCAATAGCGAGTCTTCGATCAGCTTCGGGTAAGACGAGAATATCGGGAAGCACGGCCCGCGCGCATGACACCGCCACGGCCGCATCGAGCCGTCCGAGACTATGTAAAAGCCCATCTCGCCGTTGCCGCCTTCGGTGTAGCCGTAGACTTCGCCCGGCGGCGGCTGTATGCCGTGCATCACGAGCTTGAAGTGGTTCATCAAGTCTTCGATGTTCGTGTAGACGCCTAGCTTGGGCGGGAGCGTGATCCGGCGGTCGTTCACCTGATACGGCCCCTCGGGCAGGTTCTCCAGCGCCTGGTGGATTATGCGAAGGCTCTGTCGCATCTCCTCCATGCGGACGAGGTAGCGGTCGTACATGTCGCCGCGATTGCCGATGGGAACTTCGAAATCAAAGTCCTCATAGCTCGAATACGGGTGGTTCTGCCGTATGTCGTAAGGGACGCCCGCCGCACGCAGCATCGGCCCCGTGATCCCCCAGTCGATCGCGTCCTTGCCGCTGATCTCCGTGACGCCGACCGAGCGCTGCTTGAAGAGGCGGTTATTCGTGTTGAGCTTGTGCACGTCGTCGATGTATTTCGGAAGTCGCGCCAGCACCTCGCGGCAACGCGGCACAAAGTCATTGGGCAGGTCCGAGTGGAGCCCGCCGACGCGCACGTAACTGACCATCATCCGCACGCCCGCCGTCATCTCAAGCAGGTCGTAGATCTCTTCGCGGGGCTCGAACGTGTACCAGAAGTTCGTTATCGCGCCGAGGTCGACGAGGTTCGTCCCGATGCAGACCATATGATCCATTATTCGAGACAGCTCACCGAGAATCACCCGTATGTACTGGACGCGCTTCGGTACTTCTATGCCTAACAGCTTCTCGACTGCGCACGCGTAGCCGACGTTGTTGAGAAACGACGACATGTAGTTCAGGCGATCGGTGTAGGGGATGACTTGATTCCACTGGTGCGTCTCGGCCATCTTCTCGAAGCATCGATGCAGGTAGCCGATCTCGACATCGGCGTCCGTGATCTTCTCGCCGTCGAGCCGGCACACGATCCTGAGCGTGCCGTGAGTCGCGGGGTGCGAAGGGCCGACGTTTATGATCGTAGGCTCGCCGCTCAAACGGTCCGCGACTTCGTCTTCGCGCCACTCGGTCTGGTATTCGATCGGCAGCTTGTAATCGCGCGAAAGCGGCGTTCGCCCGCCCGGATCGTGATCCTTCCTGAGCGCGTGGCCGACGAACTCCTCGTGACAAAGAATACGGCGAAGGTCCGGGTGGTTGCGGAAGCGTATGCCGAACATGTCGAACGTCTCGCGCTCCCACCAGTTCGCAGTCTTCCAGACCGACGACACGGAATCTACTTCCGGAGCCGATTCCGCGACGGGCGCCTTCAGCCTGACGCGGTGCCCGTGGTCGATAGAGTAGAGGTGATAAACGACGTTGAAGCGCTCGTCACTCTTCGCCTCGGCGTAGCCGAGGTAATCGAGCCCCGTGATGCTGCTGAGCAGGTCGAACTTAGTGTCGGGGTCTTCTTTGAGCGCGCGGCAGACTTCGGTTATGCGGTCGGGCCTGACCGTTATGGCCAGGTCGCCGCGAAAGTCGTTCACGTCGAGAATCTCGTCTTTGAAACGGCCCTGTATCGAGGCGACGATCGGGTTCTGAGGCGCGGCGGGCTCGCGCGTGATCTGCACAAGCCTTCGGGCCTCGCGAGCCTGCTGCTCTGCGATCAGCAGCGGCTTCGGCGCGCTCTCGGTGATCTCTTTCTTCAGCCGCTCGCGCAAATCCTGGCGCGCGTCCGCGTCCACGAGAGACTCTTTCTCGATCAGGTCCTGTATCATCAGGACCGCCTGCATCACGGCCTCGGGCGACGGCGGGCAGCCCGGTATGTAGACATCGACGGGGATGATCTCGTCTATGCCCTGCATAACGTGGTAGGCGCGATAGAAACCGCCAGATGTAGCGCACGCGCCCATCGAGATCACCCACTTCGGCTCGGGCATCTGGTCGTAGATCCTCTTGAGGACCGGCCCCATCTTATCGACGATCGTGCCCATGACCATCAACAGATCGGACTGGCGCGGCGAAAAACGGACGACCTCAGCGCCGAACCTCGACAGGTCGTAGTGCGCTGAGACTACGGACATGAACTCGATTGCGCAGCAGGCGGTGCCGAAAGGCATCGGCCACAGGGAGTTCTTGCGCGCCCAGTTCGCGACCTCGCTCACCTTCGTGGTGATGAAGCCCTCGCCAACCGCTGATTCAGTTACCATTATTAATCCTCTTACGGTTCAAAACGATTCATGGGGTTTCTATAAAAATCTTATCGTCGCCACGGACGGGAGTCAAATTAACGCTCTGTTAAGCGGCGGAGCCGGTTACGGCTGATGAATCTCGAAGGCTCTTGCCATGTAAAACGACAGGTTGATGCAAAGTTTCAATCTACAGACTAGGCTGCGGGTTGTCAACGAGCGGCTAATGAGCCGGGATAAGCCCTTTCGAATGAATCAGGCGGCAATGGCCGTCACGACGATCTCGCGGTCGCGCGGGCCATTGCACTCGACGAGCAACACTCGCTGCCATGTGCCCAGCCGGAGCCTGCCGTTGCGGAGCGGGACCGTAAGGCTCGCCCCGACTATGGAAGAGATCATGTGGTCTGGGGCGTGCGAAGGGTCGTGGCCGTGGCGGAAGTTTATCTTCGGGATGATCTTCTCAAGCGTCTCCATCAAGTCTTCGTCCGTGCCTTCGATGGCCTCGCCCGTGGCGAGACAGGCGGTCGTGTGCTCGACGAATATGTTGCACAGCCCCGTGTCTATCTTCGCGCCGGAGAGCCATCGCTCGATTTCGCCGGTTATATCGATCACCTGTTTCGGGCGGCGCGTTTTGATCGTGATGGACGTCGTAGCCATTGCTTCACCTGTCGAGTCAGTCGGGATAGTCTACGATAAAGACTTCCGAAGTGAGCGTCTTATGCACGGGGCAGCGCTTCGCTATCTCGAGTAATCTTTCTTTCTGTTCGTCCGACAGCGGCCCCGTGAGCGATATGTAGCGCTCGATGCGGCTTATCTTCCCTTCTTTCGTGCTGCACTCCTGGCAATCTATGGCGTGAACGTGGTCGTGCCGCAAAGAGACTTCGACCCTTTCCAGCGGCCACTCCTTGCGGCGCGCGTAAAGCTGGAGCGTCATCGACGTGCAAGCGCCCAGCGCAGCAAGCAGCAGCGAATACGGGTCTGGCCCCGCATCGCTCCCGCCGACTTCGCGAGGCTCGTCGGCGTAGAAATTGTGCGAGCCTGCGGTGATCTCCTGTTTCAGAAAACCGACCGATGTGACGACTATCTCTGCCATAAGCGTCCCTCCAAAACGGTTATCGGGAGGGAACTTTATCACGTTTGCTCGGCTTATAGTACTTCCGCCCGCGCAGCCCTTCGGGCAGGCACTCCATCTCTTCTGCGCGGCCCGACTCGAACAGGTGAGCGTACTGGTACCCTTTGCCGTAACCGACCTGTTTCATCAACGATGTCGCGGCGTTACGCAGGTGCAGAGGCACGGGCTGTCGCTCGGTTTCAAGCGCGTCCTTCTGCGCGGAGATGTAAGCCTCGATCACGGCATTCGATTTAGGCGCGAGCGAAAGATAGATGGCCGCCTGCGTCAAGGCGAGCTTTGCTTCAGGCAGACCTACGAAGTGGGTCGCCTGCATCGCCGCGACCGCCTGCGTGAGCGCCTGCGGGTCGGCCAGCCCTATGTCTTCCGAAGCGTGTATGACCAAACGCCTGGCGATGTAGAGCGGGTCTTCGCCGGCTTCGAGCATGCGCGCGAGCCAGTAGACCGCGGCGTCGGCGTCCGAGTTGCGTATGGATTTTATGAAAGCCGAGATCAGGTTGTAATGCTCCTCACCCGCCTTGTCATACCTGATCGCCGCCCGCTGCATCGCTTCGCGCAGCACTTCGGGCGTAAGCCTCCTCGCGCCCCCTTCGTCCGGCTCCGCGACCGAGGCGGCCAGCTCAAGCGTGTTCAGCGCGACGCGCGCGTCGCCCGACGCGTAGCCGGCTATTGCGCCGAGAACCTCGTCCGGGGCGATGACGGTCTGGTCCCCGAGCCCGCGCTCGCGGTCTTCAACCGCAGACCTCATGATCTGGGCGAGGTGCTCGGCCGTGAGCGGCTCGAGCACTATGACTTTCGAGCGGGACAGGAGCGCCGAGTTGACCTCGAACGAAGGGTTCTCGGTCGTCGCGCCGATCAGGATTATCGTCCCGTTTTCGACGTAGGGGAGAAAAGCGTCCTGCTGCGCCTTGTTGAAGCGATGTATCTCGTCGATGAAGACAAGCGTGCGGTGGTTCGATTGTAATCGATACTCCTCGGCCTCGGCCATCACCTCGCGGACTTCGCGGATGCCTGAGGTCACGGCGCTGAACTGAACGAAGTTCGCCTCGGTCGCCTCGGCGATGATGCGTGCGAGCGTAGTCTTGCCCGTGCCGGGCGGTCCCCAAAGTATGATCGATTGCAACCTGTCTTCTTCGATCATCCTCCTCAGCGCGCGGCCCCGGCCTACGATCTTCTCCTGGCCAATGAACTCGTCGAGGGTGCGAGGCCGCATGCGGTCGGCCAGCGGCCGGTCGGCGGGTTGATTCGCTGCGAAAGGCCTCTGTTCAGGCTCGTCGAAAAGTCTCTCGCCGAGCGCGCGTTTTGCTTTTATCGTGGCTTTTTTTAGTCTAGGCATCTGTGCCCCCTTGAAAATAGTAAAGCCTGAAACCGCCGCCATGCAACGAGCCATGGCGGCGGTTAAAAGCCCTTACTTTTCATTGACATGAGGGGCTTAAATTGGCTAGAATGAATACGTTGACAAGCTTTCCTCTCCTTTGTTAACCTTTTTCTTTACTCTAGTAAGAGTATTGGCCTCTGTCTGCATCTATAAATATTGTGGAGATAGTCTATCGTGAGAAGGATTAGCCTATTTACAATCTTATTCGCGGCCGTCGCGCTTTTCGGGTCGGCGTGTATCAGAAAAGTGACCGTGGCCGAAGTGCTTCCGACGCAACCTAACTTATCGACTGAGGAGTTGATCGGCCGGATAGATTCATACGGCCGGGTCGATACATTCTCGGCACAGGCCGGCGTGCTGGTCCGCAACTATTTCACCGGCAAAGATAACAAGGCCGAAGAGTTCCCCGAAGCTAACGGGGCGATTCGCTTCCGCCGCCCTGAAAACATCCGCATGCTGGTCACAGCGCCGATCGTAAACACGAAGGTCGCCGATATGACGAGCGACGGTCAGAGCTTTCGCCTCGCGATCTACTACCCGAAGGACAAGCGGCAGTTCGTGCATGGCAGCAACCTGGGCGACCTCGATCGGATGACGACCGACGAGTTGAAGAAGGCCAAGGACCCGCGACTGACCGAAGCGGGCGGCCTGGTAAACATGCGCCCGCAGCATGTGACGGACGCCTTTCTCATCAAGCCTACGCCTGCGAGCGGGCGGGCCGACGTGTTCCGCGAAGAGGTACAGGTGGAAGAGCCCGACGACCGCCCCGGCAAGAAGGGGCGCAAGGTCGTGCGCAGTTATTACGTCTTATACGTCCTTGAGCGCACGGACAAAGGCGAGGCCGAGTTGCGGCGTAAGTTCTGGTTCGACCGCACGCGTGAAGGCGTGCCGCTCGTCCGCCAGCAGACGTTTGAGAACGGGGCCGGCCGGTTGGCGAGCGACGTCTGGTATTCAGACTGGTTCGACGTTAACGGCGCCAGTTGGAGATGGCCCGGCCGCGTGGTCGTCGACCGCAGGCAGGACGGGTACCGCATAGAATTGGATCTCGAAAAGGACAGCGTAGAGATCAACTCGGAATTGCCCGGAACTACTTTCGTGCTCGAAAACACCGAGGGATTGAAAGACGTAGACCTCGACGCGCCCAGAAAGGCGTCGCTTACGAACGCTCGTAAGCCGCAGCCTTCCATCCCTACTCACTGAAGATGGATAGCCTGATTGTAGCCAACGTCAAGCAACGCCCTCTGCGCACGGCCGTCAGCGTAATCGGCGTGGCTCTGGGCGTGATCCTCGTAGTGCTGACCGTGGGCTTGGCGCGCGGCATGATGCGCGACGCGACCGAGCGCCAGTCGAACGTCGATGCGGAGATTCGCTTCTTTGCATCCGGGACCCTGTCGTTCACTGCAAACCCGCTGATGCTGCGGGCGGCCTACGCCGACGCGATCATCAACGGCGTCGAGCCGACGGCCGAAGACCCGGACCTCAAGCCCATCCCCCCGATACCCGGCGTCGCGGCGACCTCGCCCGTCGGCGAGTGGGTGCAGACCAGCGGAGGCGGGCTCGGGTTCGAGATGGTCGACGGCGTTGATTACGACAGCTTCTCAAAGACTACTCAGATTAAGATCGTCGAGGGCCGCCCGATCGGCGACGGCCGCACACCCGGCACTGAGTATCAAGCCATAGTCGACCCTTACTACGCCGAAAACAACCAGGGGACCGACGGGCGCCCCGTGCGAGTGGGGAGCAAGATAAAGGTGCTCGATCACGAATTCGAAGTCGTGGGCATCTACCAGCCTTCGATGCTTGCGAGAGTCAAGATACCGCTGCCGACGCTGCAAGAGTTATTAGGCGGGGCCGAAAACTGCACGTTCGTCCTGGTGAAGACCGAGTCGCCGGAGGTCGAAGACCAGGTCATGGCGTCGTTGAAGCAGCACTACCCAAACAACAAGGCCATCTTCACTCGCGACTTGCCCGCGCTCTACTCGCAGGGGTTTAACGCGGTCGACATCTTTTTGAACGTCGTCATCTGGCTCTCGATGGTTATCTCGACTTTGGTGATACTGCTCGCGATGTACACAACGATAATCGAGCGGACGCGCGAGATCGGAATACTCAAGAGCCTCGGCGCGCCTAAGAAGTTCATCGTCTTCTCGATCGAAAAAGAGGCCGCGATGATAAGCGTGCTAGGCGTTCTGTTCGGCTTCTTAGTGGCTGTCATAGGGAAATACGCCATAGAGGCGAGCACTCGGCTCCATATTGATTTACAATTTGAATGGCTGCTGCTGGCCGCGCTCATCGGTTTGATGGGCGGGATCGTCGGCGCTTTATACCCGGCGTGGCGCGCGGCCAATCTCGACCCGATAGAGGCGCTCAGTTACGAGTGAGAGGCGGATGAAGCCAGTTCTTGAGACAATCGATCTGAAGATGGTCTACAGGGTGGGCCAGGTCGACGTGCCCGCGCTGCGCGGGCTTAACGTGACGGTAAACGCGGGCGAGTACGTCGCGATCATGGGGCCTTCGGGGTGCGGCAAGTCTACGTTCCTGCACATCGTAGGCGGGATGCTACAGCCCACGTCCGGCCGCGTCATCATCGATGGCGAAGACATGACGCGGATGAGCGACGCCGAGCGGACGGACGTGCGAAGGCGGAAGATAGGGTTCGTCTTCCAACGGTTCAACCTCTTCCCCACGCTCACGGCCGAGGGCAACCTCAAGCTCGCGGAGCGAATCTACTCGAATGGCGCTAACGGCGGTAACCCGGAGCGCAGGCGCGAGGTGCTGCGACTTCTCAAGCTGGAAGAGAAGATGAATCACAAGCCTCTTGAGCTGTCGGGCGGCGAGCAACAGAGGGTGGCGATAGCGAGGGCAATAATCAACCGCCCGGCGATCCTGTTGGCCGACGAACCCACGGGCAACCTTGACAGCGAAAACTCTCAGATCGTTTTGGAGATGCTGCGCGGGCTCAACAACGAGTTCGGGCAGACGATCGTGATGATCACGCACAACCCGGAGGCGGCCGCGCGCGCCGACCGCATGATCGAGATGCGTGACGGGCATGTGGTCGGACAGGAGAGCTGAGAAATGAGAATCATACTCTCAACGTTGAAGAAGGTTCTCTTCTGGTCGTACGAGCGAGGGAGCTGGCAGTATGACGTGATGTGCGTGCTGATCCTGCTGTTCATCTTCGCCTTCCCTAACAGGTTCCTGCACACCGCAAAGACGATGGACGCGGGGGTCAGTTTCCAGGAGCCCATCTTCGTAAGCCGCGAAGAGGTCGGCCAGATCGACTCCGCGAGGCTTGACGAAGTGATCGGCGAGCACCTGGCTCGAAAGTATGGACAGGCGGTAAAGATCGAGCGGACTGAGCCGCACGTGGACAGCTCAGGCAACGTCACGGGCTATCTGGCCTGGGGGCGCAAAGAATGAAAAGATGACAAGGGGTTTAAGGATGAAGCGAATCAATCTGTTCTTAATAGCCGCAGCGCTGCTGGTCGCGGCGTCGTTTTCAGTTTCAACCGCCAGGGCCAACGGCCAGCTCGACGAGATCCTCGCCAACATGCAGAAGGCGGCCTCCGGCATAAAGAGCGTCAAAGCCGATCTGCATCAAGAGAAGCGTCTGGGCGACCTGGGAGGCAAAGAGATAAACAACGGCAAGCTCTGGTTCAGGCACGAGGGCAAGGGCTCGGACAAAGTTAAGATCGAATACTTCCGGAACAACAAGCCGAGCCAGGTCGTCTGGGTCGTCGGCAACGAGATATGGTTCTATCAGCCGCCTATCAACCAAGTCATACTCACGACCCGCTCGTCTCAGGCATCGAAGAACCAGGAGTTCTCCTTCATAGCCACGCCGTACACATCCGTTCCTGAGCTTAAGAGCCAGTACAACATCGTACACAAAGGCGATGACGGCGGCGCCGCGGTGCTTGAGCTGACGCCCAAGAGAAAATCATCCGTCAAGCAGTTGACCCTGTGGGTGAACAAGTCTACGTGGGTCCCTACGCGCTACCACGTCGTAGAGTCGAACGGCGATCAATCGACTTTCGTCCTGAACAACATGCAGTTGAATGTTGCGATCAGCGCCGGGATGTTTAAGAAAGACTGGCCGAGCGGCACCAAGGAGATCCGCAGGTAAGACTTGATCTTAATTATCTAGCTAGCATAAAGCGCGATGACGAGCATGGTCGCGCAGCTAAGGATTATCACCCAGAAGAGCGCTTCGCGCGCGAAGAAGCCCGCCCGCCAGGCGCCGGGCTTCTTCTTTTTCATCTGCCGATTCATGAGCGACAGCGCTGAATGAGCCATGTATATGCCGAACACCAGCGCGCCGAGTGACAGGATGCGCAAGGGCCACAAGAAGAAGACCCACTGGAACTCTATCAGCAGCAACAGTGGAAGACCTATCACAAAACATGTCGCCGCGCCCATGACTAACCCTGCCATGTCTTCGTCGGCCACTGGTATCTTCAACGTCCCGGCCCTTGAAGCCGCTTCGGGGTCGTAGGCCGCCGACGTGCCGTAGGTGATCCGGGGCGGGCGACGCTCGGCGTCATAAGCCTTCCGCGTTTCGGCGTCGCGCAGTATGTCGCGCGCCTCGTTGAGCGACTTCATGGCCTCCTCCGAGCCGCCGCCGTCGGGGTGCCGCGAGCGCGCGAAGCTTCGGTAAGCCTTGTCTATCTCCTCTTCGGTCGCTTCTTCAGAAACGCCAAGGACTTCGTAGTAATCCTTCTTTGCGTCGTACTTTTTCATCACGCCACACTAGCTCAATTATAGCCATCCGCCCTGAAAGGCAAAGCCGAAGCGCGCGGGCTTTCTCGGCCAACGCCGCTTCATGCTATAGTCAGTCTTATGGCGGCAATACCGAAAGACGCGGCGGCTATCATACTGTTGAAAGACCATGCGGACCCGAAGGTGTTCTGGGTCAAGCGGGACCCTCGCCTGATGTTTATGGGAGGCTTTCACGCCTTCCCCGGCGGGCAGCTCGACAAAGACGACCCGGCGATTCTCGTAAACAACTGCGACGCCGAGGACGCGCGCGCGATGCGCGTCTGCGCGGTGCGGGAGTTTTTTGAAGAGACGGGCGTGCTGCTCGCCCGCGGCGTCGAGCGGCTGAGGCCCGAAGCAATCGTTGACGCGCGCCGCGCGCTCGAAGGCAAGGCGAAGAGCTTTAAGCAAGTCATCGAAGAGAACGAGCTTGAGATCGATGGCGCGGAGCTGGTCGCCGCGGGCCGCTGGGTGACTCCGCCTTTCGCCCCGCGCCGCTTCGACACGTGGTTTTTCCTCGCATGGCTGCCCGAAGGCCAGGAGGCGACTATCGAGACAGGCGAGCTTGAATCGGGCGAGTGGATTCGCCCCGAAGACGCGCTCGCCCGTTGGAAGCGCGGCGAGATCATAATGGCCCCGCCTACGCTTCATATAATCAGGACGCTCGCGGCTAACGCGGGCAGCGTCGAAGAGCTCCCCGCCGCGCTCGTCGCGCTGCCTGAAGCCCAGCGCGGCATGGTGCGTAAGATAGAGTTTCGGCCCGGCATCTTTCTCTTCCCCGTGAAGACGCCGACCCTGCCGCCCGCGACGCACACCAACTGCTACGTGATAGGCGGAGACGAGTTGATAGTCATCGACCCGGCTTCGCCTTATGAAGAGGAGCAGAGGGAGCTTGACCGTTTCATCGACAGCCTGGTGGCGGAAGGCCGGCGCGTCCGAGAGATATTTATTACTCACCACCACCCGGACCATCACGCGGGCGTCGATCACCTTCGCGAGAGGCTCGACGCGCCCGTGGCCGCGCACCCGCTGACGGCCGAACGGCTCGCGGGCCGGCTGAAGATCGACCGTCACGTTGAAGACGACGAGCTGATCGAGCTTGAGGGCGACCCGGGGTGGCGGCTGCGCGCGCTCTACACGCCCGGCCACACGCGCGGACACTTGTGTTTTTACGAAGAGATAACCGGCGCGATAATGACGGGCGACCTGATAGTAGGCATCGGCACCGTCGTGATAGACCCGCCCGAGGGGAACATGCGCCAGTATTTCGATTCGCTCCACAAGCTGCTTGAGCTGCCGAAGCTCTCTTCGCTCTTCCCCGCGCACGGCCCCGCGATAGGCTCGGCCGCGCCGAAGATCAGAGAGTACATCGAGCACCGCACTATGCGCGAACGCAAGATCCTCGACGCCGTGCGGGCCGGCGCGGGCACGCCTTCAGAGATCGTGGCGCACGCTTACACGGACGTGTCGCCCTCGCTCTACTGGCTCGCGGAGCGCTCGACCGTCGCGCACCTTGAGAAGCTTCAGGAGGATGGGTTGATAGGCAGCCGCGATGGTGAACGCTATTACGCAGCCTGAATCGGATCGAATCTCTATCCCTCAAAATACGCTTGTTGTGCTTTGCGGCCCGGCCGGGTGCGGCAAGTCTACTTTTGCGGCCCGCCACTTCCTCGCGACCCAAACTGTCTCTTCAGACCAATGCCGCGCGATGGTCTCGGACGACCCCACGAACCAGCGCATATCCGGTCACGCGTTCGACCTGATGTACTTCATCATCGAGAAGCGATTGACGCTCGCCAGGCTCACCGTGACGGACGCGACAAACCTGGAGCGCAGGGACCGAAAGAGCTTGATCAAGATCGCGCGCTGGTACAAATTCAACGCGGCGGCAATCGTCTTCGACATCCCGCTTGAGGTTTGCCTCGCCCGGAATGCGAAGCGGGAGCGGAGGGTTCCCGAAGACGCGCTGCGTCGCCAGTACGAGATGCTGGAAGCAACTCTCGCGTCCATAGACCGCGAAGGCTTCGATTACGTTTACGTAATCGGCGAGCGCGCCCAGGATGAAGTGAAGATCGTCATCGATCCACCGAGAGCGCCGAGGCGACCGGGAAGGCGGGATTGATTGATAAGGTTGAACGTGATTAAGAGGTGAAGCGGCCGCCGCGTTTGTTCTTGATGATCTCGCGGTAATCGTCGCCTTCCATGGGGATGAGCCTGCACATCTCGTGCAGGCGCGAGCGGAGCCGCACGCCTACCCTGTCGGTCAGCGTCTCGTCGTAAGATGAGCCGATGGTGATGTCGAGATAGTTCGAAGTAAAGATCGTGATCTTCTTTTCGTTATACCGCTTGTTGATTATGTGAGTGATGGTCTCCTGGACCCACTCTGTAGGCTTGCTCGCGCCCAGCTCGTCGAGGACCAGGACCTCGGCGTCAAATATCGGCGTGAGTATCTTTAGCTCCGAAGTATGTGTGTTAGGGTTATAGCTGTCTTGAATCTCTTTCAACAGGTCGCGGAAGTCGTAAAAGAGCCCCGGAATCCCCTTGCTAATAAGCTCTCTTAACCCCGAGACGGCCAGGTGCGTTTTCCCGACGCCGCAGCTACCCAGAAAGAGCAGCCCGACGTCGACGACCGGGTACTCTTCTACGAATTTACGGGTGTTCATCAGCGCGCGCGTGACGGACGGCTGTAGAGACTCGAAAGAATCAAAGGTGCAGTGTGCGAAACGCTTAGGTATTCTGGCCTGACCCAGCAGGAGGTCTGTGCGTGCAGCCTTCTTACATTGGCAGGGCCGGACGCCTCTGCCTTCCACGAATTCCCAGCCGGTCCCGCCACAATCAGGGCAAGGAGCAAGCTTGAGGTTTGCTGACTCTGCTGACATCGGGTGATTCCTGTTCCTGCTTTTCGAGTCCCTTAGGTGGGGCCGGTGATCTCGAACGGCTGCGATTATAGGGAAGCTCTCTCGAAATTGCAATCATAAACCGGCCCCTGACCAACAAATATTTGTTATAAAACATCGCAACAATTTCTCAGCGCGAAAGCCGCTTGAGCGAGCGCTTAAGAACGGCTTCGATAGACCGCTCGCCGTCCTCTCGGATCGCCGCCGAGACGGCCCGCTCCGCCTGCGGCTTCGGGTACCCGAGCGCCATCAGCGCGGCCACCGTGTCGTCTTTCACGTCGGCCTGGTTGGCAAACGCCTGGGTCGAAGCGCCCAGCTCGGCCTCGTCGAACGAGACGGCCGCCAGCTTGTCGCGCAGCTCTACGACGACGCGCTCGGCGGTCTTCCGGCCGACGCCGGGTATCGCCGTAAGCCTGATTACATCATTGTTTCTGATCGCGGGGATCAGCTCGACGGCGGGCATGCCCGATAGCATCGTGATGGCGAGCTTCGGGCCGATGCCGCTCACGCTCGTCAGGCGCAGGAAGAGCTCTTTCTCGCGGTTGGTCTGGAACCCGAAAAGCTGCAACGCGTCTTCGCGGACGTGCGTGTGAATCCTCAGCGACACATCCGAGCCCACTTCGCCGAGCTCATAAAAGGTCGACAGCGGCACGGTGACTTCGTAGCCTACGCCGCCGACATCTATGACTACTGTATTCGGTGATTTTACGAGGAGTTTGCCTGATAGTTGAGCGATCAAGTCAGAGCCCTTTCTTAAGCTTCAGTTTATGCAACGCGTCCGGCGCATGTCAACGAAGTCCTTCAAGCGCGCCCCAGAAGAACTATTGCAAAATCGGGGGCCTCGGTTATACTGGACGCTGCAAACGGACATTTCCCCTTACTTTCCGGCGCGTGCCCCTTCAAGACGAACCTGCCCCGCGCGGTCTACGGCTATGATAATTTCAAAGAAGAAGCGTGTCGCGCTCAAGCGTGTGCTTTGGGCTTTCATCCCTGCGGTCCTGGTCCTGTGCCTCGGAGTCGTCGCGCTCGATTTCTACGCGATGCATCGGATCTCTCACCCTCAGCGCACGCAGCTTTACGGTTCGCCGCGCGATTTTCAGGTCATCCTGCAAAAGCCTATGTGGTCGGACGAGAAGTGGAAGAACACTGATTCGACTGAATCGGTCGGGTGGTTCTTGAGCCAGGGGCGGCCGGCCCCTTCGCTTGTTCTTAGCCACGGCTACGGCTCGAACCGATCTGAGCTCCTCACCTTGAGCTTCGAGCTCTGGAAGGCGGGCTTTCACGTCCTTGTCTACGACCTTCGAGGCCACGGCGAAAGCCCTGTCAACTGGTCCGGGCTCGGGACGTATGAAACCGACGACGTGCTGTCGGCGATCAAATTTCTCAAGTCGCAAAAGAATGACAAAGGCCAGGAGCTCTTTGATGGCCGCGTAGGTCTTTATGGCGTAGACATAGGCGCGTACGTTTCGCTGGCGGCCTCCGCGCAGGACCCTTCAATCAAAGCCGTAGCAGTCGATTCCGTCTACCCTGATGTGGATCAATATCTAAATTACCGGATGAAGGCGCTGCTCGGGTCGAATGATTGGGCGAACGGGCTTTTGGACTCTTCGCTCGCAAACAACATGAACGAGATTGTGATGCAGCTCTACCTGCTGAGGCGCGAAGACACCGCGCCGGCCGTCGAAGCGGTCGCGGCCTCGTCCGGCAAACGGTTCCTTTTTATCGCGGGCAAGGACGCCGGCAAGCTCAACGAGATGACGCGCGAGGTCCAGGCGCAGACGAAGGATCAGAGCGAGCTCATCGAGATGGATCAGACCCGCATACAACGCCTCTACGACGAGGCTTCTTCTACTTACGACGCCAGAGTGGTGGCTTTCTTCGGCACGGCCATGCCGGTTATGAATGAAAAGCCAGGCGTCGCGAAGAAGACTAAGAAGTAAGCCGGGGGGCTCAAGCGAAACTCGCAATCATTCTCGCAGCGTCACTCTGATCGCCCTCGCGTCACCTTGCGCGGCGACCGGCTCGGTCAAGAGTCGCGGGTCGCTCTCAAGGTCCGCGACCCAGTTCGAGGTCGTGAAGATGATGATGCTCGACTCCGTCTCTAACACCTCGACGAGCTTATCCGTATGAATCGCGTTTAAGACAGTCCCGTTTCCGACCCCGCACACGACCCGGCCTTCGGCGTAGAAGACCGGCGCAAACTCCTTCATCAGGAAAAAAGCGATTCTCTCCCCCGGCTTGAGCGCCGCGGCCGCCTGCTCTGAAAGAGTTCTGAGGCTCTGCGTTTCATTCAAGATCGGGAAAACCAAGAAGACCGCCCCGGCTATCACGCTCGCGACAACGGCGGACGCGCTCGCGGTGAACGCACTTCTTTTGCCTGCGACGAGCGACGCGGCGGCGGCTAAGGCGGCTGCGACTGGCAGCCAGACAATCGCTTTGCCGAGCGCGCCCGAGTCTATAGATAGCCGGCCGGTGTAGATTACAAACGCGATGCCGAGTGCCGCGAGCAGCAGGCAGGTGAGCCAGGCGACGATCGAATGCAGGCGGCCGGCGCGACTTAAGAACTGATCGACCTCGACTCCAATGATGATCGCGAGCGCGGGGAAGACGGGCAGGAGGTAGCCGGGCAGCTTCGAGACCGAAAAGGAAAAGAAAAGAAGCGGCAGGGCGAGCCAGATCCATGCGAGCGCCAGCAGTGAATCGCGTCTGTCGGTTCGCGGCTTGAGCTTGCGCAACCGCACGACGGCAGGGATCAAGAAGAACGACCACGGCATTGCGCCTGCGATCGTTACGAAGAGGTAGAAGTATGCGGGCTGAGGGTGACTGTGGCGGTTCGTGAGGTAGCGCTCGAAGTGGTGTTCGAGAAAAAACTTCTCCACGAACGCCCACCCGTGCCTGATCGTCACGGGCACGTACCAGATCGCGGCCACGACTAAGAGGATGACTATCGCGACAAGCACCGCGCGCCAATCGATAGCCCTGAGATTACGTGTGAATAAGAGATAGATTCCAAGGATGCCTGCGACAAGGACTACGCCTACAAGCCCTTTTGCCAGGACCGCGAGGCCGAGAAGCGCGCCGCATAGCGACCAGTATTTGAACGCCTTCTCTCTCTCGGCCGTCGTAGCCAGGAAGCCGCAGATGATCGCAACGCTCATCGAAGCGGCGAGCGGCATGTCCGGAGATACGACCCTCGCGAACGCAATGAATATTCCCATCGTTAGCAACACGATCGAGGCTGCAAGAGCAAGGCTCAGGGAAACAACTCGCCGAAGCGCGAAGAAGAGAGCGGCGGCGGTTAATAGGGCGGCGAGGGCTGACGGCGCGCGGGCCGCGAATTCGCTCACGCCGAATACTTTATACGCGGCGGCAGACAGCCAGTATTGAAGCACGGGTTTTTCAAACCAGAGGCAACCGCCGAGACGCGGCGAGACGTAATCGCCGGTCGCGACCATCTCGCGCGGCACCTCAGCATAACGCGGCTCGTCAGGCCCTACCAGAGCCAGCCGCCCGAGGCCGAAAAAAAGTGTTAGTCCGGCCAACAGCACCAGGGACGCGAAGACGGCGAGGTCGCGCTTGGCAGTCCGCGCGCGCTCCTCTATTATCTCTTCTTTGTCGGCGGAAATAGCGTGTTGTCTCCAACGGCTCAGTCTGTTTAAGAGCGTAAACCTTATAACGGGCGGGCGAAGGTCGGCAACAGCAAACCGAGGAGAAGGCTTGATGATAAGAGTCGCCGTTGTTGGCGCGGGCCATTTCGGCCGAGAGCATGCCAGGATTTACTCGACATCGGAAAAGGCGCGGCTGGTCGCGGTCTGCGACATCAACGAGGCGAATGGCAGACCCGTGGCCGAGAGGTTCGGCGCGCGCTTCGTCGCGGACTTCCGAGAGTTGATCGGCGAGGTCGACGCCGTGAGCGTGGCCGTCCCAACCGAATCGCACCACGCCATCGCTTGCGCGCTGATGGAATCGGGCATCGCCGTGCTGGTCGAAAAACCAATGACGCGAACGATTGAGGAAGCCGACGAGATGATCGCGCTCGCCGAGAGCAAGGGCGTCGTGTTGCAGGTCGGCCACCTTGAGCGGTACAACCCCGCCGTGACCGCCGCGAGCCTGATCGTCACACGGCCGCTCTTTTTCGAGGCTCACCGGCTGAGCGTCTTCACCCCGCGCAGCCTCGACATAGACGTTGTGATGGATCTGATGATACACGACCTCGACGTGGTCCTCTCCTTCGTCAAGAGCGAAGTGGCCGAGATCCGCGCGGCCGGCGTGCCGATACTGACCCCGAGGATTGACATAGCTAACGCGCGCATCGAGTTTGAGAACGGGTGCGTAGCCAATCTTACGGCCAGCCGCGTCTCGTCCGAGCGCGTAAGAAAGCTGAGATTCTTTCAACCTCACCAGTATGTTTCGATAGACTATTCGGCGCAGGAAGCCGCGGTCGTCTCAGTCAGCCCGACAGCCGCGGGCAAACCGCAATTCGACGCCCGCCTGCTCACCGTGGAGCGGGACGAGCCTCTGAGAATAGAGATCGAATCGTTCCTTGACGCGCTGGCCGGCGGCCCAATCAAGACGGGTGGCGAGGGCTCGCGGCGGGCGCTGGCTCTCGCGCTCGGGATCACGGAGAAGATTCGCGAGCACGCGGCGCGCGCGGGCGTCTTCGCAGGGTGAATTGGTATAATAGGACTCATAAAAAAAGAAGGAGTTTGCACACTCGATGACTAAGCGAATCATCCTGCGCCAATCATTATTATCGATAACTCTTTTTGTCATACTTACGACCGCGGCGCGCGCGCAAGGTCAGGCAGACGGCCTTCGGGTCGACTACACGGTTAAAGTCGCAAACGTCGAAGCCCACCTCTTCCACGTAACGGCCGATATAAAGAACATCAAAGAGCCGCGGCTGGACCTCTCTTTGCCCGTCTGGACGCCAGGGTGGTACACGATCGAAAACTACGCGAAGAACATCCTGCGATTCCACATCACGGACGGCGCGGGCAACCGGCTGCCGCACCAGATGACGCGCAAGCAGACGTGGCGCGTCGAGACGAAGGGCCTCGACAGGATAAAGGCGGAGTTCGATTATCGCGCCGACGTTCTGGCGTTGAACCAGGCGAAGATCACCAGGGATTTTGCTTTCTTCACCGGCACGCAGCTTTTTTTGATGGCCGAAGGACACCGCAAGAGCCCGAGCACCGTCCGGTTCGACGTGCCCGAAGGGTGGAAGATAGTCACGGCGCTCAAAGAGACTTCAGACCCGATGGTCTACAGCGCGAGCGATTACGACACGCTCGTAGACTCGACTACGGAGTTGGGTAACTTCGACCTCACGCGTTTCGAGTTCGAGGGGAAGCCGCATTATTTCGTCGCGACGCCGGCAGGGACGTTCTCGAAGGAGAAGGCCGAGCGGTTCACAGAGATACTGAAGAAGATCGCCGCCGCCCAGCGCTCGATCTTTGACGAGCTGCCTTACGAGAAGTTCGTCTACTACTATTTCTTCGCCCGCCCGGAGTCGAACGCGGGCGGCGCGCTCGAACACGCCAACTCTTTCGTAGCCTTTGCGCCGCCGGGCAACGTCGCGACGCCCGAGATGCTGATGGGGACGGCGGCGCACGAATTCTTTCACGTCTGGAACGTGAAGCGTATAAGGCCCGCCGAGATGTGGCCTTATGATTATTCAGCCGAGAACTACACTCCGTCGCTGTGGGTGTCGGAAGGGTTTACGAATTACTACACGAACGTCTCTCTTTACAGGGCCGGGCTCCGCACGCGCGAGCAGTTCTTGCAAGGCGTGTCCGGCGCCATCTCGGGCGTAGAGAACAACCGCGCGCGCGACTACGTCTCGCCGGCCGACGCCAGCACATCGACCTGGTTAGGTTACGATACGCCGGTCGCTTTCGGCATCTCTTATTACACGCAAGGGCAGAACCTGGGCGCGCTTTTAGACCTGTCGCTGATCGCGGACACGGGCGGGAAGCACGGCCTCGACGATCTGTTCCGCACGCTGTACAAGGATTTCTATCACAAGGGCAAAGGCTTCACTACCGAAGACCTGATCGCGGTAATACGCGGGCTGACTAAGAAAGATTACACAGACTTTTTCCGCAATTACATAGTTGGAGTCAACGTGCCGCCTTACGACGCGATTCTGGGCCGTGCGGGTTACGCGCTGGAAAAGACCGGCGATAAAGATGCCGACCTAGGGTTCGATTACTCTGTTACGGGAGACGGCAACGTAGAGGTCACGCGCGTTCACCCAAATTCGGGCGCGGTTGCGGCGGGGCTCGTCCCTGGCGACGTGATACTGAAGATCGATGGTAAAGAGATCAGCCGGGCCAACCGGCCGGACCTCAAGCCCGATCGCAATATCAACCTGACGATCAAGCGCGGCGGCCAGGAAAAGAGCATAGACATGAAGGTCGGCTCGCGCGGCGTAATCGGTTACAAAATAATTGAGCTCACGCAGGCGACGGCCGAGCAGCTCAAAGTGCGCGAGCGATGGCTCCAGACCACAACAAATTCACGCTAAAGGCCCGAAGAGGCGAAATTCGATGCCCGGCGCAAGGCGGGATGAGCTAATCGATACAAAGCCTCGTAGGGGCTTAATTCAATAGCCCGGCGCAACGCGCCGGGTGACGCACGCATACAACGAGAAGCCCTGAAAGGGCGATATAAGTATCGCGCCCTTTCAGGGCTTCTCATTATTAACAACTCGGTTCCAGGGGCGGTGCCCCTGGCTATTGAATCTTGCCTCTTCGGGGCCTTTTTACTACGCCGGCAGCCCGCCTCAGTTCTTCTTTTTCGGCTCGGGCAGCTTTCGCGGCGCGTAGTACGGCTTACCGTTTAGCTTCTGTACTTCTTTGCCAAAGTTGGTCCCGTAATCGCGCTCCGCGTTAGAGAGCGCCCACGCCTGCCGCTTGTAATTCCAGTTATCCGGGGAGAGACGCTGCGCCTCTTTGAAGTGAGGTATCGCGTCCTGGCCCTGACCTTTCGCGTAGAGGTATTGCGCGAGCCCGAACTCCGCGTCCGCAAGCGCCCGGTCGTTGGTCGCGGGAGAGAGTCGCGCCTTCAGCTCTTGCTCGCTCAAGACGAACTCGCTGCGCTCGCCGTTCGCCACCCAGTCGCGTATCCCCTCAAGGTAAGGCGCAGCGTCGATCCCGTGCATCCCCTTGTACCTGTTGTCGACGTAGGCGACTTCGTTCGGCCTTACGATGCGCCCTTTCTCGTCGATCCATACCGCCGTGGGCACGTTGACCATGTTATAGAGCTGCGTGACCAGGTGTTGGTCGTCTACCAGGACCGTGTACTCTAGCGGGGCTTTCGTTATCCATGGTCCCGCGTCTTTTGCGCCTCCGGTGTCCTGGGCGACGGAGACTATCTCGAAGTTCTTTCCCTTCAACTCGCTGTAGAGAGCTTGCCAGCCTGGCAAGTCGAACCTGCACCCTCACCAGGAAGCCCACGTTATCAACAGGACCTTCTTGCCCCGAAAGTCCGAGAGCGAATGGAGCTTCCCATTAATGTCGGGGAGCTTGAAGTCCGGGGCTTCGAGCGTTTCGATATGACCGCTCTGCTGATCCTGTCTCGCGCCGAAATACCAGACCGAGTGTTTCTGATCGTAAGCAACAGGCTGGCGCACAAGGCGGGCAAACTCGCTCAGGTTGAACCACTCTGTCCTCCCGCGCTTAGCTACGAATTCAGACTTTCTCGCCTTCGGTATGGGGAAGCAGAGCTTGTCTTTGCACATCCCCTGCGGCTTTAGAACGAACTTCGTAGCCCGCGTCAGGTCTTTCATCGTGACCCAGAGGTCCTTCGACGCTTCGGCGGGCGCGGCCACTTCCGTCACCACGCCGTCGTAAACAATCACCTGCTTTGCCCCCTCGGCCAGCGCGAGAGTCGCCAGGGCCAGACAGGCAGGTATCGCCAAAAAAAGTGAGACGAGTCTTACCATTCGATCTCCTTTTTACAACCCGTATTTGAACCGATGATACACAAGAGGACTGAGGAACTACAAGTAGTCCTGAGTGCTGAGTAATAGCAATCTACTCGGCTCCGTAGGAGCCGGATGTTTGTAGAATGATCGCATAATCATTATCCAACTCCGTAGGGGTTGAATGTCTGGTATGCAACTCCTACGGAGTTGGTGGGTATTTAGGCGATCCTTCTACAAACATAGAGCCTCTACGAGGCTCTTCAGACAGGCTTTCAGCGCTCACTGCTGACGACTCAAGACTCAAGACTCAGCACTCAGGACTTGGACTTAAGATCTGCCGCTTGTGGCTCGCCTTGCGTCTTCGCCCGGCTTGAGCCTCTCTTCGACGGCGTTCCAGTCGATGTTCGAGAAGAAAGCTTCTATGTATTTAGGGCGGTCCGCAGGCTTGTAGTCGAGCAGGAACGCATGCTCCCAAACGTCCATCACGAGGACCGGGTTGAAACCCGCGACGTTGCCGACTTCGTGGAGCGTGATCCAGTGGTTTGATAATCGGCCGTTCGACGGGTCCTCGTAACATATCGCCCAGCCCACCCCGCGCATCTTGCCTATGCTTACGAAGTCCGCTTTCCACATTTCGAACTGGCCGAAGCTCGACTCGGCCGCCTTGAAGAAAGAAGAGTTCTTGTCGGGCTCAACCGCTCCGCCCGCGGTCATATTGCCGAAGTAGTATTCGTGCAAGACCATGCCGTTGTACTCAAACCCCAGGCGGCGCGTCAGCTCCGAGTACGCGGGCATCTCTTCATGATCTACCTGCCCGTCTTTCAGTATCTCGCTTATCTTCTCGGACAGCTTGTTCGTCTCTTTGACATAACCCTCGTAAAGCTTGAAGTGCATCTCAAGCGTCTCGTCGGATATGCCGTTCAGGTTGCTCAGGTTAAACTGCTTAGGTGTGTACTCTGTAATATTCGTCATTTTCCCTCCGGCGAGCGTCCACCTAATTCAAGTATAATCATCCTGCTCGTTTTTTCCATGGCCATAAATTGAAAAGGGGGCCAGTGGCCCCCCTTACCTCACAATCGCTTCGCTGCGTCATGCCGATCTAGTAATTAATATTCAATAAGCGAGCATGCGAGCTTGTGGACGCTTGTGAGTGTTCGCTAATTCCGAACTCGCCTGTTTGATAAACAATCTTTGTGCCAGAGAGGAAAGCTTGAAAACGACCGCAATATCGCATCAATCGATCTCTTGAACGTCTCGATTGATTACACGAGCAACCGCCGAGCGTATGACTACAAAACGCGATCTTGAATGACGAGCTTTCTTTGACGCGTGGCGCTTAGTATCATCGAGTCATCGTGAAATCGAGCAAGAGATTTAGCCGCCGGGCTTTTATCGAAGCCGCGTTGCTTGGCGCTGCGGCTCCGCTAATCGGCTGCGGCAAGAAAGGCGCGAGCGAGCCCCTGCCTGCGAGACAACATCTGATCGACTTCTCGTCCGCAGGCCCCGGCGGCGTTGAGGCCGCACGGCGGGCAGGCGCGACCGGCGTAATAATGCCTGTCGGGTTGCAGACCGACAGAGATTACATAAAAGCTTTCAAAGCGCAGGCTCGAATGAACGGGCTTGAGCCGGGGTTTTGGATCGAGGTCGGGCGCGACGAGGAGGCGGCAGGCAGCCACCCTGAATGGCTCCACGTCCCTCAACACACGGACTGGCTGGCGCAGTTTCCCGACTGGTCGGGCGCGAGCGCGGCGGTATTTCCCTGGCTCCCGCTCAACAACAAGGCCGTCTTCGATTATCAACTGGCTAAGGTGACGTCGATCGCCGCGATGCTTGAATCCGGCGATTCAATCTACCTGAACAACGTCCAGAACCCGCCCGCGGGCTGCGGGTGTGGGAATCTTCAATGCCGCTCGTGGGACAATTCGCCGGGCGAAAAGATCGCCCCGTCGCCTTATGAACACAGAGAGATCTTTTTCACTTTACTCTTCCTGGACGCGTTGAATGCAAAGGTCCCTTCGATGAGCATCACGCCGATCATCTGCCCCGAGTGCGAGCAAGGCGTTGTCATGGGAACGGTGGCTAACCCTGACGCTCAGACGCGCTACTGTAACTCGATCAACTGTGCGGACCCCTGCGGAGGTTTCTATTATCCGGGGCTTGTCCGCGCGCTAAGCGGGCTTGAGGGCGTGGGGCTGCTCTGCACATACAAAGCGCTGCGAAGAGACATACCGCTTTACGGCGAGAAGGCGGCGTGGGTCGCCGCAAACATAAACCGTTTCGGCGAGCACGGGCCTGTAACAAAGGTTATACCCGTGCTTGAAGGGTGGGACGTAACCGAGCAGGAGGTGAAAGCGCAGCTCGATTTCGCAAGCAAGGCGGGCGCGCGCGGATATATCTTAGCCACTTTGCCGCTCGATAACTCTTTCCGGCCGGTGGCCGTAGACCGCTAGCGGCGTCACCGCGCCAACTGATCAAACCAGCCCCTCGTCGAGTAATCGCTCAACGTCAGGGCAATCATGATTCCGAGCCAGAAGAATCCCGCTCCGACAAATACCCAGGTGAGCCGCGAGCTGTAGCGCACGTGCATGAAGTAGAGCACCACGAGCATGGCTTTGAACACGGCGATCGTCAGGGCCACGATGGCGTTGAACCGGCCGAGGTCTACTCTGGCGACCAGGTAGGTGACGCCCGTCAGGATTATCAACGCGATGAAGATTACTATGTAAACTTTCCTTGAGACTATGTGCTCGCTCATCTTCGGTCCCCTTCCCTCGTCATTCGTGCGCGCCGATCAGGTACAGCAGCGGGAATAGGAAGATCCAGACTATGTCGACGAAGTGCCAGTAGAGCCCCGAGAGCTCTATCGGCGAGTGGTACTCGGGCGAAAACCGCCCCTTGTAAGACATGTAGATCAAGACGAGCATCACGCCTATGCCGATTATCATGTGGAGCGCGTGCACGCCCGTCATCGCGAAATAGAGCCAGTAGAACAACTGTATCTTGCTGGTGTTCGCCTCTTGCCCAGGCGCGTGCGACTCTTCTGATGTCGCGTGGCCCCCCGCGCCTTCCCAGCGGAAGCTCGCGCCCGGAACGTGATGATGATCGAATTTGTCTTTATACTCGACGGCCTTCACGCCGAGGAACGTCAGGCCGAGCAGTACCGTCAGCCACAGGCAGATGATTAGCAGCTTGCGGTTGCCCACCTGCGAGAAATAGACCGCCAGCGCCATCGTCAAGCTGCTGCAAATCAGCACGACCGTGTTTATGCCGCCCAGCAGCGCGTCGAGCCCCTTGCTCGCCTCGGCAAACTCCAGGGGATAATTCGAGCGGTAGAGGATGTAGGCCAGAAAGAGCCCGCCGAAGAACATGATCTCGGTCACTAGAAAGGCCCACATCCCGAGCGTCCCGGCCTCTCGCTGCTGCTCCATGTTGTCGAAGTGGTGGGCGAGCGCCGTGTGAGCCGTGTGATCTGCCGTGTGAGTCTCAGCCAACTTTCTTCTCCTTAAACGCCGCCATCCCTGGTGCTGACATCAGGCTCGTTGCCCGGCCCCGCGCTCGTGCCGACGACCACTGTCTCTTCGACGGGCCGGAATTCGTAGGCCTCCCAGGTGACCGTCGGCGTCTTGTCGAAATTCTCCGTCGGCGGCGGCGAGGCTGTCATCCACTCCAGCCCGAACGCGCCCCACGGGTTTCGGGTCGCTTTCGGCCCGTACCGCATAGACCACGCCAGGTAGATCATAGGGATCAGGTACCCCGCGCCGAGTATCGAAGCGCCCGCCGTCGACATTACGTTGAGCACTTGATACTCTTCGGCGTACGCGTGGTATCGGCGCGGCATGCCTAAGTAGCCCGCGAGGAACTGCGGGAAGAACGTCAGGTTGAACCCGACGAAAATGACAAGCGCGCCGAATTTCGCCCACCCCTCCGGGTACATCCGCCCGCTTATCTTGGGCCACCAGTAATGCAGGCCCCCGAGGTATCCCATGATCGTGCCGCCGACCATTATGTAGTGGAAGTGCGCGACCACGAAGTAAGTGTCATGGACATGTATGTCCAGCCCGAGCGCCGCCAGAAACAGGCCCGTCATCCCGCCGATCGTAAACAGCCCTATGAAGCCGAACGCGTAGAGCAGAGGCGTCTGGTAAGAGACCGAGCCGCGATATAGCGTCGCGGTCCAGTTAAAGACTTTAACCGCCGAGGGGATTGCGACGGCGTAGCTCAGGAATGAGAAGATCATCCCCGCGTAGACCGACTGGCCGCTGGTAAACAGGTGATGCCCCCAGACCAGAAAGCCGAAGACCGCGATGGCGATGCTTGCGAACGCCACGAACTTGTAGCCGAAGATATTCTTGCGCGTCATGTTGGCGACAAGCTCGCTTATCACGCCCATGGCGGGCAGCACCATGATGTAGACCGCCGGGTGAGAGTAGAACCAGAAGAGGTGCTGGAAGAGCACAGGGTCGCCCCCAAGCGCCGGGTCGAATACGCCCACCTTCGTTATGCGCTCGAACGCCAGCATCAAGACTGTCACGGCGATGACGGGAGTTCCCAGGATCATAATCAGGCTCGTCGCGTAATGCGACCAGACGAACAGCGGCAACCGGAACCAGGTCAGCCCCGGCGCTCGCATCGTGTGGATCGTGACGATAAAATTCAGACCCGTGAGAATCGAAGAGAACCCTGTGATGAATATTCCGATCCCGGTATAGATCACGTTGCTTGTCGAGTAATTCGAGCTGTAGGGCGTATAGAAGGTCCAACCCGTGTCGACTCCGCCCGCCACTATCGCGATCAGCGTGAACAGCCCGCCCGCCATGTATATGTACCAGCTCAGAAGGTTGAGCCGCGGGAAGGCCAGGTCTTTCGCGCCGATCATGATCGGGATCAAAAAGTTACCTAGCACGGCCGGTATCGCGGGTATCAGGAAGAAGAAGACCATCATGATGCCGTGCATGGTGAACATGCGGTTGTAAGTTTCGGCCTGCATCAGATCGCCCGCTGGCGTAAGCAGCTCAAGGCGGATCAGGACCGCGAACGCGCCGCCGAGGAAGAAGAAGACCGTGATCGACCCGAGGTATAGCAGCGCTATTCGCTTGTGGTCTTTCGTAAGAAGCCAGCTCTTTAAGCCATAGGTGTTGTTTATATAATGGGCGCGCGGCTCGATGATATTTTCCAAGTTCGTTTCCATAGCGTCTTTCTACTGCTGAGGCGGCCTCTGCTCTCCGCGTGGCTGCGTGGGCGCAAGCGGATTGGCGCGGCCCGCGTCGGGTGGTGAAACACTCGTAGTCCCCTGGTTCGCATTGCCGGCGCCTGCGCCCTGCGCCGCCCCGGCCTGCTGGGGGCCTATCGACCTGATGTAAGCGATCAACTGAAGGAGCTGCTCTTCGCTCACGAGGTTGTCCGGGAATACCGGCATTATCGGCTGAAACCCCGCGTGGACTTTCGCCCGCGGGTTGCGTATCGATTCGCGTATGTAGTCTTCGTTCACCGTCATGGTGGTCCCGTCGGCCAGTTGCACCTGTTTGCCGAAGAGCCCTTCGAGGTTCGGCCCTCGCCCCTGCGCGTCGCTGCGGTGGCAGGTGTTACAGGCAAGGTCCTGGAAGACCTTCTGCCCCGTGGACGCCAACGACCCTTCGCCCGCCCCGCCCGAAAGCCATGTCTGGTATTCCGTAGGGTCCATCACAACTATCCAGCCGATCATCCCCGAGTGGCTCGTGCCGCAATACTCGGCGCAAAACAGGTGATAGCGCCCTGGCTTTGTGGCCTCGAACCACGCAGTCATGTAGCGGCCAGGCACCACGTCGGTCTTGATGCGAAAGGCAGGGACGAAGAAGCTGTGTATTACGTCCTCGGTCGTCATCGTCAGCTTGACCTTGCGGCCCACGGGAACGTGAAGCTCGTTGATCTCGCGCTGCCCGTCAAGGTGCTGGAACTTCCACATCCACTGTTTGCCGACGACGTAAACGTCCAGTGCCTCTTCGGGCGGGCGGTAGAGCTTGAAGTAGATGCTCGCGCCCCAGCCGAAGATGAACATCGATATCAGAAAAGGGATGATCGTCCAGAGCAGTTCGAGTTTCATCGAGCCCGCGACGGGCTTAGGGATCTCGTCGCTGCGCTGGCGGCGGTACTTGACGGCGAAATAGAGTATCGTGCCCGCTATCAGCAGCGAAAAGAAGACGGTCAGCGCGACCAGGAAGAGGTAGAGCGCGTCGACCTCCGCCGCGGTGGTCGAGGCCTGTTCGGGCATCAACGGTATTCCGGACTGCATGGCCTAAAAGGTCCCTTCCGCCTGCTCGCGCAAGCGCGCTGTGTTTCTCCTGTACATCACGACGAACAACAGGGCGATCGCCATGAGAGTGATGATGCCCGCCAGGCGCAGTATGTTCATAACCACGGGGCCATACTTCCCCGTGGTCGGGTCGTAGTGATAGCAGTACAACAGTATCTGATCGACCGGCGAGCCGATCCTGTTTTCCGACGCCTCGACCAACCCCAGCCGCATGTCTTTCGGCTCGTATTCGACGCCGTAGAAATAACGGGCGAGCTTGCCGCCGGAAGTCAGCACCATTACGCCCGACGCATGGGCGAACTGCTTCGTGTCTTCGTCGTAGGCGTATTTGAAGCCGACCGCTTCGGTCAGGCGGTCGATGGCCTGCTGGTCGCCGGTCAGAAAATGCCAGCCCTCGGACGCGCCCGCGCGGTTGTACCAGCTCAAGTATGAATCCTTCTGCCTGCGCGCCGACTCGGGAGTCTCGCGCGCGTCAAAGCTGACGGTCACGACCTCGAACTCCTTGCCTACGGAGAACGAAAGCTTCTCGAAGCTGCGCGTCATGCCCGTCAAGACCTCGTGGCAGAGCATCGGGCATTCGTAATAGACGAGAGAGAGCACTACGGGCTTCTCTTTGAAAAAGTCGCCGAGGCGGACCGGCTCCCCGTTCTCGTTGCGAAGAGTGATGTCGAGCGGCAACTGCTCGCCCAGCCGCTGATCTATCCCTACGTCCTTCAGCACGCGGGGCTTGCTTTCGGCGGGCGGGGCGGGCTGGCGCGCGTTCTGCGGGTAGATGCCCTGCGCGGCGACAGTAGGCGAAAGGTACGCGACAAAAGTGAAAAGGCAAATTATGGCGCACGATGCGCTAACGCGCGGCGCAGTGAGAGGCAGTGATTTAATCCTCATTGCTCTCTCCTTTCACCCGATCTGCCCGCGCTCTGATCTGAAGGTCGGACGATCTCTGTCGCGGGTTGGCTCGGATTTTGTGGAGCCGATTTCAAAAGATTTCGTTCAAGGACGAGTTGCTTGGCTCGATCAATAGGAATCCTGATCGCGCCGGTCCTTTCGTCCACGCCGTAGCTGGTCAACAAGCTCTCTTCTTCTTCTTTCAGCCGTCTCAGCTCTTCAAGCGGGTGCTCCTTCAAGTTCGGCTGCCGTTGCCCGGACTGGCTAGGGGCCAGTTGCAATCGCGGCTCGGGCGGCAGCTCGGGCCGCTCTTCGGCGAGCGCCGGGGCCGGGTTCTCGCGCTTAGCCTCGCGCGTCTCGAAATACTTAAAGAGCCCCCAGATCAAAGCGTATATGAGTACCGTAGAGACGAGCAGCCCGACGAGGAACCACACGATCGGCTTGACCCTCACGTCGCTCTCTTCGTGCCGGACCTCCGGGTTGCTTATAAAAGAGACGTCCGGCAACTCATGGCCATGGCGGTCTTTCTTCTTTCCCATACTAGAACCTGCCGATCAGTGATGCCCCTCACCCGGACCTATCGCGCCCTCAAGCTCGGGGTCGCCTACGGGCAGAAGCGGCCTCTTCTTTAGCTGCTGGAAGAAGAGCCACAGCCAGACGCCGCCGAGCCCGATGGGGGCGAGTATGTCCAGAAGGTGAAGATGAAACTGACCGTGATGAAACTCCGGCGCGATGAGCCAGTATACGTCTACGAGCCGGAAGATGATTACAGCGATCGCGAGCGCCGCCAGCCGCCGCCCGTCGCGCTTGAGGTTGCGCGAGAGGAGCATCAGAAACGGCAGCGCGAAATGAAAGATTACAAGTATCAGCCCTATCCACTTGAAAGGCCCCTGTAGCCTTCTAATGTACCAGGGGATCTCTTCGGGCAGGTTGCCCGACCAGATGATGAGGAATTGCGAGAAGTTGAAATACGCCCAGAGCATTATGAACGCGAGCAGCAGTTTCCCGAGGTCGTGGAAATGGCGCGGCGCGATGATTTCGGAGAAGGGCTTTCGTTTATTTAGCAGGACCATCACGGCGATGATAAAGGCCATCGCCGCGACTCCCTGCCCGCCCATGAAGAGTATGCCGAAGATGGTCGAGAACCATTCCGGCTCAAGCGACATCACCCAATCTATCGACGCGAACGTGACGGTCAGCCCGTAAAGCACAAGGCCCGGCCCGCTCAGCACCTGCATCTTCCTTGTGATCCGCCGGTCGCCCGTGCGGTCCTGATCGAGCGACCACTTGTTTAGAAAGTGCGTGACACCGATCCACACGACGAAATAGAAGACGACCCTTGCGAGGAAGAACGGGACGTTGAGGTATGGCTCTTTGTGTTTTAACAACGCCGCCAGCGTCGCGTTGCCGGCCGCGGCCTCGGGGTTCGCCCAGACGTAGATGAACTTCAACATCACCCCGATCGCCAGCGGGATGAAGAGCGCGGCCATGGGCAGGAAAGTTCTTGTCGCGGCTTCGAGCACGCGCCGTATGACGAGCCCCCACGCCCCGCCTGACATGTGCTGGACCATCAGGATGGCAAAGCAGCCCAGCACGATCCCTATCCAGAAGACGTATGCCAGCAGGTAGGAGCGGAAGAACTGCTCCGCGTTAAATATGGCCCAGAGCGCGCTCAGCGCCAGTCCCGCGACGCCGACAATAAGCGCGCGTTTGCCGAGGCGGTCGAATTCGGACGGCGCAACTGGTGTCACTTCCATCATCTCTGGTTGCCTCTCTGCTGGGTCGCGCCCTGGTTAAGCTTTCCCCTCTCTTCCGGCGGCACGTCTTCGACGGTCGCGCGCTGGCTCAACTGGAGCGCGCGGATATAGGCTGCGATAGCCCAGCGGTCGCGCGGCGTGATCTGGGCCGAGTAATCGGGCATCGCGCCGAAGCCGTTCGTTATCACGTCGAAGAAATAGCCGGCGGGCGCCTGCCGCAGACGGTCTTCGTGAAACGAAGGCGGCCTGCGGTAGCCGCGCCGCACAACCATCCCGAACCCGCCCCCCGTGCGGTCGTGGCACATGGAGCAGAAGATGTTGTAACGCTCTTCGCCGCGGTCCATCACCTCGGCCGTCACGGGGAACGGGAAGGTGTTGGAAAAGCCCTGCCCCGTCTGCCCTTGAGCGGCTTGCCCTTGCGCCGCCTGCGCCTGCGCCGGCTGCGCGGCCGGGTTCATCCCCTGCCCCCCGACGTTCGCATCGACCTGAGCAGAAGGCGACCCCTGCTGAATATTCGGGGCCGCGCCGCCCGACCTCGCCGCGAGCACGAGCGGGTCGTTGTCGAGACTGCCGCGCGCGACCGTCCCTTCGACGGCCGGGCGCGACGCGCGCCCGTCGGTGATCGAGCCGATGTCGTTTATGGGCTCAAGCGGCTCGTATTTCGGCTGATCGTGCATGTCCTGTCTGCAAGCCGAAGCGAACAAGGCAAGGGCCGAGAGGCAGATCAAGCTCAAGAGTAATCTGTTCCTGCCTTTTGCCTTCATATCAGTACTCGACATTCGTTACCTCGCGCGGGTTCAGGCCCTCAAGGAACGCTCGCGTCTTTTCCAGGTCAAACTTCGGGTCCGTCGACTCTATGCAGAGGAAGAAGCTGTTGCGGCTCGCGAGCTCGAACCGCGGCACGTTGAAGACAGGGTGGTACGGCGTCGGCAGCCCGTTGAGCGCGAGCATGCCGAACACGGCCGAGAGCGCCGCGAGCAATATCGTCGTCTCGAACGTCACGGGGATGAATGCCGGCCAACTGTGCAGCGGGCGGCCGCCTACGTTCAGCGGGTAGGCGATGGCCGACACCCAGTAGCAGAGGAAGTACCCGCCCAGGCACCCGATTATCCCGCCTATGAGCACGATCAGCGGGAGCCGCGTGTGGCGAAAGCCTATGGCCTCGGTCAGCTCTTCGATCGGGAACGGCGTGTAGGCGTCCATCTTCCTGTAGCCCTCTTCGTAGGCGCTGCGCGCCGCGGCCACGACCGAAGTGGGGTCGTCGAACTCGGCCATCATACCGTAAATGGGATGCCTCTGTTTCATCGCTCAACCCTCGCCCGTATCAATCGGCGGCCTCCTTCACCTCCTTGACGCCCGCCTGCGGCAGTATGGTCCTCATCTCGAATATAGAGATCATCGGCAGGAAGCGTATGAAGAGGAACATCAGCGCGAAGAAGAGCCCTATCGTGCCTATGAACATCGACCAGTCCCACACGGTCGCCGAGTAGTTGCCCCACGAGGAAGGCAAGAAGTCGCGGTGCAGGCTGACGACGATGATTATGTAGCGTTCGAGCCACATCCCCACGCTCACGACGAGCGAAACCAAAAAGAGCATCAGTATGTTGTTGCGCACTCGCTTCATCCACAGTATCTGAGGCACGACGACGTTGCAGGCTATCAGCGACCAGTACATCACCGCGTAAGGACCCGTGAAGCGGTTCGTGATCATGAACTGCTCGTAAGTGTTCCCGCTGTACCAGGCCATGAAGGTCTCCATCATGTAGCCGTAGGCGACTATCAGCCCGGTGGCGAGCATGATCTTCGCCATGTTCTTGAGGTGGCGCATCGTGATGAAGTCTTCCAGGCCATACAATTTTCTGAGCGGTATGGCGAGCGTCAGCACCATCGCGAAACCGGCGTAGATCGCGCCCGCGACGAAATAGGGCGGGAATATGGTCGCGTGCCATCCAGGGACTATGCCCACGGCGAAGTCGAAGCTTACGACCGTGTGGACCGAGACGACCAGCGGCGTGGCGAGCCCCGCCAGCAGCAGGTAAGTCGTCTCGTAACGGTGCCAGTGGACGGCGCTCCCTCGCCACCCCATCGCGAGCATGCCGTAGATCATCTTGGCGGAGCGCCGCTTCGCGCGGTCGCGCAGTGTCGCGAAGTCTGGTATCAAGCCGATGAACCAGAAGAGCGCCGACACAGTCGCGTAAGTCGAAACCGCGAACACGTCCCAGATCAGCGGGCTGCGGAATTGCGGATAGATGTCCATCGTGTTCGGGTAAGGGAAAAGCCAGTAGGCGAGCCACGGCCGGCCCGTGTGAAAGACCGGGAAGAGTCCCGCGCAGGCGACGGCGAACAGGGTCATCGCCTCGGCGAAACGGTTGATCGATGTCCTCCAGGATTGGCGCAGCAACAGCAGTATCGCCGAGATCAGAGTTCCCGCGTGCCCTATGCCTATCCACCAGACGAAGTTTATTATGTCGAACGCCCAGCCCACGGGGATGTTGTTCCCCCAGATGCCTATGCCCGTCAGGACCAGATAGCCTATCGTGTAAAAGAGCACCATCGTGAGCATGAACGAAATGGCCGCGCCGATGAACCACGCGACAGGGGTCCTGCGCGTCAGGGCGATAGAGCTGATCTTGTCCGTGACGGTCGCGAACGTGTGCCCCGGCCTTATGACGGGCGCGATAGAGATGTCGGGGCGCACAGTCTCGTGCGGATGCTCATAGTCAAGCTGGCGCTCCTCGTCTTGCTCGTGCTCCTCGCCTAGCCGGCGTTGCTTGTCTTGCTCTTGATCCGCCATACGCTAAGGCTACTCCAGTTCGGGATTAGGGTTTCGGACTGCGCCCAGATAGGTCGTCCTCGGTTGCGTGTTCAGCTCGGCGAGCAGCCCGTAGTTGCGCGGCTCGGCCTTGAGCTTCGCCACGCGGCTGCCCGCATCGTTAATGTCGCCAAAGATAATTGCCTCTGTCGGGCAGACGGATTGGCAAGCCGTCTTCACCTCACCGTCTCTCACCGCGCGCTCTTCTTTCTCTGCCTGTATCCGCGCGCGGCTGATCCGCTGGATGCAGTAAGTGCATTTCTCCATCACGCCGCGACTGCGCACGGTCACGTCCGGGTTGCGCATCAGCTTGAAGCCCGGCGTGTCCCAATCCTGATAGAGAAGGAAGTTGAAGCGGCGGACTTTATAAGGGCAGTTGTTCGAGCAATACCTCGTGCCGACGCAGCGGTTGTAGACCATGTCGTTGATCCCTTCCGAGCTGTGAACGGTCGCGGCGACGGGGCAAACGACTTCGCACGGCGCTTTCTCGCAGTGCATGCAGGGTACGGGCTGAAAATAGGTCTGTGGATTTTCCTCAGGCCCTTTGAAATAGCTGTCGACCCTCAGCCAGTGCATCTCGCGGCCGCGCGCGACCTGCTCTTTGCCGACGACGGGGATGTTGTTCTCGGCCTGGCAGGCGACTACGCACGCGCTGCACCCCACGCACGCGTTGATGTCGATAGCCATCCCCCACTTGTAGCCCGTGTACTCGTATTCCGGATAGAGCGAAGGCGTCTTTTCACCCTCATGCTTTTCGGGAGTGCCGTGGCCGTGCTCGGGGTAGAGCGTCGGGTCGTGCTTGTAATCTTCTATCGTGCCCGAGCGAACCACGTCACGCTCGCGCAACTGTTCGGTGTCGATCATGTGTTGGAGCTGCGTCACGGCAAGATCGACTTTGTCGCCGGTCTTAGACAATTGAAGGCCCGCGCCGCTCCATTGCGCGTCGCTCGTTCTGATCGCGTATGCGTTGTATCCCAGATTCGAGCCCACCCTGCCCGCGTCCCGCCTGCCATACCCTAAGTAGACGGTCGCGCACCCGTCGGCGTGGCCGGGCATTATCACAATCGGCGCTAGTACGCTCCGGTCTTTGAAGCTCACCACGACCTGATCGGCGACCATCAATCCGCCCTGGCTCCCGGAATAATACTCCAGGCCGCGATTGGCCGCCGTGGCCGGGCTGATCAGCACGGCGTTATCCCAGGTGAGCTTCGTCACAGGCTTCGGCAGCTCTTGCAGCCAGCCGTTATTCGCAAACCTGCCGTCATAAACGGTCGGGTCAGGCCGGAAGCAGACCTCAAGCGAGTTATCCTGAACCGGCTGTTGCTGAATCGCGGCGGCTTGAGCGGCCCAGTTCGCCGCGACCGCAACTGTCTTAGGCTGCAACTGCGTGTTCGGGATCACCCCGTCGTGCAGCGCCCTTCTCCAGAACTGCTCGAAGTCTGCGGACGCGGGCTGCGATTGCGCGGCAGTCGTCCCCGAAGCCGGGACCGGCGACACGCGACCGCCGCCGCCGCGATTAGCCCTCCAGTAGTCCCGGATTATGTCGTAGCTCGATCGCTCGGGCTGGTCCGAGAATGCCGCGAGGACTTCGTAAGCAGTCTTACCTCGATAAAGCGGCGCGATGAGCGGCTGCATGATCGACACCGTCCCGTCGTGAGCGCGAGCGTCGCCCCAGGATTCGAGGTAATGAGCCTGCGGGATATGCCACTGGCAAAGCTCGGATGTCTCGTCCTTATAGAGGCTGAGGTGGACGCGGAGCTTCGCACGCCTGATGCGCTCGGCAAAGTTGAGGTCTGCCGGCGCGTTATAAACAGGGTTGCCACCTATGATGAGAAGGAGATCGATCTGTCCTGTGTCGAGGTCCTGGGCCAGCTCCGTTATCGACTGAATCTGGTTCTCGGCCCTCGCCTCAACCGGGTCAGTATAAACGACAGTCTTTCCTACGTTGCCAAGCGCGTTATTCATCGCGTGCGCCAGCGCATGAACGAGGGGAGGCTGGTAGTCGCCCGCGATGACGATGCTACGCCCCGCGTGCTGCTTGAGGTCGCGGGCGATGGCGTCGGCCCACTTCGAGATTCGGTCGTTGGGCGCTTGAGCGCTTGACCCGGTCTGAACGCCCAAAAGCGAAGCGACCGCGCGGGCGAACGCCTCGACCTCGCTCGGGCGCAACGGAAGCCGGTTGTCGGCTTTCGCGCCCGTATTGGTCATCTGGCTTTCGACGACGTAGAGCCGGTTCATTTCGGTCTTGCCCTCTTCGAGCCGCCTGCGCGAGACAAAGTCGCGCGAGTGACGCAGATGTCCCGGCCCGCAGGAGAGAAAGTCGGCGTCGAGAGAGAGCACGACTTCGGCCTTATCGAACTGGTAGATCGCGTTGACGTACTGGCCGAAGGCCATCCGCGCGCCTTCGCTCGCGCTGGCCCGTCCCGCGGCGTCGTACTGGTGCCACTTGGCTCGCGGGAAGGCCGTCAGCAGCCTTCGTAATTGATCGGCGAGCGTCGGAGACGTAACGGTCTCGGTCAATATTCGCAACCCCGCGCCTTGCAGACCCGTCTGCGCGGCTACGACGGGGCGGATCGCCCCCAGGAATGCGGACCACGCGGTTATCTCGCCGATGCGGGTCAGCGTCTGGGAGCGGTCTGGGTCGTAAAGCGATAGGATCGAGGCTTGCGCGAAAACGTCCGTCGCGCCGAGGCTGGCCGGGTGGCCGGGGTTCCCTTCAACCTTGGTAGGCCGCCCCTCGTGGCTCTCGACGAGCAGGCCCGTCGCCGACCCTCCCAGCTCCATCGCCGTGGCGTAAAAGAGCGGCTGCCCCGGCACCATCTGCTCAGGCTGCCTGACGTAAGGCGCTATGGTCTCGGTCGGCTGGCGTGTGCAGGCCGTCAACCCCGCGAGAGCAAGTGATGCGCCCATCAGCTTCAAGAACTTTCTGCGGCCCACGGGGTCGTTCCACTCAGAGGCCTGCGACGGGAACTCGCGGTGGAGCAGCTCCTGAAACGCGCTGGTATTTGCAAGCTCTTCGAGGCTGCGCCAGTACTGTCTTCCATGCGAATGGCTGAGCTTTTCCCGAATCGAATCGAGCTCTGCGTGAGAGGCAGCTTCCGCCGAATGAGAATGCGCGGCCTCAACGCCCGCGGGCGAATCAATTCTCTCCTCGCCGGGCTGTTCTCCCCTCTTGATCGAGCTTGTCAGTTGCACCAGGCTAGACATTATTCATCTCTCTCCTCATTCGCTCCCGTCTCTCCGGGTCATACCCGCGGATCACCTGTGGCACGTATTACAGCTCGTCATAAAGTTCGGCGCTCTGATTCTGTACTCCTGGACAAGCTTGGCCCCCTCTTCAGCTTGATTGGATGGGTATTGCCACTCCATGTCAAAGACCTTCTCTCGCGGCCTGACGAACCGCGCGGGGTTGCGGTGGCATTCAAGGCACCACTCCATCTGAAGCGACTGCGCCTGGTAGGTCAAAGGCATCTGGTCGACGCGGCCATGACAGGTGGCGCACCCGACCCCTTTCTTGACGTGTATGCTGTGGTTGAAATAGACGAAGTCGGGCAGGTCATGCACGCGGGTCCACTTTATAGGCTTGTCTGTGCGCCAGCTCTCGCGCACAGGCTCAAGGTATGGGCTGTTGGCGAAGATCTGCGAGTGGCAGTTCATACAGGTCTTCGTCGGCGGGATGCCGGCAAAGGCCGCGGTCTCGACCGACGTGTGGCAGTAGCGGCAATCTATCCCTTCGTCGCCGACGTGATGCTTGTGGCTGAATTGAACGGGCTGCTCGCGCGGGACGTTCGCCTGGGTGTTGTAAGTCGAGCGGTTGTACCCGCCGATAAGCCACAGCAGGGCCGCTATAAAAAAGACCGCGCCGAAGATGGTCACCCTGGCTAAGAAATTAGTGCTGCGATGAAAGATCTGGCCCATTAGCCTCTCAACTCCATTGCCTGTTGTCTGGAGAATGAAAAGTCTGCGCAGGCGGAAGCGTCAGCAGCGCGCCAATCGTCTCGATGGAATGAGATATTTTCTTGGTGCCCAAAGCCTGGAAGCTCACATTAATGTTTTAGCGCTATGCGAAACATCAAGCAAACTACGTCGATAAGATGCGGCCTACAGATCAAGCAAAACAGATATAGATACCACTCAGCCGGTAAAACGGCAACGCAGATTCGGATCTTTGGATCGCGGATCACACGCAAACAGATGTTTGATGAAAGGGTCCACGCCGATTGTGTAGCATGTTGCAGTAATAGATTAGTCTGTGTATACTAAAAAGTCCAGCAGGCTAATTGAAAGTTCGAAGGAGTTTTCGATAATAGCTTCTCTGCTGGTTGTAGCACGAGAAATGCCGCTATAGTGTAAGTGGTTAACACGCAGGATTCTCAATCCTGAGACTACGGGTTCGAGTCCCGTTAGCGGTATACCACCTCTAACCTAAGTAGCTCTCCAAGACCTTATCCCCAGTTTTAACGCTTACCACAAGAGAAAACAGAAATGATGAGAAAGAAACGATGCGCTAAATGCGGCGTCGAGAAATCATCAGATGCCTTCCATAAAAGCAAGTCTAACCTCGATGGCTTGCAGTCTTATTGTATAACTTGCAAGCAGGCGGTAATGAGAATATGGCGCGAGAAGAATTCTGATCGGATGAAAGAGTACGACCAGCATTACAGAGAAACGCACCGCGAACAGCGGCGCGAGTATAACAGGCAGTGGCGGCAGAATAATCCACATTACTGGCGAGGGTATCAGAACAGACGGCTTCGCGAAGATTTGAATTACCGGCTGCACAATTACATAAGCCGCGCTATTCGAAAGGCTATCAAAAAGAATCGCAGGTCGGCTTTCGATATTCTCGGCTACATGGTTGAGGAGCTTCGCCGCCGCCTCGAATCGCTCTTTCAACCCGGAATGTCGTGGGAGAACTACGGGACTGAATGGCACATAGACCACATCACGCCGAAATCGTGGTTCAAGATCGAAGGGCCGGACGGCGTGGATGAATACGAATTAAGAGTCTGCTGGTCGCTCGACAACCTGCAACCGATGTGGGGCGCTGAAAACCTGGAGAAGAATAATAGGTACATCTCTGATATTATGCTGGGCAGAAGGCGCATCACTTATGACCAGTTCAGAGATAGCCTAGAGATACAGAAACGAGCTTAAGCAGCGACCGCCTCGACATTATTAATCACCAGGGAAAATGGAAATAGTGATGAGTAATAAAAAACCCTATTGCCCCGGCTATGATCGCGTAGCTCACGGCTATCGCCGGGCGGAATAGAGCGCCGGGCCGTAGCGCGCCTAATGAGATCATGCTGACTGCGAATCCCCAGCCGTAGCAGACCGGGCTTGCGCCAAGACGATCTATCCACCAACCGTTCCCCGCGTTGTAACAGACGCAGTGCGGCGCGAGCGTCGCAAACGACATTATCGCTACCGCCGTAATCAACCAGGCTTTGCGCGTAATCAGGTATGCCGCGCAGACAACAACGATGATCGGTATCCAAACCAGCTTTACAAACGTGCAATATGAAGTACAGCCTTCGAGCGTCAAACCCATGCAGTCGAGCGTAGAGGCGAGGAACCCGAGCGGGATGGCAAGCAGAATTATAGCCCGGCCCCTCCCGGCCCGCTCATCACCTGGCTTCCGGTCTTTGCTCAGGAAGAGATTGATAGCGGCTACAGACAGGGCGGCGAAGACGAGCGCCCAGAACGGAACGGCGAGCAGCGGAGACATCTCACTGCTGAAGTCCAAAGCAAACCGAATGAGCAAGACCGCCGCGATCAGCAGTCCGAGCCACAATATCAAGTATTGAAGTCTGTCAGAGCGGGCCACTATAATCTCTCGATGCTCAATTCCATCTAGCGGAAAGCCTACGACGCGGGCGAGTTTCGGGTCAACCTGTATGACTCCGGTTTATTGCGATAACTGTAATAGGGTGAACGGCGCGGACGCGGCCCGGTGTATGTGGTGCGGACTGCCGATCACGGGGGACTCGCTCGGGGGCGATTTCGAGATAACGAAGATAGAGATCGAATACCTCGGCGGCATTGACAGGCTCGACGACCCCGCGCCGGTTAAACTCGCGGTAGGGCCGGCGGGAGTGGACATCAGCGAGATAATCCCCGGCAGCCGCAACGTGAGGATTGCCGCGGACCAGATTATCGACGCGAAGGTCGAAGACGCGAGCAGCATCATCGAGCGCAAGCGGAAGCGTGCCCCCTTGTGGTGGTATCTTATCCGGCCGCTCGGGTCCGCGCCCCGCGGCGAGACGACTACCGAGACTAAGAAACACGACTACATACTGACAATCGTCTACAGGGCTGAAGGCGAGGTTAGAAAAGCGGCCTTTCGCAGGGAAGACAGCCTGGGGCTGGCGCTTCTGAACGGGATAGCGCGGATAATCGCCCTTCTGGTCAGAAGGAACGACCGGCAGAAGCTATGAGCCGCAGAGCTCACTCGGCGCTGTGATTGCGCACGGCGCGGCGGTGTCGAGGCTCGATCTCCGAATTGAAGTACTCGGTAAAAGCGGCCACAACGTCCGGGTCAAAATACGAGGCGGAGCGCTGCGTGATCTCGTCAAGCGCCTTCTCAGGCGAGCAGGGCCGGTTGTAAACGCGTTCTTCGGTCAAAGCGTCGTAGGCGTCTGCGACCGCGACTATGCGGCTGCCCAGCGGTATCTCTTCGCCGCGCAGACCGTGCGGGTAGCCGGAGCCATCCCACCTCTCGTGATGCGCGGCGGCGACCATAGGGATGTCCGCCAGGTCCGCGGGCAATCTTATCTTCGAAAGCAGCCGGAAGGTGTGCAGCGGGTGCTCTTTCACATGCTCGTACTCTTCCGGCGTCAGCTCCGCGGGCTTGAGGAGCACGTCGTCGCGGATTCCTATCTTTCCATAATCGTGCAGCAGGCCCGCGTAATAGATCAGACGGACCTCTTCAGGCCCAAGGCGCATCGTGCGAGCTATGGCCGCCGAGTACGCGCCCACGCGCGCCGAATGGCCCGCCGTGTTGTCGTCGCGCGCGTCCAACGAAGCGGCGAGTGTGCGGATGAAGCTCTCAAGCGACCTCCTCTGCTCTTCCATCAGGTAGAGGTTCTCCATCGCCAGACCGGACTGGCGAGCGACGGCCATCAGAAAATCGAGCTCCTCTTCATCAAACGGGTGGTCGGAATTCAAGTTGTCGACATAGCAGACCCCCCACGTCCGCGTCTTCGACCCGATGGGCGCGCACATGACGGACCGGATCGATTGGAGCTGAATCGAATCGCCCGACGCGAAGCGGTCATCGGACCGCGCGTCTATGCTGAAGACCGCGACGTTATCGTCGTACGCGAGGCGCGTTATGCTGGAGCTTGGCGCGGTCTCGCATGTGGAAGGGCGGGCGGCGCTCACGTCGAGCGTGTCCTTCTCGTCGTCGTAGAACAGCACGGCGCACCGCTCGCTCTTTAGGGTGCGGCGGAGGAAGTCCGCCAGCTTGTCGCTCAACTCCTGGGGCGACTGCGCCGTCAAGATTTCGCTCGTGAACTCGTAGAGCGCGCGCAGGTGGTCTATAGTCGCCCTCGGCAGGTCGCCCGAAGCAGGCAGACGGGCCGTGTTTATAAACCTCGAAGCTTCGGGCGGGAAGACGCGGACGGGGTGAAGCGTATCTTCAAGCTCTTTGCCGCCGGCCGCCGCAGGCAGGTTCGAGTGGAAGACGAACTCAACGCCGTGGCCGCGGCCGAACCTGATGCGGTCGCCGTCCTTCAACAATCGTTCGGTGATCTGGTGGTCGTTGACGAACGTGCCGGAAGTGCTCTGGAAGTCGCGGATCGTGTGCCTCGCGCCGTCGAAGGCGATCTCCGCATGCACGCGCGAGATGTAAGGATTATCCAGCGTGAGGTCGTTCTCTTCGAGCCGGCCGACCCGGAAGGTCGGGCCGTCGAGGTCGTAAACATGCCTCTCCCCGTCCTGAGTAGTGTAAACGAGGCTGGCTGTATTGCTCATAACTACCTTTGACAAATCCGACGCGCGGCCGAGCGGGGCGATTCAATTGCCGAGCATCTCACAGGCCCCCGAGTTGACGCAAACTCGATCCGGCTCCATAAAACAGTACTTAGGGACACCAGCCGCTTGCGGCTCCGCTATGTGAAATCTCTCAAGCCCGGGATGGCGCTCGACCGACGGATGAGAGATTTGATTTCCGAGCTCAGGCTTTTCATTCGACCGCCGGCCCTCTCCGAGCACGACCAGGACGACGGGCGGCTCGCCCTTCGAGTCGCCTGCGTCGATTCTCTCGACGATCTTCATCAGCGCGCGGCGTATAAGCTCCTGGTCAGATGGCTCCATAAATCACCCTGCAATCTACTTTTCAAACTCTATAGTATCGACTACGCCGACAATAGCCGAATCTATTGCCGCGCCGGGGCTCCCGGTCGAGGCGGTCGAGGCTGACCAGCCCTCTCGGACTACGACGACGGTGTCTCCGACGCCCGCCTCGACGGAATCGAGCGCGAGCAGCTCGTCACCCGCGGAGGTCCCGTCGGGGTTGATCGGCTGCACGACCAGTATTCGGCCGCCCTCGTACCGCTCGTTCTTTTGCGTCGCCACCACGTTGCCGACTACCCGCGCAAGTATCATCGCTTTAGACTCTTCGATCCAGGAATACTGAATCGACTATGCCGACTATCGTGCAATCGGTCGGCACCTCGGAAGGCATGAAAGGGAAAGAAGCCTCTTTCCCGCGACACCAGAAGACGACCTCTCCGACGCCTGCCCCGACCGAATCGATCGCTACCATGGGATTGCCCGACTCCGCGTAGCGCGCGTCGAGCGGTTGGATGACCAGGAGCTTTCGCCCTTCTAACAGGTCGTTCTTCACAGTGGCGACGACCGTTCCTATGACGCGGGCTAATTGCATAAAGGCTCTCGATCAGGGGCAGCAGTTGCGGGCGAATTCAAGATTGCACCCGTTCAAACTCGTTGTCAAGAATTAAGAAATCCAAATTCTTTATTTCAACTCGCTCCGCTTGATTACGTAAGCTTTGTTAATCACGACCGCATCGAGCGGCATGTCCGAGTTCGGGAAGACGGGCGCGCGAGCTATCAGGTCGACGACCTTCATGCCATCGATGACGCGGCCGAAGATTGAATAGACGCCGTCCCACTCGGGCACGTCGTCGGCGCAGATGAAGAACTGGCTCGTGGCGCTGTTCTCGTCGTTCTGCTTGCGAGCGGCCGACACGGCGCTGCGACGGTGCGTGAGCGTCTTCGAGAACTCTGCCGGGACTCTCTCAAGGTCGTCCCTGTCCTTCCCCCAGGTCGAGTTGTCGAGGCTGACCGTGTTAGGGTCGCCGCCCTGAATCGCTTTCGGCTCTCTCTTGTCCTTGAGCAATCGGTGAAACCGCGTGCCGTCATAGAAGCCCTGTTTGGCGAGCGCCTTGTAATGCTCCGTGTGCCTGGGCGCGTCCTTCGGCAGGAACTCTATCACTATGCGGCCGTAAGATGTCTCCAGGACCATCACCTCGTCGTCGGTCGCTTCGGATTTGCCGCCGCACGAGGCCGAGCAGATTAGCGTAAATGCCAGGACGGTTGAAAAGAGCAAAGTCCTTATCCGCATCAACCCTTTTGACCCTCGCCTTCGAGCGCTTCTTTCAAGACCTTGTTGATTAGCTGCGGGTTCGCGCGACCGCCGCTGGCTTTCATGACCTGGCCGACAAAAAAGCCCGCGAGCGAGGTCTTCCCCGCCCTGTAGCCGTCGACCTGTTTAGGGTTATCGGCGAGAGCTTTTTCGACCAGCAGGCGAATCTCCGCTTCGTCGGATATCTGCGTCCCGCCCCGCTCGCGCGCGATCTCCTCGGCCGTCTTGCCGGCGCTGTACATCTCGACGAGTATCTCTTTGGCCATCTTCCCGCTGATCGTCCCGCGATCGATCATCGTTATCAACTCCGCGAGCGAGCTTGCGCTGACTGTGCTGCGGCTTATGTCCGCGCCGGAGTTCTTAAGCTCTCGCACCAACTCGTTGAGAATCCAGTTGGCGGCCGCCTTCGCGTTACCCGCGGCGCGGGCCGCCTCTTCAAAATAGTCGGCCACCGCGCGCGCGTCCGTAAGCTGCGCGGCATCGTCGGCCGATAACTCGTACTGCTCGACGAAGCGGCGGCGGCGAGCCTCGGGCAGCTCGGGCATATCCCGGCGCGTGCTCTCTATCGCCTCTTCCGAGACGGCGACGGGCGGCAGGTCGGGCTCGGGGAAATAGCGGTAGTCGTGCGCCTCCTCTTTAGAACGCATCGAATAGGTCTTCGAATCCTTTTCGCTCCAAAGCCGCGTCTCTTGCACCACGCGCTCGCCCGCTTCGATAACTTGAATCTGGCGGTCGATCTCGTATTCGATAGCGCGTTGGAGGAATCGAAAAGAGTTCAAGTTCTTGAGCTCGACTTTCGTGCCGAATGCTTCGGCCCCGCGCAGCCGCACCGAAACGTTCGCGTCGCAACGGAGGTTCCCTTCCTCCATGTTCCCGTCGCACACGCCTATGTACTGTAGCGTGCGGCGCAGGTACTGGACGTAGTCATAGGCTTCCCATGAAGACCGAAAATCGGGCTCCGACACGATCTCCGCAAGCGGCACTCCGCTGCGGTTCAAGTCGACGTAAGACTTCGCGGCAGATTCCGTCATGCCTTCGTGGATTGACTTGCCCGCGTCCTCCTCGATGTGTAGGCGCGTGATTCGAAAACGTTTCAGCCGCCACTCGACCGCCTGGCCCGAGCGGTTGCGCTCTGCCGTGGGGATCTCGACCCAGCCGTGCTCCGAGAACGGGCGGTCATACTGTGATATTTGATACCCTTTCGGCAGGTCCGGGTAAAAGTAGTTCTTGCGCGAAAAGATCGACTCAGGGTTGACGCGCAGGTTGAGCGAGAGCGCGGCCCGCGTAGCCATCTCGATGGCCTTGCGGTTCAATACTGGGAGCGCGCCGGGCAGCCCCAGGCAGACCGCGCAGGTGTTCGAGTTGGGCTCGTCGCCGAAGCGCGTCGAGCAGCCGCAGAATATTTTAGAATCGGTCTTTAGCTGCGCGTGTATCTCAAGGCCGATAACCGCTTCGTATTTCTCTCTCATATAGCTTGCACAGATTTATTTTCCCATCGGAGGGGTGAAGCAAAGTATAGCACCCGCGGTCGCGGCTTGACGAGCTAGAAGGCCGGCTCAGCCCGAGACTTTCCCTGCGGCCCAGGACTGTTTCTTCAATCGATTGCGCGCGAGCCGGTTCATCTCTAACGCGGCGTGCGGCGCGGCGGCCTTCAGCTTCTCAAGCAGCTTGAGCATGCGGCTTGTGTCGCCCAGCGCGCGGTGCATCTCGGTAATGCGCTGAGGCTGGGTGATCACGAGGTCGACGTTCGAGATGATGATCTCTGAGAAGTTCCCTTTGACGCGGATGCTCGCGCCCGCAACTATGGTCGCGGCGATCTCGATCTGTTTGATCCCCGACCAGGGCAGGAAGACGACCTCCCTGCCGCTGCGGGTTTCGCGGATGCCCTCGCTAGTTATCTCCACGGTCTGGCTCGCCTCGCGTTTGAAGACCCAGAGCACGATGGCATAAACCAGCCAGACCGTAGCTATCTGCGCTATGACGATGCCGAAAAGCGCCACGCCGGCCAGCCAGTTGTCGAGCCTGCTTGCGCCGATAAACGAGACGACGACCCCAACGATCAGATATACGACAGAGGCTATCGCGACCATGCGGCGGTAGGCCTGCGCGTAAAAAAGAGAGCCTTCGCGTTGTATCGATTCGCTTTCCATAAGCGGCGGCGAGCATGTCTATTATAGCAGCACTCTCTGAAAAAAGAGTGCTGAGTCCTGAGTCCTGAGTCCTGAGTTGTGCCTGCTGAAAGCCTGTCTGAAAAGCCCCTGCGGGGCTCTATGTCTGTAGAACAATAGCGTAAATGCGCCCCAACTCCGTAGGAGTTGTAAGGACCTGGCTCGCGATCATCTACAAA
>DATFGQ010000017.1:0-44524 GCA_035249305.1 Blastocatellia bacterium | reverse complement strand
AAGAACGTACTACTTGCCAACAACTGCGACGGGACGTTTAAGGACGTGACCGACAGGGCGGGGGTCGGCGACACGCGCTGGAGCACGAGCGCGGCCTTCTTCGACTACGACAACGACGGGCGGCTCGACCTGTTCGTCTGCAACTACGTCGACTGGGATTTCTCTAAGCACATGTTTTGCGGCGAGTCGAAGCCGGGTTATCGATCTTACTGCCACCCGAACAACTACAAGGGCATATCGAACACGCTCTACCGCAACAACGGCGACGGGACTTTTGCGGACGTGACGAAGCGCGCAGGGATCGCAAGCAATGAAGGCAAGGGCCTGGGCGTGGTGGCGGCCGACATAAACGGCGACGGGTGGATGGACATCTTTGTCGCCAACGACGCGGTCCGCAACTTTCTGTTCGTCAACAACGGCGACGGGACTTTTACCGAAAGCGCGCTCGTCGCGGAGGTGGCTTACGGTCTGACGGGGAAGCCGCAATCCGGCATGGGGTGCGATCTCGGCGACGTAGACGGCGACGGCCGCGTCGATCTCGTAGTGACTAACATAGAGCTTGAGCCTAACAACGTCTGGCGCAACAACGGCGACTCTACTTTTACAGACGTGACCGTGAAAGTGGGGCTCGCGAAGGTCGCGCTGTTGTTCAGCGGGTTCGGCGTCCGCTTCGTCGATTATGACAACGACGGCGATCTGGACCAGGTGATAGCCAATGGCCACCCGCTCGACAACATACATCTATTCCGCGACGGCGTTACGTGGGCCGAGCGCCCTTTCGTGCACGACAACCTCGGCGGCACTTTCGCTGACGTGTCGGACGAGCGCGGCGAAGCTATGAAGAAGCGTTACAGCGGGCGCGGGCTCGCGATGGGCGATTATGATAACGACGGCGATTCGGATTTCCTGCTCGTTCAAAACGGCGGCCCGCCCGTGCTGCTCAGAAACGACGGGGGCAACCGCAACAACTGGGTAGGGCTTCAACTCGTTGGCGCGAAATCGAACCGCGACGCGACGGGCGCGCGCGTGACGGTCAAGGCCGGCGACCTGACGATGGTAAGGCAGATAGTCGGGGGCGCGAGCTACACCGCCGCGCACGACCCGCGCCTGATCATAGGCATAGGGCGACGAGCCAAGATCGACTCGATAGAGATTCGCTGGCCGAGCGGCGTCGTAGACCTGATCAAAGACGCGATGCCTGGCCGCTACACGACCGTTAAAGAGGGCTCGGCGGCGAAGCAGTAATTTCAAATTTGAAATCTCAGATCAGAGGGTATGCGCACAATAAGATTAATTTTGCTACTGACGCTGCTCGCCGTTGCGTCTGACGCGGCCGCGCAATCTGCGCCCGCAGTCTCGAAGGTCGAGCCGCCCAACTGGTGGGCGAATCATTCGATCAACCCCGTCCGCCTGCTGATTCGCGGCCGCGCGCTCGGCGGCGCTCGCGTGGAAGCCATAGGCGCGGGGATCAGCACCGGCCTTGTGCGCGCGAACTCCGCGGGCACTTACATGTTCGTAGACGTTTCGATAGACGCGGGCGCGAGCCCTGGCCGCCGTGCGATAAAGATTACGACCCCCGGCGGCAGTGTCGAAGCGCCTTTCGAGATCGTCGCGCCGCTTTCGCGCGCGGGCCGCTTCCAGGGCTTCACTCCCGACGACGTGATCTATTTCATCATGCCCGACCGCTTCGCCGACGGCGACGCGTCGAATAACGACCCGCCCCAATCGCGCGGGCTTTATGACCGCACGAAGCCTCGTTATTATCACGGCGGCGATTTTCAAGGCATCATCAACCGGCTGCCTTACCTCAAAGACCTGGGAGTGACGGCCATCTGGATCAACCCGGTTTACGACAACGTCAATCACCTGAACGAGCGCGAGACTTACCCGGAGGTGGCCGAGGGGCCTAAGAGACCTATCACCGATTATCACGGCTACGGCCCCATAGACTTTTACGCGGTCGAAGAGCATTACGGGACGCTCGCGAAGTTGCGCGAGCTAGTCGATGCGGCGCACCGGCAGGGGATCAAGGTCATACAGGATCAGGTAGCAAATCATACAGGGCCTTACCACCCGTGGGTCAAAGACCCGCCCACGCCCACGTGGTTCAACGGGACCGAGGCCAACCACATATCGAACAACTGGCAGAAGTGGACCACGATGAACCCGCGCGCCACGTACCAGACGCAGCGCGCGAACCTGGACGGCTGGTTCATAGACATCCTGCCCGATCTGAATCAAGGCGACGAAGAAGTTTCGCGTTACATCATTCAAAACACTCTATGGTGGTTGGGCGCCGTCGGGTTCGACGCGATCCGCCAGGACACGCTGCCGCACGTGCCGCGCCGGTTCTGGCGCGAGTGGATGACGGCGATAAAACGCCAGTACCCTGACGTGAATGTTCTGGGCGAGCTGTTCGACGGCGACCCCGCGCTGCTGGCTTACTATCAAGGCGGGCGCGCGGGCCACGACGGCATAGACACGCGGTTAGACACGCTCTACGACTTCGCGCTCTTCTACCCGCTGCGCCGCGCGTTCGCCGAAGGCAAACAGATTCGCGACGTGTCTCAGATGCTGGCCCACGATTTTATGTACCCCAACCCCGACGTGCTGGTCACCTTCATAGGCGTCCACGACATGCTGCGGTTTATGAACGAGAAGGGCGCGACTACTGATGGGTTGAAGCTCGCGCAGACTTTTATAATGACGACGCGCGGGACGCCGCTGCTTTACTACGGCGACGAGATAGCGATGGCCGGCGGCGGCGACCCCGACAACCGGAAAGATTTTCCGGGCGGGTTTGCGGGCGACCGGCGCAACTCCTTCACCAAGGATGGCCGCACGCCCGCCGAGCAGGATGTGTTCGACCACCTGCGGCGGCTCGGCCGATTGCGCGCGGAGCTTGAGCCGTTGCGCCGTGGCCGCTCGCTCGACCTGTTGGACGCCGAGCAGCAGATGGCTTACGCGCGCATGACGGACCGAGCGACGGTCATCGTTGTATTCAACAACGACACGAGCCCGGCGACCGTCGAGTTCGACGTTACTGAAGCCCGCCTGGCGAACGGGACGCAGATGTCCGACCGGCTCGGCGTGTCTGCCGACGTGCGCGTCGAAGGCGGGCGGATGAGGGTGACGCTGCCCGCGCGGCGCGCGTCGATATTCACGGCCAAGTGAAGCGAGAGAGGAGCGAGAGCGATGCAGAAACCGCGGTTGAGCTTCGGGCAAATCTGGAACATGAGCTTCGGATTCCTCGGCATACAGTTTGGGTGGGGGTTGCAGCTTGCCAACATGAGCGCGATCTACACCTACCTCGGCGCGAACCCCGACGAGATCCCGCTGCTATGGCTGGCCGGCCCCGTGACCGGCTTGCTCGTCCAGCCGATCATCGGCTCGTTGAGCGACCGTACCTGGAATCGACTGGGGCGACGGCGGCCCTACTTCCTGGTCGGCGCGATCTTTTCGAGCATAGCCCTCTTCTTCATGCCCGACTCGCCCGTGCTGTGGGTGGCGGCGAGCCTGCTGTGGATTCTGGACGCGAGCATCAACGTGAGCATGGAGCCGTTTCGCGCCTTCGTCGCCGACAAGCTGAACGTCGAGCAGCGCACCGCGGGGTTTGTGATGCAGAGCTTCTTCATAGGCATCGGCGCGACGCTGGCCAACGCGCTGCCTTACATGTTCCGGCAGATGGGCGTGACGGGCACTACCTCAAGCGGCATCCCGCTCACGGTTCAATACTCGTTCAAGATCGGCGCGGCGGCTTTCCTGATCGCGGTCTTATGGACCGTGATAACGTCGAAAGAGTATCCGCCCGAGAATATTGAAGAGTTCCACAAAAAGAGCGCCGAGCAAAAGAACCCATTTCACCTGCTGACCGAGATCCTTTCCGCGATAGGCGAGATGCCAAAGACGATGAAGCAACTGGCCGTCGTCCAGACCTTCACCTGGCTGGGGCTCTTCTGCATGTGGATGTTCTTCGGGCTGGCCACAGCGAGCCACGTCTTCGGCGCGACGGATTCCGACGACCCGCGTTTTGCGAGCGGGACCGAATGGGGCGGAATCTGTTTCGCGGTCTATTCGATAGTCTGTTTCGTAGTCGCGTTCGCGCTGCCGCTGGTCGCGAAAGCTACGAGCCGCAAAACGGTCCATGCCTTCTCGCTCGTCTGCGGCGGCGTCGGGTTGCTTTCGGTCTACGTGATACGCGACCAGTACGTGCTGCTTTTGACGATGGTGGGCGTGGGCATCGCATGGGCTTCGATACTCTCCATGCCTTACGCGATACTGTCGAGCGCGCTGCCGCCCGCGCGGATGGGCGTTTACATGGGCATATTCAACTTCTTCATAGTCATCCCCGAGATCGTCGCGTCGCTGACGTTCAAGCCGCTGGTCAAATATGTCTTTAACAATAATCCTCTTTACGTCGTCATGCTGGGCGGCGCGAGCCTGTTAGTCGCCGCGGTGACGGTCGCGCTGGTCAGCGACGTGGTCGACCGCGACGTGCCCGAGCGCGCGGTCGTGCAAGCCGACGAGTATGAGCCGTTCGGTGTTCAGGAGTCCGCGCAGCCTGTCCCGAGCACGGGATTGATTGATAAGCCGGGCGACGGAGATTGAAAAGCGGAGGACTGAAACACCATGACCATGCGGCCACGACTCTGGACAATTTTCTTCTTGATAGCTCTCGCTCACTTTTCGGGCGAACGCGCGCTATCGTCGTGCGGCTGTTATACACAGGTTCCCTGCGAAGAGTTCTGGCGCGCTTCGGCCGTCTTCGCCGGAACTGTCATAAAGATAACCGAGTTGGAAGTCGAGCGCGGCGAAGGTGATCACCGCCTGCTGTTTCGCCGCACGGCTGCTCTGTTTGCGGTTGACGAAGCCTTCCGAGGCGTCGACGGCAAAGAGATCGAGATAGTCGCCGATTACGTCTCTCTGCCTACACCCTTCAAAGGCCCGAACGGTGAGCAGCTATTTCGAATCACGAGCGCCTCGGGTTGCGGGTACCAACATTTTAAAGTTGGCGAACGGTTCCTGGTCTACGGCTACCGCGACGAGCTACAAAATGAATTGCTGGCGCGCGGTTGCAGCCGCACTCAGCCGCTAGCGGCCGCAAAAGAAGACCTCGCTTATATTCGCGGCATCTCTTCGGACGAGGCGGGCGGAACTCTCTTGGGAACAGTTGGTGAAATGGTGACGAACAAAACCGAGGGCTCGCGGCTGCCGGTCGCTATCAAGGGGATCAAAGTCGGCATAGAGGGCGAAGGCCGCGCGCTCGAAGCCATCACAGACGCCGATGGCCGCTACATCGTGTCGGGGCTCGCGCCTGGGACTTACAAAGTCCTCCCTTTGCTTTCACCTCGTCTGCTTTCCGATGAAGTGGCGAGGGAGGTTGTAGTCCCTGATCGCGGTTGCGCGAAAGCAGACTTCGTCGCCGTATCGGATGGGCGTGTGAGCGGCGTACTCTTAGACGCAGAGGGCCGAGCCGTCCGAGATGCCAAAGTCGATCTTGTGATTGTCGATCGGGTTGATGATCATGACCAGCCGCCGTTTTTTGCTTTCACTGATGAAGCCGGAAGGTTCGAGTTCAAGCGAATCCCGCCGGGACGATACCTGCTAGGCGTCAGGCTCACCCCCACAGGGGAGCCCGAGTTTCCTTATGCTCGCACTTACTACGCCGGTGTAAAAGACGAGGCTCAAGCGACTGCAATAAATCTTGGGGACGGACAGAAGCTCGGAGGTTATGTTTTATCATTGCCGCCACGAATGACCGAGCGCAAGATAAGCGGCACTGTCGTATGGCCCGACGGGCGACCCGCGGCAGGGGCCATCATCGCTTCGACCATAAACGAGTACGAAGATAACTCGCATGGCAAGACGGTCGCAGCCGACGAGCAGGGGCGTTTCTCTATGAATGCTTTTGAGGGGCTGAAGTATTTCTTAGGCGCGACCGTAAGCGTTCCGACGGACGGAGGCCAGATGCACGCGGAGCCCGTAGACATACCCGCAGCCGGAGACGTAACGGAGGTGAAGCTTGTGATCACTTCACCTATGGGAAACTGCGAGCGGTGCCGCCATCGTTATTCGCGGCCGAAAAAGAGATAGTAGAATCGAGTAATCAATAATTGGAGAACAGGTGAAGATGATAAAAAGGCTACTTGTCTGCCTTTATTGTTTTATATTGCTTGTCGCGCCCGCCATCGCGCGGCAACAGCAGCGCGATTTCTCCCGCGAGCATGCGCGGACTTCGCCCGACTGGGTGCGCGCCGCCGTCATATACGAGATCTTCCCGCGAAACTTTTCACGCGAAGGGACCTTCAACGCCATCACGGCGCAGCTCGACCGCTTGAAAGAATTGGGGGTCACGATACTGTGGCTGATGCCCATTCACCCGATAGGTCAGGAGAAGAAGAAAGGGACTTTAGGCAGCCCTTACGCAGCCCGCGACTATTACGCGATCAGCCCCGATTACGGCGCGAAGGAAGATTTGCAGCGGCTTGTCCGCGAGGCGCACTCGCGCGGGCTGAAGGTGATCCTCGACGTAGTCCTCAACCACACCGCCTGGGACAGCGTGCTGATGAAGACGCCTGAGTTTTACACGCGCGACTCCAGCGGGCGCATACAGCCGCCGGTCGCCGACTGGGCTGACGTGGCCGACCTCAATTATGACAACCCGCGCCTGCGCGATTACATGATAGAGATGCTCAAACACTGGCTGCGCGAGTTTGACCTCGACGGCTTCCGCTGCGATGTCGCGGGGTTCGTGCCCACGGACTTCTGGGAGCGCGCGCGCGCAGAGCTCGAACAGGTGAAGCCCGACATCGTGATGCTGGCCGAATGGCATTCGCCCGACCTGATGGTGAAAGCCTTTGACCTGGATTACGCGTGGCCTTTCCACAGCGCGATAACCGACGTGCTGATGGGCAACAAGCCCGCGACCGCCCTGCGCGAGACGTGGCTGGAAGAGCGCGCGAAGTTTCCGCGCGGCTCTCTCCACATGCGCTTTTCCGACAACCACGACGAGCGCCGCGCCATAGCAAGGTTCGGCGAGCGGGCGGCGCTCGCGGCTTCGGCCCTCGTCTTCACGATGGACGGCGCGCCGATGCTCTACAACGGGATGGAGGTCGGCGACACTACGGAATCGGGAGCGCCCGCGCTGTTTGAAAAGCTCCCCGTATTCTGGCAGATCGCCGAGCGTCGCCAGGAGTTCCCGCGCTTTTATAAACAGATCATCGGGTTGCGGCGGCAGAACGCGGCGCTGCGTCAGGGGCAGACCGAGTGGCTGAAGAACACGGACGAAGAGCGAGTTGTATCTTACATTCGCCGCGACGAAGACCAGGAGGTGCTGGTGACTATTAATCTCTCGAACCGCCCGTTCGTAGGCTTCGTCGAGGTGGCGACGGGCGCGAAGTTCTTAGAGATAACGCCGTACCTGGGCAACTCTACGGAGGCCAGGTTGCAGCCCGTGGGGTTGCCCGCGATCGCGCTCGACGCTTGGGGCTACAGGATCTTCCGCCGCGCCACGCGTTGAGCTAACGTCGAGTCTTATCAAGCCCGACCAGCAGCATCGCGCGGGGGATTTCGGGGTTGCGCATGAACCATCGCCACACGTTGCCGGTCCTCAAGTTCTCGGCGCTCAACAGAGTGATCCCGAGGTCTATGCCTATGACGTCAGGCCCGACCCAACCCGTGATGGGGTTGAAGGCGTCGGCGAACCCGTACTTCCCATAAATGCGCTCGCCGAACTTCTGGCGCATCGCGATCAACGCGGGGAGCGCGATGTCGGGCGTGAACATCAACGACCCGGCGGGCGCGCAAGGGACGACCGTCCCGTCAATCGCCGGGTCGCGCGGCGGCCCGCCCCACGCCACATACCCTTTCGCGCTGTCTGATGCCGTAATGCCCCAGACGTTTTCCGAGTAGGCGGGGAACTCTCGCGCGAGGTCTATGCAGAAGGCGCGCTGTGCGCGCGTCGCCTTGACGGAGTTCTCAAAATAGTCTGTGCGCGCGCCGTCTCGCTCCCTGCGGTCGCGATAATCGACCCAGGCGTGCGAGTACTGATGAATGAACAACGGCGGCGCTCCCGAAAGGTAAGTGTAGCCCGCGTAAGTGACCCAGTCGCGCCTCCACACGCGCCACGCTCGCGGCTCGATAGCGTGAGTGGGCGACCCTATCGCCAGCAGATAAAGTATCATGTGCTCGCTGTAAGAGTCCCACCGCGCTTTCAAGAACCCCGTCTCCGGCTTCCACCCGTGCGAGAGCAGCAGCGATTCTTCGCCCTGCATCCATTTGAAGTCGACTCGCTCGTAAATCTCTGTAGCAAGTCTCACGATCTCTCGGTCCGCGCGAAACCGCTGCCGCGCCGTCAGGACTCCGCCCAGCAGCAGCGCCGTGTCTATCGAAGAGATCTCGCTGTTCCATCTCCTCCCGCCCGTCTTCAGGTCCATCCAGTGATAGAACCACCCGTTCTTGTGCTCCGCGCGGCGAGCGAAAAAGTCGAGCGTCGCGCGCACGCGCTCGCGCGCCTCGCTCTCTTTGACCCAGCCGCGCTCTGCGGCTATCGCTATCGCCGTCAGCCCGAACCCCGTAGCGCCGCTGCTGGCGATGTTGTGGGAGGGGTGCGACTGGTCGTGGCGCTCGCCCGTAGTTCGCGCGCGGTCGAGCACAAGCCCCGTTTGCGGGTCTGAATGCTCCCAGAAGTAGAGGAACGTGCGGCGTGACAGGTCTTCTAAGAAGGCTTCGTCTTTCGAAGGCCGGCGCTGCGCCGCTTGCGCCACTGCGCAGATGAAGAGTGTAAGAATGATCGCGCGCCGCATCATCTATTTCTCTGTCACCGTGAAGCTCGCTTCGAGTCCGCCTACAGAGCTTGTGCCCGCGGTCACCTTGAACTCGCCGGGCTCGACGACGAAGCGCATCTCGCGATTATAAAAGCCAAGGTGCTCGGGCGTAAGCCGGAACTCCAGGCGGCGCTTTTCGCCCGGCCGCAGCGTTACGCGCTCAAAGCCTTTTAACTCTTTCACGGGCCGGGTGCGGCTCGCGGCCACGTCCCGGATGTAGAGCTGTACGACCTCGTCGCCCGCGCGACGGCCTACGTTTTCGACCTCTACGGTGACAGCCAACCGCCCATCACTCTTTATGCTCGGCGCGCTCAGTTGCAAGTTCGTGAGCCGGAACTCGGTGTAGCTCAGCCCGTGCCCGAACGGGTAGAGCGGCGTCCAGTGTACGTCCAGGTATTTGGATGTGTATTTGTTGTTCGCGTCGGGCGGGCGGCCCGTGCTCTTATGATTGTAATAGAGCGGTAGCTGTCCGACGGCGCGCGGGAAAGTAACGGGGAGCTTGCCGCCGGGGCTCGCGTCGCCGAACAACACGTCGGCTATCGCGTTGCCGGCTTGAGTCCCGGCAAACCATGTTTCGAGGATCGCGGGCGCGTTCTCGGCGACCCAGGTGATTGTCAGTGGCCGCCCATTCATCAGCACGACGACGACCGGCTTGCCCGTGGCGATCAGCGCTTTCACCAGGTCGAGCTGGCGGCCGGGCAGGCCCAGCGAGCTGCGCGAAGCCGCTTCGCCGCTCATTTCGGCAGACTCTCCGACGGCCACTATCACCGCGTCTGAGTCGCGCGCCGCGCGGACCGCGTCGGCAATGCCGTCGGCGTTGTCGCCTGAGACATCGCAGCCTTTCGAGTACGAGACTTTCACCTGCGGCCCGACCTTCGACTTGATCCCTTCGAGCAACGTGACCGCGTCTTCGGCCTTGCCGTCGCCCGACCAGGAGCCGATCATATTCAAGCGGTCGTCGGCCAGCGGGCCGATCACCGCGACCGACTTCAACGACTTGCTGAGCGGCAAAGTCTCGCGCTCGTTCTTCAGCAGGACCATCGAGCGCGCCGCCACCTCGCGCGCGGCGGCGATGTGTGTGGGATTGAATACGACCGCGCGCTCGCGCGACTCGTCCGCGTAGGGCTTTTCGAACAGGCCCAGGCGGAACTTGATTCGGAGTATGCGCCGCACGGCTTCGTCAATCGTCTTTTCAGAGACTTTGCCTTCGCGGACCAGTCGCGCGCCGTGCTTGTTGTAAAGGCGGCTCACCATCTCCATGTCTACGCCGGCCGTGAGCCCCGCGCGGGCCGCGTCGGCTTCGTCGGCCGCCATCGCGTGGTTCATCAACTCCCTTACGGATTCGTAATCGCTCACGACAATCCCATCGAACTTCCACTCGTCGCGAAGCACTTGAGTGAGCGTGAATGGGTTGGCCGAAGTCGGCACGCCGTTGAGGTCGTTGAACGCGCTCATGAAAGTCCCGACCCCTGCATCTATCGCCGCTTTGAAAGGTGGGAAATAGACTTCGCGCAATGTCCCTTCCGACACTTCCGTAGTGTTGTAATCGCGCCCGGCTTCGGCCGCGCCGTAAGCGACCCAGTGTTTGGCGCACGCCACGACCCTGTCGTGCGCGCTGTAGTCGCTCCCTTGAAACCCGCGGACGCGCGCGCGCGCCATCACCGAGCCGAGGTAAGGGTCTTCGCCCGCGCCTTCGACGATGCGCCCCCAGCGTGCGTCGCGAGCTATGTCGACCATGGGCGCGAAGGTCCAGTGGACGCCCGCCGCTCGCGCTTCAGCCGCGGCCACGGCCGCCGCCCGCTCTACGGCCGCGGGGTCCCAGCTTGCCGCCTCTCCCAGCGGGACCGGGAAGATAGTCCTGTACCCATGAATCACGTCGAAGCCGAACAGGAGCGGTATCTTTAACCGCGACCCTTCGACCGCCGCGCGCTGTAGCTCGTTGACGTTCTTTGCGCCGCGCACGTTTAGCGTAGAGCCGAGCAGACCTTTGCGCGCAAGCTCCAGGTGCTCCGGGCGGAAGTTGCCGTCGGCATGGCCGTCAAGCTGCTGGAGCTGTCCGAGCTTCTCTTCGAGAGTCATCCGGGCCAGCAGCGCGTCGATTCTCTTTTCGACATCGTGCCGATGCTGTGACGCGGTCGAAGGGACGGCGACCAGCGACAGAATCAGTAAGATTGATTTCGCAGACTTCATCCGTAGGCTCCTTCAGAAGGTGTGCATGACGATGTTAGCTGATAGACTGCGGCGCTTTTGGAAAGCCCTGAAAGGGCTTAATTCAGCGGCCAGGCTTCCCTCCTGTTCGCTTAAGCCCCGAAGGGGCGATTATTCAATAGCCAGGGGCAACGCCCCTGGGAAGCAGTTTTCATCATCACAAGCCCTGAAAGGGCGATATGTCTTATCGCGCCCTTTCAGGGCTTCGTTTTGTTTGCACGCGTCACCCGGCGCGTTGCGCCGGGCTATTGAATGCCGCCCCTGTGGGGCTTCCAGGAATCACGCCCCTTTCGGGGCTTATTGAATCCGCGCCCCTGCGGGGCTCTCGAAGAATGATCTCCTCTTTGTATTCACCAGTGAAGCTTTATTCTTGCTAGAAGCTGAACCGGGCCTGTAACTCGATGACGCGGCCAGAAAGTCCGCGCAGCGAGCGGCCGAAGTTCGGGTCCGTTACGATGGCCCCCGCGTCAAAGTACCCGATCGGCGCGAGGTTGAGCTGGTTGAACGTGTTAAAGAAGTTAGCGCGCAGCTCAAGGTTCGCCCCCTCGCCCAGACCCCGGAGGTCGGGCAAGCCCGTCTGCTTCACCAGGCTCAGGTCGAGCGAAGAGTACTTAGGCCCGCGGAATGAATTTCGCCCCACACCCGGCGGGTTGAGCTCAAGCGACGGAGGGTCGCCCAGCACCGTCGTGTCGAAGAACATCGCGCCGCCGCCAGGGAAGTTGCTCCCCGTCAGGAATGCATCGTCGCTCGTGTCGTCGCCGGCCCCGCCGAAATACTGGCGCGGGCGGATCGGCCCGAAGAACTTTCCGCTCGGCTGACGCAGCGCGTTGAATATCTTCGGCGTCCACGGGAAGCCCGAGTGTTTCGTCCACACCCCGTTTATCTGCCAGCCGCCGAATGCCTTGCCCACCCAGTCGCTGCGGCCGCGAAGGATCGGCAAATCCCAGAGCCCCGATATCACGAAATGGTGGCGCACGTCGTAATCCGATGGCCCACGCTCGGTCCGCTGGTCGGCGGGGAACGTCTGATTCGTTACGCCGCCCGGCCCTTCGAACGAGAGCGTGTCGATGCTCTTGCTCCAGCGGTAGACCGCGTCGAACCGGAACCCCTGCGCGAACGAGCGCGTCAATCGCGCGAGCATCGCGTTGTAATTCGCGTTCACGTCCGGGATGAGGAAGAAGACCGGGTCGAATCGCGGGTTCGGCGGGAACAACAGCGTCACGTCCGCGATGCGTATCAGCTTGTGGCTGCTGCTCCCCTGGTACCCGAGCGCCGCGATGAATCGAGCCGGCAACTGGTATTCGGTGTCGAGCGAATAACTGTAAACGTAGGCGTTCGGCAGGTCGGGCTCAGTGCCCCATATCTCAACCGTGTTGTTGGCTACGCCCCCGGTCTCCGGGTCTATCCCCTGCGCGAGCGCGCGGTTGATCGGAAAGCTGAAAGGCGAGTTGTCAGAGCCGAGCCCGAAGAGTATCCTCCCGCCCGCGAACGGGGTGCCGAAGTCGCTCGGAGAAGTCCCGCAGCAGATGTTGAAGCGGGCGAAGAACGGAGGGTTGCCGCGCGTGTTGGTGAACAGTATGTTGGGTACGCGGTTGTATGCTATGCCAAAGCCAGCGCGCACGACGAGCTTATCTTCGAAACGGCCGGGACTCCAGGCGATCCCTAAGCGCGGAGCAAAATTGTTTCGGTCAGGCTCGAACAGCTCGTCGCTTACTACTATGCTCGAATCGGTGAGCTGCCCGGGGGGGAATTCAAGCCTCGCGATGCGATCTTCCTTCTCGCGCAGCGGCGTGAAGTATTCGTAGCGCAAGCCCAGGTTCAGAGTGAGGTTCGGCCGCACCTTCCAATCGTCCTGAACGAAGAAAGCGTACGCGCTCGTACGGAAGTAGCGTTGTGCGTCGGCGGGCAAACCCGTCCGCGGGTCTGCGTTGATTCCTTCAAAGATCGGCGTTTCGTTCGCGAGGTTGAATAGTCCTACGAATGAGAAGACCGGCCGCGCGCCTCCCGCGAGGTTGTTGTTGTCCTGCTCCTTTCGCAACTCGCCGCCGATCCTCAGCCCGTGATTGCCAAAGAGCTTGCTGAATATGTCGCGCACCTCGAAGGTGTTCTGCGCGAATATGCCCGGCGTAGTCTCCGCGCGCGGCGCGCCTAACCTTATACGCTCGCCGCCCGGCAGCGGAAGCCCTTCGACCTCAAGACGCGGGATGCCGAAGTTGGTTTCGATCGACGCTTCGACTTGATTGACGGCAAAGCGCGTGAAGTTCGCGCGCGCCTCGTTGAGCGCCGTCGCCGAGATTGTGCGAATCCACGTCACGGTCGCGGCCGAGTTGAGCGGGTTGAATCTCAAGTCTCCGATCGGACGGCTCTGGCCTCCGGGGTCGCTCTCCCTGTCGTCGCGCTTCGTGAAGTAGGTGCTGACGGCGAACTGATCTTTCGTGCCGCGGTTGAAGTCTATGCGCGTGTTGTACTGATCGCCGCGCGCGCGGTTAGGCACGACTATGGAGGCCAGTTGTATGTCCGGCACGTTATCCAGACCGCCGCCGCCAGGATTGCCCAGGCTGACGTACTGGCCCGTCGAGCCCGTGAGCGAGCCGATGTCCAGCCCGCCCGCAACCACTCTGCACGGTCGGCCCTGCGCCGTGAAGTCCGCGCACGAGGCGTTAATGACCTCTACTATGCGCGGCTCTATGCCCGGCGTGTTGAATACTTGCGCTATCGCGCTGCCCGGCCTCCGATTTATGACGGCCTGGCGGAACTGAGGCGTCTCGACAAACTTTGAGATCAGGTTGTTCGTCCTCTCGCGCAACCCTTCGTACGAGAAGAAGAAGAACAATTTGTCTTTGACGACGGGGCCGCCGAGGCTCCCGCCGAACTGGCGGAAGCGGCGGTTGACGCGCTGGGGTCCGAGCCCGAAGACATCGCCGAACTTGTTAAAGGCGTTCAAGCCTGGGTCCGAGTATTTGAAAAGGGCGCTGCCGTGAAACTCGTTCGTCCCGTTCTGAGAGACGACTTGCACCTGCGCGCCGGTGTTGCGGCCGAACTCGGCCGAGTAGGCGTTGGCGACTACGCGCAGCTCTTTGACCGACTCCTGGTTCGGCGTAACGACGGCCGCGCCGCCGTGGCCGAGGCTGTTCACGCTCACGCCATCGATCTGATAGTTGTTGGCCGAGACCCTCTGCCCGTTTGCGCTGATGGGGACCTGGTTCTCGACTTGAAAGATCGACGTATTAGAGCCGCCCGGCCCGGTCGTGTTCGGCAACCCCACGGAACCGCCCTCGCCGTTGCGCGCGCCGCTGCCGAAGACTCCCGGCGTCAGGCGTATCAGCTCGTAAGGGTCGCGGCCGACCTGCGGTATGCGGCGGACTTCCAGAGTCGTGATCGCGCGGTCCAGGTTGGCATGCTCCGTGTCGAGCTGCGTCACCTCGGAGCTCGCCGTCACGGTCACGGCCTCCTGCACCTGCCCGGTTTCGAGCAGGAGGTCTACGCCCTGCGCCTCCTCCGCGTTGATCATGACATCCTGTATGACCTTCTTTTTGAAGCCGGCCGCCTCGGCGCTGACCGTGTAGCGGCCGGGGGCAAGCCCCGACACGCGGTAGAAGCCTTCGTCGCTGGTCGTGACCTGCTGGGTCCTGTTCGTCTCCTGGTTCGTGACGATGACCGTGGCGCCCGAGACGACAGCGCCGGACGGGTCCGTCACGGTCCCCTGTATGCTGGCCTTGAATTGCGCGCTCGCGCTCACACTGAGCGACAGCATGACCAGACAGCACAACATAGCTCGCAGCAATTTCGTAGTTGTCCAACGCATGGCTGATACCTCCTGATGAAGTCTTCTTGCGCGTACGAGTGAGGGTCGGTCTACGCGTCTGTCCTCATTCTTTGCGAAGTCAAAGCGATTGCGCGATGCGAGTAATGGTTACTCTACTGCTGGAAGGGACTATGGCAGGCGTCCGCTACCGATTCCTTAGCCCTCCGCAATAACACCGCCGAATCGCTTTCCGGAATGGCTGAATCAGTCCTACTAAATCGATTTACTATTTCATGCGGTTTATAGCACGCGGCCCAATATCGAGTCAAGAAATTTCCCGCCGTGCGCGGGGGTGAAGGTGCTTGATTTGGAAATTGCGATGTGCGAAACTCGCGGTAATGCCGACGAAGAAAGCGAAAGCCGACACTCGCGCGCGAAAAACGACGCGCCCGGTCAGCCTCAAAGAGCTTGCCGCGCACTTAGGGCTTTCGCCGACGACGCTCTCGCTCGTGCTCAACGACTCGCCGCTCGCCGTATCGATCCCGCAAGAGACTAAGGACCGCATCTTCGCCGCGGCCGAGGGGTTCGACTACCGCCCGAACTTTCTGGCGCGCTCGCTGCGCGCGCGGCGCAGCTACACGCTCGGCGTCCTGGTGCCCGAGGTCAGCGACGGCTACGCGGCGATGGTGCTGAGCGGCGTAGAAGACCATCTCATGCAGGAAGGGTATTTTTATATACTGGCGAGCCACCGTCACAAACCCGAGCTGATAGATCATTACCCAAAGCTCTTTTTCGACCGCAGGGTCGAGGGGCTTATCGCCGTCGACACTCAATGTCACCAGCGCCCGCCGCTGCCGGTCGTCTCCGTCTCGGGGCACGAAGACGTAGAAGGCATAACCAACATCGTGCTCGACCACGACCGCGCGGCGCACTTGGCCCTGGAGTATCTGGTCCAGCTCGGCCACCAGCAGATAGCCTTCATCAAGGGGCAAGACTTCAGCTCCGACACATGGGTCCGGTGGCAGTCCATAGCGGACGTGGCCGCGAGGCTCGGCATTAAGATTCACCCGTCGAACGTCGCGCAGCTTGAGGGCGATTCCCCCTCGCCGGAGGTCGGCTACGTCGCCGCCAAGAAGCTGCTCGCCTCGGCAAGGCCGTTCACGGCCCTCTTCGCATTCAACGACATCTCCGCGATCGGCGCGATACGAGCATTCCTCGAAGCCGGCCGCCGCGTGCCTGAAGACATTTCGGTCATAGGCTTTGACGACATACATGCGGCGGCCTTCCACAACCCCGCGCTCACGACCATAAGGCAGCCCTTGTGGCAGATGGGGAAGCTCGCGGCCGAGACGCTGTTGAAACGAATAGCGGGCGGCCCGGAAGCCGACTACCCCGAGATACTGACGGTAGAGCCTGAGCTGATCATTCGCCAGTCGACTTCCGAAGCGCCTCGGCCCGTCGCGGCGGGAAGGCGCGCCCGAAAGGACAAGATGTAGGGGCGATGGCGCGACCCGTCAGAACGGGTGCCCCGGCGCTTCGCGCGGCGCGGGCTTGTCCCTGCCCGGCGGCGCGTACGCGCCGTACGTCATCGCGCTGACGCGGGGCACCCGTTCTGACGGGTCGCGGGCAGCCACAAGGGCTGCCCCTACTTTGTTTTCAAAACTGCCTGTAGCTGTTGAGAGCAAGATGCTCGACGCTGGAATCTCGTCACACCGCAAATCGGACCGCGGGCAGGTGAGAGTGGCCGCGCACGTCGGCTTCGTGCTGACGGGCGCGGTGACGACGCTGCTCGGCCCTGTGCTTCCCGCGTTGACGGCCAAGTGGTCGTTGACAGACTCGGAGGCCGGGTATCTCTTCACCGCGCAATTCATCGGCGCCGTGGCCGGCTCGACGGCGCTCGCGGCGATAATCGCGCGCGCAGGCTTTTTGCGCTCGCTCGCGCTGGGGTTCGTTTTGATGGCGGCGGGCGTTGCGGGCCTCGCGGCCGGCGCGTGGACTTTAGGGCTGGCTTCGGTCTTCTTTTATGGCATGGGGTTCGGCATAACGATCCCGGCGACCAACCTCCTGATATCGGAGATCAACCCGCGCCGCCGCGCCGCCGCGCTCAACATAGTGAACTTCGCGTGGTGTCTCGGGGCGGTCGCGAGCCCGCCGATCATCGCGCTGTTTGTGAACCGTTACAGCCTCAACGCCGCTTTATTCGGCCTGGCCTTGCTGTCGGGCGCGGTCGCCGTCTGGATTGTGAGGCGCCGGCTTACCATAGGCGTGTCCAAACAATCGGGCGACGGTGTTGAAATCAGATCTGCTTTTTGGAGCGACCCTGTAGCGTTGCTCGTGGCCGCGCTGCTGTTCCTTTACGTCGGCACTGAGAACGCGATAGGCGGGTGGGTCGCTTCTTACGCCTCGCGCTTGAAAGATGGCGGCGGCGTATTATGGGCGATGGGGACTTCGATCTTCTGGGGAGCGCTGATGGCGGGCCGCGCGGGAGCGCCGCTTCTGCTCCGCCGAGTCTCAGAGGGCAAGTTGGTGCTCGGGGCGCTCGTGCTCGCGGCCGCGGGAGTCTCCTGTCTACTCGCGGCCACGGGGATGGTGACCTTGATGATAGGCGTTGCTTTATCCGGGGCCGGTCTTGCCTGCGTCTACCCGACGACGTGGGCGGTATTCTCCGAGTATCTAGGCGCGCGCGCGTCGGAGAAGGCCGGGATCATCTCCGCGATGGGCGGGCTTGGAGGGGCCACGCTTCCCTGGGCCGTCGGAGTCGCCTCGACTCGATTCGGGAGCCTGCGCTCGGGGCTCTTGATCGCGCTGCTGAGCAGTCTGGTGATGATCGCGTTGCAGGTCTCGATCATCTTGACGCTCGCGCGGAGAAACGCGGACGCGAAGACCGCCAAAGCCGCTTGAGGGTCGAGCCGTGCGGCTTTGAGAATTCTCCGGGCTGGGCTAGACTTTTTCCAGTCTCAGCTTATTTAATAAGTGAACAAGAACTCATCATAGATTGTTAAACGCGAGGTAGCAGACATGCGACTGACAGGCACGTTAATGATCGTTCTGCTGGCGGGGCTCCTGGCCGGGGGGTGTATATGCTCGTCGTCGGACGCGGGCGCGTCGGCCGCCGTGGTAAAGACGGGACCCGTGCGCATAGGCTTTTCGATGGACACGCTGAAAGAGGAGCGCTGGCAGCGCGACCGCGATTATTTCGTCGCGCGGGCTAAAGAGTTGGGCGCGGAGGTTCTGGTGCAGGCGGCCAACGGCGACGACGCGGTGCAGATACAGCAGGCCGAAAACCTTTTGACGCAGGGCGTCGACGTGCTCGTCGTCGCGCCGCACAACGCTGAGATCGCCGCCTCGATCGTCGAAAGCGCGCGGCGACAGGGCGTGCCCGTTTTGAGCTACGACCGTTTGATACGCAACAGCGACGTGAACCTCTACGTCTCGTTCGACAACGTGAAGGTCGGCGAGACGCAGGCGCGCTACCTTCTGGAGCGCGCGCCGAAGGGGAATTACGTTCTGATCGGCGGCTCGCCTACGGACAACAACGCGCGGCTCTTTCGCCAGGGCCAGATGAACGTCTTGCAGCCTGCGATCGACAGCGGGGCGATAAAAGTCGTCGCGGACCAGTGGGCTCGCGAGTGGCTCGCGAGCGAAGCGCTCAAGCATACCGAAAACGCGCTGACTCAGACGGGTAACAACATAGCGGCCGTCGTCGCATCGAACGACGGCACGGCGGGCGGCGCAATCCGCGCGCTCGAAGAGCAGCAGCTCGCGGGCAGAGTCGTCGTCTCGGGCCAGGACGCGGAGCTTGCGGCGATACAGAGGGTCGTCGCGGGGACACAGGCGATGACCGTTTACAAACCGGTCCAGCACCTTGCGCGTCGCGCGGCCGAGGCCGCGGTGGCGCTGGCGCGCGGCGAGCCTGTCGAGTCGACATCTACGGTCAACAATGGGTTGAAAGAGATCCCTTCGGTCCTGCTTGAGCCGATAGTGGTCGACAAAAACAACGTCGTCGATACGATCGTCGCCGACGGTTATCACAAGATGGAAGATATCTATCGCAACATCCCGCGCAGCCAATGGCCCAAGCCGCCTGCGGAGAGCGGGAAGTAAGCGGCCGGATTTTGGAGTGCTGCGACTTGTCGCAGCTTTTGTGTTAGCCATCGCGTCTTCTCCTAAAACAAAAGCGGTGACAAGTCACCGCACTCCGAAGGATTTGCCGATATGACACGCGAAAAGAGTTCTCCGGTCCTGGAGATGCGCCAGATAACGAAATCTTTCCCCGGCGTGCGCGCGCTCGACGGCGTCACGTTCGACCTCTACGCGGGCGAAGTCCACGCGCTCGTAGGCGAAAACGGCGCGGGCAAATCCACGCTCATGAAGATCCTCGGAGGCGTCTACCCTTACCCCGACTACGGCGGCGAGATAAGACTCGACGGGGAAGAGAGGCGATTCGCCTCCGTCCGCGACGCGGAGACCGCAGGGATAGCCGTTATCTACCAGGAGCTTTCATTAGTCAAAGACATGACCGTGGGCGAGAATATCTTTCTCGGCCGCGAGCCCCGCCGGCTGGGCGTCATCCGCTGGAGCGAGCTTTATAGCCGCGCGCAAAAACTGCTCGACGATCTTCGACTACCGATAGACCCGCGCACGCCCGTCCGCAACCTCGGCATAGGCCAGCAGCAGCTAGTCGAGATAGCCAAGGCGCTCGCCACCGAAGGCGCGCGTATACTCGTGCTCGACGAGCCCACGGCTGCGCTGACGGACGCAGAGGTGGCGACGCTCTACAAGATAATCGACAACCTGCGCGCGCGCGGCGTAGGGATGATCTACATCTCGCACAAGCTCGACGAAGTCTTCCACCTCGCCGACCGCATAACCGTCCTTCGCGACGGGCGCACGGTCGGCACCTACCCTAAGGCTGAGGTGAACGAGGAGCGCATCATCGCGCTGATGGTCGGTCGCGAGGTGACTCAGCTTTTCCCCACGCCCGAGCACCAGCCAGGCGACACGGTCTTTGAAGTGAGAAACCTTACGGCTTACGACCCCGTGGTCGAAGGCAAAAAGCTGGTCGACAACGTGAGCTTCGCCGTCCGCAAAGGCGAGGTGTTGGGCATAGCCGGTCTGATGGGCGCGGGCCGCAGCGAGCTGCTGATGTCGATCTTCGGCGCGCACGCGGGAAGAGTGTCGGGCGAGATTCTCATCGAAGGGCGCAGGGCCGCGCTCTCCAGCCCGGCCGACGCCATCAGGCGCGGGCTTGGGTTCGTCACCGAAGACCGCAAGAGGTTCGGGCTGGTTCTGGATCAGACCATCTTGAATAACATGACGCTGGCGAGCCTCCACCGCGTTTCGGGCCGCTTCCTGACCGACGTGGAGGCTGAGACCGCGGCGGGCGAGCGCGAGATGCGCAACCTCAGAATCAAAGCGCCGAACGTCTTTACGATCTCGGGCACGCTGTCGGGCGGCAACCAGCAGAAGGTCGTGCTCGCCAAATGGCTGTTGACGCAGCCCGTCGTGCTCTTCTTAGACGAGCCGACGCGCGGCATAGACATAGGCGCGAAACAGGAGATCTACTCGCAGATCAACGCGCTCGCGCGCGCGGGGCTCGCCATCGTGATGGTCTCGTCGGAGCTGCCCGAAGTGCTCGGCCTCTCCGACCGCGTGCTGGTCTTGCACGAAGGGCGCGTGACGGGCGAGTTCACGCGCTCGAACGTCACGGCGGAGGCCGTAATGGCCTGCGCCACAGGACACGTCAAGAAGTGATTTGAAATCTCAGATCTCAAATCTGAGATTCAGGGCTTGTCACAGTTCACGCCAAAGAGGAAAACGCATGAGTGAACCCGAAATCGACCGCCCGCCCGCGACAGAGGATGTCGCGCCGCAAACGCGGATCGGAGGTATCAAGATCCCTACGGCCGCGCTCCGCGCCTATACGATGCTCATCGTGCTGATACTGATATGGCTCTTTTTTCAGTGGGCGACGATAGACGCGAACAACCCTTACGGGACTTTTCTCGCGCCCAGAAACTTCTCGAACCTCATGCGGCAGACGGCCGTTACGGGAGTGCTCGCGGTCGGGATGCTGATGGTGATCATCACCGGGCAGATAGACCTTTCCGTAGGCTCTGTCGTAGGTCTTGCGGGCGGCATCGCGGCGGCGGCGGGCTCGCAGGCATGGCTCGGCTGGGGGCTCGCGCCCGCGCTCGCTTCCGGGATCATCGTCGGCGTGTTGATAGGCGTCATTCAGGGCGCGCTCGTCGCGTACGCGAACATCCCCGCGTTCATAGTCACGCTCGGCGGGCTGCTGGTCTGGCGCGGAGTAATTAAAGGAATAAGCCAGGGGCAGACCATACCGCTTGAGCTTTCGGCATTCAAGTCGATAGGCCAATGTTACGTCGCGCCGCTCGCCGGGTACATAATCGCCGCCATCGCATGCGCGGCTATAATCTGGCTGGCCCTGCGCCGCAACAGCGCCCGCCGTCGCCACGGGTTTGCGCCCGACAGCCCTGCGGCGCTTGCCGCGCGCATAATCATCCCTTCGGCCATCGTCGTCGGGTTCATCTATTATATGAACAGGTGGGTGGGCGTCCCCATACCCGTAGTCATCCTGCTGGCCGTAGCCCTGGGCGGTGCCTTCATAACTCAGAACACGACTTTCGGAAGATACCTCTACGCGATCGGCGGCAACCCTGACGCGGCGCGGCTGTCGGGCATCAATATACGCCGCCACTTGCTCACGGTCTTCTGCATAATGGGCGCGCTGGCGGGCGTGGCCGCGTTGATCTACACGTCGCGCGTAGGCAGCGCCTCGCCCGACGCGGGCGTACTGCTTGAGCTCGACGCGATCGCGGCGTGCGTGATCGGCGGCGCGAGTCTTATGGGCGGGCGCGGGACGGTCTTCGGCGCGTGCCTGGGCGCGCTGTTTATGGCGAGCCTCGACAACGGCATGTCGCTCAAGAACGTGCCGGACTTCACTCAAGACATAGTCAGAGGGGCGATCCTGGTGACGGCCGTCGGGCTCGACATGCTCGGCCGCAAGCGGACGTGATGGGTAACACTGTAGGGGCAGCCCTTGTGGCTGCCCGGATCGAGCGAAGCTCGATGACGAGATACAAAACAAGCGAAGTGGTCGATAAGAAACGCACATCATTGCCTTCGGCAATCCGGGCGGGGACAAGCCCCGCCCCTACAGCTTTCTTCAATTCGAGCTTGTCATAGGTAATGAAGTCGAAAGCGTTAATAATCCTCTTCCCGCCGAAATCTGAGTAACGAATCTTACTTCGAAGGGCGCGCATAAAGCGCCGCGTAGCGGCGCTTTATGCGAGAATCACCCTGCCGCCACGCGGCGTTTACTGAAGCCGTCGGCTTCGTCACTGGCTAATATCTTTCGGTTCTTGAGGACGACATTCATTTACCCATTCCAATCACGACTTTCACGAGCAATGCGTTACCGGGTTTTGCGTTCACACGCAGCACCGTCTGCGGCAGCGGGTCCGTCTGAGTCAACATCCGCGCGCCGTCCGTGCCCGCGGCTTTCTCTTGCGCCGTGTACTGCCGCCCCGCGCCGCCTTCAAGCTCGAACTGCTCAGCTCTCCCGCCCCACTGTTTCTCCCACTCGGCAAGCAACTCGGCCGGCAGTTTGACCGGCGTCGCGCTCGCCGGTATCTCCGCCAGCGGGCGCGGCGAGACGATCAAGATCAGCTCTTCCCCTTGATGTTCTTTGCGACTGCGGCTCAGCGTGAAGTAAGGCGGGTTATCTTCCTGGGCCGGGAACTCTATCACACGCCCCGGAGTCATGGCGTTGTCGCCGCCGCGCGTGCGCGTTGTGGGAAAGATTGCATAAGCGTCGCCCGTCGTCCCGTCTGAATACCGCTCCCGGTCGATGACGTAGAGGTACCCCGTAGTGGGAGACTCGATGCTTATCCGCACGCGGTCGCCTTCGTTCAAGGGCGTGCCCGCTTCGATCCGCTCAGCCGTCCATTCAACGCTCTTACCGGGCCTCTGCTCCAGCAGCCTCGCGCCCTTGCCGTCGGCAGACTCGGCCGCTCGCAACCGCCACAGCGTCACGCCCAGGATAGCCTCGGACTCCGACCCCGCCTTGCGCATCTCGGAAGAGGAGACCGTAGAGGTCGTAGAGCGGTACGTGCGCGGCTGCCCCGCAGTGTCGTCCGTCGCCGACGCGGGCCGGCTCTGCTCGACCTTCTTTAACCGGAGGCCGCGCGTCTGGTCCTGCCGGCCGGCCGAGGCGGTCGCCGCCAGCGCGCAGATTAAGAAAGCAATTGTCAGCATCACTCTTTCACTTTTCATCTCTTCACCTATGGCCGGGCAACGATCATCGGCTTCGTCTCCATCTCGCGGCGATAGAATACTCGCGGCCTTTGCAGGCTCCGCTTATCGACCTCTTCGACCTTCTCTTCGCCCTCGACGAACGCTACGTTATGCTTCAGGTCCCTGGACTCTTTCATCTTCGTCTCCTGCATCCGCGGCACACGCTCCGTGGCATAGTCCAGCCACTCCCTCACCATCACCTGATTGTCTTTCGGCCGGTAGTCTGCCGCCGCCGTCTTCAGCCCCTCTTCCACAAGCGCATATGTCAGATAACCATGCCCGAGCTGCTCGGCCTCTAACGCCGCTTGATAGCTCTGCGCGGCGGTCAGTATGTACATGCCCTTTTCGTAAGCGAGCTGCGCCAGCCCCTTGGAGTTCATAGGCCCGCGCCGCTTCTCTTCAGCTTCGAGCGCCTGACCGCTGTTGCAGGCGTCTATAACCATCAAGGTCTGCCCCGCGTCTATAGACTCGAACGCCTGCTCAAGCTCAAGGTCCGAGATGCTGTGCGAGAGGATTTTTTGCAAGCCCGCTTCGTCTAGCTCCGTGCGCGCGCCTTGATGGCCGAGGTCATGCGGTATCAAGTAGAAGCGCTGGTCTTGCGCCGTGCCGTGCCCCGCGTAATAGATGATGACGGCGTCTTCCGGCTCGGCCGGCTTGATCTTCTCAAGCTGCGCGGGCGCGCCCTGCGGCAACGCGGCGTCGCGTGATCCGGCCAGTCGCTTGAGCGCGTAGAGAATGTTCGCCTTCGTGGCTTCATTGTCGGTCAAGGATGTGAGCTGCACCTGGCTGTAAAGCCCTAACTTTTTCTGTTGGCGCTCTAACTCTTCCGCGACGGCGCGCACGTCGGCCACGGCGTACTTCAAGTTGTAAGCAGCGTTCGCATATTGATTGATGCCTACGGCGAGCAGGTGCAGCGTGCCCGCGCGCTTGAGACTTTCGTGGCCCGAGGCATCGAGCACGGCGTCGGCGCTCTTGACGTTGTCGCGGTTAAAAGCATAAGCGGTGAATTGATTCTGACCCGCGACCATGCTGACCGTCGTTTCGAGAGTCGCGCCCGTCTGTCCCTTGAGCACGTCGCCGCGCCACGCGCGGACGAGCGAGCCGTTGCGGAACAGTCTCACGTCGCGCGCCCCTGCGGGCGCTTCGGTGATGTTGACTTTAACCTTCACCTCTCGGGTCGAGATGTTTGCGGCCGACTGACCGTCGCCGAGGCTTACGGTCAGCTTCGGCTGCCGCCGGTCTTTCTGCGACACGTCGGAGGCGACGCGCGGTTTTTTGCCCGCGAGCAGATCCGGCAGCAACCCTGGGTAGAAGTATTCGCTGAAGAAGATCTCTACGGGCGAGACATCGAACGTGTTGGGCGAGAATCGCCAGAGGATCTGCCCCCAGCCTCCGGGCGACCCATCGAACAACCCGTCGGGAGTCACGACGAGCCAGTCGTCGCCTTTATTCAAGCTGACGAGCGTCGCAACCAGCGCGCCCGATTCCGCGCTCCACAAACGCGCGCTCCCGTCGTCGCTCCCCGACACGACGAAGCGCCCGTCGGAGCTGAAGTCTATCCCGGAGACCGGCCCCGTGTGGCCCGCAAGCGTATGCAACTGGCGGCCTGTCGACGTGTCCCACAGCTTCACCGTGTTGTCGTAACTGCCCGAAGCGAGCACTCGCCCGTCGCGGCTGAACGTCAAGGCGTTTACGAAATTGTTATGGCCCGCCAGGTTGCTTAACTCGCTGCCGGTTTGCGTGTCCCAGAGTTTTATCGAGAAGGTCATGTCGTCCATAGAGAATGAATCGGCAGCATTCGGATCGTTGAAATCTCTTTTCGTCCCCCAGTGCGCCGAAGCGAGGCGGCGGCCATCGGGGCTCCACGCCACGCTGTAAACGCTCATCGAAAGCGGCGTCTTGAGCGCGCGCAGCTCCTGCCCCGTCTTTGCGTCCCTCAGCGTGATCGGCGCGCCGAACCCCGACGTGGACGCGAGCACGCGCCCGTCCGGGCTGAACGACAACGCGGCGACCGTGAAAGGCGAATCGCTTATCTGCCCAAACAGCCCCGCCTTCACGGGGATCGTTTGAATCTGGCTCCCCGTGCTCACGTCGATGATTCTGAGATTGTTCGGCGGGCCTGCCTTGAGCGCGCCGGGTACGGCCATCCCCATAGATTCCATCATCGTGCCTAACGCGCTCATATCGCCTTTCTGCATAGCCTCCTGAGCCTTCTTCGCCTGCTCCATCATCTTCTTCATCTGCTCTTGCGCCTTCTTCGGGTCTTTCCTCATCTCCTCCATCATCTTTGTCATATCGGGCATAGCGCCCGCGCCGGGCGAAATAGCAGGCTGTTCGGGGCGAGGCTGCGCGCTCGGCAACTGGCTCGGTTGTTGAGTCTTCTTTTTGTCCTTCTCGACCAGGGCAAGCAACGTCCCGTCGGAGCTGAAGGCGGCGCTGCCCAGCTCTTTGCCCTGCGGCAGAGAGACGGTCTGCACCTCGCGCCCCGTTGTAACATCCCACACCTTCGCGATCGCTTCGCTGCCGCTCCCTGAGATCATCAACCGGCCGTCGCGGCTCAGCGTCCCGTTGCTCGAAGGCACTCCGCTCCAACCGCCCACGGCGTACTCGTCGGGCAAGGCGACGGCTCGCCGCACGCCCCCGGTCGCAAGCTCCCAGAGGCTCGCAGCCCTGCTCCCGCCGAGGACCAGCGATCTCCCGTCCCTCGAAAAAGCTACGTCGTTGATCGGCATCGCCGAGCCGCTGAGCGTCCTCACCTCGTTGCCCGTCGCCGCGTCCCACAGCTTGATCTGACCGTCGGTGGCCGAGGTGGCGACGAGCCTGCCTTCGGGGCTGAAGCCGATTGCGGCGACGACGCCTTTATGCCCGGCGAGCGTTCGCCCGGCCGACCCGGAAGCGAGGTCGATCAATCTGGTAGTGCCGTTTTCGCTCACGATTGAAACCAGCCGCTTGTCGGGGCTGAAGGCGAAGCGGCTTTCGATCTGTGTGAATGTGGAGTCGGATGACTTGAGGTTCTTAGCCGCAGCATAGCTATTCAACTCGCGCCCGCTGGCCGCCTCCCACACCTTCAGCGCCTCGGTATCTCTGAGCGCGAGCCATTTGCCGTCGGCGCTGAAAGCCAGTTTCACATTTCTGAGCTCTCCCAGCGCGAGCGGCGCGGCTTGCACTTTTAACGTCTGCGCCTTGCGCCCCGTGGCCGTCTCCCAGAGCGTTAATTGAAGCTTGGTTTCGATCCCCTTGCGCGAGCCTTTTACGGTCTCCGTGAGCGAAGCCAGCATGCTCCCGTCGGGGCTCAACGCGATTGAATCCTGCGCCGCCAGGTTCTCTTCATTATCGAACGCGACGGAGCGCAGCTCGCGCCCCGTGGCAGTCTCCCACATCCTCGCGGTGGTGTTGTCCATACTTATCGCGGCAAAGACGCGCGCGTCTTCGCTCAGCAGCGCCGTGTAATAATCTTTAACAGCAGTCAATGGCGTGGCGTTCAAATCTCGGCCCGTCTCTACGTCCCACCGCTTGACGCGGCCGTCGGCGACGCCGATCAACGTCCGCCCGTCCGCGCTGAACGTGAAAGGGCGCGACAAGAAGCTGGTGCCCATGGCGCTGACGCCGGTTTCGATCTGGCGCAACAATCGCCCCGATGCTATCTCCCACAGCTTGATCGTGCTGCCGTCTACGCCCATCGATGCCAGCAGCCGCCCGTCGGGGCTGAAGTCTATCTGGGCCTGGGGCACAGTGATGCCTGCCTGGAGCACTATCTCAGGTTTGCCCGCGGCGGGATTCGCTTGAGAGGCGGCCGCCGGCTTTGTAGAGCCGGCGCGAACGGCGACGACAAACTGGGAAAGCGTCACGGAAAGGAGAAGGAGTAAACTCACGCGACGTGAGCGAGCGACAGGTTTCATCCGGAACCTCCAAAGGATCGGTCTGGTTCGTGAGGAGCGATCAGTTTATAGCAAACGGAGTTCGTTTAGCCCTTAGAGCCTATTGTTCCCAGCAGACCGCGTCGCCTATTTCGATGCGGCCGTCATCGAGCACCTCTCCGTAAACGCCGCCGCCCCAGTTCGGCTTCATTGCCTCCCTGAGTCCCATGTGCGCGTCTTCCATCTGCTCGCAGGGGCGGGTCTCGCCGTAGATTCTTATTCGGCACGAGCCCACGCGGAGCACACGGCCGCCGCTTTCGGCCAGGCGCACGCCGTTGAGCATCAGGTTGGCGCGGCGCGCGGATGGGGGTAGGGAAGCGTTGAGGCCGCGCATGATCTCTTCCCACATCTCTTGCTCGATTAAAGTGACCTGCCGCTTGCCGCCCTGGTTGGCATTCCCCTCGATGCCACTGCCGGCCACAAGGTTCGCCTCCGCGACGGGGTCCATCGGCCCGCGCTTCATTCGCTTGATCCAGATTGCCTCAAGTCTTCCTTCGCCCATCGCGCCTCCTTCGGTTTACTTTCGAGAGATCAACAACTGCTCGATCGTAGGCGGCAGCTCGTGCATCTCTGTCGAGGAGAATCCCGCGTTTGAAAAGATCCTTTCGTACTCGGCCAGCGTGTAGGCGTCGCCCGCGGCCGTCGTCCCGAGCATCGTCATGGCGAACGAGGCGGCCGGCGGCGGCGTCACGCGGTCTTCGTTAGGGACGAAGTCGAGCGTCACCGCGCGGCCTCCGGGCTTGAGCGCCGCGTGGACCTTGCGCAAAAGTTTTTCGCACGTGGCCTGATCGAAGTGGTGCAGGAAGTTTGTGATGAGCGCCAGGTCGTACCCCTCGCCGTAGTCCACGTCAAAGGCGCTGCCCGCGATCGTCGTGTGCCTGTCGGCGACGCCGGCCGCCTCGGCGTTCTCTTTAGCGACCTCAAGAACGTTGGCCCAGTCGACGGCCACGATCTGGGCGTTAGGGTTGTGGCGGGCTATCGTGATCCCGAACAACCCGTGGCCGGCGGCTATGTCGAGCACCTTCCATCTCTCGCCCGCGGCGGCGTCGAGCCTCTGCGCGATCAGCTCGGCCGGCAAGGCGATCATCGGGGCCATGGCGCGAGCGAATTCTACCCAGACGGGGTGCTCGGGCTCCATCGTCCCTTCTTCGCCTATCAAGGTCGTGCCTTCCTTGACTACCGTCGTCAGGTCTTTGAAAGCCTCCATCAGTGTAGGCGAGGTGAGAAACTTCGCCGTGCTAGCCAGGCAGGCGGGGGAGCGGCGGTCGAGGAACGCGGCCGAATCGGGCGTGAGCCCATAACGGCCCTCGCTCTTAGTGAGGAAGTCAATGACGACAAGGAAGTCGCACAGGATTCTTACGCCGCGCTCGGAAGCCTGCGCGCGGTCCGCGAGCGCGCGCGCGGTGTCTACGCCTTCGCCTATGGCGGTGAAGATGTCTAGCTCGATGGCCGCTTTAAGCGCGGACGTTCGCTGGTGGGCGTTGATGGTCTCGAAGAAATGTATGGGTGAAGGAAGCTGTGTTTCTGCTTGACTCGACATCGATCATCTCCTTTATAAGTTCTTTATAGAGGAGACAATCTTACCATAGTCCTGAGTGCTGAGTCCTGAGTCCTGAGTAATAGCAAGCTACTAGGCTCCGTAGGAGCTAGATGTTTGAAGGAGAGTCCTTGGCTCCGTAGGAGCCCGATGTTTGTAGAACAATAGCGTAAATGCGCACCAACCCCGTAGGGGTTGCATACCAGACATTCAACCCCTACGGAGTTGGAGGGAGCTGCCTGGCGATCATCTACAATCATCCGGCTCCTACGGAGCCAAGGATTCTCCTTCAAACATCTAGCTCCTACGCAGTCGAGTAGGCTGCTACTTCTCAGACGCTCTGAGTATTTGTTTTTCACTCAGCACTCAGGACTCAGCACTCGGCACTGCTTATGCCACTTTGCGGGCCGACCAGGTGTTATTCTTCCCGTGAACCTTCAGCCCCGTCACCTCGCCATCGGTAAACTCGAAACTCACGCGAAAACCTTTCTCGGCGACTATGTTCCATCCCGCGAAGCTCTCGCGCGATTCGGCCTGAAGCGGGGTCACGGCCGACAGGTCGGCCGAGCGCAGGTACGTGCCCCCGATTATGTCTTTTGAAAATCGCTCTCTGTACAGCCACGTTATCTTGTAAGGCGATGCCCCTCTCTCGTAATTAAAACGCGCGATCACGTTTTGAATCCCTCTGGGGAAACCGCCTGGGGCGACGCCCAAAACCTCTATCGATTTTAATTGGCCTTTCCCCCCGCCTAACTGACGCGACTCGTCGTCCCACCCCGCTCGCCAGTAATCTAGATCGCCGTTCGGACCCAGCGCGTCTTTTACGACCTCGGGGTTCCATACCACCATGCCTTCAAGAAATCTCTTCGTCATCGCCCCGAGCTTCACGCGGCGCTCGATCTCTTTCGCGTCGGCCTCGGCCAGCGCGTCGGCCGCCTCCTGCCCGTCCGCGCCTATCTCCAACTGCCCGCGGTCTACGCGCACTATCAGCTTCGCGCCCGACTCCAGACGGTAAGTCCCTGCGATCTTCTTCACAACCTTCGGGTCCGCGGCGACGAACGCCGGAGGCGCCGCGTATGGCTCGTTGAAGATGATGTTGAGCACTTTAGGGTCGGCTTTGAACCGCGTCGGGTACTCGTTGTTGTCGTCACGTATGTTGCAGAGGCTTATCACAACGATGCCTTCGTCCTTGAACCACCAAAGCTGGGAGCCGAAGCCGGCAAAATCGCCGCCGTGTTCTATCAACGTAGTCTTGCGCGGCGTCTCTTTTATGTTCCACCCGTACCCGTAGCCGCCCCTCACCTGAGTGAACATTCTGGCCGTCGATTCGCGCGAGAGTGTGCGATTGTTCGCCAGCGCCTGTTGCCACTTGTAGAGATCTCCGACCGTCGAGACGACCCCGCCTCCGCCCAGGTCGAGCCAGCTTTCGCCCGACCATTTCAGCGGGTTGCCCACCTCGCCCAACTCGTCGTGACCGCGCGCTACGAGAGTCTGCTTGACCGATGGGAGCCACCTTCCCGCAAACCCCGTGTTCCGCATGGCCGCAGGCTCGAAGAGATTCTTCTTCAGGTACTCTTGATACTTTTGCCCCGAAGCGATCTCTACGATCGCCGCCAGCAGCATGTACCCGGCGTTCGAGTATTGAAACTTCGTCCCCGGCTCGAACACCAGCTCCGTCGGCAACACGCGCTTGAGCGCCTCTTCGCGGTCGATCTCTTCGTAGTAGATTGCGGAATCGCCTTTCGGTGATAAAGGCACGTTTCTGGTTATGCCGGCCGTGTGGCTCAGGAGCTGATGTATAGTGACCTGCGCCTTATCTTGAGGGACGTTCTTCAGGTGCTTGCTTATCGGGTCGGTCGTCTTCAGACGGCCGTCCTGTTCGAGCTTCATGATCGCGGCGGCGGTGAACTGTTTTGACAGCGACCCTATGTCGAACAGCGTCTCGGGAGTGTTCGCCACGCCCGCGCTCCGGTTGGCAAAGCCGTACCCTTTGCGAAGGATAGTATTGCCGTCCTTAACGACGAGCATAGCGCCCGAATAACCGAAGCCGGCCAGCCGCGTCAGGAAGTCGTCGATCTTCCGGCCGAGCTCTCCCGAAACGATGACGCCTCGATCCGGCGGGTTAGTGAAGGCCGCGCCGGAGGTCAACAACAGCGAGCAGATTATCGCAATGCCTGATAGTCGTTTCATAAAGAGAAGCTATCAAGCCCGGCCCGCGAGCGTATATCACGCCTTAAACATGCTTTGTTCAGGGTTAACGCAGCCGCGAGCTCGCGCGGTATTGATTCGGGGTCACCCCGGTGAGCTTCTTAAACGTCTTTGTGAAATGGCTCTGCTGCGAGAAGCCCGCGGCCAGGGCTATGTCGATAAGCGGCGTGTCGGTGTCTGAAAGCCGGCGGCAGGCGTATTCGACGCGGAGCCGCCGGAGGTACTCGCAGACGGTCTGATGATAATGCCTGCGAAACTCCCGGACCAGGTGGACGGGGTGGACGCCGACCGAGTCTGCGATCTGGCTTACGCTGTGGTGTTCGGAGAATTGATCGTGCAGAAGCTCTCTGGCTTTTTCGAGCCACCTCGGAGCTTTGCGCTCAGTCGAGCGGGACTGCCGGCGCAGCGCTTCGGCGATGACTTCGAGCGAAAGCCCTTCGATAGCGAGCCGCGAAGCCGCGTCGATTTCGTGAAACTCGTTGTAGATCCTGACGACGAGCGAAGCCATCAGCCCGCCGCAAAACCTGTCGCCGTGGTCGAAGATGGGCGAGAGCTCTCCTACCCGCTCGACCCAGAGCGGGTCTATCTCGACGCTGAATATGCGCCCGCCCTCGCGGTGAAAGTGGTCTGAGTGAGCTTCGCCCGCCGGGTGAAACGTGACCGTCCTCTGCTCGCACGTCCGAACCCCTTTGCCGTAATTCTCCGTGTAATTCCCTTGAAGGACTATGCAGAAATACGCCTGTTCATGCAGATGCTTCGCTATCCTGAGCTCGGGCGGGTACGAGTATTCGGTCAAGACGAAACCGCCTAGCTCGTCGCGTTTCAGAAGGGAGCCGCAGAAGTGACCGCGCGGGAGTTTGACTTCCATACCGTGAATCCTCCGGCCCTCAGGCGAGATTCGGCCTTAAAACCATTAAGACGCACGGGAGGGCGGAAGAGTTAACCGGCTCGCTAGACCTTGCTTCGCTCTAAAACCTCTTCAGAAGTCAGCCCGTAAAGCGGCGGCGTCCGAACGTCGAGCATCGAGAGATAAAGAAAGATCTGCCCGCGGTGATGTATCTCGTGCTCGATCATCGCGCGCAGCCATTTCCAGACCGTTATCGACGCGCCGCCGGGAGTGACGCATCTCTTCTTCATATCTTCGTCCGTCAGCCTGCCGAATATCTCCATCGATTCGCCGTGCAGCCGCTCGAAGAAGGCCATCACTTCGTCGTACCCGTCGGCCAGCTCCTTGCCGTGCCCCGGATAACGGCTCGGCTTGAGCTGCACGTTTTCGGCGTACATGTATCTTTCGATAGTCGCGAGGTGACGGATCAGGTCGGCGAAGCTGAATTTCCCTTCTTTGTAGCTCCAGTCGATATGTTCGCGTGGGATGCTCTTTATTACCCTCAAGGTGCGCTCGCGGACACGCTCGAAATAGTCAAGGAAGGGCGCGACGGTCTGGATTTCCATTCTTCACCTCTGCTTATAATTCTTCGCCGCGGGGCGCGAAACCGGCATCCAATAGCTTACGACTCACCCGGCGGGAATAAAAGGCTTGCGAGGGTTGCGGGGCGCAAAGGAAAATAAATATATGCTGTTTGCTTATCACAAGATCGTGGCGCTCGCGTCGGCGCCGCTCGTTTCGGCGGCCCTGATAACAAGCGTCAGGCTTCTCGCCGCGCTGCTGCTGCTGGCGGTTCAGTGGTATGTGCTCCGCGCCTTCTTGCGCATCATCAGGTCGCTTGAGCTCAAGAAGGAGCGACTCTATATCGTGTCGGCGACCGCGCTTTTCGTCTTGATGAACGTGCCGCTTGTGGCCTTCATGGTCGAGAGCGTGATCACCCCTCGCGCAACGCTTTTGTATTCGCCCCCGCCCGAGTACGAATCGACGATGCGGCCGATGGCCTACGCCTTTTTCGTGTGGACGCTGGGCTCGCTGCTTTTCGCCGCCGCTTCGCCGATCGCGATGGGGGTCTTTGCCGCCGTGCAGTTTTTCAGAAACCGCGGGCGGAGGGCCGAGGGCGAAGCGACGGTCGAAGTATTAGACCTGTCGCGCCGCCGGTTCTTGAGGATGGCGCTGCTGGCGGTCGCTTCGATGCCCTTCGCCGTGTCGGCTTATGGCGCGGTCGCCGCTCGGTCGCGCAGAGTCGTCGAGCGCGTCGTGATACCTATCCCCGGACTGCCGCCTCAGCTCGATGGGCTGACCATAGTGCAGATGAGCGACATACATTCGGGAATGTTCATGACCGAAGCGCAGATGGACGAGCACGTCCGCACGGCAAACGAGCTTGAGCCGGACATAGTCGCGCTGACGGGCGATTTCGTCGCCACGAACAAAGACCAGGTCGCGCCCTTCATCAACGCGATGTCGAAGCTGCGGGCAAAGCGCGGCGTCTTCGGCTGCCTGGGCAACCACGACATGTTCGGCGCCGTGGAAAGGATTGCGAAGGGCTTCGAGCAGCACGGGTTTAAGCTGCTCAGAAACCGCAACGAGATCATCGATATCGACGGAGCTAAGCTGAACGTCATCGGCGTCGATTACATAGGCCGTCGGGCGCGCCTCAATTCGCTCGGCGAAGCGATCAAGGGGATCTCGTTAGAAGGCACCACGCTGTTGCTCGCGCACAGCCCTAACAACTTCGAAGAAGCGGCCAGGGCCGGAATCGACCTGACGCTTTCGGGCCACACGCACGGCGGGCAGATCGCGCTCAACCTGGCGGGCCTGGTATTAACGCCGGCGGCGCTGGCGACTATGTTTTTGGCGGGGCTATTCCGCATAGGCGATTCGCACCTTTACGTCAACCGCGGGCTTGGGACCACGGGCCCGCCCATCAGGATCAACGCGCCGCCCGAGATCACGCACATAACGCTGAGGCCGGAGTGATGAGAGTCATCTCGCCCGACAGGAAAATAGAGCTGATGGGCCTCGCGCCCGAAGAGCTGCAAGCGCTGTTCGAATCGCTCGGCGAAAAGCCCTACCGCGCGCGCCAGACGTTCGCCTCCATGCACCGCCGCCGCATCGCGGACTTCGACCGCATGACTGAGCTGCCTAAAACGCTGCGGCAGATACTTGCCGACCACGCGGTCGTGACTCATACAAGAATAGAGAACGTCTTTGTCTCTTCGGATGGCACGCGGCGATTCTTGTTGAAGCTCGAAGACGGCCGCGAAGTCGAATCTGTCTTCATGCCCGAAGAGCGCCGCGACACGATCTGCATATCGAGCCAAGTGGGATGCCCGCTGGCCTGCGATTTTTGTATGACGGGTGTGATCGGTTTGAAACGGAACATGACCGCCGGCGAGATAGTCTCGCAGGTGGTGATCGTCTTGAACGAAGTTTACGGCGCGGGCGCAGAGCCGCCTCACGGGACAAACATTGTGATGATGGGGATGGGCGAGCCGCTTTTGAATTACGAGAACGTGATGAAGGCTATACGCCTGTTCGCCGACGACGAAGGGCTTCGGATCGCGCCTCGCCGCGTGACGCTGTCGACGGCCGGGATAGTGCCTCGCATCTACGACCTGGCGGCCGAAGAGGTGCGGCCGAGACTTGCGATCTCGCTCACGGCCGCCCGCGACGAGCTGCGCGACCAGTTGTTCCCGATCAACCGCAAATATCCGCTCCGAGAATTGATCGAAGCTTGCCGCAGCTTCCCGCTCGGAGAGCGCGAGCGGCTGACGTTCGAATACGTGATGCTGGCGGGCGTCAACGACCGCGACCGCGACGCGCGCGAGCTTGTAAGATTGCTCTCAAGCCTGCGCGCCAAAGTGAACTTGATCCCTCACAACCCCGCGCCGGAGCTGCCTTACCAATCGTCGCCCATGGACCGTATACTCGCATTCCAGGAGATACTGACTGCCTCCGGTTTGCCGTCCTTCATACGCCGCCCGCGCGGCCAGGACATATCGGCGGCTTGCGGCCAGCTCGCCGCGCGCCACAAGGCCAGCGCTTGATCGGAGCTCGACGGAGAGTTGATACGAATGATTAACAGGCTAAAGCCGCTAATCATCATCATAATGATCGCGGGCCTCGCCGCAGCGCAGACCGCGAAGGGCGGCCGCCCACTGACGAAGCGCGGGACCATCGGGCTCGAAGGCGCGCAGCAGAGGTTCACCTTTAAGCTATTCGATTCCTCAAAGGCTTCTCTTCCTCTGCCGTTCACCACCTACGTCCCGCAGGATATGCTTGCGGAGACGGCAAGCTCAGGCGAAGGCGACGCTGTGACCTTCATCTCCAACTTTGACGGGGAGCGGAACGACAACGCCTTCCTCAGCGTCTATTTCTATCCCCAGGCGGCGCGCGAAGACGGTGCGCGCGAGCTGGCTAAGGAGGTCGCCAGCAGCCGTGGGATTCAACAGCGGCGCAGTGACTCGCCTAAGCGTTTTAGGTGGTCGCTGGCCGAGCATGATTTCATGAATCAAACCAAGAGTGGTGAATGGGTGATGGGGACGGTGGCGCTGGGCAAGCACAAGGACCGTTTCTTTCACGTCATAATCAGCTACCCCGAAAACTACGAAGAAGGCTTCGTCCCGCGAGCCTATCGCGTACTCGACGAATGGCGCTGGGCGGGCGGCCAGAGGCTTTAAACAATAACGACGAGCGTGAGCGATGGCCCGGTCATCTCGGCAGAAGAGTTGAGCCGCATCAGGTACGATCTGGAGCTGTTTCTGATGGGCGGCGCGTTCGACCTCTACGAAGACGCGCGACTCGTCGCCACGGTACAGGCGGGTCAGGCGTCGGCCGATCTGTCTTACGGAAAGCTGATACTCTCGTGCTGGTGCGAAGAGTGGTCGCGGTCTTGGCGCGTCACAAGCTGTGAGGCTACTGACACGGGGTTGCGCCTGCGATGCACGAAGCGGATGGGCCGCGAGGATTCTCTCGTAGAGCTGACGCGCGGCCGCCCGTCCATCAGCGTGACGGGCTCGCGAGACGAGTTCGCCGTAAAGCTCGCCTCGATGATCGAATCGAACTTTGCCGGCTACAGAGTCGAGCGCGCCACACGGGCGCGAGACGATACGCGCCACCTGACTGGAGTTCACGCGCGGCTTATTATCAAGCATCGCGGCAAGACCATAGCCGCCGTTGGCTGCGGCCAGAGCGAAACGCAAGCGGCAGTCGACGCGCTGCTCACGTCGGGGCTGGCGTGGGTTGACGCGCTTAAGGGAAAGCGAATCTCCGCGAGCCGTTTGATCATCTTCGCGCCTCGCGGCCGCGCTACGACTCTGGCGACAAGATTGACCTGCGTAGACGTGACCGGCCTGGCCGTATCGCTTGCCGAAGTCGACGAGGCGAGCGGGCAGATCATAGCTGTCGCGGCGTTCGATCAGGGAGACCTCGCCGATAACCTGCGGCGCGCGAGCGCGCGCTCATGCTGGCCGCGAAACCGGGATCTCCCTCTCGAAACGAAGGCGTTGATCGACGGCGCACTGCGGCTTGCGCCCGGCGTGATCGAGGCGCGGCGGAAAGGGAACTGGGTCGCGCTTTCGATCCGCGGCCTGGAGCTTGCGCGCGTGTCGATTAAAGATCGCCGCGTCGAGTTCGGCATTGAAAACCCGAGAAAGCGACTCGACGACGCGAGCCGCGCCGAGTTCGAAAACCTCATACGAGATGTCGCATCCAACCGCCGCTCCGATTCTGATTCGAGGGACGACCTGTTGTATCGCTCTCAAGCGGAGCGGTGGCTCGAATCCCTTGTCCGCGCCGACGTGATGGCAATAGACCCGACGCTCGACCCGCGATACGTCTATTCACAGGTCCCTGCTTACCGCGGCGAGCATCGCACGTTCATAGACCTGCTCGGCGCCACTCGCGAAGGCAGGCTCGTGGTGATGGAGTTGAAAGTGGCCGAAGACCCCGAGTTCGTTTTTCAAGGGCTGGATTACTGGCTGCGCGTCGAGTGGCACCGCTCGCGCGGCGATTTCCAGCGGCGCGGATACTTCGAGGGGTTGAGTATAGCCGACCGCGCGCCGCTGCTCTACCTGGTCGCTCCGCTGCTGCGCTTTCACGCGACTACCCGCCTGGTGGCAAGCGCCATCTCGACCCGCGTTCCCGTCTACCGCGTAGGCATAAACGAAGACTGGCGCAGCGGTGTGCGGGTGCTTTTGACCGAGAGATTGAATTGAGAGTATGCCAGTAAAGAAACCGGCCCCGCCGCTTCCGCACGATTGTGGTAGCGGCGGGGCCGATCAGTGTTAGACGCCGAGAGTTATCACTGTTGGCTCAGAAAGACGTTCGCAGCGCCCGGCGTCGTGTTGCCCGCGAACTGGTTGTTCTGGAAGCTCGCGACCGTGGTTCCCGCCGCGACGTTGATGCCCGTCCCGTTGTTGTACAAGGCTGAGTTTGATAGCCGTATGATGGCCGTGCCGCTGAAGCTCGACACGCCCGTCGGGTTGTTGCTGATGACGGTCCTTTCGACGTTGATCGTCGCGGTGCTCTCGGCCACTATGCCTATGCTCGTGTTCTGCGAAGCCACGGAGTTGCTGATCGTCACGTGGCCCGAAAACGCATCCAACCCGAACTGGCACGCCTGCAACTTTACGTTGTCGAGTGATGCCGTCGCCGTCCCGGTGCTGGTCTGCACTCTCACGCCTGCTACCCCACAGTTGTTTATGGTGCTGTCCTTCACCGTGAGGTTGCCGTTATTCGCGCCCAGGTTCACGTCTATGCCGTTGCTAGTGAAGCCATGGATGGTCACGTTCTCTACGTGAAGATTCTTGCCGGCGAGGTAGCGAATGCCATTGAGCCCATTGCCCACGCCGTTGATCGAGATGTTGCGAATCCTGACCGTGTCATTAGCACCCGCGTTTACGATGATGCCGTTTACTAGCGAGGCGATTATGGAGCCTGTAATGCCGCCGCCATCTATGGTGATGGCTTTAGTAATATTAACAGCGCCGTAACCCGCCGGGTCGAGTATGGAGATCTCGCCGCCCGCGGCCGTCTTAGAGATGGCTCCGGCGAATGTCTTACAGGGGGCCGTGCGGCTGCAAGGATTGATGTCGTCGCCTACGCCCGACACCCAGGTCCTGGTAGCCTGCGCCTGCGCCAGCGTCGTAACCATAAGGGTGAAAAACAGTACTGCCACCGTGTTGAAAACGAAACGAACTTTGCTCATTATAGATTCTCCTTCGGTATTAACTCCTATCGTCATAGAACAAATTTATTGCCGCCGCTTATACTTTGTTTTAAGTTAAAGCAGCGAGCGAATTCTTCTAACCGGCGCGACCGCCAGCATCAAGAATCGCCTACATCTCTACATGCGATTAACAGGTCTGTTTTCCATCAAGTGATCGAAATGATTCTTACAAGGCAGGGACGAAGACTGGCGCGGCGGGGTGCGGGTGCTTTAGATTCAAGCACCCGGCCCCGCCGCTTCCGCACGATTGTGGTAGCGGCGGGGCCGATCGGCGCTAGACGTTTAAAGTCATCACTGCTGAGTCAGGAAGACGTTCGCAGCGCCCGGCGTCGTGTTGCCCGCGAACTGGTTGTTCTGGAAAGTCGCGACTGTAGTCCCCGCCGCGACGTTGATGCCCGTCCCGTTGTTGTACAAGGCTGAGTTTGACAGTCGTATGATGGCCGTGCCGCTGAAGCCCGATACGCCCGTCAGGTTGTTGCTGACGACGGTCCTCTCGACGTTAATCGTCGCCGTGCTCTCGGCCACTATCCCTATGCTCGTGTTCTGCGAGGCCACGGAGTTGCTGATCGTCACGTGGCCCGAAAACGCATCCAACCCGAACTGGCAGGCTTGCAGTCTGACGTTATCTAGCGACGCGGTCGCCGTGCCGGTGCTTGTCTGTATTCTCACGCCTGCTACCCCGCAGTTGTTTATATTAGTGTCTTTTACAGTGAGGTTGCCATTATTCGCGCCCAAGTTCATGTCTATGCCGTTGCTGGTGAACCCGTGTATCGTGAGGTTCTCAACGTGAACGTTCTTGCCGGCGAGGTAGCGAATGCCATTGAGCCCGTTGCCCGTGCCCAGGATCGAGATGTTGCGAATCCTGATTGTGTCGTTAGCGCCCGCGTTTATGATGATGCCGTTGACCAATGACGCCGTTATCCCGCCGCCGATCGAACCGCCGTCGATCGTAACCGACTTGGTGATGGTGACTGCGCCGAACCCTGCCGGGTCGAGTACGGAGATCTCGCCGCCTGCCGCGGTCTTAGAGATGGCTCCGGCGAATGTCTTACAGGGGGCCGTGCGGCTGCAAGGGTTAACGTCATCGCCTACGCCCGACACCCACGTCCTGGTAGCCTGAGCCTGCGCCAGCGTCGTAACCATAAGGGTGAAAAACAGTACTGCCACGGTCTTGAAAGCGAAACGGATCTTGTTCATTGTAAATTCTCCTTTAATCTTAATTCTTCTCTTCATTGAATCAGCCAAATAGCCGCCGCTTACTCCGTTCATAGAGCGAGGGCGGCAATAGAATTCCTCTAACCGGCCACGGCCGGGCTCAAGAACTGCCAACATAGACATCTGGCGCTTATCAACTAAATGTCACGCTTAAGAGGAGCCGCCTTGATTCGTTCGGACCGGCTCAAAAGCGTCCGTCACTGGCAGGGAGTTTATCGATGGCGGGGGCAAAAGTCTTTAAGACTCTATAAAAGAGTTCTAAAGAAGTTTTAAAGGTGTCGTAAACGCCTTAAATAAAGGTGATGCAGCATAATTATTGATTACAGATCGCCCCGAATAATTCTCCCGCACTTGTTTATATGTCTCTCACTTCCGATTAATTTATAACTGTAACACGTCCCACGAAGCGTCCACAGACTCTATAGACGCAATCCCGCGCCCGCGCTTTGCAAAGTCTAATCAATTCGCGTCCGCATTTTTTATCGCCGCGAGGATCTGTTTGAACAGCTCATTGCCGTTGGTCTTGTGCCAGCGCCAGACGACCACGAGGTCGTGGTCAGGGTCTACCCAGACCGTGTTCGACCCGAACCCGAGCGCCGCGAAGCTTGAGGCAGGCGCGTCGGGCCACTGCTTGCGCTGGGTGTTGAGCCACCAGAGGTAGCCGTAATCCGGCCCTACGGCCGACGGCGTCGTAGCCATCCTCACCCATTTTTCCGAGACGATCTGCCGGTCGCCCCATCGGCCTTTTCTGAGGAAGAGGTAGCCGAACCGCGCCAGGTCGCGCGCGCTGATCCACAGCCCGCCGCCCCAGCGCGTCCCCCCGCTGACGCTCTTCATCACGCGGCCGTCTATCGTCACGTCTGAATTGACATACCCGTGGTATTGCCACGAATCGGAGGCGCCTATGGGGTCCATCACCTCGCGCCTGAGCACTTCGGGGAGCGGCCTCCGCCATACGCGCAACAGCGAGAGCGAGAAGCGATTGATCCTCACGTCGTTGTACTCGTAAAAAGAGCCCGGCTCTTTAAGCTCGCGCGGCCGTCGCGCGCCGCGGCCGAAGGCGGCTTCGCCGAGAAAGTCATGCGGTTTGCCCCACATGACGCCCTCCCATTCGCTGGTCTGCTGGGCGTGGTGGCGCCAGGTGATCTTAGAGTTGTGCGCCGAATCGTACCCGCCATCCTTTATGTAGAGGCGCACGGGGTCATCGACATCTTTGATCAACCCGCGGTCGACGGCCAGCCCCAGCAGCGTCGAGAGAAAGCTCTTTGCGACGCTGTAGGTCGGGTCGACCCTTTCGGTCTCGCCGAACTCCGCGACTATGTAGCCGTGGCGCATGACGATCAGGCTCGACCCGCCCCGCTCTTTCGGCATAGGGCCGAGTATCGCGCCGAACGTCTCGACCTGCGTGGAGAAATCTCGCGGGACCGCCGACTCCTGAGTCTTGGCGTAAGCCACTGCCTTTTCGAGCAGGCCGGCGTCGATGCCAACCTCTTCGGGCGATTTGCGCTGCCAGTCACCTTGCGCGGGGTAATAGACCGAAGATTGCTTGCCGCGCTCGCGCCCCTTCTTCTGCGGCGGCGAGGCGACGGCCGCGGCGTTCGTGTATGCGAGCGACAGCAGAACGGCTACGACGACGGTGCGTTTCATACACTCCTCTTTCCCTGCCTGAAAGCCGCAGGCCATTCGCGTTTGAATCAATTCTGGCCCGGCCGCTCGCCTCTATTCAATCAAGGCGAGCAGCTCTTCGGGGTGCTCGCGCGGATTGACCTTGGGGCTGACGTGGGCTATGCGGCCGTCCGGGCCGATGACGTAAGTGATGCGGCGCGCGTACTCGGCCGTCGGCTCGTCGCAAGCGCCGTAAGCCATGCCGATAGCGCGGTCCGTGTCGCACAGCAACCGGAATGGGAAGTCGAACTTTTCGGCGAAGGCGCGGTTCTCGCCTTCGGTGTCGAAGCTGACGCCAAAGATTTCGACGTTCTTTGCGGCGAATTGTTGGGCTCGGTCACGGAACCCAATACCTTCGATCGTTCAGCCGGGCGTGTCGGCCTTCGGGTAGAACCACAATACGACCGTGCGGCCCGCCAGATCGCTCAGCCGAACATCTTCGCCCGTGTGCGCGCGGGCTGTGAAATCGGGCGCTGTCTCTCCAACATTGAGCATACGACCCTCCGCTTTTTCAGAGACTGGGTAAGGGGTATAATCCCGGCTGTGATTCTACTTGCTCGGCTGGTTGATTGCTAGCCCCAAGGTTGCAGGATTTTCAGACCGCAGAGATTCGAGGTGCGTCAAATGATCTGTACAGCCCCGCCGGGGATTGAGTCCTCGACGGGCAATCGGGCGTGCGCGGTGTGCGCCGCTCAAATTTAGAAGGAGATGAAAATGCGAAAGCACTTTGCAAGACCGGTCATAGGATTGGCAGTCTGCTGTTTGATGTTAGCGCTGGCCGTGCCCGCGCTGTCGAGCTACCAGGGACGATACAAGGGTAGGGCGTATACGAAAGATGACGTCGACAGGATCATCAAGAGGGTCGAAGAGCGGAGCGACGAGTTTAAGAAGATGTTCGACAATTCTCTGGACCGCAGCGTCCTGGACGGGACGAAGACCGAGGACCGATTGAACGAGCGCGTGAAGGAGTTCGAGAGCGAGCTTGACGAGCTGCGCAAAGAGTTTGACCGCAAAGACTCGTGGCGCGAGACGAGGTCGAACGTCGAAGAGGTATTGCGGGACGCCGAAGGGGTCAACACCGTGATGAAGAACCGCAGCCTGCCGGCCAGGGTCGAAGCGAGCTGGATCGTGCTGCGGGGCGAGCTGAACAAGCTTGCGGGGATTTATAACCTGCCTCGGCTGAAGGTTTAAAGCTTGCGAGATCGAATTTCAAAGGTTGTCAGAGGGCGAGCAAAATCCCAAAGGGAAATAATCAATGAGCCCCGCAGGAGCGATTCGATAGGAAGCCTCGAAGAGGCGTGATTCAATAAGCCCCGTAGGGGCGGCGATTCAATAGCCCGGTGCAACGCGCCGGGTGACGCGACGACACAACAAGAAGCCCTGAAAGGGCGCGATAAACATATCGCCCTTTCAGGGCTTTTCATTACTATCAATCCGTTTCCAGGGGCGATGCCCCTGGCTATTGAATAATCGCCCCTACAAGGCTTAAGCGAACGGGAGCGATGCCCGGCTTTTGAATTCATCCCTTTCAGGGCTCTCGCTCACACTTTTCACTTCAAGAAATCTTTTATAGCCCGCACGAACTCGTCCTCTTTTTCAAACATCATCATGTGGCCGCAATCTTTTATTATCTCGACCCGCGCGTCGCCCAGAAGCCGAGCCCACTCCTCGGCGTAGGGCGTGGGGATGAGCTTATCGTCGTCGCCCCAGATGATGAGCGCGGGCGAGCGCACGCGGCGGAGCCTGCCCCCGAGCTTCGGGTTGTGGCCCGGCGGATTCCACGCCAGCCGCGCCGTCGCACTCATGGCTTTATAGGCTTCCATCATCTGCTCTTCCGACGCTTCGGCCGGTATCAGCAGTTGGGCCAACGACGAGCTAGGGTCATGAAAGAGTATGGGCCGCAGCTTTTCGGGCCGGCGCATCAGCGCGAACATGTCCGTCATCGGGTGCTCGTTCATCCAGAGCCCCGCCGGCGCGGCCAGCATTAGTCGCTTCACGCGGTCCGGGTAGCGCGTCGCGATCTCCGCGGCGATCCACCCGCCTAACGACACGCCCGCGATGTTGACTCGCCCGAGCGACAGGTGGTCCAGCAGGTCTATGTAATGAAAGACCATGTCTTCCATCGAGTCTATATCTTCAAGTCCTTCAGAGGCTGCGAATCCTGGGTGCGCGGGGGCTATGACGTGAAAGCTTTCGGCCAGCTTCTGATGGAACGGCAGCCAGAGGTTCTCGCCGTAGGCCGAATGAAGGTAGACCAGAGGCTCGCCTTCGCCGCCCTCCATGATTTGAATCTGCCTGCCGCCGAGCTCTATCGTGCGCGCGTGCTGTTTGGTCTTCTCGTACCACTTGACCTTAAGACCGTACTGGAGCGTCTTGAGCTTGTCGAACATAAGGCATCACCTCTTCGGCCAACAGCTTCATGCTGCGGCGCGTCTGCTCGTGCGTTAGCGACCCGATCTGGCACCCGGTCAGGATGTTCCCGACGCCAAGCTGTTTTTGATAATAAGAGAGCTTCTCGCGTACCGTGGCGGGACTGCCGACTATCGCGTAGACGCCGCGCTCGATCTCGTCCCAGGTCTTTATCGAGAGAAGAAACTTGCCCTGGTTCTTGATTATCGAGAGCGCCGATTTGACCGAAGTGTAGCCGGGCGGCGAGATGTCTAACCCTAAAAGCAGCTTTCGCGCGAAGTACCAGAGCGAGGGCTCAAACTCGCGCCGCGCCTGCTCGTCCGTCTCCGCGACGTAAACGGGGATGGCCCAGCCCATCTGCTCGGGGTCGGGCGTGTAGCCCTCGCGCGCGCAGGCGTCGCGGAACATGTCGAAGGTGCGTTTGAACACGTCTATGTGGAAGTAGGGTATCCCCATGTATGCGTAGCGCCGCTTGGCGACGAACTCCATAGTCTCAATCGAGCCGACGCCGGGCACCCAGATGGGCGGGTGCGGCTGTTGCAGCGGTCGCGGCCACGGGTTGACGTAGTTCAGCTTGTAATGCTTTGAAAAGAAGCGGAACGGCCCCGGCTCGGTCCACGCGCGTATGATGAGGTCGTGGGCCTCGCGAAACATCTCGCGCGCGTAGGTAGGGTTGATGCCGTAGGAGAAGTACTCCGGGCCGCCGCCTACGACGAACCCCGCGATGAGCCGGCCCCCGCTTATGCAATCGATCATGGCGAACTCTTCGGCTATGCGAGTTGGCGGGTTGTAGAGCGGAAGGGCGTTTCCGATCACGGCTATATGAACGCGGCTGGTCTGGCGCGCTAGTATCGCGCCCATCAGGTTGGGCGAAGGCATCAGCCCGTAAGCGTTCTGGTGATGCTCGTTGACGCAAAGGCCGTCGAACCCGATCTGCTCGGCATAACAGAGCGTGTCGAGATACTCGTTGTAAAGACGGCTCCCCTTTTCCGGGTCGAAGAGCGTGTTGGGACACCATATCCACGCCGAGTCATAATGATCCTCGAAATCTGCTGGCAGGTAGGGCCACGACATCAGGTGAAAGAAGAAGAACTTCATCGCGCGAGCCTCCAAAGAGATTGCTGAGCTAATCGCGGGCGATGATATACCAATAGGCAGAAAAAGAGAAGGGAAGCCCCTCGTAGGCTTCCCTTCATCGTCACGTCGATTACTAAGATTCAGCTAGTAAGCAATAATCGGATCGGTGTAGACGACCTTTACCGGCACGCCGTTGATGCTCCTGGGCAATCGCGGTCTTACCCTTTGGGTCTGGTTTACGTAGATGACAACGGCAGCTTCGGCGGAGTTACTGTCAGAAG
>DATFGQ010000016.1:0-75026 GCA_035249305.1 Blastocatellia bacterium | reverse complement strand
ATTACGGATGAGGTAGTGCAAGAGTATTTGGAGCATCATCGTCATCCATCAAATCAGCAGAGTGACCCATTCATCCTGGAATGAGCAGGACTTTCAGTCCAAGCGCAACCTATGCACTTTTAGTGCATAGTGGTTTAGTTTTGCTCCCCGTTAGCTTCTTTGAGCCTGTCAACCAGATTGGCAATTATCCGCTTTTGCGCGGCCGTGAGATTGTCTTGCTCATTCTTGGCAAACAAATATATCAAGTAGATACGCTCGCGATGCTCAACATAATAGTAGAGGTATCGAAAGCTCCCGCGCTTGCCGCGACCTTTAGCCGGGTCGCCTATGCGCCCTTTGCGCGCTCCACCTGTACCCGCTATTACAGGCCACCGCTCAGGGGCGGCCATCAAGTCAGCATGGATGGCAAATAGCACATCAGGCGATGCTATTTCAAGCAATCGCCTAGTAAATTCTGGAACCTCTATGAAGCTGTATAGCTTCGCTCTCAACAAAATGGATTGTACTACTCAGTAGGATAGCGGTCAATATTTTGGTGTGTCAGTGGTGTATCAACTCAGCTCTTAACAGATCACGCCAATAAAGTGTTGACTTGTAGTGCAAACTACCAAATAATGACGCCGTCTTAAGCAATTGCTGGTTGCTATTTGCGTAGGCTCCTTTAGCTAAAAAACAGTTACTGCTTTTCAACGACATCATCAACCCCCAGAACGTCGAAACGGATTCTAAGCGAATTCCATCTGGATGGAGGACCGCTTAGCTTAGATACTGATTATGGACAGAACTGATATTCGGCCTGAGTTTGTCACAATAGATGGTCATACAGACCTTCCGCCTACCCCCCTGTTAGATTACGCCGATCAACCGTACAAACTGAAAAAGCGAGACGCGCTCGTGCTTGATAATCTGGGGATTGTGAGCCTGGTGTTGCGGCGCTTGTTGCCTAAGCTACCTAATTCAATCGAAGCTGAAGATCTCCGTAGCGCAGGTATGATTGGGTTGATTGATGCCGCGCAGAAATACGATTCGACCCGCGCCGTTCGCTTTCGCACCTACGCAGAGGTGCGCGTGTATGGCGCGATAGTCGACCACTTGCGCTCGCTCAGTTGGGCCCCGCGCGGTTTGCATCGTCGCAGGCGCGAAATTGAGGCGACGCGTTCGGCTGTCGAGAAAAGAATGGGCCACAGCATAACTGCATCAGAGCTTGCTGAGAACCTGGGCTTAAGCGTTGAGGAGCAATATAGCATGTTAATGCTCTTTGAAAGGATCGACCTGTGCGACATTGATGCGGTCTGCGAAGAGGAGGGCACGCTCCGTTATCACAGGCTGAGGGCAAGCAAGCACGATGACCCTTTACTCAATATCGAGAGAAAGGAAACAGTTGCTCTATTAGGCCAGGCCATAGAGGCGCTCCCAGAACGTCAACGTCTCATCCTATGGCTCTATTACTACGAAGAGTTAACGATGAAAGAAATCGGGGAAGTGCTGGGAGTCAATGAGGCCCGTGTCTCTCAACTGCATTCAAAGGCGATAGCAGTTTTGCGGCGGCGGATGAACGCGTGCCCAAGCCAGGGGAGTTGTTGAAATTCGACCCCGGTCGAATATGGGGCGGGCCCGTCAGCAAAGGGCCGAGAGCCACGAGTATCAGGTCAGCCAGCAAAAGGGGCTGAACCCGGAACCCTTCAGCGCTGATAGTAAGCTTTGCGCGATTGACCGCCGTTGCCCTTACGTTACCCTTTTTCATAACGGCTCACTCGCTGAAGAACGCGTCCTTGATGGGCGCAGTTATTCAGCAGACGCACAAAAAAGTTCTTACAAGGTGCTAGATGGAGGTTTGATAACTCTCTTCAGCAGTTCGTTTGCTTCCCTCAGCCGGTTGATGGCTTGCTGGTTATCGAGTACAAATTCGTGTTTTTGTAGCGAAGCCACAATGACCTGCATCAGTTTATCCGGGTCCCACGGCTTGTGTATTACGCGGATGGCGCCGCCATCCTTTATCGCCTCGAAAAAGGTGCTGTTGCCGAAATCGGCCGTGATCATTATACGTATCAGGTTCGGGTCTATCGCCAGAGATTCCCGGAGCAACTCAGTACCGCTCATACCCGGCATACGCTGATCGGTGATTATCATAGAAAGGCTGCTGCTTCTGAGTATGTTGAGAGCCTCCTGCCCGCTCGTCGCCTTGATGACGGTAAATCTGGGCCGTAGCAATCGCTCAAGCATCCTCAGGTTAGCCGGCTCATCATCAACTATGAGTATTGTATGTGCTCGTTCCAGCATAGAATCTCAGTTGGCAGGCTCCTCAACCCTGCTGCAAAGATCATGGAGGCCGGCTGTCGCGCTGATGATATTATCCTGGGGGCTCTCCTGGTTGAAAATATCAGGATAAGAGTGGACAAGCCTCACGATATCATCAATCACCTGCTTGTACCGGGCCAGCATTCCATACTCGCGGAAGGCATCTTGGACAGTCTGTCTTAGGGCCGTAGGGTCCCACGGCTTACTGACGAATTTATAGACTCTCGTTGTATTGATCGCCTCAGTAAGCGCTTCAAGGTCTGTGTAGCCCGTCAGAATAATCTTTATAGAGTCAGGGCTGGAGTGCATGCTCTCTCGCAACATTTCAGTCCCGGTCATCCCCGGCATACGTTGATCGGTAATGATGAGTGAGACGTTTTCTTTCTGGAGCATGGCAAGAGCCTCTTCCCCGCTGTTGGCAGTCAATACTCGATACTCTCTGCGAAAGAGCCTCTCCAACATGCGAAGGTTTGCCGGTTCGTCATCCACTGCAAGTATCGTGTAGTTCATTGGGTTTTCTCCTCCATGAAGACTTATCGGCGAAAGCGCCAAGAACTTTATAGCGGGATTGGTATAAAGTTTTGCGCCGCTTTGCCGATAAGTATGAATTGGGGTCTAGCAGCTCAAATTACTTTCGCAGGGTCAGGATTCTATGCGCGAAGAAACAAAGAGTTTGCGCGCCAAAATCTTCTTATATTTCGGCGCGCTATTGATGCTCAGCTTATTAATGGCCGGTTTGATAATCGCTCTGCTCCGTGGCTCAGCATCTTCATCCGGGCAGACATTGCGAACCGATCGGCAGGTGGCCGAGCTCATATTGATCATAAAGGCCGAGAGGCTGCGCATTGACGGATCGCTTCGGGGCCATTTGCTGCGCCCGCATGGGGAGTTCGGCGATCAGGAACTTAAGAATATTAACGCAGCCTACGAGCAAATTAATCCTTACTTTGTGCTCGCGCGGGAATTAATGACCGATCAAGACTTACTTGATACTCTGGATGATATTCGGAACACGAACGAGGAAGAACTCAGGTCATTAGAGCGTCAGATCCTTGATGCTATCGGTAAGCAGAAACCAGCCGAGGCCGAACAATTGTATTTCGGCCAATATCTTGAAGCCCACGGCAAGCAGCAGTGGCGGCTGAGACAACTCTACGATCTGGTCGCTTATAAGATAAGCAGCTCTCTCAAAAACATAGAGTCACAGTTGGAGTTTATTGACGTCATCACGATCCCGCTGATTCTGGTATTAATCATCGTCGGATGCTTACTCAGCTACCGGCTGACCTGCTCAATCGATCGCCCCATCGAGAGATTGACGTGGGTGGCGCGTGCCATCGCGGCAGGCGACGGGCTTCAAAGGCTTACGCTCAATCGTAAGGACAAGTTTGGCGAGCTGGCCGAGGCGCTCAACCTCATGGTGAATAACCTGCGCGAGATCAATGAGGATCGGGTAAATAATGCTCGCCGGCTGGATAAGACCAAGAACGAACTGGAGCAAACGCAAACGCAGATGGTTATGCGGGAGCAATTGTTGCAGCAAGAAAAAATGGCCGCGCTCGGGAGGATGGTCGCGGGCGTCGCCCACGAGTTGAACAACCCGATCAGCTTCGTCTACAGCAATACCGTATTGCTTAATGAGTCTATCACTCAGTTGCGCAGGCTGCTTGACTTTTATGACGGGTGTGAAGAGATGCCCGAACAGGTCAAACAGGGAGCATACCTCCTGAAAGAGGAGATTGATTACGACTACTTAGTCGCCGACATATCAAACGCCTTACAGGATTGCCATGAAGGCTCAAGCCGCGTGCGCGACATAGTATTAAACCTCAAGACGTTCTCCCGCGCCGACGAATTGGAATGGCAAGCGGTTGATATTACCGCGGGTATTGAATCCACCATAAGGATGCTCGGGCAATTTTTCCGCCCAGAACGTGTCGTCATCCACCGCGACTATGCCGAGCTGCCCAAGATAGAATGTTACGCGGGCCAGTTGTCACAGGTATGGATGAATCTGATGGTTAACGCCGCCCAGGCTATGAATAGCCAGGGTGACTTGTGGATAACAACTCAGTTGGATGGCGATTGGGCAGTGGTCCTATTTCGCGATAATGGGCCTGGCATCCCGGAGGACGTCGTCACGAAAATCTTCGACCCTTTCTTTACTACTAAATCAGTGGGAGAGGGCACAGGGCTGGGGCTGTCAATCGTACATGGAATAATTGAACGTCATGGCGGCGATATAAAGGTAGAGAGCCGGATAGGAGAAGGGGCTCTTTTTACTATAAAGTTGCCGCTAGCTAAACGCGGCTCGCCTGACAATATTTCGGAGGAGCCTGAGGGGCTCGTCGAGAAAGTCTGCCTGTAGAAGCGCCCACCTGTGAGCCGCAGGGCGACGGGTTTGCGCTCTTTTAGCCTCTTCCTTAGAGAGCCTGTCTGTTCCGTCCGAGACGAGCAGGCCATCGCGGAGCGCGAGCCGCGCACCAGATTGGAAAAGTTCGTTGACCAACTTAATCTAGTTCATATTCACATCATCCGTCCTTAGATCCGAACACGATACCCGGAATGCCAAGATAGTGACCTGAACCGACTCACGCAGCTTTATTAACGCTAGTTGATACGGTAAAGTGTACTGAAGACGTTGTTTGCCCGACTTATAAATTTCCGTGAGTCTGTATAGCGTGGCCTTTGCAATGCTTGAAGAGAGATTCGTCGCCGAACTGAAAGCGCTACATTCAAAGCTCGACGCGGAGGGAGTGCTCTTATCTCAGTCTGCTTTGGACGCTTGTTACGATAGGTTCAAGAGACGGTTCGGACCCGACGTGCTAAAGAACCTCGACGGCGAAGATCTTCTCAAACTCATGCACGATCATAGCAACCGGAACAGTCTGGTTTACTGGCTTGAGTTCAAAGACGATGACGAGCTACCCGCCAAATTCGGCAGCATCGCTGGCGGCAGCGCTCTCAAGTTCGGGATTTTCCGCCGGAGAGAGACGGGCGCATGGACAGGCAGAGATGCGAGCAACTACCCCGTTGAAATCTCGCTTGAAGAGGCGATTGCCATAGCCAGGAGACACAGAGACCAGCTTGTCGCAGGGTGCGAATTGCTTGATAAATTCCCGGACAATGGCACTGATGACGATTATAAGGCGCTTCAAGAACAGATGGACTCGCTGGCGCCTGATGTGAGCCGACTGACCTGGGGCCATAAGTACTTTTGTCTCATCTACCCGGCGAAGATCGACGCCTTTCATGCAATTTCATATCAGCTTTTCAATCTTGTAAAGCTTCTGCAACTACCGCCTGAAGGGAAAGGAAGATACCTGGCTGCCGGGCGGTACGTGTCGATCGCCGATAAGCTTGGCATTCACATCAAAAACCTCACAACGGTTCTGGTCCATCGAAATGGCAACCCCTACTACTACTGGCGCGTCGGGACGAGCGACAGCACCCAGCCGAGAAACAGGTGGGAGATCATGCGCGACGGCAACTCCGTAGCCATCGGCTGGCCCGAGATCGGCGATCTGACAGGCATAGCCGGGGAGAGCGGCTTCAAAGATAGTCTCAGAGAGCTGATGGAAACCCACTACCCTAACGCGCCGCAAGCCGTCACGCGAGCGGCCAACCAGGTCCTTGCTCTGATCAAACGTATCGCCAGGAATGATCTGGTGCTGGCCTCCGACGGCGCGAGCGTTCTGGGAATAGGGAAAGTTGTCGGCGAGTACTATTTCGACTCGTCGTCTGATTTCCCTCACCGCCTCCCGGTTGAGTGGCTATCATTGGAGGAATGGAGGCTGCCGAATGCCGAGGGGCTCCGAACCACCGTGCATCTTATTAAAGAAGCTATAAACATGCTGGAGGTGGAGCGGCGAATACTGGAAGCGCCGGCGAGAGCCGCCGCGGTAGCGCCTCGCAACCGGGAATCATCGCATCCGCCAAGGCTGGGAGGTTTGCCGGGACGTATACAAGATGTGCTGGAGCGCAAGGGGCAGGTGATTCTTTACGGACCTCCGGGAACGGGAAAAACGCACTGGGCGGAGACAGCCGCGCGTGAGCTCGCCGCGCTTTCGAGCTGCGGCGTCACGTTCGGTGAGCTGTCGGATGACCAGAGGGCTGTGGTGCTCGGCGACGGAAGCGATTCGCTGGGTCTGGTGAGGATGTGCTGCTTCCACCCGGCCTACGGTTACGAGGATTTCCTCGAAGGGTACAGGCCGGAAACCTCCGATGGCCGGATGACGTTCCTGCTGCGCGACGGCATCTTCAAGAGGCTCTGCGCCGACGCATCGGCTCAGCCCGAGAAAAAGTTCTACCTGATAATAGATGAGATCAATCGGGGAGACATACCCCGCATATTCGGGGAGCTGCTTACCGTAATTGAGAAGGACAAGAGAGGCAAGTCCATATTGCTACCGCTGACCGCGACGCCGTTTCAAATACCCGGCAACGTCTACATCATCGGGACGATGAATACGGCCGACCGCTCAATAGCTCTGCTCGACACCGCGCTGCGGCGGCGGTTCGGCTTTATAGAGTTGATGCCCGACAGCTCGATCTTCAAAGGCGCCGTGGTCGGGGGCATCCCTCTAGGCCCGTGGCTTGATGCGCTCAACGCCAGGATACGCGATCACATAGGGCGTGACGCCCGCAACTTGCAGATAGGCCATTCGTATCTGCTCGAAGGCAGCCACCCGGTTTCGGACTTCTCGAAGCTCTCAAGGGCGATAAGAGAAGACATAATCCCGCTGCTGGAGGAATACTGCTACGAGGACTTCGCGACGCTGGAGAAGATAATCGGGCGGGGCCTTGTCGACGCGGCGAGTCAGAGCATCCGTCACGAGTTGTTCGGAGATTCCATGCAGGGAGAGCTTGTCCAGGCTCTGCTCGCCCCCTTCCCGGAGATCGCCACCTCGATGCAAGCCCTCACTTCCACAGCAGAGGCTCTCGGGGATGATGGCGAAGGCGAGGAGACCGGCGAGCCTGCGGACAAAGAATAGTGATGGCGCCAAGTATTTCCATCGAGATGCTTGAGTGGGAGAGCAAGAGCCCGGATACGGACCCCGCGCTTGCCGGTCTGTTCATCAGAGAGGACCGGGTCGTCCAAAGCGCGATTCAATCTCTGTCGAACTCGGGCGCGCTGGAGGTGTCAGAACTCCGGAAGGGGTTATCGATAACTGCTTCGTCTTACGTCGGAAGGGTTCGGCTAGGCGAGCTGGAGATTACGGTCCACCCCAAGCTGAATGGGCTTCCCCTGCTAAGACTCCTGCGATATGCCTACGGGCTGCGCGACCTGAATCTTCTTGACCCGGTTGAATACGGCACGCTCCCCGAAACCTTTCAGGACTTGCTCATCTCGCAATTGCTGGCCGAGGCGAGGGAGCTGTTGGCGCGCGGGCTCCACCGCGACTACAGGAGAGTCGACCGCGATCTGGCATGGCCGAGGGGGCGAATCAACATGCAGCGCGTCGTCAGTCAAGGGGGGACAATCCAGGCGGCGCTCCCCTGTACTTACTATCCAAGGCTCGAAGACTGCCTGATCAATCAGGTTCTGCTGAGCGGCCTGCGCCTCGGCGCTGGCTTAACGAGCGACATGAAGTTGAGGGCGAGACTGCGCCGTCTGGCAGCGGAGCTTCAAGAGGACGTATCGCAGATCGACTTGATCCGCGACGTTTGGGCAAGGCTCAAGAGGGAGGCCAACAGGCTGACCACTGCCTATGAGCCGGCCCTCACGATAATCAAGCTGCTCTCGGAGTCGCTGGGGATCACAATAGAAGACGCCGACCGACGGATAAGTCTGCAAGGCTTCCTCTTCGACATGAACAGGTTCTTCCAGGCGCTGATGTCGAGATTCCTGCGCGAGAGCCTGGAAGGTTACTACGTGCAGGATGAGTTCAGGCTGAAGGGGATGATGGCCTATCTCCCCGACCACAACCCGAGGAACCGCAGGGCTCCGGAGCCGCGGCCGGATTACGTAGTGCTGAAGGGCTCAAGGCTAGTCTCGATACTCGACGCGAAGTACCGCGACCTTTGGGAGAAGCCGCTGCCCCGCGACATGCTGTATCAACTGGCAATCTACGCGATGAGCCAGGACAGTTTGTCATCGGCGGCCATCATTTACCCGACGGTTCACCCGGAAGCCAGGGAAGCACGAATCGAAATCAGAGACCCTCTGAGAGGGCGCGGTCGCGCCCAGGTGATTCTGCGCCCCGTAAACTTGATGTACCTGGAGACCCTGATCTCAGACGGCAGCACGGGCTATGTTGAGGCAAAGCGAAGAAGTTTCGCGGAGGAACTGGCGTTTGGCCACTCACCATCAAGGCGCTAGCCCCGTGCCGGATCAATAGTATTCCTCGCGCGCCTTCCCTCATGCGCATATTTCTGAAAGTGTTGACAGTTACAGTAACGTGCAATAAAGTGGGGAACCCCTCACCTGTTAGTTGTATTAAGCTATTTGCGAACAGCGTTGGCGCGGTTAACCCGGATAATACCCGAATCCTATGTTTGTATAATTTGAAGGACTAAGTCATGGCCATTACGAAAAGAGATCAGCAAGAACTTGCCCAGATATTCAGCGACCACAAGGAGATTTACGGAGGCTGCAAAGAAGATTACTTCGCCTTGCTTTACCTTACCAAGAAATTCAAGTGCAGGGTCGAGGACGTCGCTCACCAGGTTGCTTTCGGAGGCAATGACTACGGGATTGACGCGTACTACATTGACCGCGAGGGGCGTAATTTATACCTGTACCAGTTCAAATGGTCCGACAACCATAACCTGCTCAAGGAATCAATTGAGCGACTGACAAGGGATGGGATGGAGAGGGTCTTCGGCAACCCTTTTCAGGACCCCGGTCAGAATGAGTTTCTACGCTATCTCAAGACAGAATTGTACGAGCATCAATCTCTGATCGACCGTGTATTCATCCATTTCGTTTTCAAGGGCAGCACCGAAGCCGCGGACAACAGCGCCGGGTTGAGGGATAGAAGAGAGAACCTCGAGAATAAGAAATTCCTGATCGACCAGTATTTCAGCGGGAGACCTGTTGACCTCGTAATCGAATTCCTCTCCGACGAGCGGCGTATGCCCCCTCCGCCCCTGCGCGACTCACACACCATCCGCTTTACAGAGGTCGTTTCATTGCAGGCTTTCAAGGGGGCGAGGAACCTGCACGTCGGGTTTATTCCACTGGTGGATTTGCACCGCATCTATAAGAGCTTAGGGCAGAAGTTCTTCAACCGAAATATTCGCGCGGGGCTGTCGCCCGAGAACCCGCCTAACAGAAAAATACGAGAGGCCCTCGCCGACATAGTGCTAAAGCAGCGACAGGACCCGGAGGTCTTCGTATTTAACCACAACGGAGTGACGCTTGCCGCAGAGAAGCTAGTATTCGAGGGCGGGAAGGCGACGATTGAAGTGCCTCGCCTGCTCAACGGGGCGCAGACGGTTACGAGCCTTTCCAGGTTTTTAGAGATAAACGAGGGGAACACGGTATTAAGAGACAACAAAGAGATCCTCGAAAGCATTCAAGTGCTCGCCAAGGTGGTAGAGCACGATCCGTGGAGTGACTTTGTTACAAACGTGACGATATGTAATAACCAGCAGAACCCCGTTGATCCATGGAACCTGCGCGCCAATGACAGGATACAGACGGACCTCGAAGATAAGTTTAAAGAACAGGTGGGGATTTTCTACTCCCGGCAGGAGAATGCCTTTCAAAACCTTTCTGACGCCGACCGCCTGGATATGGGGATCGAGGATACAAGAGATATTAAGATCAAGCCGCTGGCTCAGACTTTCCTCGCCGTACAGGGCGAGATCGATAAGATGTCGCGGCTGCCCGAGGTCTTCGAGAACCAGAAGGTCTATGAGGACACGTTCAGGGAGAGTTACCTGCGCGCGGACGCGCGAAAGATCGTACTCGCCTACAAAACTCATCTCGTGCTGAACGGCCCGATGAAAAAGTTGGAGGAGCGGGCGCCGCAGAAGCTCGTCTACGCCATCAGCCGCACCCGTAATCTGGTATGGGCATTGCTGATTCAAGGGCTGCTGAATGACCCGAGGCTGCAAGAGCATTTGGAGAGATTCGGGAACAGCCTCGCAAAAGAGACGGACTTCCGGGAGCATCTGAAGAGCCTCGCGGCTACAAGGGTTCTCCCGATAATCAAAGACGTGCTGGCTGACGATACATATAAGCAGAAGATGGAGGAGGAGAAGTACAGCTTCCTGCGCACCAAGGAAGTGTTCAGGCGCTGCATGGATGCGGCCTACGACAAGTATGGCTGGGTAAAGAAATCGCTGTGAGAACAAGTAAGGAAATGACGTATGCCTTGCCACCCCGACGGCCTCGGGCAAGAGCCTGTTAGAACATCTTCTTAAACGCAGCCCCCAGTCGCTTCGCTCCTTTGCTGATTTTCTCTCCCGCGTATATGCTCGCCTTCCCACTCCCTTGCCCGAAATGTTTGGTCCCCGTCGCTATGTGCTTGCCCGCTTGCTTCATCTCCCGGCCACTCCGCTTAAAGTGACTGCTTATTGTATTCTCCCTCGTAGTCCTGACGGCGCGTGGCCTTGTCAACCCGGCGCTTGCCCGATCGATGCCTGTATCGCGCGCATCCTCGCGCGGTGCGTCAGCGGGTACAGCCTGCTTGGACTCGCTCTCGATCGTTTCAGTCTTGAGATTATCTGCCGGCTCGGTTGAGCTATCGGGCGGGCCGGTTTGAATTGCCTTCACATCTTCATCCGCGCTCACAGCACTTGGCTTACCGTCCTCCGAGTACCCGAATGCCTCTTCTACATTATTCATGTCTTCCTGCTGGGCCGGCGCGGGTGAACCGTTTACTCCGCTCGGCTGAGGGCTCTGGAGTGTAGGGCCAGCTATGTCGGGCGTCCGCATTAAAAGCGCCAACGCCACGGCGGCAATTATTGCGCCCATAAGCAGGCCCCACCATAAGAAGCGCAGGCCATCTCGTCCCCTTGCCGGCGCTGCTTCTGGCGAGCCCGTCGGCTTGCTCCGCGCGTCAATTGTCCGGCGATCGGTTAGAACCTGTTCTGAGCTATGGGCGAGGCCCGGCGAGTATATTACTCTACCGGAGCTCTCTACCTTACTCCCGAGCAGATCATGCAAGAGCCTTATCAGCTCGCCCGGCTCGAACGGCTTGCTCAGGTACGCGTCCGCGCCGACGCCGAATGCCAGATTCTTATTGGATGCGTCGAAATGGTCATCCAGAAGAATGACGGGGAGCGTTTGAAAATCGGGCTCCTCCCTCACATACTGGCATAGCTCATAGCCGTTCTTGCCCCGCAGCGCGCAATCGGCGATCAATAAGTCGGGGACGGTCTCATTCAACAGACACAAGGCGTCCCTGCCATCACCGGCGCAAACCGCTTCGATCTGTTCGTCATTCAGTATTCGGGCGACAGCCCTTTGAAAATCAAAATCACTCTCGGCAAGCAAGACTCTAGTCGACATAAATGCTGCTTCAATCTCTGGGGGGAGGGGGAGGTTCTTTCAAGCCAAGTTTCAATCAAGTTAAGCGGTCCATAGTAGAATTGTAGACCTGTCAAAAAGGGGCCGCAACCGCGCGGCCCCATTCCGGCCTGCTATTTTGCCATCACCGCACGGACTGTTCAGGACGAACCCCCGCCGGCGTCAGGCGCAGCAGGTCACCGCTTTTGTCGTCGACTATTACCAGCAGCGCTCCGTCGGGCGTCTGAATAATATCGCGTATGCGCCTCTTCATGTCGACCCGCTCTTCGATAGCGACTTGCCGGCCTTCGATAGCAAGACGGATGAGCGCCTGCGATGACAACCCGCCGACTATCACGCTCCCGCGCCACCCCTGAAAGAGAGATCCGTTGTAGAAGACCGCGCCCGAAGGCGAGATGACCGGCGTCCAGGAGCGAACCGGCCCCTGGAACTCCCTGCGCGTCGCGTGATCCGGGATCCCCTGGCCGCCGTAGTTGTCGCCGTTGCTTACGACGGGCCAGCCGTAATTCTTACCCGGCTCGACGAGGTTTAGCTCGTCGCCCCCGAGCGGCCCCATCTCTAACACCCATAACCGGCCCGAAGCATCGATCACCGCCGATAGCATGTTGCGATGGCCGTAGCTCCATATATCTCCGCGCGCGCCCTCCTTGCCCGCCATAGGGTTGTCGTTCGGTATCGTCCCATCCGGGTTTATTCGCACGACCTTTCCGAGGTTCGACGCCAGGCTCTGCGCCGGGTCGAAACGCATGCGCTCGCCCGAGGTGATGAAAAGTTTCCCGTCCGGCGCGAAGATCAGGCGGTTCCCGAAATGGCCTCGCCCCACGGTCTTCGGCTCCTGACGCCAGATGACCTGTACGTCGCGCAACTGGTTGCCGTCGAGACGGCCGCGCGCGACTACGCCGCCCCTCACTATGTTATCCGTCATGTCGAGGAAGCCGCCGAACCGCTCGTCGCCCGTCTCGGCCGCGCCCTGCGGCTGTGGCTCGGCCGCCTCTACGTAAGAGATGTAGACGAGCTGGTTGCGCGCGAAATTCTGATCGACCTCGACATCGAGCAGACCTCCCTGCTCGCCGCGCGCGTTGCGGTAGACCACCTTCGGCACTCCTTGAACCGGCTCGGACAATTTGCCGTTCGCGAAGATGCGCAATCGCCCCGGCTTCTCCGTGACCAGCAGCCGCCCGTCGGGCAGCAGGGCCATTCCCCATGGGTATTCGAGCGTTGCGAGCCGCTCGACTTTGATATTGCCTGCGCTCGACGAGACTACGTCGGGCGGCGCTGCGCCCGTCGCCTGGCCGTAAGCCGCGGGGATGAGCGCGAGAATTTGAGTCGTGATTGCCGTCAAGCGAATGAGCGATGAGAGCATTTCGAACTCCTTTGATTATGGATGTGACCCCGAGGTTCTAAACGACTCAGGGCGAACGCTCACTCGCCACTTGATCGGTAGTAGACTTTTCCTTCAATTACTATACACGTTGTAGCGGGGAAAAACGATTCAAGAGCAGCCGGCGGGCATTCGGACGCGCTCAGTTCATTTTTTCATACTCTCGCTTCGCCTCGATCAGGACGGGCAGATCGGCGTCGGCGTCCTTCCACAACTGGAAGAAATCTTCGTAAGCCTTGCGGCTCGTCGCCACATCGCCCTGAAGCGCCGCCGCGCGCGCGAGCCCAAGGTGCGCCAGCGGCCAGAGCGGCGACAGCACATCCCAGCCGCGGTGCCTGATGATCCTCTGAAACTCTTCGGCCGCGCGCGGGCCGTTGCCGGCTTGCAAGTAGGCCTGAGCGCGCACCCACGTCGGGCGGAAGGAGAACGCGGCTTCGTACTGTCTGGCCGACTGCAACTGTTGGACGGCCCTTTCAAGATCTGGGCCGTGACCGCGCTTGAGTTCGAGAGTCGCGCGGACGAGCGGCAGCCAGACCGCGTTGCACATAGTATTGGAGGGGAGGTCGCGGGCGAGTTCTTCGGCCAGCGACTGCGCACGCCTCTCCTCGCCGCATAAGGCCAGCGTCCAGGCCAGCGGGTGTGATTCCAACTGCTGAATGATAGAAGGCATTAACTCTTCGGGTGTGATGCTCCTGTTTCCAAGCAGCGCAAGGACTCGCCCGACCTGCCTGTGGGCCAGCTCCGTCATGCCGAAAGTCGCGTTCAGGTTCGCTTCGTTAGCCAGTATCCTGGCCTTCTCCGCCAGCAGCCCGCGCGCCTCGGCAAGCGCGGCGGCCTGCGCTAAGAACTCTACGGCCTGGCGTCGCCGGCCCGCGAAGGCGAATGACCGCGCCTGCATCTCGCGGACCTGATACTCGTCCGGCCTGCCCGTGAACCATTCGACATGGCGGTCGATCGCCTGCTGGTCGCCCCTGAGAAACGCGATCAGGTAGAGCCGGTTGTGAAAGCCGCCGGAGTCGAGGTGACGCGCGATACCTTCGTCGATGAGTTGCTGCGCCTCGTCAAAACGGTTCAGCCCGATCAAGGAGAGCGCCAGGTTCGCGCGCGACAGCGCAAAATCGGGGTCCAGCCTCAGCGCCGCGCGGTAAGACTCGGCCGCCTGCTCGTACTCGCCCGCGATGATCAACGAGTTGCCGTGAGTGTGGTATACGCCGGGGTCTTGCGGGTAGGTCTTCGTCAACAGCGATGTCGTTTCAAGCCGCTTGTCGAGCTCACCCGTGATATGTCTGTAATAGATCGCGGAGATCCCTAGCCGCTCGCGCTCGCTCACCCTGTCGCGAAGCTGGTAGGCCCGCTCCAGGTACTTCCTGCCGAGCGCCAGGTTGCGAAGGTCGCGGTAAGAAGTCCCCAACTGTGCGTAAGCCAGCGCGAACTCGCCATCGAGCTCGATCGCGCGTTTGAGCATGGGGACGGACTGCTCGTACTGACCCTTGCGCCACAGCTCGACCCCGACCGCATAATTCTTGAAGGCTTCCAGAGAAGCGGTCGTCGCCTGCTCGATCGGCACGTTGAACTGGCCGATCGAGGCCAGCGATTCGCCCAGGTGCTGGCGCATCTCTGTCGAAGCGCGGCCCAGCGCTTTGAGCACCTCCTCTTTGCCTTCGGCTTCGGCCTGCTGGCGCGCGATCGCCTCGCCGCTCTGGCTGTTGACCGCCTCAAGCGTGATGACGTAGTTGCGCCCGAGGCTGGCGATCGTGCCGACAAGCAGCGCCTTGATCCCGCGCCGCAGGCATATCTCGCGGCCGACCTCGCGCGTGATCTTCTCGTCGACGCCCCGCTCCATCAGGCGGAGCGTCTCTCGTGCGCGCTCTTCAGAGAAGATGTTGAGGTAGGGCGATTGCGCTAGCTGGACTGCGAGACCTTGCTTGAGCGTGCCGTCAAAGACCTCGTCGCCCGTCATGTTGACGAAGTCGGCGAGCAGAATTGTGTCTCTACCCGTCAGCGACGAGACGCCCGAGCCGGGGCCGAAGCCGCGGGTGAAGTAAAAGTAGGTGGCGGCCGCGGCGACGATGATCGCTATGGCGGCGACGCGCTTATGCCGGCTCAGTCTCGTGACGAGCGAGACCGCGCCCGTCTCGTTACGGCCGATCCCCTCGTCGGTGATGGCGGCCGGATGACCGCCCCCCATGGCCATCGTATGCTCGGTGATTCGCGCGGGCCTGCGCACGCGCCCGACCCTTTGAAGCCGCGTGTCGCTTGCCATCTCGTCTTGCAGCTTTTCAAGTTCCCCCAGCAGCTCGCGCGCAGTTTGATAACGCCCCTCGCGGTCCTTGGCCAGCGCGCGCGAAAGCATCTGCTGCAAGGAGGCCGACTCGCCTTTAACGAAGCGCTCGATGGGCGGCGGCTCCGAGTCCGTGATCGCCACCATCGTGTGGTGCCACGTCTTGCCCGTGAACGGCCTGTGGCCCGTGATCAGCTCGTAGAGGACGACGCCAAGGCTGAACAGGTCGCTGCGCCCGTCGACCTTATGCCCGCGCACCTGTTCGGGCGACATGTAATTTACAGTCCCGAGCACCATCCCCGTCCGCGTCTCGAAGTCGGTGACCTCGGAAGCATCTGTCTCGGCTTCGTCGCCGCCCGATTCCGGCTCGCTCAGCTTGGCCAGCCCGAAGTCGAGCACCTTAACGTAACCGTCTGGGCGGAGCATGATGTTTTCGGGCTTGATGTCGCGGTGGACTATGCCGGCCGCGTGCGCGGCTTCCAGCGCGCTCGCCACTTGAATCGTCACGTCGAGTATGCGGTTGAGCGTCAGGGCAGGGTTGCCGACGTACTCGCGCAGCGTCGAGCCCTCGACAAATTCCGACGCTATGTAATCGCGCCCGTCCTCCTGGCCGAAGTCGTAGATGGTGATTATGTTCGGGTGGTTGAGCGCGGTGGCGGCGCGGGCTTCGCGCTGGAGACGGCGCACGCGCTCGGGGTTATTTATCAGCCTTGAGGGCAGGAGCTTCAAGGCCGCCTGGCGGCCGAGCCTCGTGTCGTAAGCGAGATAGACCGTGCCCATCCCGCCGTGCGCCAGCTCTCTCATCAGCCGGTAGGCCCCTATCATCTCGCCACTGAAGTTCTGTGAATCGCCCTCCGCGCCGGCCAGCGACGCGCCGAACGCGCTCGCGGCCTGGTAGGCCGGGCGGTCCATCATCAGGTCGTCTTCGGCGTCGGCGGCGAGCATCGCTTCAACGCGCCGCCGCGTCTCGTCGTCGCCCTCGCAGGCGCTCGCGAGAAACAGCGCGCGCTCGGCGGCGGGGCGCTCCAGGGCGGCCTCGAAAAGCTCGTTGATCTTTCGCCACTGTTCGGGATTCATCTCTTGAAATCCGAGCGGCCAAGCTCTGTTTGCAGCCAGGCGCGGGCCGCGCGCCATCCGCGCTCCACGCTGGGAGTCGAAATGCCCATGACGTGGGCCGTCTCTTCGATCGTCAACCCGCCGAAGAAGCGAAGCTCTACGATCTGACTCCTCTGCGGGTCGACCTGGGCCAGGGTTTCCAGCGCCTCGTTGAGCGCCAAAAGGTCCGCGTCCTTCCCGTCGATGATCTCCGCCTCGGACGTGAGAGTGATCTGCTGCCGGTCGCCGCCGCGCTTGAGCCGCTGCCGCGCGCGCGCGTAATCGACGAGAATCTGGCGCATCAGCCGGGCCGCTATGCCGAAGAAGTGCTCGCGGCTCTGCCACGGGACGGACTGCTCGACCAGCTTCAGGTACGCCTCGTTGATGAGCGCAGTCGTTTGCAGCGTGTGGCCGGCCCGCTCGCCGCGCAGGTGATACCGCGCGATGCGACGCAGCGCGTCGTAGACGAGCGGGATCAGCTCGTCGCGGGCCGCTTCATTGCCCTGCTCCCAAGCGAGCAGCAACTGGGTCACGTTTTGCGCTGTAGGAGTTGTCATAGTGATCTGCCACGGACCGCCTGAGCTTGGGTTAATTAGATCACAGATGCCGCCGATCATCAAAACGGCCCGAATGCGAAACTGAAAAAAAATTCGCCACCCGTGATGGACTTTTCCCGCCCCTGACGCATACCAGAATGAGAGGTAGTTAGTTTCCGACGCTGCCGGCGGGTCCGCCGGCGAACCGTTGCAATTGCTGGCTCCGGCAATTGGCCAACCATAACCAGGTGATTATGATGCTCAGACTCATACTTCCATTCATATTCGTTCTGGCGCTCTCCTGTGTAGGCTGCGGGAAGAGCGCCGAGACTGCCCGGCTCAAGCTCGCCGAGATGAACGTCGCTTTCACCGACGCGGCCTTCCTCGAATCCGCCAGGCAAGGCGATACGACGGCGCTGGCGCTTTTCTTAGACGCCGGGATCAGCGTTGATACAAAGACCTATGAAGGTCAGCCCGCCCTTTCGGTCGGCGCGCTGGCCGACCAGCCGGAGGCCGTGAAGCTGTTTCTCGCGCGCGGGGCCGACCCGAATGGCAGAGACAGGTTCGGCGGCACCGCTTTGATTACCGCCTGCTGGAAGGGCAATCCCGACACGGTTAACGCCCTGCTGGCAGGGGGCGCTGACCTTAACGCGCAAGCAGCAAACGGCATGACGGCCCTGATGTTCGCAGCCTGGGCCGATCATGCCGAGATAGTAGAAACACTCTTAGAAAAAGGCGCCGATCCGGGCGTCGTCGATCAAGACGGGTGGACGGCGTTGATGCGAGCCGTCTTCAAGGGCCATACCAACGCAGCGAAAGTCCTGTTAGAGCGCGGCGCGGATGTAAACGTGGAGAGCAGAGACCAGAGAACTGCCCTGACGATCGCCGAGAATCGCGGGCGCCCCGAAATGGTCGAGCTGTTAAAGAGCGCCGGCGCTTCATACTGAGTCAATGATAATTCGAAAAACGATCTAGCGAAGATCATCTTTGAGGAGAAACAAAATGAAGCCGAAAACAATAAAACTCATGATACTTTCTTCCTTCCTTCTGGGCATAATGGGGGCATTCATTCTTGAGGGCAAAGTATCATCCAATCCTGAACCTGACAGCTTGCTCAGCACGGGCCTGGGCAGCGTTGAAACTCTTGAGGCCGGCTACAAAGCGTGGGCGGCCGATTTCGAACAGCAGGGCGGCGAGCGCAACATCGTCCTGCCCCTGAGCTCAAGCCGGGTCACATCGTCCAAACAGGCCGCCGGCTACGGGCTCGCAAAGTTGAATCTAGTCGATAAGACCGTGTCGGTCGAAGTCCAGGGCTTCGATAAGACCGAAGCGATGGATTTCTGGCTCGTAGACAACGCCTCAGGGTCCGGCGGCTCGATCCTGCCGGAAGAGGGCGACTCGTTAGTTCGCGTGGGCAGCTTGAGCCACAAAGGCGGGTCGGCGAAACTCGAAGCCAGCTTCGGCCAGGAAGTGTCGGCCGACTTCGAGCCCGATTTCATAGCCGTGACGCCCGCGGGCAAAAGCCCCGTCGAAGCGAGGCTCCTGACGGGACAGCCCACGCTTTATCACAGGCTCTACCTCAGCGAAAAACGTGGCCGCTTCGGCGTGCTTCCCGACAGCAACAGCACGGCGCAGGCTTCCGACGATAAAGGATTTTTTGAGAAGCTGGCTGACTTCATCAGCCCGACCGCGCAGGCGGACATCGGGCCGATACCGCATCCTTCGACCGCCCTTGAGCAGCTTATCACGCAGGGGAGGAACGAATTTTTCAACGGCACGTTCAACGGCAACGGTAGGACCTGCGGCACGTGCCACCGCGAGCAGAATAACCTGACGATCGATCCCGAGTTCATATCTACGCTTCCGCCTACCGATCCGCTGTTCGTCGCCGAGTTCACCCCGGCGCTCTCCCAGAATTTCGAGAACCCAGTCCTGATGCGGAAGTTCGGCCTGATCCTGGAGAACGTCGACGGGTTCGAGGACCTGTCGAGCAAGTTCGTGATGCGGAGCGTGCCGCACACTCTGGCGATGCTGCCCGACACGCTCGCCCCGTCTCAGTTCGACGAGACGCACCCTCCACTCACGCCTTTTGTGCCGCCCTTCGAAAGAGTCGGTTGGGGCGGTGACGGCGCTCCGGTCGGCGCATTCACACTGGCCGACGGGACGGTCCATCAAGCCACGGGAACTTTGAGAGATTTCATGATAGGGGCGATAATCCAGCACTACACGAAGACCCTCAACAGGGTCCCCGGTGTGGATTTCACTATGCCGACCGTGGCGCAGCTCGACGCGCTTGAAGCCTTCCAGAAGTCACTGGGTCGCAGGCAGAACCTGAAGCTTGCCGGCGTGGGCGCGTTGAAGCTGAAGAATGAAAAGGCGGCCAAGGGGCAGGAGATATTCAACAACCCCGGCACTATCATCAACCCTCTTGACGGCACTCTGCTCTTCAACAGCCCTTCGAAGGGGGCCGGCAGATGCATCCTCTGTCATTTCAACGGCGGCGCGGGCGACTTCGTCGAGGGCGCTCTGTTCGGTCAGAACAACGATCCGGGCACGGGCAACGCGCCGACGAATTCCAACTTCGACACGGGCATAGAGGATCAGCCTAACCGCCCGCAGAAGCTTGTGGTCCCGGCGCAGCAGATACCTCCGGACGGCGGCTTCGGCAAAGACCCGGTATTCCGCAACGGCCAGTTCATAGGGTTCGGCAACGGGGCCGCAAACTTCCCGTTCCCGCCCAATGACCTGAACAAGCGCACATTCAACACGCCGGTGCTTGTCGAAGCGGCGGACACCGGGCCTTTCTTCCACGACAACTCGATCACGACGATTGAAGGGGCCGTGGAGTTCTACAACAGCGAGTCGTTCAACAACTCGCCCATAGCTCAGAACATCAAGTTCCTCGACCCGACCGGGACCGGAATCCACCTGGAGGCGACCGAAGTAGAAGCGGTGGCCGCTTTCCTGAGGCTCATCAACGTGCTGGAGAACATCAGGTCCTCTAACGAAATAGCGAACAGGGCCAAGAACGCGACCAACTTCTCGCAGGCGCAGGAACTGATCAAGCTCGCCGTCTCGGAGCTCGATGACGCCATCGAAGTGCTTGATGGCGGTCACCTGCACCCCGACGCTCAGAAGAAGCTGCGCCAGGCGGCGGCCATAGAGGCCGTGGCGCTCATCACGCCAAGCGCGAACTTGAGGAACCAGCTCATCAACCAGGCGATCGCTCTGAAGAATTCCGCCAGGAGCGATATAGCCTTCTAATAGTGACAACCCGCAGAGGCACGAGGGGCAGAGACTCTGTTCCTTCGTGCCTTCGCGGCCGTCGCGCCCCCGCTTTTTCACCCTTGTCAGATCGGCTTGTGATAACACCGCCGCTACTCTCGACCGCTTTAAAAGGAGAGGAACGATGACAGCATCGATGGTCAAGGTCGACACACTGCTCGAACCTCTGCTGCTGGGGGCCAGCGAGGAACACGCCGACGAACTCCTCTCGGGACTCATCACTACGCACGCCGAGCCCGTTATCAAAGGCATCATCCGATATAAACTCCACCTCAACTCTCACCGCGCGGACGGGCGGGCCGAATCTGACGACCTTTATCAAGAAGTCGTGTTGCAGTTGCTCACGGAACTGCGGCGTCTCCGCACAGAACCCGACGAGCGCCCTATCAGCGACGTGCGCGGGATGGCCGCAGTCATCGCGCACAGGACCTGCTCGCGTTGGATGCGCCGCCAGTTCCCGGAACGCCACTCGCTCAAGAACCGTCTTCAATACCTGCTGACGCGCCAGCGCGGTTTTGCGCTCTGGCAGGACGCCGACGGCAAGCAGGTGGCCGGCTTTGCGGCGTGGCAAGGTGTAACGAGGGCCGCGACGGCGGCGCGAGTAGCAGAGCTGTCGGACGATGAGAGTCTGGCCGCGCACGTCCGAGCGCTCAAGGACGGCAGGAACCAGGAGCTCGGCGACGCGCTGGCGGCTATTTTCAATCACATCGGCGGCCCGGTCGAATTCGACGAGCTGGTGAGCGGGCTGGCCGCGCTGTTACAGATCAGGGATAGGCCGGTTGAATCTATCGAGGAGATCGAAGACGCGGGCGCGTTCCGAGCCACCGCCGCGGGGCCGGACCCGGCGTGGCAGACCGAAAAACGAATCTTTCTGCAAAGGATGTGGGAAGAGTTACAGCAGCTTCCGCGAAACCAGCGCGCGGCGCTTTTGCTGAACCTCAAAGACGCCGAGGGGCGCGGCTGCATCGCGCTCTTCCCGGCGACGGGCGTAGCCACGATGCGCCAGCTTGCCGAAGCGGTGGAGATGAGCCCGGAGAGCTTCGCGCAGTTGTGGAACGAGCTGCCGCTGGAGGACGCAAGGATAGCTTATTTGCTGGGGCTGACGCGGCAACAGGTAATAAACGCGCGCAAATCTGGGCGCGAGCGGCTGGCGCGTCGATTAAAAGCATTTATTTAAAAAGCCGGCGCCAATATCGGGCGCCCGTCGGCAACTTATAGATGTGGGATGGAACAGCTTTGGTAGAACACCTCACACAACGACAGTTTGAGGATTACAATCGGCAGCGGCTGGGCGTTTCGGAATTATTATCGGTGTCAGACCACCTGGCCGAGTGTGAAACCTGCCGGCGGCGCCTGGAAGCCACCCTGAACGGCGACGCGGCATTCTTCGGCTTGAGGGCAGAGATATTTGATGAGGCGGCAGTGCTCGCTTCGCAGCAGGCGCGCGCGCATGTGACCGCGGAACTGGCGGCCGGATACGTTGATGGAAACCTGCCGGGCGAGCAGATTCAAACAATTACAGAGCATCTGGCCGTTTGCGACGAGTGCGCGCTGGCGGTTGATGACCTGGCCGTTTTCAGAGACCAGATCGCCGCCTCACTCGATGACGAATATCGGCCCGCGCCCGTTGCCGCTCCCGCAGACGGATGGTGGCGTCGCGCGGTTGCTTATCTAATAGCCCCCTTCAAACAGTCTGCGGGGCTCGCTTTTGCCGCGGTCGCGGCGGTCCTTTTGTTGGCTGTCACCGGCCTTGTGCCGTCGCGCGCTACGCCGCCGCTGGCCGAGCCGGAGCCTGAGATCGCCGTTATCACCGATCCTCCGCCGCAACGCGCGCCCGCTCCCCGCGCGCGAGTTGTCGCGCGGCTAAACGACGGCGAAGGCCGGCTGACCCTGGAAGAGGGAGGCAAGCTTTCCGGCGCAGACGGACTGCCGATCGCTTACCAGAGCATGATGCAGGAAGCGCTCTCCACCAGGCGGGTCGAAAGGTCAGCGCAACTCAATGGGCTCACACGCCAAGGGAGCTCGCTGATGGGCGCTGACAAACAGAGAGACGATTTCAGCGTGATCGAGCCCGTGGGAAAAGTTTTGATTAGCGATCGCCCGACTCTCCGCTGGTCGCCGATGGATGGGGCGACCGGGTACGTAGTCGAGATTTACGACAGCAAGTTCAACCTGGCCGCCGCAAGCCCGCACCTTTACAACCATTCATGGGTAGCACCGGCATTGTCACGCGGCCAGGTTTACTCCTGGCAAGTGAAAGCGATCAAAGATGGGCAGGAGTTCGCATCACCTCGCCCGCCCGCGCCGCAGGCGAGATTCCGCATTCTCGATCGGGCGAAAGCCGGAGAGCTTGCGAAGGCCAAGCGAGCATACTCGTCATCTCACCTGGCGCTGGGGCTGTTGTACGCCGAGGCGGGGTTGCTCGGCGAGGCCGAACGTGAGCTGCGCCTCCTGCAAAAAGCGAACCCCGGCTCTGAGATCGCCCGCGCGCTGCTCAGTCGCGTTCAGGCATTACGCCGCTGAAGCCTGTCGATTAAAAGTAGATCCCAGGATTGACTGTAGGGGCGGGGCTTGTCCCCGCCCGGATCGTCCGAAGGACGATGACATCATCGCGCTAACGCGCGATCCGGGCAGCCACGAGGGCTGCCCCTACAGGTTTACTCACCAACACCTCGTTAGGACACCACCCGCTTCCATCGAAAAAAATCATGCGGCAGTAATATGCCGAAAAGTTCAGCAACTTTCCTTAATTCAGCACCTGCCTCGCGGAGTTCAAAGGCTGAACATCAATCCCGATTAGAGGAGATCAGGCGATTGACAACTTTGAAAGATACGAAAGGATGAAAGAAACAATGAGAACTCTAAGAAATCTTGTCGCACTCTTACTCTTTATCTCGCTCTATGTCCCCCTCGCGCAGGCGCAATCGGCGCAGGATGTGCAGATCATCATTAGTCAGGATCAGGTGCGCTTCACCGCTAAGAAGGGCGTCGCTGAGATGCATCTGCAAGTCTACGATCTCTCCGGGCAAATGGTCTATGACAGCGGCGCTCGGACTGAACCGGATTTGACCTGGGTCCTGCGGCAGGTCAACGGCGATGCGGTCAACGGCGGCCTCTATCTCTACACGCTCTCTGTCAAAGAGGCGGGCGCAGAGACGGCGCGGGTGAAGCGCGGCCATCTCATCATAGATCGCGCCACGGAGCGCGACGCCCAGACGGATCGCCGCTCGACTAGTCAAAACGAGAGCGGGACGGTTGCCGGGACTAACGCCGCGAGCGGGCACAACGGCGCGCATGCTGCGGAGGGAGCAGCGCCCATCGGTTTAAGCGAGTTGAAGAAAAAGAAAGCCGGACTGATGGAATTAACTGGCGGCGGTATAACAAACCGGCTTGTGAAATTCTCCTCCGTGAACACAGTCATCCAATCAGGGGTAACTGACCTGGATGGCAGGATCGGCATAGGGTCAGGGCTCCCGGTAGGGGATAGCTTCCCGGCCTCGAAATTCCACGTCATCTCCAGCGCGAGTGAGATTATGCCGCCGCGCCTACAGTCTTCGGCCACAAATACTTTCGCCGCGGGATGGGATTTCTATCACGGCACGACAGGGGCGGGGTATGTCGGCGTGCCGGACGCGAGTGCTGACATAGCGCCCGGTGAGATGCTGGTTTACGGTGTTGGCGCGACTTCACTGTGGTCAGGCAGACAGAGAAGTGTAACCATCACCCAGGCCGGCAACGTCGGCATAGGGACCTCCACCCCGGATCCGATCGTCCGGCTCCATGTCGCAGACAGCATCACGGCCGTGAAAGGCGTGAGCCCTAATGGCTGGGCCGTGATTGGAGTAACTACCAACGGCATCGGCGTAATCGGTGAATCGGCGGACCCCAGCGGTTATGCCGGCTTTTTTAATGGGAAAGTAAGCATCGCGGGAAACCTCACACCATTCGGCACTCATAGCATCGGTCAGCCTGATAATCTCTGGGGAGCCGTTTATGCTGTGAACGGGACGATCCAGACCTCCGACGCACGGTTGAAGAAAGGCGTCGCCGACATCCGTTACGGCCTCCGCGAGCTGATGCAACTGCGACCCGTCTCTTTCGAGTGGAAAGATAACAGTGACGGACAGCAACATCTCGGCCTGATCGCCCAGGAGACAGAGAAGATCATTCCCGAGGCGGTGACGCATCCGGCGAACGCAGACACGCCGCTAGGCATGAACTACACGACCTTGATCCCGGTCATGATCAAAGCCATTCAGGAACAGCAGAACACCTTGACGGCGCTCAAGAACGAGAATGCCGCGCTGCAAGAGCGAAACGCCATCTTGCAGCGGCAGAACGCCGACCTTGAGACGCGTCTCACGCGGCTTGAGCAGACGGCGCAGCGGTTGGTGATAGACGCGATCAGGCGCTAGAGCTCAAGCGACGGCCACATCTCAAAGGCAAAGTTCTCAAGTCCCAACTAAGACGCTGCTAGAGCGGGGATTCTCATCGGCCGCCATTATTGGAGGAATTATGGATACCGATTCATTGAATGCAATTAACGAAAGCATGTATCACGGCATGATGAGAACGATTGAAGACATCATGCTGATCATCGCACTGTTCGCCATCGCCGGCTTCGTCATCTATCTCATTGGAGCCGTCTGGGTCTGCTTCGATGAAAGGCGACTGCCCGCGCGTCGCCAGATGAAGCAGGCTTTGGAGCCGCAGGAACCTGATCTATTTGACCTGCTGACGGTCTCGGTCGCGAGCGTGAAAACATGCAATCATCTGCCGTCACCCACCAGCACGAACCCGGCCCAATAGAACGGGTGGCGCGTCTCGGGATTCTTCAGCAGCTTCAACGCGGCCTGTCGCAAGGCTTCGGACTTGGCCGGTTTCGGCTTGCCGGCCGCCGCCTGTGAGATCAGCCCGCGATGGAAGTTCACCATCAGGTCGCGCGTTCCCGCGGCCTCGACCTTCCACTGGCTGACGACCGTAGACGGCACGCCTGCGATGAACATCGCCCAGCTCAACCCTATCATGCCTTCGCCCGCGCCGATTCTACCGCGCGCCGTTTCGCAGGCGGAGAGCACCGCCAGGTCCGCTTTCAAATCTAGCTGCATCAGCTCCCAGGCTTCGAGCAATCCGTCTTCGTTCACCCCGCCCTCGGCCAGCGCCAGGTGTGAATACATTGGCGAGGCGTTATTGAGTACCCCGTGCGTGGCGAAGTGAAGGACGGTCGCGCGGCCGGCTTCGCTCTTGACCCGGTCTTCGCGGGCTTCGGAGCCGATGTAAACTTTGCTGCGCGACATGCCATACAAACGGCTCAGCGCCTTGACCTCCTGTTCGGCCTCCGGCAGCGGCGCGAGCGCCCCTTCGCGCAGCACGAGCGCCGCGCGGTTAACCGTGTCGCGGCCAAGCTGCGGATTGCCCATCGCGAGCAATGTCGTTGAGGCCGACTCCGCGCCGCGATTCCTGCGCCGCTTCGTCATCTCGCGCAGCGCCGTCAGCGACGGCGTGTAAGAGATCGCGGCCGATTCGATCATGAACCGACCGTCGCCGGCCGGCAGCGCCTGAAACGGCAGGTCCCAGAGCTTATCGTCGGGCGCGATGACTACGTTCGTCTTTCCGCGCAACTGCGCCTCGGCCGGTCTGAGCAACAACTCGTAAAGCTTCGCCGCCGACGCGCGAAAGCTCAGGTCGCGCGCGGCCAACAGTTCGCGAAAGCCCTCGATCTGCCTGGCGAGATCGTCCCGCTTGATCGGCAACGTGTAGACGCTCACCTCAACGTCGGCTTTCCCGGCCGCCCTGGTGACTGCGAAAAGATAAGTCTCGTCACCCGCGACGACGTATTCCAGCAGCGCGCCCGAAGCGTCGGGCAGCAAGTCGGCAAGCTCCCCGGCTTTGATGATCGGCGCTTCGCCGCGTTGCACTCGCAGCTCGGGGTGCGCGACGTAGAGGCCAGTCTCGAAGTTCTCGTACTCAAGCCGGGCCTTCTCTACGCTCGTCTTCAGCTCGGCCACGCGCGACGTGTCCGGTTTGTCGCGCCGCAGCTCATTTGTGAGTTGCGTGTTGAGCGAAACGAGCTTCAACCGCTGCTCCTCTTCGGCCTGCCGCTCCTGCTGGGAGAGCGACTGGCGGAGCCTGGAGCGGCCCGCCTGAAGCGCGTCGAGCAGCACGCGCGCCTTCGACTGTTCGGCGATCGAAAGCGCTTCGGCGTAATCTTTTTGCGCGACGAGAAGGTCGATCAGCCCTAGCCACGGCGAGAGCCTGTTTTCGAGGAAGCTCTGCTGCTGCTGTCCGCCGCCCGCGACCTCGTGACGCAGAGTTTCGATCGTCGCGATGGCGGCTAAGAAACTCCGGCGTGCTTCCGCTGGCTGGCCCATCGCGCCGAGCGCCCTGCCGATGTGCTCCTGCGCGTTCCAGAGCTCCTCGCGCGCGTTGATCTCTTCGGCGATCCCCGCCGCGCGTCGGCTCACCTCAAGCATCTCGGCGTACTTGCCCTCGTCCTGATAGAGCCGCCCGAGATTATTCAGCGTCAGCGCAATCCCTCCCCGGTCGTTGATCTCCGTGCGCAGGCGAAGGCTCTTGTCGAGCGTCTCAAACGACTGGGCGTGTCGCCCCTGCGCGCGATAGATGTCGCCGATGTTGTTCAACGCCCTGGCCGCACCGCCTTTGACCTTCATCTCTTCATACCGCTGCAATCCTTTTTGCAGCCACTCAAGCGCCTGGTCGTATTGCTCCTGAGATTTGTGAACGACGCCGATGTTGTTCTGTAAATCGGCGACCCTGAGTTTATCGTTCATCTCTTCAAGCAGTTTCAGGCTCTTGTGATAATGCTCCAGCGCCTGTTCCGGGCGGCCCTGGCGTCTGTAGATCAGGCCGATGTTTTGCAGCCTTATGGCCTGGCTCAGCTTGTTGCTGGCCGCGCCTCCCATCTCTTCGTTCATCTTGAGGCTCTTCTGAAGATATTCGAGCGCCTCGGCGTAGCGGCCCTGAGAGATGTAGTGCGTCGAGATGTTGTTGAGCGCCCTGGCTATCAAAAGCTGATCGTTGATCTGTTCGCTGAGCACGCGGCTCTTCTGATAGAACTCAAGGCCCAGCTCGTCGCGCCCCATCGAAGAGTGAGCCAGACCGATGTTGCTGAAGATCGCGGCCGTGAGCCTTTTATCGCCTACCTCCTGACTAGCGGGCAGGGCCTTGTCGTAATACGACAGCGCCTGCTCGTAGCGTCTCTGCGAGGAGTAGACGACGCCCGTCTCGTTCAGCGCGCGGGCCTTGCCCTTCTTGTCTCCGGCCTCTTCAAAAATGGTCAGGCTCTTTTGAAACGAATCCAGTGCCTGCGGCGCGCGCGCCTGGCGGGTGTGAGCCAGCCCAAGGTCACACAACGCGTGCCCGAGTCGCACACGGTCCCCGACTCTTTCCGCGATTCGCACGGAGAGCTGAGCGACTCTCATCATCTGAGGGTAGTCGCCTTTCCTGTCCGAAGAATCGACGATCTCCTTGAGCGCGACTAAGAGCGCGCCGTCGATCAGGTCCTTCTTGTCGGCCAGCAGACGTTCCTGCTCTTCGTCGGACGCGGCGACGGCAAGCTGCGCGGCAAGCTCCTTCGCCGCAGACGAAGCGGGGGGATTGGGAGTGGATTGCGACCGGGCCGGGGCGGAGTTGAAGAGGCCCAGGATCAAAGCGAGTAAGCAAATCGATACGCGGTATGTGAAGGACATTTTACAAGCTCACTTGAAGAAGTAGAGAACCCGTCGGCGGCCGCCAAAATAATTCGAGCCGACAGTAATATGGACGAAAATTCAGCAACTTCTTCTCTTTTGGTGATTGAAATGGTGGAGTAAATCCTCGTCTTTAGCGTTGCTTCCAGGGCCGGATTTTAATCCATCTCACCGAAAAAACAAAGAAAGGATGATGTATGCTCTCTCGAATAACAGCTTTCGCTTACGGTGTGATTTGCTACCTGATCTTCTTCGGGACCTTCCTCTACGCGATAGGTTTCATAGGCAATGTGGCGGTCCCGAAATCGATAGACTCGGGAGCCGACGGGCCGCTCGTCGAAGCCCTGCTAATTAACGCGGGCTTGCTCGGCCTCTTCGCAATCCAGCACAGCCTGATGGCTCGCCAGGGGTTCAAACGCGCCTGGATGCGCCTAGTCCCCGAGCCGGTCGAGCGCAGCACCTACGTACTCTTCTCAAGCCTGCTGCTCCTGCTCCTCTTCTGGCAATGGCGTCCGATGGGCGGCGTCGTGTGGGAGGTTGAAAACCCTACTGGCCGCATCGCGCTTCTGGCGCTCTACGGCGTGGGATGGCTCACGGTGCTGGGGAGCACGTTCTTGATAAACCACTTCGATCTTTTCGGACTCAGACAGGTCTACCTCTACCTGCGCGATAAGCCCAGCACGCTGCCGGGCTTCAAGACGCCTGGGCTGTACCGTTACGTCCGCCACCCGCTCTATCTCGGCTGGCTGCTCGTATTCTGGTCCGCGCCGAAGATGACGGCCGCCCACCTCGTATTCGCGGTGGCGACGACTGCCTACATCCTCATCGCGATTCAATTAGAGGAGAGAGATTTGATCAGCTTCTACGGCGACGCGTACCGCAAGTACCGGAAGCAGGTGCCGATGATTCTGCCGCTGCGCTTTGGTAAGGGCGAGCCGCGGGCCATGGCCGTGGAAGAGAAAGTAAAGCTCATGTAATCGACCGGCGCAAAAAAGATTCAGCGCCGCCGGTAATATCGCCGACAGTTCAGCAACTTTACCTATCGGCGTTCGAAGTAGAATGCGATTCGATTAAAAGGAGAAACCCAATGGGACAGATGAAAGTGAGACGTATCATCGGAGTAATAGTTCTGCTCGCCGTCGCCGGGATCGCGCTCGCCGCGATGCCGGTCGCGAAGGCGGGCGGCAATAATAATGGTCCTGACTTGCCTTCACCGAGCTGCGACAGAATTCAAGCACCGGAGGGACAGAGGCTGGCGTTTCATGCCTACGCGCGCGGCGTGCAGAAGTACAGGTGGAACGGAACGGCGTGGGTCTTTGTTGCGCCCGACGCTACGCTGTATGCCGACGCGGGATACCACGGGCAGGTAGGCATTCACTACGCAGGGCCGACCTGGGAGAGCAACAGCGGCAGCACGGTGAAGGCCAGTGCGCTGATACCGCGCTGCACCCCCGACCCGACCGCTATCCCCTGGCTGCTGCTTGAGACGACCTCGACAAACGGCCCCGGCATCTTCAGCTCGGTGACCTACATCCAGAGAGTGAACACGACGGGCGGTCTCGCCCCATCTACTCCGGGCACGATGATGGACGAGTCCAGAGAGGCGCCTTACACGGCGGAGTATTACTTCTACCGCGCGGAGAACTAATCCGTTTACGCAATCATTCAGGCCGAAATAACTATAAGGAGAGAGATAATGCGCTATATGAAAGTAAAACGAATAATCGCGCTTGTGATTCTGCTCACCGTCGCCGGAGCCGTCGGCTTCGGAGGCACGGACAACTCCCCTTCGAGCGAGAATATCGCATTCGCCCAGCGGACCAGCGACCTGCTGCTCAACGAGCTGTTGGCAGCGCTGTTTAAGGAGTTCGACGAGACTACGCCGGACAATGTAGAGGAAGGCAAGCAGGCGATCTCGCTGATATTCAATAACTCGAACAGGGACATGCGGCTGATCGGCGTCTTTCCGCCGCTACAGGGCGGGGTCAACGACCTGCCGAGCGACTCGTTCGAGCGCCGCTCGCTTGTCAAAGCGCTCCAGGGCGACCCGAACACGTCGGTAGAGCGCGTGGGCGACCGCTGGTACTATCGCCGCTCGATCCCGCTGAGCAACACGTTTCACACGAGCTGCGTGCTCTGTCACACGAACTTCACACAGCAGTTCTTCGATCAGACGAACAACCCCGAGCAGTGGGTGGGGGCGCTCACCCTGCGCGTCCCGATCAAAGAGGACTAATCACGACTAATCGTCAGCCGACGACTCGGATCAAGCCCCTCACAATTCCTCTCGCTGCTGCCGAGGAAGCCTGCCGCCGTGAGCAAAATTACAGCTTGCGGTGGCAGGCTAATTCTTTTAAGGCGCGGTTCTCCTCGCGGTGTCAGTCGTAGTCAAGATATAATACTTATTTAACGGAGGAGAGAATACAGAGACATGAAATCGTTGGAGACTGAAGCCGGCGCCGCGCCGGTCGAATCTGAAGGCCGTTCAAATTTTATTCGCGACATCATCATCCAGGACCTCAAGGATGGCAAACACGGCGGGCGCGTGCAGACCCGCTTCCCCCCCGAGCCGAACGGGTATCTTCACATCGGCCACGCCAAGGCCATCTACCTAGACTTCGGGCTGGCCGCGGAGTTCGGCGGCAAGTGTAATCTACGTTTCGACGACACGAACCCTTCGAAAGAGGAGACGGAGTACGTCGATTCGATAATGGAAGACATACGCTGGCTGGGGTACGAGTGGGACGGGCTCTATTACGCGTCGGACTATTTCGGGCAGCTCTACGAATGGGCCATCCAGTTGATCAAGGCGGGGAAGGCTTACGTCGACGACCTCAGCGCGGCCGAGATACGCGAGTACCGCGGCACGCTGACGGAGCCGGGCAGGGAGAGCCCTTACCGTAACCGCTCGGTCGAAGAGAACCTCGACCTGTTCGAACGGATGAAGAAGGGTGAATTCCCCGACGGCTCGCGGACGCTGCGCGCGAAGATCGACATGTCGTCGCCGAACCTGAACATGCGCGACCCCGTGATGTACCGAATACTTCATATGGAGCACCACCGCACTGGCGACGAGTGGTGCATTTACCCCATGTACGACTACGCGCATGGACAGTCGGATTCGATAGAGAATGTGACTCATTCGATCTGCACGCTGGAATTCGAAGACCACCGCCCGCTGTACAACTGGTTCATAGAACAGCTCGGCATATTTCCGTCGCGGCAGATCGAATTCGACAGGCTCAACTTCACCTACACGTTGCTGAGCAAACGCAAGCTGCTCAAGCTGGTGCAGGAAGGTCACGTCTCTGCCTGGGACGACCCGCGCATGCCGACGCTTTCGGGCTTGAGGCGGCGCGGCTACACGCCTGAAGCGATCCGCAACCTCTGCGCGAACGTGAGCGTCTCGAAGACGAACAACACCGTGCAGCTTTCGCTGCTGGAGCACTTCGTCCGCGAAGACCTTAACAAACGCGCGCCGCGCGCCATGGCCATTCTGCGCCCGCTGCGCGTCGTCATAGAGAACTATCCCGAAGACCTTGTCGAAGAGATGGAGGCCATCAACAATCCCGAAGACGAGAGCATGGGAAGTCGCAAGGTGCCGTTCTCGAAGGTCCTCTACATCGAGCAGGACGATTTTCGTGAAGACCCGCCCAAGCAGTACTTCCGCCTCGCGCCCGGCCGCGAGGTCCGCCTCCGCTACGCCTACTTCATCACCTGCAAAGAGGTGGTCAAAGACGCTGAAGGCAATGTCGTCGAGCTCAGGTGCACGTATGACCCGGCGACGCGCGGCGGCAACGCGCCCGACGGGCGCAAGGTCAAATCGACGATCCACTGGGTCTCGGCCGCGCACGCCGTAGACGCGGAGGTACGGCTCTACGAAAACCTCTTTGCGAAAGAGAACCCGAACGATGTCGAAGAAGGCCAGGAATTCACGGCCAATCTGAACCCGCACTCGTTAGAGGTCTTGGCCGACGCCAAGCTCGAACCGAGCCTCAGAGAAGCGGAGCCGGGGGCGCGTTATCAGTTTGAGCGGCTGGGCTACTTCTGCGCGGACAAGGATTCGTCGCCTGACCGTCCGGTGTTCAATCGTACAATAGGGCTGCGCGACACGTGGTCGAAGATCGAGCGGCGCGAAAAGAGATAAGGTCATCGCCCGGGTATCCAGGGGAAGAAGGCGCTCGTGCGTCTTACGTAATCTTGGTACTCGGGCTTAGTCTTAACAAGACTCTTCTCAAGCAGCGCCACGCCTGAAACCTTCATCAGCAGGAAAGTCATAATGGCCGGGCTTATTATCGTCCAGAGGCTGCCGGGCGTGGCTGCCGCTATGAGAAAAAGGCCCCACCAGACGGTTGCATCGCCGAAATAGTTCGGGTGTCGAGTGTAGGCCCAGAGCCCGCGCCGCATCACCTTTCCCGCGTTCGTCGAGTCGGCTTTGAAACGCATCAACTGCCAGTCGCCTATCGCTTCAAACATAAACCCTATGGCCCAGAGCGCAACACCTGTCACGTCTAACCATTTCAAGCGGGCGGGCGCGGTCGAAACTTGCGCCACTTGAATGGGCAGCGAGATGATCCACATCAACAGCCCTTGCAGTCCGAAGACCGTAAAGAGGCTTACTACGGCGAAACGGTCGCCGTGGCGCGCGCGCATGCGGCGATAGCGGAAGTCCTCGCCCTTCCCGTGATTGCGGCGGAATATATGAGCCGCGAGTCTGAGGCCCCAGATTGTCACTAGCGTCGCGATTATTAATTTGCGCGGCGCGTAGCCATTCGTGATGGCAAAGCTGATCCAGGCGATCACGGCGAAGCCTATGCCCCAGAAAGTGTCTACGATGCTTGCGTCTTTGAGCGCGAGGCTCGTGAGCCACAAAAGAAACATCAATAGAATTATCGAACCGAGCGTCGTCGCCAGAACGGTCGAGGTCTCTCCCAAGCGTTTTACTCCTTTAGCAGGCTATCCGATTCCCCTTTGCCCCTGAGCAGCGGCAGACGCTTGTATGATTCGATCATCAGTTTCACGTAGCTTTCATCCGACAGCCGGTCGTCGTTTCTCAATTGATTCGCGCCTATGATGCCGATGCTCAGCAATCCGCCGATTATGACAACGGGAATAACCGCCGCGGTCGTCCAGGAGATGCCGTATATGTTCAGCACGACGATGGCTGCGACGATGGTGGCAATTACTACCACATAGCTAATCAGATAAAACCATCCTGACCGCCAGGGATTGCTCTGTTGAATTGCGGATGGCGTGCGCGGTTTGGGACGTATCTCTTCAGGCATAGGTGGTGGAAACCTCCTTTCGTCCAGGTCGCGTTCTCGGCGTCGCATGCGGGCGCTCGGCTCTTCGACCCCGTCGAGCAATTCTTTGACAGAGAACTTCTTCCGCAATTCGGGGATGACGATCTCCCGTTCGTTCATCTCTTCGTGGACGAGCAGCTCCAGGTAGGAAACCAGCACATGCGGAAACTCTGGCACCGGGATCAGTTGCCTGATCGTGATCTTAAAGTTGCTATTGATTTCTTCAAAGGCCGAGCGGATGACCGCCAGAAAAGCGCGGCGGGTCTGTTCTTTGCCGATTATTGAGATGAAGATTTTGCGGTCTATCAGATCGGCTTTGATCTTAGCTCGATTCTCGCCGCTATGTAGGAAAACCCCGTTCTTCCAATAATACTGTTTGGTGATGTACTGGTTCATGCGCACGATGAAGCGCGAGATGATCGAGTCGGGCAGCGTTTCGAGATAATGGTATTGAAACTTCAGCGCGTCGGCATCGTCCCATGGGATGTCGAGCTCGTTATCGTGCAGGTGGCGCGGAATGAGATAATGGCCCGGCCGGTCGGTGAACTCGAAGCACAACTGAAAATGCTTCATCACGTCGATCAGCCTGCGGTGCGTGTGCGAAGGGTAACGGTCTTTGGCATCAGGCATGGAGGCCAGGATTCCGCCAACGTCTTTCAGCTCCAACTGTCCCTGCGCTTTCACCAGCCGCGCCGAAGTCAGCAGCCCGTAGACGCCTTGCGTCACCCATCGCGGGTTGAGCACTTGCGTGTCGCCCGGAAAGCGTATTACCACGCCCAGATCGTGCAGCAGCCCTAGCAAAGACTTCTGGATGTCTTCGTCATTCAATCGCTCTTCGCCGCAGGTTTCCAGATACCTCTCGACCGGGATGTAATCAGCCTGCATGTCTTTCAGCCGTCGTTTGATGGCGAGCCACTCGCGCGGCCAGATGTCGCGCACGTGTTTCAAGTGTTCGACCTCGCGGGCAATCGCGGCTTTCAAGGCGGGAATGCCTTCGCCCGTCGCGCACGAGGTTTCGACGAAATCCCGAATGTTGTATTTATCCTGCAACGCCTTTCGATCAAGGTTGAGCGGGCGCTGGCCTCTCAACTGATCGATCTGGTTAATGACGATAAGTATGGGCGAATCGCCGCCGAAGCTTTCGATCAGCTTCAGCCAGTATTCGATGTTACTGAGCTGGTCGCCTTTGCGAGCATCAATGACGAGCAGATAGAGGCTACGCGTGGTCAGAAAGAATTGGTGCGTTGAATGCTGAATCTCCTGCCCGCCGAAATCCCAGATGTTCAGTTTGACCGGGTCGCCTTCGCCTTTCACCTCGCTCTGGACGACCTTCATCTCGTCGGTGATCTCGACGCCGAGCGTCGTTTCTTTCTGCGGATTGTAAGTGCCGTATAGCAATCGCTCTACGATCGAGCTCTTGCCGACCTTCCCGTCTCCGACGACTAACATCTTTGCCTCGTTTAATCGCTCTCCGCTTATCAGTCCGGCCAGCGCAGCAAAGATCGCTTTTAGGTCCTTCGGATACCTTAATGCCTCAGGCGGGATAGGCACTTGATTTCTACGGAGATCTAAGTGGCTCAGTTCAGTCAGGCTGACTATCTGCGGCGGCAGGCTCGTCAGTTGATTACTGTTGAGGTCGAGGTAGGTGAGCTCAGTGAGGCTGGCGATCTCAGGCGGCAGGCTCCTTAGTTGATTGCCGCGGAGGTAGAGGGCTGTCAAGTTGGCGAGCTTGCCGATCTCCGGCGGCAGACTCGTCAGTTCATTGTAGGCGAGAAAGACATCTCTCAGGTTTGTTAGCTCGGCGATTTCCGGCGGCAGGCTCGTTAGTTGATTATGTCCTAGGCCGAGGCGTTCTAGGTTGCTTAACTTGATGATCTCCAGCGGCAAACTTGTAAGTTGATTGCCGTGATAGTAGAGATGGATTAATTTGGTTAGATTTACGATTTTCGGCGGCAGGCTCCTTAGTTGATTGTAGCTTAGATTGAGGAAGGTCAAGTTGGCGAGCTTGCCGACCTCCGGTGGCAGACTCGTCAGATGGTTGTTGCCGAGGTCGAGGTAGGTCAGGCTCCTCAGCCCGGCGATCTCAGGCGGCAGGCTTTTCAGTTGATTGCCGCTGAGGTTAAGGAAGGTGAGGTTAGTTAGCTTGGCGATCTCAGGCGGCAGGCTCGTCAACTCTTTGCTGCTGAGGTCGAGTCTATCCAAACCTTTCTTTGCTGCCCGTTCAATGAGATCGAGAATTCGCTGCTTGTCAGCCATGGCGTCCTCTTTCGCTGAAGTGTATGTCAATACTACTTCGACGCGCTCCCCAATGACAATCTTTTCTACTCTATTAATCAAGATGGGCAGCCCCTGACGCGAATCGGCCGGAAATGAAAACTCGTTGCTTTGCTTGGTTAGGAAAGCTCGTCTCAACATGTCGCCTTTCAGTTCTCGGCGCGGCGCGAATTACCCACCCCGTTGCCAGAAAGTCCCACGAAAATGGCTCCGAGACACCATAAAGAACCGACGGCGGAGGCACACTCTTTGCACGAAAAAAAACTTGTGTTTGAAAACGATAAACCGAAAGTGCAAAGACTGATAAGTCCTTTAGTGGCTTAGAAAGTGAGGTGAGCATGGCGACTGAGCAGACTAGGCGCGCACGCGCGCCTGAGCGTGAGATTCAATCGGAGGTCGCAGACGATGTAGTGCAGCGCGACCGGCAATACTTAAGCTTACAAAAGCAGCTCGCGACGAAATCCCCGGCGCAAGAGAAGATAGCAAGCGGGCTCGGGTGGTTCAGCATCGGCCTGGGGCTCGCGGAGGTCATCGCGCCAAAAGCCTTCGCGCGCTTCATCGGCGCGGAAGGCCGTCACACCGCATTGATTCGCGTCATGGGGCTGCGCGAGATCACAGCCGGTGTAGGCATTCTCACTAACCCGAAGCCCGCCCACTGGGTATGGGCGCGGGTCGCAGGTGACGCCGTAGACCTCGCCTGCCTTGGCGCGGCCTTCTCTTCGAAGAACGCCGATCACGGCAGGCTCAAGGCGGCTACGGCGGCCGTGATCGGAGTCACGGCGCTAGACATTTATAACGCTCAACAACTGAGCCGAGACGACGCGGACCGCGCCATCCGTGTCCACACGATCACCGTCAACAGCTCTCCCGAAGAGGTCTACCGCTTCTGGCGCGACTTCGAAAACCTCCCGACCTTCATGAGCCATCTCGTATCGGTGCGGATAACGGGCGAGCGCCGCTCTCACTGGGTAGCGAAAGGGCCTGCCGGGACCACCGTCGAGTGGGACGCCGAGATCACGAAAGACGTTCCCGGCCGTATGATCGCCTGGAAGTCAGTCGAGGGCGCGGACGTGGAGAACGCGGGCGTAGTGCGCTTCGACCCTGCGCCGGGCGGGCGCGGCACGGAAGTCCGCGTCGAGCTGGTCTACAACCCGCCTGCCGGCTCGATAGGCGCGGGCCTGGCGAAGCTCTTCGGCGAAGAGCCGGGCTCGCAGGTCAAAGGCGACCTCTGCCGCTTCAAACAGGTGATCGAGACGGGCGAGGTCGTTCACTCGGACTCAAGCATTCATCGCGGCATGCATCCGGCGAAGCCTGCCGAGCAGAGCGGGAAGGGGGAGTTATGAAGGCGACTTGTTGGATGAACATGAAGTCGGTCGAGGTACAGGAGGTGCCCGACCCTAAGATACTCAACCAGCGCGACGCGATCGTGAAGATCAGCTCCACGGCGATCTGCGGCTCGGACCTACACCTTTATAACGGCTACATCCCCGCGATGGAGCCGGGCGACGTTCTCGGCCACGAGTTCATGGGCGAAGTCGTAGAGGTCGGGCGCGAGGTGAAGAACCTCAAGGTGGGCGACCGCGTGGTCGTGCCCTTCCCGATAGCGTGCGGCAACTGCTGGCACTGCAAGAAGCAGATGTTTTCGCTCTGCGAGAACTCGAACCCCAACGCGTGGATGGCCGAAAAACTGTTCGGCTATTCGCCCTCGGGCATATTCGGCTATTCGCACTTGACGGGCGGGTTCGCGGGGGGCCAGGCCGAATACGCGCGCGTGCCTTTCGCGGACGTAGGGCCTATAAAGATCGACGAAGGGTTGACCGACGAGCAGGTCCTCTTTTTGTCAGACATCTTCCCGACCGGCTACATGGGCGCGGAGATGTGCGACATCAAGCCGGGCAACGTCATAGCCGTCTGGGGCTGCGGCCCTGTCGGACAGTTCGCGATCAAAAGCGCGTTCCTCCTAGGGGCCGAGCGCGTGATAGCTATCGATCGGTTCGAGTACCGCCTGCGCATGGCGCGCGAGAAGGCCGGGGCCGAGACGATCAATTACGAAGAGATCAACGTGCTGGAAGCGCTCAAGGAGATGACGGGCGGGCGCGGGCCAGACGCCTGCATAGACGCGGTCGGGATGGAAGCTCACAAGCCGGGCCTCATCGGCGCTTACGACCGCGCGAAGCAGGCTATGATGCTAGAGAGCGACCGACCGCACGCGTTGCGCGAGGCGATCATGGCATGCGGCAACGGCGGCACCGTATCCGTCATAGGCGTCTACGGCGGGTTCGTAGACAAGTTCCCCATGGGCTCTGTGATGAATCGTTCGTTGACGATCAAGACGGGTCAGTGCCACGTACAGCGCTACCTCAAGCCGCTGCTTGAAAGGATCAAGAAAGGCGAGATCGATCCGAGCTTCGTCATCACGCACCGGCTGAGGCTCGACGACGCGCCGACGGGTTACGACATCTTCTTGAATAAGGAGGACGGCTGCATGAAGGTGGTGCTCAAGCCCGACGCCTGATCTCGGGTTGCGGGTGTGGGCGATTGTTAGAAGCCCCACATCTTCCTGCTGGCGATAACGTAGATGATCGCGCAGAGCATCACTGCGCCCCCGGCGATCTCGATGATGCTCTGCGCGTGATTCACTTTGACGGGCGTCTCTTTGCGAATAAACCGCGCACTCCGCTTATCAGCAGGTATAGGCATAGAATGCTAAGAATCGCGAGAGTGATATTGAAACTCATAAGCTCTCCTCCTTGAGGAACGGTAGCTTGATGATACGCCCGATAGAGGCTTCTTTCACGTCGATCTGGTCGGGTTGAACGCCTCCACGAGCCTTCGCATGTACCGCTCCTCGTTGCCCGACTGCCTCAGGTAATCGAGGAAGCGTCTAATCGGCATGTTCGTGATCGTGTAATCGATGCTCCGTTGATTGTGTTATGACAGCGCGGGAGGGCCTTACACGTACCGGACGGACCTCAGCTCAGGCTCAAAAATCTTGTTCGATTCTTTGAATCTCCTGCTGAATCTCCGGGTCGGCGGCCATTAGAACCAGTTGATTGTCAATCTCGTCTGGTTGCCTCAGGGTATTTTGATGCACTCGATGTACAAGGCGCTCAATGAGCCGCAGTTGATCTGAGAGCGATAGTTTATTGAACGTATCTTCAATTTGCGACAGAACGGTTTGATTCATACATTGTCACTCCCCACACAAAAAACTTATTCTTTACACGTACCGGACGGACCTCAGCTCAGGCTCGAAAAAATCGGAGAGAAAGTGATCGACCTCAAGCAGCCCGCGACGCGTCAGCTCGATCCTTTCGGCCTCCCGCTCAAGCATCCCCTCTTCGGCCAGTCGCTCGAACTGTGGCTTGAACTCCGCCCAGATGTCGACGCCGAACTTGCGGCTGAAATAGCCCGTGTCGAGACGCCCGGTCTTCAGTTGCAGGATCATCTCGCGTATGAGCCTCTGCTTCGGCGTCAGCCGGATCGCGCGCCATAGCTGTAGCTCGTCCGTGTCGAGCACGCGCGAGTACTCTTCGATGCGGTGAGCGTTCTGAAAATTCACGCCGCCGAAATGCGAGAACGAAGAGACGCCGAGCCCTATCATATCGCCCCCGTGCCAGAGCGCGTCGGTGTAGATGAAACGGCAGGGCTTCTTCGTCGTCGCCAGCGTGTAGGCGCTCGCCGCGCGGTAGCCGCGCGCCTGGAACTCGTCGAACGCGTATGAGACCCACCGCCGCTTCGTCGGCCAGTCGGCTATAGGCGACGAGAGCCCGCGCTTTATCATGTCCTGCGAGATGACCGTGTTGTAGGGGAGCTCCATCTGGTAGATGGTCACGGAATCGGGCTCCAGCTCGATCGCGCGCCTGACCGTCTCGCGCCACAGCTCTTCCGACTCGCCCATCATGCCCGCGATCAGGTCGATGTTGATCTGAGGGAAGTCGACTTCGCGGGCCCACTCATAGGCGCGGTAGACCTCCGCCGACAGGTGCGCGCGCCCGTTGGCTTCCAGTATTCGGTCGTCAAAATGCTCTATGCCGAGGCTGAGGCGGGTTACGCCGATCGCCTTGAGCGTTTCGAGCTTCGATTTGCGAAGCGTGCCCGGCTCGCACTCGAACGTGACCTCTTCGGCGTCGTCCCAGCTCACGTGGCGGTTGAGCCCGTCGACCAGTTGGTCCAACTGACGCTCGCTGATGTAGGAGGGCGTGCCGCCTCCGAAGTAAGCGAACCTCAGCTTGCGCCCCTGAAACGCGTTCGTGCGGCTGTAGACCTCGTTCTCTTTTATGAGGGCTTTCAGGTAAAGCTCGATCTCGGCGGCGTTCTTGTCGGTGTAGATTTTGAAGTAACAAAACTTACACCGCTTGCGGCAGAACGGGATGTGTAGGTAGAGCCCGAGCGGGTCTTCAGTGCGCGGGGGCTGGTCGAGCGCCTCTATCGCGCTCGGCGTGTACTCGGGCTTCCACTGGGAGAAGGGAGGATAGGTGGCGACAAAATAATTGCCGACCTCCGTGCCGGCGTTCGCCGCGTCCGTCGCCTGAGGCAGCGTCGGCAGAACAACACTCGCGCCGGGTTTGTCGGGTTGTTTAACGTCGTTTGACATCGCTGTTAACGCTCTTCCTCATTTCTAGAATACCGATGCAGCCCTTCTAAAAATAGCACAGAACCAATATTAATGCTCTAAGGCCATGCTTCGGGAGAGTGAAAATGATTAGCCGGTGGTTGCGCCACCACGGGCTAGTATCCTGAGTCTGTCTAGGACTCTTTACTACAGGCAGCTTGTATCAGAAGAGGTCTTAAAAGCCTCGAAGAGGCGTAATTCAATAGCCCGGCGCATCGCGCCGGGTCATGCGTCATACAACGAGAAGCCCTGAAAGGGCTGAATTCAAAAGCCAGGGGCACCGCCCCTGGAAACGGATTGATAGTAATGACAAGCCCTGAAAGGGCGGTATAACTATCGCGCCCTTTCAGGGCTTCTGATCATACTTTTCAGGCACCACCTAAAACTTGGTTCTTGCCGCTCACCGCGAGAGCCACATCTTGATCGTGCGCGTCACCATCTCTGACGCGTCCTGCTGGACGAAGTGGCCCGCGCCCGGGATCGTTACGAGCGTCAGGTCTTTCTCTAACCACTCCCACGTGTTGTTGAGCGCGCCGGCCAGAAGCGCCTGGTCGTTCAGCCCGTGAATCATAAGCACGCTTGCTTTGACCTTGGGCATGGGCGACTGGTCGTCCGTGTAAGGCTCCCGCGGGTAATTGCGCTTGTAATAATTGAGCATCGCCTCGAAGTCCGACCTTTTGAACGCCTCTATGTATCTCTTTTTGGCTTCCGCGTCTTTGACCCAGCCCGACAGCCCCTCGGCGGTCAACATCTTGTGCGCGTCCTCTTTTTGAAAGTTGCGGGCGTACTGGCTGTTCTTCTGCTGCTGCGGGTTCGTGGCCAGCTCGCGGCGCAGCCCCTTCGGGTGAGGCAGATTGAGTATGATCAGCTTTTCAACCATGTCCGGCCGGGCCATCGCCAGCGTCCACGCGACTATGCCGCCCCAGTCGTGCCCCACCACTATCGCCTTGTCGCGGCCGAGGTGTTTGACGACCGCCGCCACGTCGCCTATCAGCAGCATCAGGTCGTAATTCTCGACGCCCTTCGGCTTGTCGCTCAGGTTGTAGCCGCGCTGGTCTATCGCGACCACCTGATAGTTGGCCGAGAGCGCCTCCATCTGGTCGCGCCACGAGTACCAGAAGTCCGGGAAGCCGTGGATCATCACTACGAGCGGGCCTTTGCCCAGGCTGGCGTAGTGGATCTTCACGCCGTTGCTGTCGGCGTAGCCGTGCTCCACGCGCTTGTCCAGGTCCGATGCGAGAGCGGTCGAGCCGGAAATAAGAATCGCAGCGAACAGACTGAGGGTCGAAAAGAGTAGCTTCATCGCAAGTCGCCTTTCGTCGTTTGAGGTAGGCCAACTTTAATTCGCCGCGAGAGATTTTGCAATTAAGAAACGCATGCGCTCGGCGCGGCCCGGTGGTAGAATTGAGCCGCACTTCGTTATCTGGCGACACAACCCTGCACAACGCGAAAGGAGAAGCTTGAATGGCCACCGCGACTGTCCCCCCTGGGCCGAGAGGGCACCTCATACGCGGCAACCTGCCCGAGTACGTCCCCAACCCGCTCTCCTACCTTGAGGACGTGCATCGTCAATATGGCGACGTGGCTCGCCTGCGCTTTTTTCACATACCTATCTACATCTTCAACAACCCCGAGCAGATCGAAGACGTGCTCGTGACGAAGAACCGTTCGTTCATCAAACCCGTCGATTTTCGCTTCCCGTTCTTCCGCGCGATCTTCGGCAACGGGCTTTTGACGAGCGAGGGCGATTTCTGGCTGCGCCAGCGGCGGCTCGCACAGCCCGCCTTTCACCGCAACCGCATAGCCGAATATGGCCGCGTGATGGTGGCCTATGCCGAGCGCATGATGGAGTCGTGGAAGGTGGCCGAGACGCGCGACATACACCGCGAGATGATGATCCTCACGTTGAAGATCGCCATCAAGGCGCTGTTCAACGTAGACACCAGGCGCGAGGCCGTGATTATGTACAACCTCAGCGACGATGTTATAAAGATGTTCGAGCTTCAGGAGCGCTCGACCTGGCTCGCGCATAACTTCCTCCCGACGCCCGATAACCGCCGCTTCCACAAGCTGGTCCGCGACCTCGACGAGTACATCTACGGCATAATTCGCGACCGCAGGCGATCGGGCGAAGACCGCGGCGACCTGCTTTCGATGCTGCTCGACGCGCAGGATGAGGACGACGGGAGCCGCATGACGGACAAGCAGCTCCGCGACGAAGTGATGACCCTTTTTATGGCGGGCCACGAGACTACGGCCCTCGCCCTTTCGTGGACGTGGTACTTGCTCTCCGAAAACCCCGGCGCGGACGCGCGGCTTTCGGCGGAGCTCGAATCGGTATTGGGCGGAAGGCCGCCGCGAAACGAAGACCTGCCCGAGCTGAAGTACGCCAACGCGGTCATAAAAGAATCGATGCGCCTCTACCCGCCCGCGTGGGGTTTCGGGCGACAGGCCAGAGAAGATTGCGAGATCGGCGGCTATCACATACGTAAAGGAAGACAGCTCTTCTTCTTCCCGTGGATCGTGCATCGCGACGCGCAGTACTTTGAAAACCCCGAAGAGTTCCGCCCCGAGCGATGGCTGGACGAGAAGATAAAGCAGCTTCCCAAGTACGCTTACTTCCCATTCAGCGGCGGGCCTCGCGCCTGCATCGGCAACTCGTTTGCCACTATGGAAGCCGTTCTCGTGCTCGCGACAATCGCGCAGAGGTTCCGCATGCGTTTAGTCGAAGGGCACAAGATAGAACCCTGGCCCGTCTTCACGCTGCGGCCTAAGCAAGGGGTCAGGATGGTTGTGGAGAAGAGAGAGACGCTCGCTGCCGGAAAAGCAGCGCCTCTTTCGGAGTGCGCAGACCCCGCGGCGCTTTCGAGTTAGGGGAAGCCGTAATGGCTAACGCAAAAGCGGTGACAAGTCACCGCACTCCGAAAGAGCGGTCGCATACAATCGCAAGCCGCTATAAGAGAGCGCCGTCATCGCTTCGCCGTCGCTTCGCGGAATGCCGCCGCCTCGGTCTGCGACTTTATGTGAGCGAACATCTCTGCAAGGAGCTTCAAATAGGAATCGTCTCTGAGGACGGGGCCGTGACCTGGGACGATTATAGATGGGCGGAGCGCGATCAGCTTTTCGAGCGTCGCGGCCCAGTCTCCGATGTGCGATTGAGGGTTGCCGACCAGCGGGACCGGCCATACCCCAAGGTCGCCTGTAATCAATATTCCCTCTTTAAACAGGGCGGTGAGAGCTAAGAGAATCGATCGCTTCATGCTTATGAATGATCGCGCGCGAGGCTTGAACTTGCGATCATTCTAGGAAGTCATTTTTGACCGTCGCGGGCGGGCGGGCGCGGGGTCGGCTGGTAGTCAGATTCCGGCCCCGGCCGGCTGATCGATAGCGGTATTGACACGACCTCGTCGCGCGCGTTGATCGTGGAGTCGAGCGCGCCCCACACGCTCCCGTCCTCAAACCTGACCCCGAGAACTTGCACGCGCATGTCTCTGGAGCTGCCCGACATGCTGCTGTTCTTGCGGAACGTGTAAGAACTGTGAGGCTCTATCACCGCCCTGACAAATGTAACTGCGTGCGACTCTCTTTCAGCTTTGAACCGCAGTTTTATGCTGGTTATCCGCTGGCCCGTCGTGTTTTCAAGCTTCAAGACAGGCAGGTAAGTTATCTCACCCGACCCGCCTGCGAAGCTGTAGGCAGTGTTACGATCTTCGGGGCGTATGCCGAGCCTCGTTCGCGCCTCCGTGATAATGATCGGAGCGCCGGGAGGATTGTTGAAACGAGCGGGTGCGTACTCCGCGCTTCCGTCGTCGGGCAAAGGCTCCTCGGAGGGAGGCGCGACTTCTGGTTTAGGAGTCGGCGACGGTTGCTCTATCACAGCTTCGGGCGCGCGCGGCGCATCAACCTGCCTGCTATCCTTAGAGTCCATACTGCCCCAGGTGCCGCCGTCTTTGAATTGAACGCCAGAGACTCTCACCACCAGGGGCATTGCGCCCCCGGCCGACAGTATGTTTGACCAAATGCGCCGCGCAACACTCAAGGTCCGCATTTTGTGAGGCAGCAAGGATACCCGGAGCCTCGTTATGTCAAACGAGACGGGCTTCAGGTCGAAGCTCAACCGCAATCCGGTTATATGCCGGTCCGTGTTATTAACTAAGGTTATGCGCGGCTCGGTGATCAACTCATAGGTTTCATTGCTTCCCGAACGCGCGTCGCTCGCATTATATGTAATGACTTTGACCGTCGCGTCTGTGATTACGACCGGCGCGTCGTCAGAGTTCTCGTAACGGGCGGGTAGGCGAGGCGCCTCATCGGCTCTTTGAAACATCCTGGCGACAACTTCTTCCGGGAGCTTCGTATCAGCTTTCGGGGTGGGCGTCTGCGAATTAATGTCGGCGGCGCTCGCTTCAAAGGTGCTCTTGTGGCCGACGATCCCTGTCAACATTGAAAGCGCGAATAATAGAGTCGTAACTGCGCCGATCAGCATGCGGCGGCTCGCGCGCGGGCTCCTATTCGCGTTTCCAGACATTATGATTTTAACGCGGCGTTCGAGGTCAGAGCCGGTTGCCGAAGATAGCCCGGCGACTTTCCAGCCCATAGAAAAACGAAATACCTTTAACAGGCTCGCGGCATAGACGCTCGACGACGCGCCGAGCTCGATCACCCTCTCGTCGCACGCGGCCTCGCGCTCGGCGAGCAGCCTCTTGTCGACTAGCCACATCAACGGGTGAAACCAGAGCAGGCAGCAGATAAGCATATTCAGATTGCTGGCGAGGTTATCCCACCTCGCCACGTGAACCATCTCATGCATCAGCATTGCCTCAACCTCTTCCTCGCTCAGGTGCGAGGCGACGTTTTGGGGAAGCGCGACGACGGGCCTCCAGGTGCGCCAGACCCCCGGCACGATCACCTGCGGAGATACCAAAAGCCTGACCCGTCGCGAGATTTTAAGCCTCGCGCGCACGCCGTCCATTGCGTCGTACAGGCTCCCCGCCGTGACCTCGGTCCCCGTGCGCATGTTTCGAGCTAACCGCGCGCGCCGCGTCAGCCATGTCACTAAAAGAGTTAGGCAACCCACAAACCAGATAAAGGTGAGCGCGCAATACAACTCGCCGTGTCTTGTCGTCGGATTATTGTCGGCGAACTCAACGCCGAGGGCGTCGATCTCCGCAGTTTCAACAACAGGCTCGGCGACGCGCTGAGCGATCTTCGCGCTCTGCCAGTCGCCGCGAACCTGTCTCGTCACGACATCGAAATCAACCCCGGCCTGGCCCGCTATGAAAATAATGAGCGCGGACGGCAACAGGAACTTGGCGGAGGCGACCAGCAGCACGACGTAGCGCAAGCGTGCGGGGCCGCGTTTGAACGCGTAGGCGAACGCCAGGGCGACGAGCAGAATTAATGTGGACTGCCAGAGGTGATTCAATAGCCTGGGCCACCCCCACGCAGACCAGTCGTACAGCATTTCGTGAAAGCTCATCACTTGCCTGCTCCCTTTTTTGCCTTCCGCGACTGCTTGCGAGGCTGCGCGGCTGGCTCGCTCTCGATGGCCGCCAGCGCGCTCTCCAGCTCGCGCACGCCGTCAAGCGTAAGCCGCCCCGACTCGATCAGGTGAGCCATCAAAGGCCGGGTCGAGCCTCCTAATAGATCGACCAGCTCGTCGATGAGCCTGCGGTGCACGGACTTTCTGGTGACCAGCGGCTCGAAGATGTGCGCGTTGCCAATCTTCTTTGAACGCCGCACCGCGCCCTTCTCTTCGAGCCGGTAGACGATCGTCTGCACGGTCGTATAGGCGACGCGCTTCTTTTCGGGAAGCCGCTCCTGGATCTCCCTCACCGACGCGCTCCCGGCGTCCCACAGCGCGTCCATGACCTCCAGCTCGAACTTCGTCAGCTTTACGCTCTTTTCCTTGGCCAATGTCGACCCTCCTACATTTGAGGGTATATTTACTACAGTTGTCGTAGACAAGTCAAGCGAAATCGTTTTGACGCTCTTTGAGAAGAACAGGAGTCTAGAGGAATGTCAGCCTGAGCTTCCCGCCGAACTCCGCGGGTATGTTCCCCGTGAGCACGTTGATCGAACGGGCCATCTCTGTGTCGAAGCCGCTGGCCGACAGCCCGTCAAGCCTGCCGATTACGGGGATTCCGTCGTCTACGCCTCGGACGTGTAGAATCCCGTTGTCCTCCGCGAACCAGCCGGGCGTGGTCGCGGTCAGCCTCTGCAACTGGTTCGCGCGGACCGCCTGGGCGACCTCGCGAAACCCTTTCGACCGCACGCGCAAGACGTAGGTATCGAAGGGGACGTTGTCGAACACAAATTCGCCTCGGTCGTCCGTCGTGGCTTCGCTGCGGTAGCCCGTGACAGCGTTCTCAAGCGCGACGCCCGCGCCCGCCAGCGCCGCGGGCGTAGAGTCCGTGACGGCGCCTCTTAGGGTCCCTATCTGAATCTGCGCCAGCAATGGGCTTGAAGATGTCAGCAGGTAAAAGGCCGCGCCGAGGATCAAGGTCGCAGTTCGCATCAGAGGCATATTAGAGCAAGACCGTGCGCGAAGGGCGGAGCGATCTGCTAGAAGTGATAGACTTTTCAATCTTTATCTGCTAGCATGATCTCGTTAGTTCTGGCGGACTGAGTGCTGCTGGTAAGTTTGAATTGGGAGTTCCCGCCGCTATTAGGAGAGCGTTTGATCTTAGTTTTCTCAATCCCTTTCCCGCAGAGCTTCGGAAGTTCCTCTTAACTGATCTCAGGAGAAATATGAGTAAGAGAATCTATGTTGGAAATCTGTCGTATCAGACGACGGAAAACGACCTCACCAACCTGTTCGAACAGGCAGGTCAGGTCGAATCGGTTAGCATAATTACGGACCGCGACACCGGTCGCTCCAAGGGCTTCGGCTTTGTGGAGATGAGCGCGGATGACGCTGATAAGGCCATTGCACAGTTCAATGGCACGGAAATCAACGGCCGCACGCTTACGGTCAACGAAGCGCGCCCGCGCGAAGAGCGCTCGGGCAATCGCGGCTTCGGCGGCGGGCGCAACAGCGGCGGCCGCGGCGGCCGCGGCGGGTACGGGAACCGTTATTAATCACGGTCAAGGACCGACGGATGGGATGAAAAGGTCTTGCTCCTTCATCCCATCCGGTCGAAGAAAAACAGGACTGCGCCCCATTCAACCTGCACCCCTTAATAAATGTTTTACGACTAGCCGCTGCTTCAGCGAATACGGCCACCGTTCAGTGGAGCAACGCGAAAAGAGAGATTTGTGACTTTAAATGATTTCAACAAGCTCGGCCTGTGTGGGCCGCTTGTAGACAGACTTGCGAGGCTCGGCATAACAGAGCCAACCGAAATACAGGCGAAAGCCATACCGCATGCGCTCGCCGGGCGCAACGTGATAGCGACGGCAGAGACGGGCTCCGGTAAGACGGCCGCCTTTCTGCTCCCGATCCTAGAGCGGCTGAAGCGGCCCGGCGCTATGCGCGCGGTCGTCCTCGCCCCGACCAGGGAGCTTGCCGCTCAAATAGAGGCGAACGCCAAGAGCTTCGGCCAGGTCGCCCGGCTCCGCACCGTCTCCGTAGTGGGCGGCGCGAGCGTGTCAGGGCAGACGAAGGCGATCAAGACCGGCGTCGACATCCTGATCGCGACGCCCGGCCGCCTGAACGATTTGATAGAGCGAGGCGCCGTCTCACTAAGAAGCGTGGAGGTGCTCGTGCTCGACGAGGCCGACCGCATGCTTGACATGGGCTTTCTGCCGCAGGTCAGGCGGATAATGAGATACCTTCCGGCCAGGCGTCAGACGCTGTTATTCACCGCGACGCTCTCGCTGGCGGTCGAGCGGCTGGCGCACGACATAATGGACGGCGGCGTAAGGGTCGAGGCCGCGCGGGCGGCGACGACCGTCGCAACGCTCACCCAGAAAGCTTACCCCGTGCTTGCGCACGCCAAGCTGCCGCTGTTGCTGGCCTTGCTCAAGCAACACCCTGGAGAGACTTTCTTGATCTTCGCGCAGACGCGCCGCATGGCCGACAGGGTGTCGCACGTCCTGGCCGCCAACAAACATGACGTGGTCACGCTTCACTCGGACCGCAACCAGTCGCAACGCAACAAGGCGCTGGCGAGCTTTCGCTCGGGCGCCACGCGCGTGCTCGTCGCGACCGACGTTGCGGCGCGAGGCATTGACGTGGATGACATCGCTTTCGTTGTCAATTACGAAGTGCCCGTGACGGCCGAAGACTACATACACCGCGTAGGGAGGACCGCGCGCGCGGGCCGCTGCGGCGCAGCGCTCACGCTCGTCAGCCCTGAAGAAGAGGCGCTGCTCGCATCAATCGAGCGGGCCAACGGAGTCAGCCTAGAGCGATCGAGGGTTGCTGGTTTTTCCGACGGCCGCAGCGAAGAGCAGATAAGGTTGACGAGCGAGATAGGCTTGCTTCGCTCATCGTCTCGCTCGTTCAGCACGAGCCGCGCGCCGCGCTACTGAGTGTTGTTAATTAAAATCTAAACTCGCGTGGCTTGCGCCGCGCTATGAAAGAGGTGAACCATTTCTAAAGAAGATATGATCCCCGTAGACGGAACCGTAACTGAATGCATGGGAAACGCCACTTTTAAAGTGCGAGTCGGCGAAGGGCATGAGGTGCTGGCGCACCTGTCGGGCAAGATGCGCAAGCATTACATCAAAGTGCTTGCGGGCGACAGGGTGACCGTCGAGCTGTCGCCTTATGACTTAACAAAAGGGCGTGTGACTTACCGCCATCGAAGCTAGAGTGTGAGAAAAGCCCTGAAAGGGCGATATATCTTATCACGCCCTTTCAGGGCTTCGTCTCGTATGACGCATGACCCGGCGCGATGCGCCGGGCTATTGAATATCGCCTCTTCGAGGCTTCCTATAGAATCCGCGCCCCTCTAGAGCTTTGTATTGAATCAAGCTTCTTCGAGGCTTCTACTCACTCTTTAGATTCGGTCTAGACTAAAAGAGAATATTCAATCACTCTCTTCGTCATCCGACTCTACGCGGCTGGCGAAATTCTCGTCGCTCGAATCGTCGTCATACACGTCGTCGTCGTCCCCGCCGAAGAACTGGCCTCTTGTCACTTCGCGCATCGGTCCCTTTGGAACGCGCTCCGACTTAGGCCCGCCCTTCGGCTTGTTACCCTTGCGGCGAGGCGGCGCGTCAGGCCCGAAATTGCGGCCCGGCTTCTCGCTCCCCGCGGGGGGCTCGGCGAACCCGGAGCCCGGAACCGGGTCGGGTCTGGGTGTAAAGGGCCGCGGCGGCGGGGCCGATCGCGGGCGGTCATCCCGTGCGCGGGCTTCGTTGATAGTAATGGGCCTTCCCTTAAACATCTGATTGTTGAACCGGCGTATTGCCTCCTGCGCCTGCGCGCTGTCGTTGAACTCTACGAAAGCGAAGCCTCGCGGCTTACCCGTCTCGCGGTCCGTCGGCAGGTAGACGCTCGAAGGCGGGCCGACCGCCGAGAGGTGCTCTCTCAGCTCCGCTTCGGTCGTGTTATAAGGAAGATTCCCTACAAAGAGCCGGACTGCCATGGTCGCTCATTCCTCCACGAATCAACTGTAGTATGGGTTGCAGCATTCAATATCACGATCAGGCTAAGCGCGTCTGATGAGGCGAAGCGCTCGACCGCCGACGCCTTAGGACTCGGGCGGCGATTCAGGAGTATATCACCTGACGCGCGCCGGTCGCCTGCGTTCGGAGATTATTCTAAGCCAGAAACGGAGAGATTACGAATGTCCCGCGGGGGTGTCGGATTATTTAGACTGTCTTATCCGGGTTCAGCGTTATCGGGAGCGATATTTCGACCAGGAGCCCGCCGGCCGGCGCGTTCGAGGCCGTAGCCGCGCCGCCGCCCATCAGCACGGTCGCCAACCCCGCGGCGGTGCCGATCTGGCCGCCGGTCGAGACATTCTCGGCGGTCCTTTTCCCGCTGCGCTTGCCGTCGACCTGGCCCTCGTCGTCGGCCTTCATCTTCTCGTTATTGTTCCAGTCGTCGATCGCCGTGATCGCGACCGCCACTGGCTCGTCGCCCCAAGGCATTCGGACCCGCTCGAAGATGACGGCGATCTTGCCGTTCTTCTGGCCGCGCCCGGCCGGCGTAGCCTCGGTTACTCTCCCGTAAAACTCCGTCCCGCGCTGCATAACCATCTCGCCGTTGACGTACAAAGGCTGATCGAGGATTGCGGTAATTGGATCGCCCGGCTCGTTCAGCTTCGAGTTGAGCTGCGATTGCAGGATTATGCGAGCTTTAGTTTCGGGCTCTATCGTAGCTTCGCGCCGCTTGCGCCCACGCCATCGCCGTCGAAAGCGCGGGAATGGCGGAGAGCAAAACGGCGAATACACTTTTTCTCATGACTTTCCCTCTTGTCTGATCTGTAGAATCATCGTTTCGGTTATTAAACGAACGAGCATCTATACCAATTTGCGAATGGGTGAAGATTGTAGGGGTGGAGCTTGTCCCCGCCCGCGACCCGTCAGAACGGGTTCCCCGCGTTAGCGCGATGACGGTCATCGTCCTTCGGACGATCCGGGCAGCCACAAGGGCTGCCCCTACAGGTCTTATTCAGTAGTTTGCCGGCCTCTATCGAATTGAGTTAGACTGATCCCCGTTATGGCAAAGATCTCTGTTCTGGTCGAGCTCTGGCATTTCATTCGTTACCGCAAAAAATGGTGGCTCGCCCCCATACTCTTCCTGCTGGTGCTGCTGGGCATAATAATTGTCTTCGCCGAAAGCTCAGCCCTCGCGCCTTTCTTATACCCGCTCTTCTGATTCCGCTATCTAGCAACGGGCGCAGATTTCGAAGCGATGAAGAGCTTCCAGTTTTCAATCGGCGTCCCCTTCACTTTGAGGTTGGAAGTCAGATAGTACAACCTCTTCGTGCCGTCGCCCGCCGGCGCCTGCTCGAACCGCTGCATCAGGTAATACGGCGGAATCGACTGGTAGTACAATGTAGCCTTTACAACAAGCCTGGAAGGGTTCGCCCCGCGCAATTCGCTCACAGGGACGCTGTAGCGCACGACGCTGGTCCCGCTGCCGTTCAGGTAGTTCTGATCTTTTTCCGCCTCGCCTTTCGGGAAGGTGGCTTTCAAATACCTGCCGGTCAGCGACGGACTCGGCCCGGTCGGCCTCCAGCCTATGGGGAGCAGCCGGTTGTCCTTGAAGTCCTCGTCGATCCGCAAAAAGCTGGTTGTGAAATTGCCGTTCGCGTCTTTGACCAGCTCTTCGTATATCTGCACCTGTTTCGAGCTCGTGATCGGGCTGTCCGGCGACGAGTAGTGGTGCTGCCAGCTCTTTGACTTGTCGCGGCTGGTCCCGACGTACTCCGATTCGAGAATGTTGCCGTCGTTATCGACGATAAACCCGTACTCGTTCGTACGCCCCGAAGCCCAGACGACCTTCTCGACGCCGTTGCTCTTGTCGATCAGGCTGAATTCGATAAAGGCGCGGCGGAAGCCGACCCCGCTCGGCAGACGGTGGCCGGTCTTGTTCGTTACCTTCACGTCGACGACTACGTCTTTGCCGACGACTCTGGGCGTCGAAAGGTCGACCGTTGCCGTGTCGTTTTCGACCTGCTGTATCATGTTATCGATGGCGTTGGAGAGGTCGTTGTTGAGCGTGCTCATGTAATCGCTTTTACGCACGCCGAGAACTTCGTTGTAATAATTCTGCTTCGTGTCGGGCTTCATGAACTGGTTGAACATCTCAAGCAAAAAGACGTTGGCCCCTTGCAGTTGGTGGCGGACGAACCCGTCCTCGCCTTTGGCGACGACGCCCGTCCTGAAGCGCACGCGGACCTTCTCTTCCGAAGCGCGGTTCTCCGACATAGGGAAAGACTCGTCCTGTATGTCTGCGATCACCGACTCGATCTGAGGGATGTTGACGTTCTTCTTCTTGTTCGCGTAACCGGCCGCCATGTGGCAATCCTGGCATGACTTCGCGTTAGCGTCGGGGCTGAACTCGGTCTGGTACTGGCTGTTGAGCCATTCCAGGTAGGTCGCCTGCTCGATATGCATCTGGTCGGGCTTGCCGTCCACGACCGGAAGATCGATTACATGGCAACTGCCGCACAGGCGCGAATTCTTCACGTACTCGTCGTGCTTCGGGTCGATGCCGAGCGACTCTTTCATCGGGTAAGGCGTGATCTCTTTGTCTTTGAAAGGGCCGTACAGCTCGTCGGCCTCGCCCGCCTGGAAGCGGCCCGTCGTCGAGTTCTCAAGGAAATACTGTAGCGGGTCTTTGCCGGGCGGCGTCTTGGTCTGGACTATGTGGTGGCAGGCGGCGCAACTCACGCCGTCGCGCGCCAGAGCCCCGTACTTGAAGCTCGTCGACTTCAGGTCGGTGTTGTAGACGAAACCGAGCTTGAAGTCAGGCTCTTTGTCGAAGTTCCCGCTGCCCGATGGCCCATCGTAATTATGATCTATGTTGAGCTGTCGCTTGCCCATAACGCCGTGACAACTGAAGCAGAGGTTGACCACCGTCTGAACCTCCTTTTCAGACTTCTCCCTCTTCAGGTAAGCGATCTCGCTGTCGAGCTGTGCGTAAAAGATCGGGTCGCGCCCGGCCAGCCCCATCGGCGACCAGCGCCACTCTCCGTAAGGCGAGACGTTCACCTGATCCTTAGGCGTCGGCTGCAAGATCATGTAATTTTTCTCTCCGTACCATGCATTACCGCTGTGACACCACTGGCAGTTGTCCGACGTGATGAACTTCTCCGCGCCCTTCGCGGCGGCGAAGACGTGGTCATAAGTCTCCGCGGGCATGACGCGCAGCTCGCCGTCGGGCGAGACCGTGCCGAACAACCTGGCGAACTCCGTGTTCGCCGCGACGGCCGCCCTCGGCGCCGCCAACGCCCTTAACGCGGGGAGCGGTTTGCGGTGAGTCGGCGAGACGTTTTCAGCATCTTCAGGCGACGGCGCGGACTTGGGCGGGGTCCTCCACGTGTTGTCGACGAAGTAGGTTATCGGGTCGCCGGGGAACCCTTTTATGTTCTTGAGCGAAGCGAAAGTGAACTCCTTTTCGGCCGATGCGTGACAATGAAGACACGCGAGCCCGTAGCCCTCGCTCGGCACGTTGAACGGGGGGTTGTAGTTTGAGCTAGGGCGCGGCATCGGAGGGTCCGAGCTCCAGAGGTCGCCCCAGAACCAGCCGTCCTTCGACCCCTTCGAGTCCTTTATCATCACCGTCCAGCTCTTCGGCTTCAGCGGCTGGTCCTGCCACCTCGCGGCGGGGCCGGGGCTATACATCTCTTTAACGATCATCGCGCCGTCGGGGATACTGCCCAGCCTGTCGCTCACGAGCCAGCTTATGATTTCGGGCGAGTAATAGACCTTGACCGACGGGTGAACGCCGTAATACTTCCCGTCGATCCAGGGGCCGGTATCGCGCACCCTTTTGTCTTCGCACCACTTCAGCTTCATGTACTCGCCGCTTTCGAGGAAGGCCAGCAAACGGTCGTGAAACTCGTCGGGGTCGAGCGAGGTCGGCGGCGGAAGCGTGCTCTGCTTCGCGTCAGGGCATTGACAGGGCTTCTCCTCTTCCTGAATCGCGGCGGCCGATACAGGGTGCTTATCGGCCAGACTCGACACGGCCGTGTAGCCGACCGCGACCACAAAGCAGGCGAGCACCAGCGTCTTGGTCATCTTGCGCATAGTTAACCTCTCTGAAACCTATGGGGCTGAAATCGTAAAAAGTGGCAACAGGGTAGCACAGTGAAATGGCTTACTCAACCGTTAAACTCGGGCGGGGCGGGCGCGGTTCATCCAGTAGGCCCATGCAACAAGAATTACAAAAAGAATCAGGCTCCCGATCACTTCTTCAGGCTTAGGCGCGCCTCTGCGGATGTTTGCGACCCATAAGAAGGTTATGAGCGCGACAACTGTCCAGAAGGCATAAATGCCCGCGCGCGACTCGGGCCGTGTTGCTCGGAGGTAAACAACTATGGCGATTAACCAGAATCCGCCTTCTACGGCGAGCGTCGCGGGCAGGTTGCTCCAGAGCATCAACCCGGCGTAGGTGTGAGAGCCCGGCGCGAGCGCGTGTTTGTGCGCCACGGCGTCAAGTACCCAGTGGCTCAAGACGACCGCGAAGAGCAACAACAACGCGCTCTTCTCATACCGCCGTTGTCTCAGACGCCGCCACAGAAAATATCCGGCCGTAAAGAGTGCGGCCCAGACCGCGACCATCAACAGGCTGTGACTGAAGGAGATGTCCTGAAGGTTATTCTCGGGCATCACGGGAGAGCCGGGTTTGTATTCGATCCCCGCGGCCGAGAAGATCGGCCAAAGGATGTCCGGCAGCATCGTTGCCAGCACGAGCGTGCCCAAAGAGAGCTTCGGCTCTATGCGCTTTCCGACGAAAGCAGTCGCGACGTGTCCGACAAACATGGGTCCCTCCTGAAGCGGGCCGCCTTCAGCCTATCTGGACCGTGAGCATAGAGACGGAGCCGCCGTCTACTCCTTCGACGGGGAAGCTGACCTGCTCGCCTTTGCCGCGAACGGCGATTACGTAGAGCAGCGGCAGATAATGGTCCGGCGTCGGAATCGACAGCGTGGCGTCGCGCCCTAGTTTCTCGTAAGCGATCAACGGGACGTCAATGCCTTTGACCAGGAGGTCGCGCGCCTGCTGTTCAAACCTGACCGCCCAATCGAAAGGCTCAACATCGTGTTCGCCCCAGGCGTATGTGTGCAGGTTGTGAACTATGTTACCGCTGCCGATAATCAATACTCCTTCGTCGCGCAAGGGGGCTAGCCGTCTGCCAATCTCGTAATGAGATTCGGGCGGCTCAGTCTCATCGATGCTGAGCTGCACGACGGGAATGTCCGCGTATGGGAAGACATGCTTGAGCACGGACCACGTCCCGTGATCGAGCCCCCAGCTTTCATCAAGCATGACCGGAGTGGGCGCAAGCAGGTCCTGAACCCGCTCGGCGAGCTCGGGGCTGCCCGGCGCGGGATACTCTACCTGGTAGAGCGCTCGGGGGAAGCCTCCAAAATCGTGTATGGTTCGCGGCGATTGGCTCGCCGTCACCAGCGTGCCGGGCAGATACCAGTGAGCCGACACGGCGAGCACGGCTTCCGGGCGCGGCATCGAGCTGCCTATCGAGGCCCACGCGCGCGTGTAGTCGTTATCGAGCAACGCGTTCATCGGGTTGCCATGGCCGAAGAAGATGGCGGGCATTCGATTTGTCATAAACAGAAATACCCCCAGTTCCGAGCTAAGGAATGTTCAGGACCTGGCCCACCTGTATCGCGTTCGGGTTTTCGATCTCGTTCGCCTCGCATATCGATTCTACGGAGACGCCGTAACGCCCGGCGATCGCCGACAGCGTGTCGCCCGGCCGCACTGTGTAAGTTTGATTCTCCGTCGGCGTGGGCGATGGCTCGCCTGCCGCCGGCTGCGCGGTCGTTTCGGGTACGCTCGCGCCGGGCGACGAATTCGCGAAGGCCAGCAGCTCGGCGAGCGACCCGTTGAAATAGTCTAGATCGACCGTGCCTTCGATGCCGGCGGACGTACCCGATTGCGAGTGCTGCCAGAAGGTCCAGCCGTCCCACCCCTTCACGCTCTTCGGCGCGCTGACTCCGTATTCGGCGACCCACAGCGGGTACTTGCCGAAATCGCCTGTCAGATACTCGTTCCAGTACGACGGCGCGGTGTAGATCATTGGCGTGACGCCGAGCTTTTGCTCTACCGTGCTGAGCCAGGTCTGAACGTCGGTTGCCAGAGAGCCGCTCGTCCCGCTCCCCGCCTCCACGTCGAGCACGGGCGGGAGGTCGCCGCTCGACAGGCTCCCCAAGGTGTTTAGGAAAAAGTTCGCCTGTTCGAGCGCGTCTTCCGACGACAAGAAGAAGTGGTAAGCCCCGCGCGTCACGCCTGCGTTCTTCATCACCTGCCAGTTTTCGGCGAACTTCGGGTCCACTTTCGTAGTGCCATAGGTCGCTCTCGCAAAGGCAAAGGCCGTGCCCGCCTCTTTCACGCTCTGCCAGTCTATGTTCCCCTGGTAATAAGATACGTCTATGCCCGAGACCATGTTTGACGTCATTACCTCGCCCTCCTTCATCCGATTCTGGTTATAAGATTACTGAGGTGTTGCGGCACTCATTATTCACGATTCGATAATAGGACTCAAGCAAACCTCGCGGCCTACCTTGTCGTGGAGTCGATCTATCCATTATCCTATCCGTCTTGTGAGGAGTTAAAACCTTGGCAGATAAAGTGGGGATTAATCTCGAATGGACACACAGGCAATCATCGCTCTGCTGACTTTAACCGCGCTCGAAATCGTTCTCGGAATCGACAACATAATCTTCATCTCGATCCTCACGGATAAGTTACCCAAAGATCAGCAGCCGCGCGCGCGCATAGTGGGGCTCGCGGCGGCCATGGTGATGCGCGTGGCCTTGCTCTTCTCGCTCACCTGGATCATGCGGTTGGTCAACCCGCTGTTCACCGTCTTCGAGCACCCGTTTTCCGGCCGTGACTTGATCCTGATCGGCGGCGGGTTGTTCCTGCTCGCCAAGAGCACGCACGAGATTCACAGCAAGCTTGAGGGCGACGAGGAGGGGGGCGACGGGAAAAAAACCGCGCCATCTTTCGCGGGCGTCATCACGCAGATCATGCTGCTCGACATTATCTTCTCGCTCGATTCCGTCATAACGGCCGTCGGCATGTCGAACCAGCTCTGGGTCATGATCGCGGCGGTGATAATCGCCGTAGCGGTGATGATGGCTTCGTCAGGCGCGATCAGCCAGTTCGTTCACCGTCACCCGACGATCAAGATGCTGGCGCTCAGTTTTCTGCTGCTGATCGGCTTCACGCTGATAGGCGAGGGCTTCGGGATGCACATACCGAAAGGCTACGTCTACTTCGCCATAGCGTTCTCGGTCTTCGTCGAGTTCTTGAACATCAAGATGCGGCGCAAGAGCAAGCCCGTGAACCTGCACGAGAAGGTGATAGACGCCAAGGGGCACGCCGTTACGCCGCGCTGAAGCCGGCAGCCCGGATCGGGCTCGCTCATTTTATGAGCTCGGTCGCACCCATCAGCTTCAGGGATTCAGTCGCGGCATTCCTAATATCAGGATTCTTATCTTTGAGCAGCAGGGCGACTGTCTTAGCGTGCTCTTTAGCCTCTAAAAAGCCGAGCGCTATGGCCGCGAGCCCTCTGTCGTAGTCCCTGTAGTCGCGTTTTTGTCTCCTGGTTGCGGCTAACTTTGCAATCCGCGGCGCGTATGCGCGATCTCCGCAGATGCCGAGAACTATGGCCGCAAAACCGCGCGCCGATTGATCGCGGTGGCTGAGCAGCGCCGCGAATTTGTCCTTGAACGCTTTGACTCCCCCGAGCTGTTTCAGCGGAGCGGGGTCGCCCTTCTGATACTTATCGAGCGCTTCGAAATATGACGTCATAGTTTCGAGCGTCTGATCGACATTTTCTTTGTCTGAATAATCGTGAATAAATGCCCACGTCGCCCTATCCATGTAATCTTTATACTTTTCGTCGGTCCAACGCTTTATAAAGAACTCCGTCTCCAGAGACTCAGCCACAGGTTTTTGCGCCGCGATCAAGGGCGGACAGCAGAGCAGGGCAGTAAGCAAAGCTGTGATTGCGAGACGTGTCATAACGAAGGCATAAAGGCTCCGGCAAAGTGTGACGGGCTAACCCCGGCGAGGTTAGCCCGTTATTGCGACAACGCTCTTATCTGCTCGCTGTCTTATCGGCGAGCAGGCTCACCTGCGCCCGGTGATTATAACTGCTCGCCAGGCCGAGCGCGGTCATGCCCTGCTTGTTCTTCGCATTCAGATCGGCCCCGGCGGCGATGAGCCTCTCGATCACGGTTGTGTCGCCGAAGTCGATCGATGCGGCGTAGAGCAGCGGCGTCATGCCAAGTTTGTCGACGTGGTTCACCTGCGCGCCACGCGCGAGCAAGACCTGGACTACGTTGGCATGATTTTTTATCGCGGCCGATCCGAGCGGCGAGATCCCGTCGTCGTCCACTTCGTTAGGGTTCGCGCCTTTGCTGATCAGATACTCGACCATCGCCGCATCGCCTATAAAGGTCGCGTAGCCCAGCGGGCTAGTTGCGAACACCCCGAGTACACTCACGCGGTCGCCGACCCTTGCGCCCGCGTCGATGAGCGCGCGGGCCGTCTGGGCATCGCCCGCCATGATGGCGAAGAACAGGGCCGTCGAGCCATTGCGAACCTCTGCGCCTTTGTCCGAGTTCGGCCTCGCGCCCTTCGAGAGCAGGAACCGTACCGTCTCAACGTTCCCGCGGAATCGCGCGGCGATCATCAGCGGGGTCAGCCCCGTCGCCGCGCGGCCGTTCACGTCGGCCCCGCGCTCGACCAGTAGTTTAACTTTCTCAGGGTCGCGCGCCGCCAGCATAAGCGCGGTCGTCCCCGCGGCCGTCTTAGAGTTCGGGTTCATGCCGCGGTCGAGGAGCTTCTTCAAATCGGCGGCGCTGCCCTCTAAAGTTACTCGCATCCACTCGGCTTGCTCGGCCGGGGCAACGTCTATGCTTGGCGCGGGCTTGAGCTTTGCCCACTGAAGCTCCGGGAGCGCTTGTAACATGGCGGCCACGGCCCAGCTCGTTCCCGTAATCGATATGAACTGGTCGTGTTCGTATGGGAACCCCGCGTCAAAGTAAGGCGGGCTGACGGGCGCGGGCGGGTGTAGGCGAGACTTGATCTTCCACGACCCGTCCGGCTCCTGCGTCTTGAGCAGAAAGCGCAGCCCGCGCTGGTAGGCCGGGTCGGTCGTCGCAAGCCCCGCCGCTTCGCGCAACGCGAACAGGGCTTGTCCCGTAGCGTAAGAATCGCTCGACATCGAAGCCGTCTGAGCCCACCCGCCGTCTTCGCGTTGCTCGGCAAGGAGGCCGCGCGCCGCCTCGGCCTTCACTTTCTCGCCCGCCCCGGTCCAGTGCAAACCGAGGAGCTGGAAGGTCCTGTCTTCGGTCGTGCGCGGCTGCGTCCTGGTCAGCCAGTCGCGCGCGGCGTTGAGCCGCCTCTGCTTTTCGGCATTTAGCCGCGGGGGCAGGTAATTCCTAATTGCCTGCGCGCAGACTGCGGTTGTAGTAAACAGGCTATGCGCCTGCGGCGGGCGCGCGTCAAATGTCGGCCAACTGCCGTTCTCAAGCTGGCGCGAGGCTATGAACTGCGCGTAAGCCGAGGTCGAAAGGCTAGGCTTGATGCCGTCCACCCCGGCCACGGTAAGCGACAGGCCGTCGAAAAGCGTGTCGATAAAATCGTATCCCTGGACCGCGGCGTCCAGGTCTTTGAAATAGGCGAACGACGACGCTGAGCTTTCCTTCGCTACCTTCTCGTCGACGTGAACGCCGCGCGTGCGCGCCAGGCTGATTGGGATCTCGGGCAGCAACTGGTGGTGGCACGACGTACAGACCTGTTTCTGAAACCACCCGGCCTGCGACCGCTGCATAAGCTTGATGGCCCTGGCCGACGCGTCTTGCAACTCTGATGCCTGGAAAAGTTTTTCAGTTTCGGTGCGGGTTTCCGACTCTTGCTGAAACCCGAAGAACAACAAAAAAGCTGAAAATGTGATCAGCAGTATTCTCTTCACAATTTACCTCCTGATAGCGCGGCGGGTTGCCGCGCAGCTTTTGATATACGATAAGAAAGACTGAAGGTTCTGGGCTCGATCAGGAGGCGCTTTCAAAGATGATGCTGGAGCAGGTCAGCCCCGCCTCTGCTTTTCGCAGCTCTGACGTGTCTATGATCTCAACGCCGCGGGCCAGGCGTCGGATCAGCTCGGCCGCCCGCGGGAAGCCCGCCTGGACGCAGACCGTCTCTCCGACGCGCAGCACGTTAGCCGACCACGGCTCCTCGGGCGGGGTGTGGACGAGGTTGAACCCTTCGAGCGGCGCAAGGTCGATCCATTCCGGGTTCACAAAGAGCGTCTCGTCATCTATCGCCGTGCAGGCGGACTTCAAATGTAAGCTCCCTTTCGTCTTCACCGCGGTGACGCCGTAGCCGTACGGCTTCACTATTCTCGCAAGCTCGTCGATGCCCACCGAGTTGGTGCGGCGCGATTGGCCGACGAAGAACCTCTCGCCCATTCGCAGTACGTCTCCGCCATCGAGCGTCGCGGGCAGAGATATGCGCGCGGTCTTCTTATGCTTAGCAAGCTCCCGCTCGATCAACTCTGTCTCCGCGCGCCGGGACGCGACTCCTGGGCAGCAGATTATCGCAATCTCGTCGGCGACGATGGCCGTGTCTTCGACGAAGCAGGCGTCCGGGTACTGTTCGTTCGCCGAGAGCGTCTCGACCGTGACGCCGAGCTTCTCAAGCGTGGCGCAGTAAGCTTCGTGCTGGCGCGTTGCCAGTTGAAGATCGATCCGGGACCTATCGACGAAAGTCAGCTCACATTCGTTAATACGAGGTGACACCTTATGTGTGATAGCCCTTAGCACAGCCAGATGATACACCTCGCGGGAGCCTTTAAGCCACTACGAGTTCTTAGCCGTTCTCGGATCGTTTCAACCGACGGCCGAGAGGGGCGAGGCTTTTGCCCGCGCAGTAGAAAGTTACCGCGGCGATCACGAATAAGAAGTAGTGCATCGGCAGCGCGTATCGATAATCGATTCCGAACGGTGAATGAGTAATCAGGTAATAGACGGGCGCGGCGAGCAGAACTATCAGCGCGCGCCGCATACGGGCCAGCGCTAAGAGCACTATGCCCCCGACTATCAGCAGCCTCACGTAATCGGTCTTGAATACATTTTGCTGGAAGGCCCGCGTCACGGCGCGCGCGGGGCGAGTCCACTGGTACGGCGTAGGACCTAGCTCTATCAACTCGACGCGCCCTAGCCTGAGCGATGTCCGGGTCGATTCTTGCGAGTTGCCGCTGATAACCACCCGCGCGAGCGTCTGATCACCGCTCGCGAAAGGGAGGTCGATTGAGGGTATCGGCTGCGCGTCCGCTTCGGCGATTCTCGCCAGCGCCTTCTCTCCTAACGACAGGCGCAAGTCGTCGCTCCTGGCCTGGACGACGGCTTCGCCCCGTTCGAGACTTGCCGAGACTCTGAGGATGTAATCGGTGTGTGATTTCATCGGAACGGGCGTGGAGACGAACATCTCTTCTTTAGAGACGCCGCGGCCCGAGACCAGAAGCTCTTGACCGCCGTCTTGAATCGAAGCGGTTATCTTTGCCGACTCGATCCGGTCACTCATCAACTCTTGCGGCGCGGCTGAAAACAGCGGCTGGCCCTCGACCGTGGCTCGACCGTCGTGGCCGAAGGGCGGAGTCCAGGAGACCGATGGGGCGCGGCTTATGCGGAACGGCAGAGGCGTCGGGCGGAAATCGTTGTAACGCACCATGAAGGCCATCCGCCGCGTCATCATGCCTATCGACCAGACGGGATTTGAGCGCATGACTTGAAGGCCCCTGCCAAAGCGCGCGCGGTCGCGTTCAATTCCGTCAGGGAACCACGGGTTCTGCGCGTAATCGGGCCTCCCGTGCCATTCGGCATCCAGCATACAAACCTGCCCGTCGTAAGCGGCCATGCCGAACTTGCCCTCCTTGTCGTATTCGGCGATGCCTTCGACCAGCAGCAGCCCGCTGCCGAGCGTCACTGGCACGAACCGATGATAGACGACCCAGTTGCGAATCGTTATCGGCGCGATGACGACCGCCGCCGCGCAGACGAAGGCCGCCGCGTAGCGAAAACGCTTCCCGTTATCAAAGACCGCTACGATCACTAGCGCAATGACGGGCGCGAGAAGCAGCGCGTTAGTCCTGAGCCAGACCGACAGGCCAAACATCGCCCCGGCCGAGATCACCGTCAATAGACGCGGGCGCTTTCTCGCCTTCAGCACCAGGTAGACGCCGACGAGGATTGGCAGGATGCAGAGCGAGTCCGGCGTGAGCCATAACGCGTGGTAGGCAAGCTGGGGCGAAAGCGAGGCCAGCAAACCCGCGATCGACGCTACAGCAAGTGGTAACAACTGAGCGGCGATCAGTACTATGAAGACGCTCGACAGCGCGCCGCAGAATATGTGGAGGAGCCTTAGTGATGTGTAATGCCTGTCGGGCGTGCTCTTGCCGTAGATCGCGGCGAGCAGGATCGAGTGGCCGGGCGGGTGAAAGAGCATTCGCGCATCGCTCGGGTCTACGGTCTTGCTGGGGAACAGCAACCCGCCGTCGTTGAACATCCTCTGCTTCTCTTCTTCATACTTGTCGATCATCGTCGTCGCGAGCGATTCCGTGTGAAGCACCTCGGCGCGCATGTCCTGGAAGTAGAGAAGCCGTACGGCTGACGAGATGAAGAAGATCGCCGCGCAAACGATTAGAAGGCGAGCCCTGAGCGACATCGACTTTGTCGGCGACGCGGACTGAAGCTGCGGCTCCGCATGATCTGGCTCAAGGGGTTTGAGATTCTTTGACAGCCAGTCCCTAACGCGGGCTACTCGTCCCGAGGGCATGCCTTCTCCGGTGATTACAAGCGCATCGCTCAGCGCCGGGAGCCTCGCTACCGCTCCCGGCGCTGAGATAAGGTGTTCAATTAACGGCGGACTTCGCCTTCGCTTTTGGCTTCTCCTCAGGCTCGCCCGCGAGCTGCGCGTAAACCAATCCAGCCGCGGCCGCCCCCGCTATCGGCGCGACCCAGAAGAGCCAGAGCTGTGACAGCGCCCACCCGCCAACGAAGATGGCCGGCCCCGTGCTGCGCGCGGGGTTCACGGAGGTGTTCGTCACGGGGATGCTTATCAGGTGTATCAGCGTCAGCGCCAACCCGATCGCTATCGGCGCCAGCCCGGCAGGCGCGCGTTTGTCGGTCGAGCCGAGTATGATCATCAAGAACATGAAGGTTAAGACCGCCTCCGCTACTAACCCTGCCGCCAGAGAGTAGCCGCCGGGCGAGTGCACGTCATATCCGTTGGACGCGAACCCGCCGCTCACGGTGAACCCTGGTTTCCCGCTGGCTATCACGTAGAGCACGCCCGCGCCCGCGATCGCGCCCAGCACCTGTGACAGGATGTACTGTATCAGCTCCGACGCGGGGAATCGCTTTCCCGCCCACAGGCCGATCGACACCGCGGGGTTCAGATGACAACCCGAGATATGGCCTATAGCGTAGGCCATCGTCAAAACCGTCAGGCCGAATGCCAGAGAGACTCCGAGCAGACCTATCCCCACGCTCGGAAATGCCGCGGCCAGTACGGCGCTGCCGCAACCGCCCAGCACCAGCCAGAAGGTGCCTAAGAACTCAGCCGACATGCGTCTCGCAAGTGACATGGTAGTCTCCTTTCGTTGTGGTGAATCGCCGATGGTGAACGGCAGCATTATGGTGGGGTTCTCAGTCGATTGCAACGGCGGAAGGGGAGAGCGCTCTCCTGCGGATCACTCGCCTTTCGGCGACTCCTGCTTGCTCGCCTGCCTGGTGTACTCGAAGATCTTCACCGAGTTGATTAACTTCAGCGACTCGATCTCGTCATCGAAGGCGAATTCGCTCAGGTCGGCGATCTCCTGGCAGGGGCCGAAACAGATCATCTCCCCCGTGAAGCTCGCGCTTTCAAACGCGATCACGAACGCGTTAGGCCCTACGCGCAGGCTGCATATCGCGTCGCCCCAGTCATTCTCGCCCGAGCCGAGCGTCTCGTATTCGGAGGGGCCTTCGATGATCAGCCTTTCGCCTTCGAAATTCTTCTCGCGCCAAACCTCTATGAAGCAACCTGCCTGGAGTATCTCGTCGCCCGCCTGTCGCAGAGCCTGGTCATCGGCGCGGAGCGATTTCAGCTTCTTTCTCTTCTTCAACTCTTCGCGGGCGACTTGTAAGGCGTAAGGTGTGTATTGAAGAGGCGAGTTCTGAACCAGATTCTGGAGCGCTTCGTCGGGGAGGGCGGATATGGTTTCGCGAACCCGCTTGTTCAGGGCTTCCTTTTTCGAGCTCATAATTGCCTCAGATCGGACGCCGACGCCGCTAGGGCTCTATCAGCACGGCTGTACCTACGGGGACCGCTTCGAACAACTCTTTTATGTCAGCGTTATCTAAAGCGACGCAACCCCACGTCCAATCGTCTTTGGACCCGTGCCCGTGTATGTATATCTCCCCGCCCAGAGCCGTGTTCTGAGGAGGGGTCCTTCTGTTTCGTATCGCGCTGATTATCTGATTATGCCTGGCGCGGTTTATCAGCCCGTCGCGCAAGCCCCGCTCCGCGTCTTCTTCGTTCGGGTAGCTCAGCCCGAGCGAGAGATAGAACTGGCTCCTGGGGTTCTTCACGCAGACGTAGAACTGCCCTTCGGGCGTGCGCCTGTCGCCCTGCCGCACCTTGTCACCTACGGGGCTGGTCCCGAGGCCCACGCGGTAAGCGCGAACAATCTCGTCGTTCGAGTAGAGCTCCAGCTTCCGCTGGCTCTTAAAGACGATGATTCTCGGATTGACCAGAGGGAGCTTCAAAGGGGCGCGGTCAGTCGCGGGCCGTTCGGCCTGACTCGGCTTCGACTCGGGGCTCGCGGCCGAAGCCACCGCGCGAGTGTCAGGATTCTTACACGCTTGCAGGCAGATCATGGCTGTAAGGAGGATTACGGCTATAGAAAAGCGCGTCCGTATCATCAAATGCAATATGCTCCGCGCAGGTTCTAAAAAGAGATCCTGCCGGTTTTGTCCTTCAACGCCATCTGCCCGACTTTCCACTGATTGCCTTCAAGGTGCATGTTGACCCTGCCTTCGGTTCTGCCGTTCGGGCCGAGGCCCACGAAGCTCAGAGTCGCTTTATTGCCGTCCGTGAATCCGGCGGTGACGCGGGCGTCTTTCATCTGCTGAAGGGCGCTCATCAGGAACAGCGAGTTTCTTTCCTGGAACCTGTACTTGCCTAGCTCTAGGCTCTTCTTCACAAGCGCCTCCATCTGCGCTTCATCTTTTTGAGCCTCGACATATTTTGCGCCTTCTTGAGCGAGTCTTATCACTTGAAGGAATGCCGCCCCCGCCGCGCCGCCTCCGGCAGCAAGCGGCTTGCCTGTGCGCGCCGTGACGGGCGCCTCCGGGTCGATCCCAAACGCCGCTTTGAAAGCCACTTCGCACTCAAAGTCTTTAGACATGACTTGAGATTTTTCATTAACCCTGCCTTCGACGGTGTTGCCGGGCAGATATACAAGATCGATCTTGAACGCGCTGCTTGAGTAACTGACGTTGCCATCCTCCGTCACGATGTTAATGCCGAGCAGGGTCTTATTATCAAACGTGAATTCAAGATAAGGAACCCTCTCTTTTCGCGGCGCGACGGGCGAATATGGGTGCTCGGCAAAAATCAGGCTGACCTTGCGCTCCCGGTCATCAAAGATGTCTGTTTCCGCCCTGGCGTAAACGTAATTCAGCTCTATGGTTTTGCCGTCATAACTCATCTTGCCTTTTGCCCGTCCTGTTTCGACTTGGCGGGCCTCAGCTTGATTTGCGGAGAGACAGAAAGCAGTGACCGACGCGACCAGGAGTATGAGATGACGTTTCATAAAACAGCGCCCATCACGCCTCATCCGCCGACGGGCCGTAGAGCCCCGGCACGGGCAGGTCGTTCAGCCGCAAGTAGACGGTCAGTTGGCCCCTGTGGTGAATGCTATGGTTCATTATGAAGCTGCGCAGGACGGCCACTTTTGGCAGCGTCATGACGGTCTCGCCGCCCGACAGAAGCGACCATTTCTCCATCAGCGCCTCGTCGCTCGCGCCGGCTATCGCGGCCCGCGCTTCGGCCACGTTCTTGTCGAAGGTGTCGAGGACTTCGGAGCGCGATTGAGCCTGCGTCAATCTGAACGGCGGCCCGCCCTGCGGGGCCATGTCGAATGAATCTTTATTGATGGCGCGACTCGCCCACGTGGGCAGGTTGGCGAGGTGCGTCGCCAGCCCTCCCATAGTCATGGACTTGTCGTGCGGCTTCCAATCGAACATGTCGTCCGGCACGCGTTCGAGCGTCTTGCGTGTGCTCGCCATCTCATAATCGAATTCGGGCAGCATACTTTTACCGATAGCCATATTTTCCTCCGAGTTTCAGTGGTGGTAAACAAGATAACGGATGAGTTTTTGAATGTCCATCGGGCGCTACTGCTGGACGAGTATGCCGCGGCAGACCGCGACCTGAGCCGGCAGTGAAAACGCTTTGTCATAATCTCTCAAGGCCATGGCGACTCCCCACGCCTCCCTGTAGGCGGAATCTTATCCTTCGTACTTATGGCTTATTAGACGCCTGGCTCCCCGGCTTCTGACAGCAGCCCTTTTCAAACCGCGAGTACGCTCTTTCCAACTCCCACTGGAGCCGCGCCTTCTCGTTGCCCTCCAAAAACCGGCGACACTCGGGCGAAAGGTTCTTATCATCCGATCCCGCGCCGTCGCGCTCGCACTCCCGCACGGCGATCGACCTCTTCGCGTCCCTCCACAAGCTCTTGCCGGCTATGAAGGCATGTTCGAGGCTCGCGCGAGCCATGCCCTTGAGCTGAGTGTAACTCAATTCATGGTCTTCGACCGCCTTCAAATACTCTTGCGTCATGTCGGACCGCGATATTCCCAGGTCGTCCGTAGCGAGCGCGACCGGGACCCCGTACTTCAAATAGACCGGCAGCGGGTGCTGCTTGCCTTTAACGCCGAGTATCTTGTCGTTGCTCGTCAAACAGACCTCCACCATCACGTTCTTGGCGGCCATCTCTTCGAGCAGCGCGTGCGGGTCGTCTTCGTACATTACGTCAACGGCATGGCCTATGCGCTTGGCGTGCCCTTTCTGGACGGAATCGCGGATGTGGAACCGCAGCCCTTCGGGCGGGACGAGGCCGGGCGCAAGCTCGCCCGCGTGTAGCGTGATGTTAGCCTTCTGGTAATCTTTCTCGCTCTCTTTCACTCTGTTTATGTAATCGAGCATCGCCATCTGAAGTGCGAAATTGTTCATAGAGGCGCGGGTGTCTTCCGCCTGGACGAGGTTCATGGCGACGAGCCGCGGATCGGCTTTCGCCGTCTCCATCGCCGCGACCATCTGCGCGAAGGTCTGGTTGTGCGGGGCCGCGCGCGAGATCTGGAAGATGTAACGGACGGAGACCTTGCAGCCCGCGCCCGCGCGATTCGGGTCGTCGCAATTGAGCAGTTGCCTCCGCCTCGCCTCCATCTGGTCGAGCGTGGCGCGGCTCTCCTGCGCCGCCCCGTCGACCTGCGTTTGAAGAAGCTCCTGCCGCTTCTTTGCGAAGAGAGCATTCAGCTCGTCTTTCGACATGGCCGCAAGCTGGTCGTCGTCGGGCCATTGCGAAGCGCCGCCCGCGGTCCTCGACTTTCCGTTGTCCGGCGTCAGCATGACTTCGAGATAGCTGACGCCCTCCGACGCGGCGCGCGACGCAAGCTCGGCGAGCATGTCGCCATAGCGGTTGTTGCCGGCGGCCCCGAATTTTACGAAGGCGTCGAAGAATTGATCGTGACCGCTCAGCCCCGACAGCTCGGAATTCCGCATAGACCATGCGTCTATCATCCGCCGGTAAAGCACGCCGTCGGTGAGCGCGTTGCTGGCGGGCGGCCTGGACGACGTCCCATCGCAGGGCGATAAGACGAACGTCGTCATGTCTACGCACAGGTCGGGCTTCGCCTTGGCCGCCCACTCGATGTACGACTCCGCATAGACAGACCCGCTGAGGTGTAAGTGCAGGTCGCCGCCCTTTGGCATCTTTCGCAGGAAGGCGTAGAGCTCCAGCGGCTGCGTCCTTAACGACTTGAAATGCTGCGCGGTCCTCTGTTCCGCGCCTGCTCGGACTGTGCTCTGCGCCGCGGCCTCCGTGAAGCACGCGAGAAACGACACGGTGAGAAGGGCTAGAAATCTCAGTCGGGAATCTGATCGGGGCATATGCCTTTTCTCCTCGGGGGCTCAAAATAGGTTTATCGTATCAAATGTTACGGTACGGTTGATTACTTTTTACTGCTCAGGTTTCCTGAAAGCCAGTGGATTAGATTCAAAAGGAACTGCGGGTTCTTTTCCGCAACCGGCGCGTTCATGCCCATCGGGTTACGGTTCGGCCCGGCCAACTGCGCCGAAAACATCGCCGCCTCTCCGAAGACAGCCACGCGCCCCTTGCCGCGTCTCATGACCGCGCCCTGGCACCACCCCTTCACGGGAGTGCGCGGCGTGTCTTCTTTAATCTGCCCGGCCACGGAAGTCAAAAGTGATACTACCGTCGGCCCGAGGATGAGCAACGGCTGCGCCTCGCCGTCGACCTGAAAAGCCGAGCCCGTGAAGGTCGCGACCCTGTCGACCTTTTCGGCGTCGCTCCGTCCCTTAGTGATCTCGTGCTCCTTGAGCGACCCGTCCGCGAGCTTGAATACAATCGGCCCTTGCGCACTCTCATCGATGGCGTAGCCATTGCTGAACCTGACTCCGAAGGCCGCCGCCAGTTTTTCGGCCGCGCCGGGGAACGGCATGTGGTCGACGATCAATAATAGCGAGCCGCCTTCGTTCACCCATTCGCGCACCGCCGCCACCTCTTCGTCGGCGAACGCGGAAGGCGTCGGCAGACTCCAGTCCGACTGGTTGCGTTCGGCCAGCGCGTTTGCGATGACGAGGATTTGACCCTCTTTAAGAGATGCCTTGTCGAACCGCGCGCGCGACGGCTTCACGACGTAGCCGTCCCGGCGGAGCAACTCGGCGAAAGCGAGGTAGCGGCCATCGGCCGTGTGGAAATTGAAATGAGCTTCGTCCAACATCACCACGGGGCCGCGGCCCGGCTGGTAGGCGGGGCTCGGTATGGGCGGCTTGAACGCCGTGTCAGCCACCTGTTGGCCGTTAGCGCCTGACGCCAGGAGCGCCACGGCCAGGACCATAGAGAAGGCCGCCGGTTGTAATCCGTTTCTCATAGATAACCTCTCAATTCAGGTTTCACTTCCTTGCGCGTATAGATAGAAAACATGGCTGCCGAGATAACTCTTCATACTCTTCCGGGTCCGCCCGCCTGAATTCTTCCGTCGGCTTAGGCTCGACGATTCTTTCTATGCGGAAGCCCGCCGCGACGAGCGGGTTGATCATCGCTTCGAGCGGGCGGCGGAAGCTGGGCATCTTGACTCGAAGCGGTCTGAACCCACGCCACTCGCTGGCGACCAGTTCCGTTTTATAATAGTCATTCGACTTGAAGTAAAGGAAATCGAAGAGCGGGTGCGTGACCGAAAAGACGAGGTGGCCCGCCGGGCGTAAGACCCTGTAGAACTCCGAGAAGGCACCGGCCCAATCTTCGATGTACTCAAGTACGAGCGGGCTCAGCACAAGATCGAAGGACGAGTCGTCGAGAAAGTCGAGCGGCTTTCCGAGATCGGCCTGCCGTACGTCGACCGCCCGGCCCAGCCTCTGCTTTGCCAACTCGACCATCTTCGGGCTTACGTCGAGGGCAACCACTTCCGCCCCGCGCGCGACGAGCCATTCGCTGTAGACGCCCGGCCCGCAACCCGCGTCCAGCACCCTCTTGCCTTTGACGTCCGGCAACAGGGAGAGCGTCGCGGGCCGTTCGCAGTAAGCGTTGTGCGGTTTCGTATCGACCGCGGCCGCGTAAGCCTCGGCCAGGGCCTCGTAAGCGTCAAGGGCTATCGGCTCATCGCTCATGGCGCATGATTCTAATCCCGTTCCGCGGGCCGGGCCATCCGTCTCCTACTGCTTGACGAGACTGTTTGCAACGTGAGGTGGGCCGAAGAATAATCGAAAGATATTTTGTAAGTCAAGCCACAACTATGAAGCCCGCGATGATTGCCGCAAGCAATGAAGCTAAGGCCGCCAGAATTGTCCATGCCCTGCCGGTCAGACGGCCCCGCGACTTTAAGACTCTTGTCGACTTTCGCCCGAAAAACAGGAGCGCCAGCGCAAGAAGCAAGGCCGAAATGGCGAGCCAGTAGACCCTGTGAATCAGTATTCGCGTCAGGTGGGGTCCGCCCTCCAGCAGGTCAGAAGCGGTCCAGAGATTCAAGAGAGCAGGGTTATAAAGCCAGTTGTTGTATCCCTGGCCCGTCAAATAATAGACCCCGCCGCCTAGCGCGAGGCTGACGGCGTAGGCCAGGTATTTATCGCGTAATAAAACATTCAAAGCTACGGAAGCCGCTGTCATGAAGACTACGCTCGGAATCAAGACCACGGCGTAGGTCTTTAGGTAGGCTATTGGTTCGAGCGGCGCGTGCCCTTTGAAAGCCTGCACGCCTGCGGCCGCCATTCCGGCCAGGGCGATCAGCGAACAAGAGAGCAGCAGCGTGGTCGAAAACTTCGACAGGAGCAGGGCGAAGTTGGGCGCGGGCGTCGCCCACAACACCGGCTCGATCCTCGATTCGCGGTCGCGGTGCATCGCCTCGCCCGTGTAGAAGACCGCTACTCCGAACAGAAACAAGAGCAGCGAGCTCGCGTTCCTGCTGGCGTAGACGGCCGAGAACGACGGCCCCGAAGCGACTGCGAAAACGGCCAGTTCCAGCGCGCATACGAGCGTAACGAGCGGGAGGACAACGACAAGACTCCGCTCGGCGCGCAGCAGGCGCAGCTCAACTGCGAGGGCCGCGACGAACTGGTCGACGCCTGCGCGCAAGCCTTGGGTGACTACCTCGACTTGCGGAATGGCAACCGATTTTTCGGCTGCTGCTACGGCGTGGCGACGCGCGGCGGGGCTTGAGCCTTCGCTCTCGTTATAAAGCCTCTCGGCCCTCTCTGTGAGGTTGAAGATCGAAGCCGTATTCTGCCCGCCATCCGTCCTGGCTCGCTCGGCGCTCGAAAAGCGATTGTAGAGGATCGCGAAACAGGCTAGCGAAACGCCGATCATCAGAAGGCGGTTGGCGATCATGTATCCGTCGTAGTCGATAGTGAGCTGGTTCAGCCAATCGCCGCTCCGCCCTTTCCATGTCTCCGCGCCTACGTTGAACAGCAGCGGGTCGAGGGCGATTCGCCACCCGATGGGCAGCCCCTTGATCGTGGACTGCCACGCGATGAAGAGCAGGTAGAAAGAGACCATCAGCCCGTAGACTATCTTGACGTTGCGCGTGAGAGTGCCGACGGTAAAACAGATCGCGGCCAGCGCGAGGCTCGACACGACGACGAAAAAGAAGAAGTGTTGGAAGTACGGGACGAGCCGCGGCGACAGGACTATCATCCCCTGCGTGCTGAAGGCCTGGAGCAGGAGCGCGGTCAATGCGAAGCAGGCCTGACAACAGACGAGCACGAAGAAGTTGCCGAAGAACTTCCCGAGCAAGTACTCGGCGCGGCGGATGGGCTTTGAAAAGATGAGCGGGTCGATCCCTACGCGAAAGTCGCGGATTACGGGGTCGCCCATCATCAAGGCTATGAAGAGCGGCATCGTCATAAACGAGAAGCCGCCGAACAGCCATACGATATAGAAATCGCTGTTGACCGCCCACCCTCTCGCGATCGCGGGCCCCCTGGCCCACCACAACACGGCGTTCGCGCTGAAGATTACCGTCAGCGCGTAAGGGGCGACGCGCTTGAGGTTGAAGAGCAGTTCGGCCTGAAAGACTGCGATGAGCGGCGGCGGAAGCTTGTCCCTCAATTTACACTCTCCGGCTGGCTGACGAGGCTTAAATAGTAATCTTCGAGAGTAGGCTGTGCGGGGCTGAACTCTTCCGCCGGCCGGCGGCCGCGCGAAAAGACGCGCACGCGGACTCGCCCCTCGAACATCCGCGTGGAGATCACACGGAAGCGCGACTTGATGGACGGCACGTCTTCGCGCCGCGCGGTTGTTTCCCACACGGCGTTGGCGATCTGGGCGAGGGCCGATTGCGGCGTCGAGAAGGCGAGGATTTCGCCGCGGCGTATGACGGACATCTGGCCGCAGATCGTCGACACGTCCGAGACGATGTGGGTCGACAGCAGCACTACCGTCTCGTCGCCCGCTATCTCGGAAAGCAGGTTGTGAAAGCGGTTCCGCTCTTCGGGGTCGAGCCCGGCCGTGGGCTCGTCGACGATGATGATACGGGGCCGCCCTATGATCGCCTGCGCGATGCCCAGGCGCTGCCGCATGCCGCCTGAAAAACCGCCGACCGCCTGCCTCTTCACGTCCGAGAGGTTGACCCTTTCCAGCAGCGCGTCGATCAATCGTGCGCGCTCTTTCGCGTCGATCACTCCTTTGAGCCGCGCAAAGTAGGCGAGCGTCTGTTCGGCGGTCAACGTCGGGTAGAGCCCGAACTCCTGCGGCAAGTATCCGAGCATCCTGCGGGCCGCCATCTTCTCGTTTATAAAATCGACGCCGCCGACCGCGACCCGGCCGGAGTCGGGGTCGAGCAGCGTGGCGAGTATCTTCATCAGCGTAGTCTTGCCCGCGCCGTTCGGACCGAGGAGCCCGAAGACCCCGGCCGAGACTTCGAGGTCGATCCCCTTCAGCGCGCGGACTCCGCTGGCGTAAGTCTTATTCAGTCCTTTGATTTCTAGCATCGCTTATGCGTTCGTCATTTGGAGAAGGCCCTTCTCAAATCGTCGCGGCGGAAGCCTTCGGCGACCATGCTCTCGCGAGCATAGTAGTATAGGGCCGTTTGAAAAATACTCTTGAGCGTGGCATGCGCTATCATCAACAGCACGAAGTATATTAAGGACAAGCTGAGACATATTACCACTGAGGCGTTTGTGCCTATCATAAATCCCAGCGCGAATACGAAAAGCCCCGGCAGGCTCAGGTACAGGAAGACTCTGAAGAGGTAAAAGTTGCTGAGCAGTCCTTCGCCCCACACTTCCTTCAACAACTCGGCGGACTCCTTTGTTGCCGTGACCGCATTCCTGCGTTCGATCACCAGGATGGGAACCACCAGAAAGCTCACGGCGGCCCACGAGATTCCGAGCGCCTCGACGATCAGTCTTGAGAATCTCCCCAGGCGGTCTTCGATGAGAGTGAGTATCAGCCCGACCGTCGCCGCGATGATCGCCCACCCGGCGATCAAGTGGATGCAATCGAGGGCGGCCAAAAAGCCCTCTTTCAAAGATGCGTCTTCCTCGCGGATTCGCAACGATGCGTAAGCGACGATCGCGGCATTGAAGAACGTCACGATGAAGTGCAGGCAGGAGTAGACCAGCAAGCCGCCTAGCAAAATGATCAGGATATCAAGGCTTGAGTCGTCCGTGAGTCTGAACTCGTCGTCGCCGTCTTCAGAAAGTCTAAGAACGAAGGGGGCCATGAGCAGCAAGCAGCAAAGCCCGGAAAGAATGGGGAAGAGAATAAGCCTCTTCTCTTGCTTGAGAATACCCCAGGAGCCTTTAATCAAGGCCCAGGTGCGCGAGTATTTGCTCATGAGACTCCTTTGATTCAGACTCAGACTTGCCCGCTTGAGTTCCCCCATACTACATCCGAAATGACTCAGAGGCAAAGCGCGCTAGCCTCTTTTTAGTGAACGGCGATAGAGGAAATAATTGCTTACAGATCGGTTTTGTGTTTATCGATTCGCATTAGCGGGGCCGCGAACGGAATTGATGGATAAATGAGAAACTTGCTTCGCGGCCTCCGCTGCACGCGCTTGTTATGCCCTGTGACAGCAATAGGCGAGTTATGGGTAAGGTCCTAAACTTGTTATGAGACTGTTTGCTCCGGTGCTGAAAACTCTTGGGATGATGTCTTAATTAAAACACTCTCTAGGTGCTGCCCTACAACATCCACTTCCGCACGTTATACAACCGCCGACGGTTGGACACCAACAACTATAATAGCAAGTGCCGCACTCCCAACCGCAATATCAGGTACACGGGCTCTGAGGCGCAGGGGTTACATACTCGGTAGCCAGAACTCCCAAAGTGTTTCTGTTGACATCAATGGCTGATGTAACTTGCAATTGCGAGATGAAGAAGAGAGTCGCAAAAAACAATAATACAACAGTCATGCTCTTTCGCATACCTATATCCTCACTGACTAATTTGAGGCGTCGCTTAAAATTGTCTTACTTTTACGGTGCTGGTTATCGCTTCGTGACCCATTTGTTACCATTCGCAAGCTCAACGCTTGCAACTACAAGAGTATAGTCGCTTACGTTGCCTGGTAGCCACATCTCCTGTGAGTCTAATCCCGGTCTACTCTTATCTTCCTGGAAGACACCTTCCTTTTTGCTAAATTTCCTCATCATCGCCTTTCTTGGGCCTGCCCACGTTACCGCCTCAACTGAAAAATCCCTAGAAGGCCCAATCTCAAGATTCGTTCGCATGATGCATTCTTTACGATCTGAATGTTTGTGAACCAAGCATAAAGTGAATTCTTTCACAGGCTGATTCGCGTTGTTAACCAGTATAACGTTGGGGAAAGTAATGTGGTTAAGAGAATTCTCTTTGATCCCCGTCAACTGTTGGTAGTCGTCGTCTGTCACCTCTTTCACATTAGCGGTGAGAATAAATAGAGGCGATCCTTCGGAGTTGTCTGTTGCGAGGGGTAAATCCGACGAATTAGCGACCTTCTCAATAACGGCCTTATTGCGTGAGTTGGCGTCATCTGTCGAAGAATTCCCTACAACGGCTTTCTTGTTAATGCCAATAGTGATGGCAACAATCATCAAAACCGTAACGCCTATTCCAATGGCTACGTGATGCTTGAAAGCAAATCTCTTAGATTGACCAGTTCTAAACATTTTGATCCCTCCTCGATAAGTCAGGCTTGTCTCTAGCCTGGGTTGCTAGAGCGACTGTGATTGAATAACCCTTTCACTTTCTGTAGCAGAAAGGTTACTAGAAGCTATCTCAAAAATAGGCTCTGAGTAAAATCAGGATGCAACCGAGATGAACGAAGCCCAAATAGTTGTCATCGTGATATTCATAACGGACCAAAATCCGACGGTAGTTTTGCAGCCATGCAAACAACCTCTC